>JAHYIZ010000016.1 GCA_019429405.1 Paracoccaceae bacterium
CGGGTAGAGAAAGGTGCCGTTGGTGCGCTTTTGGGCTGCGGTTCTGTCCATCGCTCGACTATATAGCGGCAGGGCGCCGCCCGCCACGCCCAAGACCGGGAAATCTGGAGATCGCCATGCAAGACCCCGCCAGCAGCATCAACCCCGACGAGGTCGCCAAGTTTGAGGCGATGGCAGCCGAATGGTGGGACCCGAACGGCAAGTTCAAGCCCCTGCATCTGATGAACCCCTGCCGGCTTGACTACATCATCAGTCAGATCGCCGCCGAATTTGGCCGCGATGCCACCAGCCCGCGCCCGTTCGCAGGGTTGCGCCTGCTCGACATCGGCTGCGGCGGCGGCCTGCTTTCGGAACCGATGGCGCGGCTGGGGGCCGAGGTGGTGGGGGCTGACGCCGCGCCGCGCAACATTCCGGTGGCGCAGGTGCACGCCGAAGCGCAGGGCCTTGTGATCGACTATCGCGTGACCACCGCCGAGGCGATGGCGGCGGCGGGCGAGCAGTTTGACGTGGTGCTGAACATGGAGGTGGTTGAACACGTTGCCGACCCGCAGGCGTTTCTGACCACCTGCCAGAGCCTTTTGAAAAAGGGCGGGCTGATGATCTGTTCTACCCTCAACCGCAACCCGAAAAGCTATGTGATGGCGATTTTCGGGGCCGAGCGGGTGATGCGCTGGCTACCCGTGGGCACCCACGACTGGGCCAAGTTCATCACCCCGGATGAGCTTTATACGTTCATCCGCAACGCCGGGCTGGATCCGGTTGACCGCAAGGGCATGGTATTCAACCCCGTCAGCTGGCGCTGGCGCCTGTCAGACCGCGACCTTTCGGTGAATTACGTCACCGCGAGTGTGAAGCGGTAAGATCAGACCGTGTGCAGGTAAAGGTCGTAGTCCACATCAGCGATGGTGCGGGCGACGCGGGCATATTCGGCGGCCTTGATGGCGCAGAAGGTGCGGTGCATGTCGGCCCCAAGCGCACCCTTGAGAAATTCCGAATCGGTCGCAGCGCGGATCGCCTCGCGCCAGTCACCGGGAATGGGCAGCGCTTCGGCCTCGCCTTCGTAGCCGTTGCCGGTGGTTTCGGGGCCGGGGTCGATGCGTTCGGCCAGCCCCTTGCGCATCCCTGCCAGCACGGTTGCGGCCACAAGGTAGGGGTTGGCATCCACCCCTGAGGGGCGGTGCTCCACCCGTCGCGCTGCCACCGGCCCGGCCGGAATGCGCAGCGCAACCGAGCGGTTGTTGACGCCCCAACTGGGCGAAACCGGGGCATAGCTTTGGCTGGCAAAGCGCCGCCAGCTGTTGGCGTGCGGCGCAAACACCAGCATCGATTCGCCCATCGTCTGCCGCAGTCCGCCGATGGCGTGGCGGATCGCATTGTTCCAGTGGCCCTCTTGCGCCTCGGCAAAGATGTTGCGCCCGGCGCCATCCAGCAATGAGACGTGCACATGCATGCCTGAACCCGCGTATTTCTCAACCGGTTTGGCCATGAAACAGGCGGTCACGCCATGCCTGCGCGCCTGCAGCCGCACGATGCGCTTTAGCCGCACAAGGTCATCGGCAGCCTGCATCACATCGGTGCGGTAATGCAGCGTCAGTTCATACTGCCCCGGCGCGTATTCCGAAATCACCGTTTCGGCCTTGATGCCCATTAGTTCGGCGGCGCGGTAGATATCGGAAAAGAGCGGCTCCATGCCGTGCAGATGATCGACCGAATAGACCTCGGTCTTGTCAGACCGCCGCCCGTCAAGCACCGCCGCCGCGGGCCGCGCATAGCCCTGATCGTCAAGTTTGGGGTCGAGCAGGAAAAACTCCAGTTCAAACGCCGCCGCCGGGTATAGCCCTTTCGCCGCCATCGCCGCCACCTGCCGCGCCAGCGCGTGCCGGGGGTCGGAGGTCATCTCTGCGCCGTCGAGGTGATACATGCTCATCAGCAACTCGCCACGCGGCGGGTTGGTGCCGTGCAGCGGCTTCAAAGTGCCCGGTATCGGCCACGCCCGCAAATCGCCGTCGCCCTGATCCCAGATCAGGCCGGTCTCGTGCACATCCTCGCCGCAGATATCGAGGCCCAGAATGGAAATCGGCAGGTGCCGCCCGCCGGTATAGAGTCCCATCAACTCGTGCCGCCGGATGATCTTGCCGCGCCCGATGCCGTTGGCATCGGTCAGCACGATGTCGAAGGCCTCAATCTCGGGATGTGCGGTCAGAAAGGCATCGGCTTCGGCGGGGGTGGAACCGGTGGGTGAGAGGGTCATGGGGCGGTCTTTCCTGCGAAAAGCTCTGCCAGCGTGGCGGCAAAAGCGGCGATCAGGCGGTCAATCTGCGCTTGCGTGGTGGCGGGGCTGACCAGCATCATGTTGTGAAAGGGTGCAATCAGGCAGCCGCGGTTCAAAAGGCTCGCGTGAATGGCGGCCTCGAGCGCCGGGGCATGCGCGGCCTCGGCCTGCGAGCCATTGCGCAAGGGGCCGGGGGCGCAGACAAATTCGACCCGCGCGCCCGCCCGCACCACATGCCAGGGCGCGCCGCGCGCGGCGATGGCGCGGGCAAGCCCGGCTTCAAGCCGTGCCGCGCCTGCCTCCATGCGGGCGTAATTTGCGGGGGTCATCACCTCGGAAAGCGTGGCGCGCAGGGCGGCGAATTGCAGCGGGTTGGCCGAAAGCGTGGTGCCCATGCCGCTGTGGCCCGCAGGCCGGGTGGTGTTGTAGGCGGCGAAACGGTCGGCCACCTCGGGCGCCAGCCCCCAGACCGCCGCAGCCACGCCCCCCGCCACGCATTTGCCCAGCACGAAAATGTCGGGCTCCAGCCCGTGCGTGCGGGTGTAGCCCCCCAGCCCGGTCGAAATTGTATGCGTTTCGTCGATCATCAAGAGGGCGCCATAGCGGCGGGTCAACGTGCGAAGCCCGGCATGAAAGCCGGGGTCGGGTAGAACCATGCAGGAATTGGTCAGCACCGGCTCGGTCAGCACAGCGGCAACGTCGCCCCGCGCCAGCGCGGCCTCAACCGCGCCAAGATCGTTGAACTCGCAGGCCACGGCGGTTGCGGTCAGGTCGGCCACCTGCCCCACAAGGCCGGGGCGGGCCTCGGTGCGGCCACCGCGCAGCCGCACCATCGCGTCATCGACCGTGCCGTGATAGCAGCCGTTGAACACGAGCACTTTCGGCCGCCCCGTCACCGCGCGCGCCACGCGCAGGGCAAAGCGGTTGGCGTCGGTGGCGGTGGTGGCGATCTGCCAGCGCATCGTGCCGAAACGTTCGGATAAAAGCGCCCCCACCGCCAGCGCATCTTCGCTTGGCAGCATATAGGTAAGGCCACGGCCCGCCTGTGCCCGAATGGCGCGCGCTATCGGGGCGGGCGAATGGCCGAACATCGCGCCGGTATCGCCAAGGCAGAAATCATCAACCCGGTTGCCGTCGATGTCTTCGAGCGTGGCGCCGCGCGCCCGCGCCACCAGCATCGGAAACGGCTGCGGCCAGTCGGCCATCCAATGCATCGGCACGCCGCCAAGAAATGCCCCCGCCCCGGCGGTCAGGGCCGCAAGGCTGCGCGGCCGTGCGGCCCGGTAGGTAGCGGCGGTGCGCGCGGTCAGCGCAGCAATGCGGGTGGCAGATACGCCACGGATCAACGGGGGCATGGGCGGGCCTTGGAAACTGCGCCCCTAGTGATCACGCCCTTGGGGCGGCGTCAACGGTGGCGCATCGCCAGTTTCGGCCAGCACCTCGGCGGCGGTATCGGTGCCGGGGCTGAAGGTTGCCCAGTCTGACGCCTCGGGGCGCGGCAACCCCTCGGGCCGATCACGGTGCAGGTTCGCCTTGGCCAGAAAATGCGCGCTGACCGGGGCGGTCAGGAGCAAGAAGAGCGTGACGAGCAATTCATGTGCGCTGAGGTGCCCTTGCTTGGTAGCAAAGAACAGCATCGAGGCAATCAGCACCCCGCCCACGCCCAACGTGGTGGCCTTGGTTGGCGCATGCAGGCGCGTCATCGGGTCGGGCAGCTTGACCAGCCCGAACGAGCCGACAAAGCCGAAGACACCCGCCAGAACCAGAAACCCAGCAATCAGAATATCCCAGACCATGCCCACCCCCTATTCCACAATATCGCCGCGCAGCATGAACTTGGCATAGGCGACGGTCGAGACAAAGCCGACCATCGCGATCAGCACTGCCGCCTCAAAATAAACCGCGGTGCCTTGCCAGATGCCGTAAAGCACCAGCAGCGCGATGGCATTGACCACCATCGTATCGAGCGCCAGCACACGGTCGCTTACTCCCGGCGCGCGGACCACCCGCCAGAGGGTGAGCAACAGCGCCAGCCCGAAACAGGCGAAGGCGAATGTGAGGGCGGCGGCGATCATGCGAATATCTCCAGCAAGCGGGCCTCGTAACGGGTCTGGATAGAGTGCAGCACCGCCTCGGGGTCGGGGGCGTGCAGGCAATGCACCAAAAGCGTGCGGCCATCGGCCGAAAGGTCTGCCGAAACGGTGCCGGGGGTCAGCGTTATGGTGGCAGCCAGCACGGTAATCGCCTCCGGCTGGGTCAGCCGCAACGGCACCGCCACCCATGCCGTGCGCAACTGGGCGTTGGGCATGAACAGCACGATTCGCGCCACGATGAAGTTGGCAATCACGATGTCCCAAAGAACCACGGCAAGGTAGTTGGCGATCATCGGCAGGTTGCGCAAACGCGGCCGGTCCGGCCAATAGGGCGCGGTCAGCACCGGAATCGCGGTGCCCAGCAGCCCCGCCATGACCAACGAACCAAGGGTGATCTGGTTCACCAGCAGCAGCCAGACCACCGCCAGCAAAAGGGTCAATTGCGGGTGCGGGAACAGTTTGCGCATCACGGTGCCCCCCCGCCCAGAACTGCCGCAATATAGGGCGCTGGCGCATAAAGTGCCTCGGCCGTGGCGTTCAGCCAGCCGCTCACCGGCCCTGCTGCTACGGTCAGTGCCGCCAGCGCCACCAGCAGCCCCGCCACGCCCGCAAGTGCCAGCGGCTGCGAAGGCACGGGTGATGCGTCATCGTTGGTCGCCCAGAATATCGCCGCCCCCGCGCGCGCCAGCCCCGCGACCGCAAGCAGCGAGCCAACCAGAATCGCCGCCCAGATTGCCCAGGCCGTCGGCGCGCTGCGCGCCGCATCAAGGATCAGCAGCTTGCCCAGAAAGCCCGGCAGCGGCGGCATCCCCGCCACCCCGATCGCCACTACAAAGAAGAGCGCGGCCAGCATTCCGTGGTTGGCCATGCGCGGGCCGGGGGCAAGAAGCAAACCACCGCGTTGCCCGCGCACGAGGTCGGCAACCAGAAACATCGCGCCCGCCACAAGCGTCGAATGGATCAGATAAAAGAGCGCCGCCCCGGTCGCCGCGGGAGTGAAGATCGCGACCCCCAGCATCAGCGTGCCGACCGAGCCGATTACCGCGAAGGCGGCCATCCGCCCCAGATCGCGCGCGCCGAGCACGCCGATCATGCCCAGCATCAGCGTGACCCCGGCCGCGGGCAGCAGTAATGCACCCGCAATGTCGCCTGCCGGGCTGCCCGCGCCAAACACAAGCGTGACCATCCGCAAGATCGCATAAACGCCGACCTTGGTCAGAATGGCAAACAGCGCCGCCACCGGGCCGGGGGCGCTGGCATAGGTGGCGGGCAGCCAGAATTGCAGCGGCACAAGCGCTGCCTTGATCGCGAACACCATGAGCAAGAGCACTCCCCCCACCCGCAGCAAACCCGCCTCTGCGGCAGGCACCGCCGCCGCCTTCAGCGCCAGATCGGCCATGTTGAGCGTGCCGGTCACCGCGTAAATGGTGCCCAGCGCAAACAGGAACAGCACCGATCCTGCAAGGTTCATCACGACATACTGCACCCCGGCGCGCAGTCGCGCGCGCCCGCCGCCGTGAATCATCAGCCCGTACGAGGCAATCAGCAGAACCTCGAAGAACACAAAGAGGTTGAAGGCGTCACCGGTCAGGAACGCGCCTGCCAGCCCCATCAGCTGAAACTGGTAAAGCGCGTGAAAATGCCGCCCGCGCGCATCCCAGCCGGTGCTGATCACATGCACCAGCACCGCCAGCGCCAGCGCTGCGGTCAGCGCCAGCATCAGCGTTGCCAGCCGGTCGGCCACCAGCACGATGCCGAACGGTGCGGGCCAGTCGCCAAGCCGGTAAACCCCGATCCCGCCGGCGCTTGCCTGCACCAGCAACACCGCCGCCAGCACCGCAAACCCCACCGTGCCCGCGCCCGAAAGCATGCGTTGCGCGCGCAGGTCGTTGCGCGCCAGCAGCACCAGCAAAGGCGCGAGCAACGCGGGCAGCACCACCGGGGCGATGATCCAGTGGTTCATTCGCGGTCCTCGCCCAGATCGATGCCGTCATTGCCCGAGGCGATGAACGACCCCAGTGCCAGCAGCACCACCACCGCCGTCATGGCGAATGAAATGACGATGGCGGTCAGCACCAGCGCCTGTGGCAGCGGGTCGGTATAGCCGGTGGCGGTATCCGAAAGCACCGGCGGCATGTTCACCACCAGCCGCCCGGTGGCGAACAGGAACACGTTGACCGCGTAAGACAGCATCGCCATGCCCAGCACCACAGGAAAGGTCTGGCGGCGCAGAATCAGGTAGACCCCGACCGCCGTCATCACTGCCACCGCGCTTGCGACCAATGCTTCCATCAGCTGCCCTCCCCGCGCCGCCGCTCATCGGTCATTGCGCGCCAGGACAGGCGCGACAGACTTGCCAGCGCGAGCATCACCGCGCCGACCACGGTCAGAAACACGCCAAGGTCAAAGCCCATCGCCGAGGCCAGCTCAAACTTTTCCAGGGGCGGCAGGTGCACATAGCCAAAAGCCGATGTCAGGAACGGGCGCCCCATGAACCACGCCCCCAGCCCGGTCAGCCCCGCGATCAGCACCCCCGCGCCGATCAGCGAATGATATTCAAACCGCTGCCGCGCCTCGGCCCAGGCAAGCCCGGACGCCATGTATTGCATCACCAGCGCGATCGAAACCACCAGCCCCGCCACAAACCCGCCACCCGGCGCGTTGTGCCCGCGCAGGAAGATGTAGACCCCCACCATCAGCGCCACCGGCAGCACCAGCCGCGTGGCGACCACCAGCATCACAGGGTGTGCATCGCCCGCGCGCGGCTGATCCGGGCTCCAGGCCATCAGGCGGCGCAGGTTGGGGCGGCGCAGCAGCACATCGGCCAGCGCATAAATGACCAGCGCGGCGATGCCGAGCACGATGATCTCGCCAAAGGTATCGTAGCCGCGAAAGTCCACCAGAATGACGTTGACAACGTTGGTGCCGCCACCGCCCGAATAGGCGTTTTCAAGGTGGTAGCCCGAAATCGTCGGCGCAGAGAAATCGCGCCGCATGAGGGCATAGATCAGCGCTCCGATGCCAAGCCCCGCGCCCGCCGAAATCGCCGCGTCGAGGGCGCGGCGCGGCGCCGGTTCGGCCATGCTTTGCTTGGGCAGAAAGTTTAGCGCCAGCAGCATCAGCACCACCGTCACCACCTCGACCGTGATCTGCGTCAGCGCAAGGTCGGGGGCGGAAAGGTAGACAAAGCCGATCGACACCATCAGCCCGATGATGCCGATCAGCACCAGCGCCAGCAGCCGGTCGCGGTGAAACAGCGGCAGGCACAGGCTGGCCACGATCAGCGCCAGCCAGCCCACCGCCACAACCGGGTTCACCGCCAGCATTGGCCGCGTCTGCGGCCCGATCCCGGCACTGGCAAAGCCCCAGCCGCCCGCCACCAATGCCACCAGTACCAGCGCCGCCAGCGCCCGCGCCATGGAACCATCGTGGAGCGCCTCGCTCAGCCGCCTTGCGCCCGATTCAGCGGCCGCCATCACTGCTGCATAAACCGCGCCGGCATCAAGGCGCGCCAGCGCCGCGCCCGCCCGCTGCAAGCGCCGCTGTTGCGTCAGCAGCAGCGCCCCGCCCGCCAGCGCAATGCCCGACATCGCCAGCGCGGGCGTGACCCCGTGCCAGATTTTCAGCGCCACCGCAGGCAGATCGCCGCCTACCACAGCGCCCGCCGCCGCCGCGACCAGCGGCTGCGCCAGCGCAGGCCAAAGCCCCACCGCCACCACCACCCCCACCAGCACGGCGGGCGAAAGCCAAAGCCCCGGCCCAGGGTCATGCGGCGGCTTCGGGTAATCGGTCCGCTCGGGCCCAAGAAACGTCAGCGCAATCAGCCGGAACGAATAGCCCGCCGAAATCAGCGCGCCCATGGTCGCCAGCGCCGCAAGCAACCAGCCATTGCCGAGGTAGGGCGTGTGCGCTGCCGCCTCTAGCATCATTTCCTTGCTCAGAAACCCGTTGAGCAGCGGCACCCCCGCCATCGACAGCGCTGCCAGCGTGGCCAGCCCAAAGGTGATCGGCATCAGGCGGCGCAGGCCGCCCAGCAGGTCAATGTCACGGGTGCCGGTTTCATGGTCGATGATTCCGGCCCCCATGAACAATGCCGCCTTGAAGCTCGCGTGGTTGAGGATGTGAAACACCGCCGCCAGCGCAGCCGCCTTGGTGCCAAAGCCCAAGAGCATGATGATCAGCCCCAGATGCGAGACCGTGGAATAGGCAAGCAGCGCCTTGAGGTCGGTGCGAAACAGCGCCACCGTGGCGCCCCAGAGCATGGTGACCAACCCCACCGTGGTCACCGCGTAGAACCACTCGGGCGTGCCAGACAGCACCGGCCAAAGCCGTGCCAGCAGGAATACCCCGGCCTTCACCATGGTGGCCGAGTGCAGATAGGCCGAAACCGGCGTCGGCGCGGCCATCGCGCGCGGCAGCCAGAAATGAAACGGGAACTGCGCCGATTTGGTGAAGGCGCCCAGCAAGATCAGCGCCAGCGCCAGCGGATAATGCTGCGCGTTGCGAATGGCATCGCCCGCCCCGACAATCTCGGAAATCTCGTAACTGCCAGCGATGCCGCCCAGTATCAGCATGCCCCCGATCATCGCGAGCCCGCCGGTGGCGGTTACTACCAGCGCCATCAGCGCGCCCGCGCGCGCCTCGGGCTTGTGGCTCCAATAGCCGATCAGCAGGAACGAGCTGAGCGAGGTCAGCTCCCAGAAAATCAGCAGCAGCAGGATGTTGTCGGAAAGCACGATGCCCAGCATCGCGCCCTGAAACAGCATCAGATAGGTGAAAAACCGCCCCGCCGGGTCTGATCGCGCAAGGTAAAAGCGCGCGTAAAGCAGAATGAGCAGGCCAATGCCAAGGATCAGCAGCGCGAACAGCGCCGCCAGCCCGTCAAGCCGGAAGCTGGCCGAAAGCCCCAGTGCGGGTAGCCAGTCGATCCGCGTGGCCACCGCCTCGCCTGCCAGCACCTGCGGCAGATGCGCCAGCACCCCCGCCAACGCCGCCGCCGTCGCCAGCCCCGCCCCAAGTGCCGCCGCCGTGCGCCCCGACCGGATCAGAACCCCCGGCAGAAGTGCACCCAGAAACGGCAAGATGACGATCAGGGCGAGGTTCATGCGGAGGCTTTTCCCGTCGTTGCGGGCACCTTTACGGGGTGCGGGTCAATGGCGCGTGCCCCTTAACTGTGTGCATCCTGCCGGGGTGTCAAGCCGAATGAGGCTGCAAGGCTGCGGCAGGGCCGCGCAGGCCGTGAATTTTGCGGCGCAGCGTAACGAAGCCATGTTCCGGCGGTCAACTGGGCAAGACCGCTGACAAAAGGGAATGCCATGCCGCCGTTGAACCCCAAAGACCCGACCCGCCGGGGCGCAAGGCCGCTGGTCTTCGCAGTGCTGGTGGTTGTGGTTCTGGTGGCGGGCTTTGCCTTGCGCAACCTTGTGCCCGATATGGCCGCGCTGCGTGGCTATGCCGAGTCGGCCGCCGCGTGGAAGGCAGAGCGCCCGGTGTTGTTGGCGCTTGCGGTCTTTGCCGCCTATGTGGCGGCCACCGCGCTTTCGCTGCCACTCGCCAGCCTGATGACGCTGGTCATCGGGGCGTTGTTCGGCCTTGCCTGGGGCACGGTGATCGTGTCGTTCGCCTCTACCATCGGCGCCACGCTGGCCTTTCTTGCCGCGCGGTTCTTGCTGCGCGATGCGGTGACGGCGCGGCTTGGGGCGCGGGCGCAAGCGCTGGCCGAGGGGTTTGCCCGCGACGGCGCGTTTTACCTTTTCACGCTGCGGCTGATACCGGCGGTGCCGTTTTTTGCCATCAACCTTGGCATGGGTCTGACCGCCATTCCGGTGCGCAGCTTCTATCTGGTGAGCCAGATCGGCATGTTGGCCGGCACCGTGGTTTATGTGAACGCGGGCACGCAATTGGCGCGACTCGACAGCCTTTCGGGCATAGTCTCGCCCGGCCTATTTTTCTCTTTCGCCCTGCTGGGCCTTTTCCCATGGATCGCACGCATGTTTCTCAACGCTCTGAAATCCCGCAAGGTCTACGCCCGCTGGCAAAAGCCCGCGCGGTTCGACCGCAACCTTATTGTCATCGGCGCAGGCGCGGCGGGGCTGGTCTCGGCTTTTATCGGCGCTGCCGTTAAAGCAAAGGTCACGCTGATTGAAGGTCACAAGATGGGCGGTGACTGCCTGAACTACGGCTGTGTGCCCTCGAAGGCGCTGATCAAATCGGCCAAGCTCGCGCAGCAGATGCGCCACGCCGACCACTATGGGCTGGTCGCAACCCAGCCGCAGTTTTCCTTCAAGCGCGTCATGGCGCGGGTGCATGAGGTGATTGCCGAGGTTGAACCGCACGACAGCGTTGAACGCTACACCGGGCTTGGTGTTGAAGTGCTGCAAGGACATGCCATGCTCATCGACCCCTGGACGGTGGAAATCACCGATGCGGCGGGGGCCAAGCAGCGGCTTACCACCCGCTCGATCATTCTGGCGACCGGTGCTGCCCCCTTTGTGCCGCCGCTGCCGGGGATCGAGACCGTGGGTTACCTGACCTCAGACACGCTTTGGGCGAAGCTGGCCGAGTTGGACCACGCGCCCAAGCGGCTGGTGGTGCTGGGCGGCGGGCCGATCGGGTCCGAACTGGCGCAAAGCTTCGCGCGGCTGGGGTCAGAGGTCACGCAAATCGAAATGGCCCCGCGCATCATGATCCGCGAGGATGAAGAGGTTTCGGCGCTTGCCAAGGCCGCGCTTGAGGCCGACGGCGTACGCGTGCTGACCGGGCACAAGGCGCTGGCCTGCGGCGTGACGGACGGCGAGAAGTGGATTGAGGTCGAGGCGAACGGCGCCACCTCACGCATCGCGTTCGACGAAATGATCGCGGCGGTGGGCCGCAGCCCGCGCCTGCAAGGCTACGGGCTGGAAGAACTGGGCATTCCGGTGAACCGGGTCATTACCACCAACGATTACCTTGAAACGCTCTACCCCAACATCTTCGCCGCGGGCGATGTGGCCGGGCCCTACCAGTTCACCCACACCGCCTCGCATCAGGCGTGGTTCGCCGCCGTCAACGCGCTCTTTGGCCGCTTCTGGCGCTTCAAGGCCGATTACCGGGTGATCCCCTGGGCGACGTTTCTTGACCCCGAGGTGGCGCGCGTGGGGCTGAACGAGCAGGAGGCGCGCGAAAAGGGCATTCCTTTCGAGGTGGCGCGGTTTGACATTGCCGAGCTTGACCGCGCCATTGCCGATGGTACCGCGCGCGGTTTTGTAAAGGTGCTGACGGTGCCGGGGCGCGACCGGGTGCTGGGTGTCACCATCGTGGGTGAACACGCGGGCGATTTGCTAGCCGAATATGTGCTGGCGATGAAGCACGGGCTGGGGCTGAACAAGATCATGGGCACGATCCACACCTACCCGACGCTTTCGGAGGCCAACAAATACGCGGCGGGCGAATGGAAAAAGGCGCATGTCAACCCGCGCACCCTGCGCTGGCTGGAACGCTTTCACACTTGGCAGCGGGGCTAGCCAATGATTGACGCGGCCCTCTTGCCGTTGCAGCGGCGATTGCTGGCGCCCCCCGCCGAGGCGCTTGCCGCGCGCGGCATCAGCGCCGACCAGATCACGCTGGCCGGGTTCGTGGTGGGCGTGCTGGCGGTGCCCGCGCTTGCCTTTGGGCAGTTCTGGCTGGCGCTGGTGCTGATCGCGGCCAACCGTCTGGCAGACGGGCTTGACGGTGCGGTGGCGCGGATGCGCGGCCCGACCGACCGCGGCGCCTTTCTCGACATCGCGCTTGATTTCCTGTTCTACGCGCTGGTGCCCCTGGGTTTTGCCATGGCCGACCCTGCCAACGCCTTGCCCGCCGCTGTGCTGATCGCGGCCTTTGTCGGCACCGGGTCGTCGTTTCTGGCCTTTGCAGCGATTGCCGCCAAGCGCGGCATCAGTGCCGCTGCCTACCCCAGAAAGGGGCTTTACTACCTTGGCGGGCTGACAGAGGGCACCGAGACCATCGCGCTTTTTGTGGCGATGTGCCTGTGGCCCGCCGCCTTTCCCGTGTTCGCCTATATCTTCGCCGCCGCCTGTGCCCTGACCACGCTGACCCGCTGGCGGCAGGGCTGGCACGCCTTTTCCTGACCTTTCACACCCGGAGACACGATGCGACTTTCCCTTATCGCCCTGCTCAGCCTCGGCTTTGCCACCCCCGCCCTTGCCGATTGGGATGCAACCCTTGCCGCCGCGCGCGGCCAGACGGTTTACTGGAACGCCTGGGGCGGCGACCAGCGCACCAATGATTTCATCACCTGGGTCGGCCAGCAGACCGAGGCGCTTTATGGCGTGAAAGTGCAGCAGGTAAAGCTGACCGACACCGCCGAGGCGGTGACACGGGTGATTTCGGAAAAGGCTGCCGGGGTGACCGAAACGGGCGCCGTTGACCTGATCTGGATCAACGGCCCCAATTTTCTGTCGATGAAGTCACAAGGCCTGCTGCACGGCCCCTTCGTGGCCAACCTGCCGAATGCGCGCTACCTTGACCTGTCGCCCGCCTCGCCCGCTTCGGTCGATTTTACGGTGCCGGTCGAAGGCATGGAGTCGCCGTGGCGGCTAGCGAAATTCGTGTTCACCTACGATAGCGCGCGCCTGCCCGAACCGCCGCGCAGCATGGTGGCGCTGGCGGAATGGGCGGCAGCGAACCCCGGCCGCTTCACCCACCCCGCAGTCAGCAATTTCATGGGTTCGACGTTCCTCAAGCAGGCGCTGATCGAACTGGCGCCTGATGCAAGCGTGTTGCAGGCCCCCGTGACCGATGCCGCGTTCGAGGCTGCCACCGCACCGCTTTGGGCGTGGTATGACGGGCTTCGCCCGAACCTCTGGCAGGGCGGCGCCACCTACCCCGAAAACCAGTCGATCCAGCAGCAATTGTTGAATGACGGTGCGGTGGATATTTCGCTGTCGTTCGACCCGGCCAGCGCCGCTGCGGCGATCGAAGAGGGGCTACTGCCCGAAACCGCGCGGGTGTTCACGCCCGAGGTCGGCAGCATCGGCAACATCAGCTTTGTCGCGATTCCGTT
This sequence comes from Paracoccaceae bacterium, assembly GCA_019429405.1. Classification (GTDB taxonomy): domain Bacteria; phylum Pseudomonadota; class Alphaproteobacteria; order Rhodobacterales; family Rhodobacteraceae; genus UBA6213. The sequence continues at coordinate 13,409 of JAHYIZ010000016.1, forward strand.
CAACGCGGCGAACCGGGCGGGTGCCGAAGTGGTGGCGAACTTCCTGCTTGCCCCCGCAACGCAGGCGCATCAGCAGAATATCACCGTGCTCGGCAGCTTTTCGGTGCTTGACCCGGCGAAACTCGGCGCCGAAGAAGCGGCGGTGTTTGCCGCACTGCCCTCTTCGCCCGCCTTGCCAAGCCTTGCCGACCTTGGACCGACCTTGCTCGAACCGCACGCAAGCTGGATGACCCGGCTGACCGAAGCCTGGGCGGAACGTTACACGAAATGAAGCCTGAAGGCCGCGCGCTTCGGATGACTGTGCTGGTGCTGGTTCTGGGTGGCCTTGTCGCCCCGATCCTTGCCGGGCTGTGGGAAACCGCGCGCGCGGGCTTTGGCTTTCTGCCTGCAATCGGCTCTACCAGTTTCAGCCTTGATGCATGGCGGCAGTTGCTGGCGCTGCCCGGCTTTGCCACCAGCCTGCGGCTGACACTCTGGACCGGTTTTGCCTCGACCACGCTGGCGCTGGCGCTTGCTACCGGGTTCTGCGCGCTGGTGCATGGCAATATGCGCCCCGGCGCTGGCGCGCGCATGCTGGCGCCGCTGCTGGCCACGCCACATGCGGCCATGGCCATCGGGGTGGCGTTTCTGATCGCGCCGACGGGGTGGCTGGCGCGGCTTGCCAGCCCGTGGCTGACCGGCTGGCAGGTGCCGCCAGACCTGCCCACGCTGCACGACCCCTGGGGCGGGGCGCTGATCCTTGGCCTGCTTGTCAAGGAGGTGCCGTTCTTGTTGCTGGTGATGCTGGCGGCGCTGGGCCAGTTGCCGGTGGCGCAGCACATGGCGGCGGGGCGCGCGCTTGGCTATGGCCGCGGCGTTGTGTGGATCAAGGTGATCGTGCCGCAGATGTGGCCGCTGATCCGTTTGCCGGTGCTGATCGTGCTGGCTTTCGCGCTGTCGGTGGTGGATGTGGCGATCCTGCTTGGCCCGTCAAACCCGCCGACGCTGGCGGTGGCAGTGACGCGTTGGTTCACCGCGCCCGATACGCGGATGATCCTGCCCGCTTCGGCGGCGGCCAGCCTGCAAGCGGTGCTGGTGGCGGCGGCAATCGGTGCCTTCTGGCTGGCGCAGAAAGGCGCGGCGCGGCTGGGGCGTTGGTGGCTGCGGCGCGGCGGGCGTGGCGTTTCGGCCGAGCCGTGGCTGATGGTGGCCAGCGGCGCTACGCTTGCGCTGATGGCGCTTGGCTTTGCCGCGCTGGCGGCGCTGGTGCTTTGGTCGCTGGCGTGGCGCTGGCCGTTTCCCGCCGCCCTGCCAGATAGCTGGTCGCTGCGGGTCTGGGCAAACCCTGCGGGGGGCTGGGCGCAGGCGGCGGGCGAAACCGCGCTGATCGGGGTGGTGGCGACCGCGCTGGCGCTGGCGCTGGCGATTGCCTGGCTTGAGGGCGAAGACCGCGCCCGGCGCGGCACCACGCCCTGGGCGGGCGCGCTGATCGTGCTGCCGCTGCTGGTGCCGCAGATCGGGTTTCTCTACGGGCTCAATGTGGTGTTTCTGCGCGCCGGGCTAACTGCCGGGCATGGCACCGTGATTTGGGCGCATCTTCTGTTCGTGTTCCCCTATGTGATGATCGCCCTTGCAGCACCATGGCGCGCGCTTGACCGGCGCTTGCTAAACACCGCTGCGGCACTGGGCGCGCCGCCGTTGCGGCGGCTGCTGGCGGTAAAGCTGCCGGTGCTGTTGGCGCCGATCCTTTCCGCTGCGGCGATCGGCTTTGGCGTGTCGGTGGCGCAATATCTGCCGACGCTGTTTCTTGGCGCCGGGCGGATCGGCACGCTGACGACCGAGGCGGTCACGCTGGCTTCGGGGTCTGATCGGCGGGTGGTCGGGGTTTACGCGGTTCTGCAAGCCGCGCTACCGTTCATCGCCTATGGCGCAGCACTGCTTTTGCCCGCCGTTCTGCACCGCAACCGCCTTGGCCTGATCGGAAAGCCGCGCGCATGAGCCTTGAATTGATTGGTGTCAGCGTGACCCCTGCGGGCGCCGCCGCATCGCTGTTTGCGCCTTTGACACTTTCGGTGCCTGCGGGCGAGATCGTGACCGTGATGGGGCCTTCGGGGGTAGGTAAATCGACCCTGCTCGATGTGATCGGCGGGCATCTGGCGCATGGTTTCACCGCCCAAGGTATGGTCACGCTGAACGGGCGCGATATGACGCGCATACCCGCCGAGGCGCGCCGGATCGGAATTCTGTTTCAGGATGCGCTGATGTTTCCGCACCTGACCGTGGGCGACAACCTCGCCTTTGGTCTGGCACAGCGGGTGCGCGGGCGCGCGGCGCGCCGCGCTGCGGTTGACGAGGCGCTGGCGCAGGCGGGGCTTGCGGGCTTTGCCGGGCGCGACCCGGCCACGCTTTCGGGCGGCCAGCGCGCGCGCGCGGCCCTGATGCGCGCGCTTCTGGCCGAACCGCTGGCGCTGTTGCTTGATGAGCCGTTCTCGAAACTCGACACCGCCCTGCGCGGCGAGATTCGGCATTTCGTGTTTGATCATATCCGCGCGCGCGGCATTCCCGTGTTGATGGTCACCCATGACGCGGGCGATGCCGAGGCTGCGGGCGGGCCGGTGGTGGCATTGTAGCCGCCGCCCGGCCAAGCCCCTTTCGCCGCCGCCGCCTTTCAGGCACAACCGGGCAAAGACCCGAAAGGACCACCCCATGCCCCAGACCCGTGCGCCGCGCCTTTGTGTGCTGATCGATGCCGACAACGTGCCCGCATCCTATGCCGAAGCCATCTTTGAAGAGGTGGCCAGCCTTGGCGAAGCCTCGGTGCGGCGGATCTATGGCGACTGGTCGGCGCTGCGCCTTGGCGCCTGGGCAAAGAAGGTGGCGGCGCTGGGGTTGGTGGCCGACCAGCAGTTTTCCAACACCAAGGGCAAGAACGCCTCTGATATCGGGCTGGTGATCTCGGCGATGGATTTTCTGCATTCGGGCCTCTTTGACGGCTTTGTGCTGGTCAGTTCCGACAGCGACTTTACGCGCCTTGCCGCGCGGATTCGCGAGCAGGGGCTGGATGTCTATGGCATCGGCGAGAAGAAGACGCCCGAGGCCTTCCGCATGGCCTGCAAGCGCTTCATCTATGTCGAAAACCTTGGCGGCGCCGAAGAGCCTGCACCGCGTCCTGCGCCCCGCGCAGGCACCGCCGAGCCGCAACCCGCACCTGAACCACGCGGCGCCAAGGAGGCCCCGGCCAAGGCGATTCCGCTGATTATTCAGGCGATGCGGGCGATCGACCCCGAGGGCGAGTGGTATTCGCTGGGGCAGATCGGGCAATATATCACGCAAGGCGCCCCCGATTTTGACACCCGCACCTATGGCAGCGCCAAGCTCAGCGACCTCGTGCGCAAGATCCCGCGCTTTGAGGTGAAATCGGGGCCGGGCGGGCAGTTGCTGGCGCGCGACGTGGCCTGAGGTGGGCCCTCCGGGGGGCCTTCTGCCCCCCGCACCCCCCGAGGATATTTGGCCGAAGCAATTGCAGCAGGCGGTTCCGCATTTTTGCCATGAATTCCGGGCATTGATGCTGAAACGGGTTCTTTGACGAGCATATTCATGGTGGACGAGGCGGGTATTCGGCGGCTGAAATGGGCGCTGTTGATTGATGGCGAGAATATCGGGGCCGGGTTTGCGGATGAGATCCTCCGGTTGGCGGGTAATGAGGGGGCCTTACCCATTCGCCGGGTCTACGGCGACGCTGCGCGGATGAAGGCATGGGCCGGCGTTTCCGGTTTGCGCACCGTGCACGCCGGGGCGGGCAAGAATGCCGCCGATCTGTTGATCTGCATCGAAGCGATGGAGATATTTCACTCCGGGCAGGTCGAAGGCATTTTGTTGGCCGCTTCGGACCGCGACTATTCGCATCTGGCATTGCACCTGCGCGAGCGGGGGTTTCGGCTGGTGTTGCTGGGCGAAGATAAGGCGCCAGCGCATTTGCAACGGGCCTGCGCGAAGTTCGTGCCGCTGGGCCAGCTTGTCGCGCCCTCACCTGCGCCGAAGCCGGTCCAATCGGCGGTGACACGGTTTGACGTGGAGTTGAAGGCTGTGATCACGGAGCTGAGGGGCGCTGGAGACTGGGCCAAGATCGGCCCGCTTGGAAGCAAGATGTATCAGCGCCACAAGGTGAAACGCACCGAAACGGGCTGTGCAACCTGGGGTAAGTACCTTGCGAAGCGCACAGACATCTGCGTTACCGATCAGCCCGCGCAGCCGACACGGGTAAAGCTGCGCGACTACGCACGGCGGGCGCCGTAGCGGGCAAGAAAGGTATCCACCGCGCCGGTGATCGTGCGGTCGATCTCGGCCTTGGTTGGCGGCGGTTCGATGCCGAAGATCAGTTTTGCGTGGATGCCGGCGCGGCAGAGCTCGGCGAACTGGTCGGCGGCAAGGTCGAAATCGGTAATGCTCAGCTCGCCCCGAGCGGCGGCAAGGCGCAGGTAGGCACCCAGCTTTTCGCGCGCGAGCATCGGGCCGGAGCGATAGAATTCAGCGCCAAGTGCGGGGAAGCGGTCGGCCTCGGCTACACAAACGCGAAAGATGCGATGGCCGAAATCAGAGAGCATGAAGGCGACGATATGTTCAGCGGCGGCGCGCAGCACACTGGCGGGCGGCGCGCAGGTGTCGATCAGGTGCAGCGCGGCGTCTGCCTGCCGTCGGCATTCGCTGCGCGCAACCTCCATGAACAACAGCCTTTTGTCGGGAAAGTAGCTGTAGAGCGTGGCTTTTGACACCCGAGCCTCGCGCGCGATATCATCGACGCTGGCGCCCTCAAAGCCATCACGCAAAAAGATGACGCGCGCGCCTTGCAGCACCTGATCAAATTTGCGCCCACGCCGGATGTTTGCCGTTTCCACGTTGCCTCATTCGCACTGGCCCTTTGCCGTGGCCGCAATCTAAACGCCTCGGTTCAGAAAGCGCAAGCGTCGCTGTCGGCAACGTGATCGTTCGAATTGTCGGCTTTCGCCGCGCCAGTGCCACAATTGCACAAGGCCGCGTTAAGGCGCGGCAGCGAGACTTTGCCCTGCACGGGGGTGCATTGGGGGAAGGGTGAGCCGTGGCGACGTTACGCCATGTGTCCACGTTGACGGGCACAAATTCGAGTTTCGTAACCAATCTGGACGACCTCGACGTGGTCTGGGTGAACGGCCAGCCCCGGCTTTACGCCGCGACACGGCTGGGCGGCGGGGTTTCGGTCTACGATCTGTCGGCCACCTCGGGCGCTGCCGGTCTGTTGCAGCAAAAGGCCTTTGCCGGTGGCCTGAGTGCGCTCGATGCGCCCGACTTGTTGCAGCTTGCGGGCGGGGCGAGCACCTACCTTGTGCCGCTGGGGCTGCGCAACGGTGCAACCACGAGCTACCAGATCGGTGCCACCGGCACGCTTGGCGCAGTCGCCAATCTGGGCGGCAGCACAGGCTTGGCAAGCGATCTGACCTCGGCGGTCAGCGCCAGCATCGGCGGCCAGGTCTACATCTACGGCGCGCGGTCCGGGCGCAGCGAGCCGGTGGTTTATGCGCTCGGCGCCACTGGCGCCGTCACCCAGGTATCGGCAGGCGCGCCGCCGCTTGGCGCTGCAATCGACATGATGGCGGTGGTCGAGGTGGGTGGGCAAAGCCTGTTGCTGGCGGTTTCGGCGACCGCGAACACGATTGCGAGCTATCTGATCGCGCCCGACGGCCTTGCGCAGCGCGCCGGCACCATCGGCGCCGACAGCGGCATCGGCTTTGCGCAGCCAACCGTGCTGACGACGGTCACCGCCTATGGTGCCACCTATGCCATTGTCGGCGCAGCCCAAAGCGGTTCGCTAACGGTATTCCGGCTTCAGGCCGATGGTGCGATGGTTGCGGTGGACCATATCACCGATACCCTGTTCAGCCGCTTTGCCGGGGTCAGCGCGGTTGAGGTGGTGGCGACGGGCGACCGGGTCTTTGTGCTCGCGGGCGGCGCCGACGATGGTATCAGTGTGTTCACCTTGTTGCCCGACGGGCGGCTGTTGCACCTGTCGAGCATCGCAGATTCTGCCGGAATGACGCTGGCCGACATCACCGCGCTGGCGGCTGTTCTGGCGGGCGGGCGGATACAGGTGTTTGCGGCGGGCGAAGACGCGGCGGGCATTACCCAGTTCGACCTTGATACCGGCACGCCTGGTGTCACCCGAGTCGGCGGCGAAGGGGCGCAAAATGGAACCAGTAGCAGTGACCTGCTGGTAGCGGGCGCGCTGACGACCTCGATGAACGGCGGCACAGGCGACGATATTCTGGTGACGGCGGCGGGCGATATTTCGCTTTGGGGCCGGGGCGGGCGCGACCGCTTTGTGATTTCGGATGGTGCGCGCAACGTGACGATCATGGACTACCAGTCGGGCACAGATATTCTTGACCTGACCGGCCTGCCGTTTCTGCGCACCATGGCGCAGGTCACGATCACGCCGATCACGGGGGGTGCGCTGCTGCAATATGGCGGGGCCAGCATTACCGTGCTTACCGCGAACGGCACGACGCTGATGCCAGCGCAGTTCACCGGTGTCGGCAGTGTCGAGATCACGCGTTATCCGCCCGGATACATTTACGCCGAGAGCGATTCTGGGGTCGTCGGTACCAGTGGCGCAGATACGCTTGTCGGCACCGATGCCGATGATCTGGTGCAGGGGCTGGGCGGGGCAGACCGGATCGATGGCGGCGCGGGCAATGACACGCTCGATGGCGGCGATGGCGCCGATCTGATCTTGGGCGGTGCGGGCGATGACGAGATTATCGGCGGCGCCGGGCCCGATCTGCTCGATGGCGGCGCGGGCAATGATACGCTGTCGGGTGGAGCGGGCAATGACGTGCTGCAAGGCGGCGTCGGCAACGACGTGCTGCATGGTGGTGACGATGCCGACCGGCTGCTGGGCGGCGAGGGTGCAGACACGCTTTTGGGTGAGGCGGGCAACGACACGCTCGATGGCGGCGAAGGCGCCGATCTGCTGCTGGGCGGTGACGGCAGTGACCTGCTTTCGGGCGGCGCGGGCAACGACACATTGCGCGGTGGCGCCGGCTTTGACCTGCTTACGGGCGGCCCCGGCGCCGACCATTTCGTGTTTGCCGCAGGCGATAGCGGCGCGGCGGGAACCGTGCCCGACCTGATCACCGATTTCACGCCGGGCGAAGACCGGATTGATCTTGGCGGCCTGGGGCTATCCGCCTTTATCGGGGCGGCGGGTTTTGGCGGTAGCACCGGGCAACTGCGCTATGAGGTCGTTGCCGGGGTCGGGGTCTTGTCGGCCGATCTCAACGGCGATGCGCTGGCCGATCTGGTGATTCAGCTTGAAGGCGGTCCGGCAGTCGGCAGCGGCGATTTTTTGTTCTGACCGCTGTGGCAGTTCTGCACGGTTGCTTTGTGGTGGGCTTTGGACGATCTTGCTGTCAGGCGGCCCAAGGCGCCAAAGACCCTCTGAACCTGCGCCTGCGGCGGCCCTCCTGGGGAGGAGCAGCCATGACCGATGTTGTAATTTTGCGCGAGCAGTCGGCTACGCGCGGACGCTATCAGATCCGCCTCAACGGGCAGATGACCGAGGCAGAGCTGACCTGGGCGCAGCTGGGCGAAGGCACCATTGCCGCTGACCATACCGGTGTGCCCGACATTTACCGGGGCCGGGGCTTTGGCATGCTTCTGGTCGAACATCTGGTCGTGGACGTGCGCGCACGCGGGTTGCGTGTGGTGCCGATCTGCCCCTTTGTGCGCGCGCAGTATCAACGCCACCCGGAATGGGCAGATGTCTTTGGCGATACGGTGGGCGGTTAGCCGACACTTCCCCTTGCCAGTGGCGGTGTGGGCCCTAGGTATGCGTCATGCAAGAAGAACGGACAGCCGCATGCCGATGAGCCCCCAGCCCGACCCTGTGACCATGTCCGAGGGTGTGGCCCCGGACCCCGCCAACCCGCGCCCCTACCGCGATGCGCTCGGTCGTTATGCCACGGGTGTTGCGGTGGTAACAGCGCGCGAGGCGGGCGGTGGCGGGCCACTGGGCATTACCGTCAACAGCTTTGCTTCGGTGTCGCTTGACCCGCCGCTGGTGCTGTGGTCGGCGGCGCGGTCTTCGCTGCGACACGCGCATTTTTCGGCGGCGGGGGCCTTTGCGGTCCACGTTCTGGGCGCCGAACAGGCCGAGCTTGCCTACCGTTTCACCCGAAATGGTAGCGATTTCACGGGCATCGCCTACACGCTTGGCGATCTTGGCGTGCCGCTTTTGGCCGATACGCTGGCGCGCTTCGAATGCGTGGCCGAAACCCGGTATGAAGGCGGCGATCACACCATCATCCTGGGTCGCGTGATCCGCTTTGCAGCGGGCGCGGAGGCGGCCCCGCTGGTGTTTGCGCAAGGCCGCTTTTGCCAGCTTCAACCGCTCAGAGCCTCCGACCGAAGCCGCTGAAAAGTATCCCCGTTTTTAACGTTTAGGGCCGTGTTAATGCCGTGCTGCTAAGGCTGGTCGTGGGTGAATGAACGGGTGATGGGATGGCAGCGCGCAACACTGCGGCGCCAGTCATTATCAAACGCAAGAAAGTTATCGCGGGTGGCGGCGGCCACGGTGGGGCATGGAAAGTTGCCTACGCCGATTTTGTCACCGCGATGATGGCTTTCTTCATGTTGATGTGGCTGTTGAACGCAACGACCGAAAAACAACGAAAGGGCATTGCCGATTACTTCAGCCCTACGATTCCGATCAACCGGGTTTCGGGCGGTGGCGACGGCGCCTTTGGTGGCGAATCGGTGTTCTCTGAAGTGCAGCTTGCGCAGGTCGGCACCGGCGCCAGTGCGCAGCGCCCTACGGCCGAGCGGCAGGCATCGGGTCAGGCGATCGCTGCCGAAACGGCGGCCCTCGCTGAGGTGCAAAAGACCATCGACGAGGCGCTGATGGGCCTTGGTGGCGAGTCGATGCTGCCCGACGATGTTTCGCGCCACATCGTGACGCGTGTCACCGACGAAGGGTTGATAGTCGAGTTCTTCGATCTTGAGGGTGAGCCGCTCTTTGCCACTGACAGCGCCGAACCTGCGCCGGTGACCCTTGCCATCGCGGGCATGCTTGCACGGGTATTTGCGCTGGTCGGCAACGAAGTGGCGATTGGCGGCCATGTGCGATCTTACCCTGAAATGCTGCGCGTAAACCCGGAATGGGCGCTTTCAACCGAACGCGCGCAGGTCTTTAGGGGCCTGATCGAGGCCGAGGGCCTCGACCGCGCGCGTGTGCAACGGGTGGCGGGGTATGCCGACCGCAAACTTGCCGTGCGCAACCCGGCGGCTGTGCGTAACAACCGGCTTGAGGTAATCTTGCTGCGCGCCGGGAAGTGACCGGGCCGAAATCCGTTAGCAGGTTTTTAAGGCGTGCCTGTGCATTCTGCGGGTCATCGAGGGATGCAGCAGCAGAAAGGCGCTAGTATATGTCCATCTCGTCATCGCTCAACGCGGGGGTGGCCGGCCTTGCGGCCAACGCCACCCGGCTTGCGACCATTTCCGACAATATCGCCAACTCGGGCACCTACGGTTACAAACGCGCCGCAGCCGAATTTGAAAGCATGGTCATCAACCAGTCGCGCGGCTCGGGCATCTATTCGGCAGGCGGCGTGCGGGCGCAGACCATGCGGCTGATCGAAGAGCGCGGCGCGCTGGTGGCCACCTCGAACGCGCTCGACCTTGCGGTTTCCGGGCGCGGCATGTTGCCGGTGGTGCCCTCTGTCTCGATCGGCGCGAACATGGGCGACCAGCCCTTGATGATGACCACCACCGGTTCGTTCCGCACCGATGCCAATGGCGTGCTCAAGACCCAGTCGGGCCTGGTGTTGCTGGGTTGGCCCGCCAACGCTGATGGCACCATTCCGGTCATGCCGCGTGATACCATCACCGGGCTGCAACCCGTGGTGATCAACGCCAACCAGACTGCGGGCGACCCCACGACCAAGATGAACCTTGGCGTCAACCTGCCCGCCGTCGATACAGAGGCAAGCGCCGCAGGCACGGCGCTGCCGCTGTCGGTCGAATATTTCGGCAACCTTGGCACGTCGGAAACCCTCGCCATCACCTTTTCGCCGACCATCCCGGCCACCGGCTCGTCGAACGAATGGACCATGGTTATTCGCGATTCGGCGCAGGTCGGGGCGATCATCGGCGAATACACGCTGGTGTTTGATGACAGTCGTGGCAGCGGCGGCACGCTGGCTTCGGTCACCCAGATTTCGGGCGGCGCCTATGATGGCACCAGTGGCACTCTGGCGCTGACGGTGGCGGGTGGCCCCTTGGAAATGACCATCGGCAAGCTGGGCGATCCGAATGGCCTGACGCAGCTTTCCGACAGTTTCGCGCCGACCTCGATCACCAAGGACGGCTCGCCGGTAGGCAACCTGACCGCCGTCGAGGTTGATGAAGGCGGCTTTATCCGCGCCACTTACGATACCGGCTTCATTCGCACCATTTACCAGATCCCGCTGGTTGATGTGCCCAACCCAAACGGGCTGACCACGCTTAACAACCAGACCTTTCAGGTCTCGCCGGTGTCGGGGTCGTTCTTCCTGTGGGACGCGGGCGACGGGCCGACCGGCTCGGTTGTGGGCTATGCGCGCGAAGGTTCCACCACCGATGTCGCGGCCGAGCTGACCAACCTCATCCAGACCCAGCGCGCCTATTCGTCAAACGCCAAGGTGATTCAGACGGTCGACGAAATGCTGCAGGAGACCACCAACATCAAACGCTGATCCCGGTCAGCGGCCTTTAGAACGGAGGCTGAGACATGAGCATTTCGGCGGCGCTGGGCAACGCGCTTTCAGGCCTTTCTGCGGTTGCCCGCGCCGCCGACGTGGTGGCCTCGAACACCGCCAACGCCATGACCGAAGGCTATGCGCGACGCGAACTGTCGCTTTCATCGCGCAGCCTCGGCGGCACCGGCGCCGGGGTCTGGGTCGACGGTGTCTCGCGGGTTGTCAACCGTGTGGTTGTGGCCGACCGCCGCATTGCCGATGCCGAGGTCGGCAACGCCACCCTGCGCACCGATTTTGTGGCCACGCTCGAGTCGCTGCTTGGCAACCCCGGCGAGGCAGGCTCGCTTTCGAGCAATCTCGCAAGCTTCGAGTCGGCGCTGATCGAGGCTGCAAGCCGCCCTGACAGCGAGGCGCGGCTGGCGACGGTGCTGAAGTCGGCCCAGACACTTGGCGCACAGCTCAACACTCTTTCCGCGTCGGTGCAGCAAGCGCGCGCCGATGCCGACCACGCGATCGGCGAGCAGGTGCGCGTGCTCAACGACTCGCTGTCCCAGATCGACCGGCTCAACGCTGAAATCGTGGCGCAAAAGGCAGCGGGCCGCGATGCCACCGCATTGATGGACCTGCGCCAGCGCGCCGTCGATACCGTTGCCGCCATTGTCCCGGTGCGTGAGGTTGCGCGCGAGCATGACCAGATATCGCTCTATACCACCGGCGGCGCGATCTTGCTTGAGGGCAACGCGGCCATTATCGGCTTTGCCCCCGTGGGCGTGGTCACCGCCGACATGACGCTTGCGTCCGGCGCGCTTTCGGGCATCACGATCAACGGCATGGCGGTGCCGCCCACCGATGACGGGCTATTCGGCGGTGGCAGTCTTGGCGCCAGTTTCGCGATCCGCGACACGCTTGCCCCTGCCGCCCAAACCCAGCTTGACGCTTTCGCCCGCGATCTGATCTCGCGGTTCCAGGACCCGTTGGTTGACCCCACCCTTGCGCCCGGAGAGCCCGGTCTGTTCACCGACCGTGGCGCGGCGCTCGACCCGCTTGATGAAGTGGGGCTGGCCGGGCGCGTCGCGGTGAACACTTTGGCCGACCCCGCGCAGGGCGGCGCACTCTGGCGGCTGCGCGACGGGCTGGGCGCCGCAGCGCCGGGCGCGGTCGGCGATGCTCGCATTCTCAGCGCGCTGGGCGACGCGCTGACGCGCGCGCAGGTACCCGCCTCGGGCAGCTTTATTGGCGCGGCGCGCTCGGCATCGGGGCTGGCCGCCGACATTCTTTCGCAGGTCTCCTCGGGGCGGCAAACGTCCGAAGCGCAGCAGGTTTTCGCAAGCGCCCGGCAAGATGCGCTGCGTACGCTGCAACTCCAGGACGGGGTCGATACCGACCACGAGATGCAGACGCTTTTGCAGATTGAACAGGCCTACGCCGCCAACGCGCGCGTCATCGGCACGATTGACGAATTGATCCAACAACTTCTGGCGTTATGACATGAGCTTTCTTTCGGTCGGAGATATGGCGCAGGTCTTCCAGATGCGCCGGCATAACGCCGGGCTGAAGGCGCTGGCCACGACCCTTACGGGCGAGCTGACCAGCGGCAACCGGCACGATACCGGCGCCGCCGTGCGCGGCGATTTTACCGCGCTCGCCGGGGTGGAACGCGCGCTGACCACGCTCGCGTCTTATGCCACTGCCACCGCCGAAGCCGGGCAGCTTGCGGCAACGCAGCAGGTCGCGCTCGGGTCGATCGGCACGATGCTTTCTGACCTCGGACCCACGCTGCTTGCGGCCTCGACCAGTTCCAGCCCGACGATGGTCAGCGCCACCACTGCTGATGCCCGGCAGAAGTTTGGCGCGGCGATCAGCGCGCTGAACACCGCCACCGCCGGGCGCTACAGTTTCGCCGGCGCTGCCACTGATACACGCCCGCTGGCCCCGCCTGAATCCATCCTCGCCGCCCTCGCCACCGCGATTGCGCCCGAAATTACCGTTTCCGGCATCGTTGCGGCAGTTGCGGACTGGTTCGATGCGCCCGCCGGGACGGGGGGCTATCTTGACGTCGCTTATCGCGGCGGCGGTGCGCTCAGCCTGTTTCGCATTGCAGATGGTGAAGCCGTGGATCTCGGCATCACCGCAGCCGATCCCGAGGTGCGCGACCTGCTGAAGGGCCTTGCGCTGGCAGCACTCGTCGCCGATGGCGCGCTGGCGGGCGATACCCCGGCGCGCGCCAGCCTTACCCGCGCGGCGGGCGAACAGGTGATGCGCGCCTCCGACATCGCCACCACGCTGCGCGCTCGCATTGGCACCGCCGAGGCGCAGATCGAAGACACGGCGACGCGCAACAAAGCCGAGGCCACGGCGCTGGAAATTGCCCGTGCCGGCATGACCGCCGCTGACCCCTACGATACCGCCACCGCGCTGCAAGCCGTGCAGGCGCAGATCGAGACGCTCTACACCCTGACCGCGCGGCTTTCGAACCTCAAACTGACGGATTACCTGCGATGAAGCGTCTGCTCGTGCTGATCCTCTGCCTGCTGCCCTTGGTGGCCACCGCCGCCCCGATCCGGATCAAGGATCTGGTTGAGTTTGACGGCGTGCGTGGCAACGATCTTGTGGGTTACGGCCTTGTGGTTGGCCTGAACGGCACTGGTGACGGGCTGCGCAACGCCCCCTTCACCGAAGAAATCATGGCCAACATTCTCGAGCGGCTCGGGGTCAACGTTTCGGGCGAACAATTCCGGCCGAAAAACGTCGCCGCCGTGCTGGTCACCGCCACGCTGCCGCCCTTCGCGCGCACCGGCAGCACGATCAGCGTAACCGTTTCCGCCATCGGCGATGCCAAAAGCCTGCTTGGCGGCACGCTCATCATGACCCCTCTCAACGCTGCTGACGGCGCCATCTACGCCGTCGCGCAGGGCACGATCATCGCTGGTGGTGCTTCGGCCGCGGGCGAGGGCGCCTCGGTGGTGCAGGGCGTACCGACCGCCGGGGTCATCCCCTCGGGAGGCCGGATCGAGCGCGAGATCGACTTCGATTTTGGAACCCTCGCCGATGTGCGGCTGGCGCTGCGTAACCCCGATTTCACCACCGCCGGGCGGATCGAGCAGGTCATCAACGCCGAATTCGGGCGCGTCGTGGCGCGGATGCTCGACAGCGGCACCGTGAATGTCGAAATCGCGGCGGCACGTCTGGCCTCGCCCGCGCATGTGCTGGGCCGGATCGAAAACCTGACGGTTGAGCCTGAGCAGCGCGCCCGCGTGGTGGTCGATCAGCGCTCGGGCACCATCGTGATGGGCGAAGAGGTGCGCATCAGCCGCGTCGCGGTCAGCCAGGGCAACCTGACCTTGCGCATTCAGGAAGCACCGCTGGTGGCGCAGCCCAACCCGTTTGCGCGCGGCGAAACCGTGGTGGTGCCGCGCACCGAGGCAACGATCACCGAAGAACCGGGCATCGGCATGGCAGAAATCATGTCAGGCACCACACTTTCGGAGGTTGTGGCGGGGCTCAACGCGCTGGGCGTCAGCCCGCGCGACATGATCGACATTTTGAAATCCATCAACTCTGCCGGGGCGCTGCACGCCGAGTTTGTGGTGCAGTAGGGGGGTTGATCGGACCGCTGTTTCGGAGTCGCCATTGCCAAAGGTCTGGCGCAATCTGGCCTTGAGGGCTGCGTGCATCGGTGCGTACGCGGCGCCCGGATCGCGACGGGCCGGGCGCGCGCCGGCCACATCCGGTTTGGTTTTCGCCCGTTTTGCGCTAACATCGCCGCACCCGCCCCCCAAAGGATGCCGCAGATGGACCGTATGAGCCTGCAAGATCCGGTGTTTGCCACCTATGCCATCGCCGCCGCGCTGATGATTCTGAAGGCCGCCAGCATGTCGTGGCTGACGGTGCTGCGCATGATGCAGGTTAAGGGCGGCTACCGTTCGCCCGAAGATCTGCGCAAGACGCTGCTCAACCCCGCGCCCGACCCCGCGCAACTGGCGCCCGACGAACGGGTTGAACGCATCCGTCGCATCCAGATGAACGACCTCGAAAACCTGCCGTTCTTTCTGGTCGCCGGGCTGCTTTTTGTGCTGACCGACCCCGCGCTGCTGACGGCGCGCGTGGTGCTTTATGGCTATGTCGTCTCGCGCGCGCTGCACTTTGCCGCTTACCTCAGCGCGCGCACCCATGACACCCGCGCCACGCTCTGGACCATCGGCTCGCTTCTGCTGATTTTCATGGCTTTGCGCGTGCTGTTGGTGGCGCTTGTGGGCTAAAGGGGGCGAGAAACCTTTCGATTTCCCTAATACTTGTATGAAATACGTTTTAAAACAACGGCTTACGCATCATAACATGCGTGTTATCATGCCCCCTCAATACACCACCACGCTGCGGATGCTTTCGCCCGAGCGCATCAATTCGAAGCCCCGGTTGATTTCGTCGAGGCTCAGAACGTGGGTAATCATCGGGTCGATCTCGATCTTGCCGTCCATGTACCAATCGACGATTTTCGGCACGTCGGTGCGGCCCCTCGCGCCGCCAAAAGCGGTGCCTTTCCAGACCCGCCCGGTCACCAGCTGGAACGGCCGCGTCTGAATCTCGGCCCCCGCCGCCGCCACCCCGATCACCACCGAAACCCCCCAGCCGCGGTGCGTGCATTCCAGCGCCTGCCGCATCACGGTGACGTTGCCGGTGCAGTCGAACGAATAATCGGCGCCGCCGATCTGGTCGAAAGGGGTTTTCGTGAGGTTCACGATATGCGCCACCACATCGCCCACCTCGCGCGGGTTGACAAAATGGGTCATGCCGAAGCGCTCGCCCCAGCCTTTCTTGTCGGGGTTGATATCAACCCCGATAATCATGTCGGCGCCCGCCAGCCGCAGCCCCTGGATCACGTTCAGCCCGATGCCGCCAAGGCCGAACACCACCGCCTTCGCGCCGATTTCTACCTTGGCGGTGTTAATCACCGCTCCGACCCCGGTGGTCACCCCGCAGCCGATGTAGCAGGCCTTGTCGAAGGGCGCGTCATCCCGGATCTTCGCCAGCGCGATCTCGGGCATCACCGTGTGATTGGCGAAGGTCGAGCAGCCCATGTAGTGCAAGATCGGCGTGCCGTTCAGCATCGAAAACCGGGTGGTGCCGTCGGGCATCAACCCCTTGCCCTGCGTCGCCCGGATCGCGGTGCAGAGGTTGGTTTTGCGCGACAGGCATGAGGGGCATTCGCGGCATTCGGGCGTGTAAAGCGGTATCACATGGTCGCCCGGCTTCAGGCTGGTGACGCTGGGCCCGCATTCGAGCACCACCCCCGCGCCCTCATGCCCCAGAATCGCCGGAAACAACCCTTCCGGGTCGGCGCCCGACAGGGTGAAATCGTCGGTGTGGCAAATGCCGGTGGCCTTGATTTCCACCAGAACCTCGCCCGCCTTCGGGCCTTCGAGGTTCACGTCCATCACTTCCAGCGGCTTGCCGGCCTGCAATGCCACAGCGGCACGGGTTCTCATTGCGCAATCCTCTCCCTCATCCATTCAGTCAGCCCCGCGACGGGCCGACCATCCCCCTCCCATCGGGATTCGATACCCGACAGGCGACCACGCGAAACTGGGACTCTGGTTGCATTGCGCGCTCCCCACCGCCGCCGAACACCCGTTTTAATGGTCTTTGATTATCGATGCTGATCTTCGTGATTACCTGAGTCAAGCTTAATGTTGATCACGATCTTGAAAGCGATTGGCGATCTGGCAAAACTCTGAAAAGACGACTGCATTCCATCGGGCCCATTGCAAGCAGACAGAAAACCTTGGTCGTGCAGGCAGACCGGCGCGGCAGCATCGCTTGCACAGTCACTGTTTCAAGACTATCGATGATCATCATGATGAACAAAGAGCATAATGAACACATGGCCGTCAGCGGAATTCCCACTGACATGAAACTGATGAACATTCACGAGGCCGCCCGTTTCCTGCGCGTCAGCGAAGTATCGGTTCGGCGCTACACCAAATCAGGTGCCTTGCGTTGCCTGCGTGTTGGCGGGCGGCGGGAGCGCCGGTTTGAACGTGAGGATCTTGAGGCATTTGTCGGTGCGAACAGCTCGGCCCGCGCCTTTGCCGAAACGTCAAAGCCAATCGACGCACCGCAGCCGACACTCGGTCCGGCAGATGTTGCGGCACCGGAGTTCGCCACAATCGAGGGTATGCCGGTGCCATGGGGACGGCATCTATGCCAGCTCTACGAGACTGATCGCGGCCGTGTCCAGATGACCGTGCCCTTCCTGAATGATGGCCTGAACGCGGGCGACGCCTGTTTTCTGATCGCATCCGAACCAGCGCGCGCGCACCTGATCGAAGTGCTGCGCCGGGTTCGCGGCGACCTTGGTCCGGATATTGATGCCGGGCGCCTGCGCGTGATCGACCATGCCCAGAACGGCAGCGCGATGCTGGCCGCGCTCGATGAGGCCTTTGGCGCGGCGATGGAAGAGGGGTTCGGCAAGCTGCGGCTGGTGGGCGATATGGCGTGGTTTCTGGACGAAGGGCTCAGTGGCGACGAGCTGGTGAATTTCGAGACCCGCTATGACCGCCAGATCGGCCACAGCTATCCGATCATCAGCCTCTGCCTCTACGACGCCCGGCGATTCAGCGGAATCGAAATTCTTCATGCGCTGAAAAGCCACGCCGACACGTTCGATCTGCCACTCAGCCGGTTCCTTCTGCGATAGGTGCGACGTCTCAGCAGGTAGTTAACCCGGAGCGGGGTTGGCTGCGATTGCCAAACTCAAGCCGAGGCGCCTGAAGGATAATCTGCCAGTATGCAGAATGCACACCTGACTGTCTCCGGTCAGGCGTGCCCAACCCGAGACCGGCCATTATCAACCCCAAGGTCTCTCGATATGAACGAGCGACGACAGGGGTAGGTCAATTGAAAGGACATGACATGAACGAGATGGTGACGATCCCTCGCGAGGAATATGACCGCCTGCGCGCAGCGGCTGAGGATCTGGCCGACCTACAGGCTTATGACCGCGCCAAGGCCGCGCTTGCGGCACGCGAGGATGAGTTAATCCCGGCGGAATATGCGAACCGCCTACTGAACGGCGAAAGCGCTTTGCGCGTCTATCGTCACCTGCGCGGCCTGACGCAAGTTGCATTGGCCGAGAAAGCGGGCGTGAACCGCGTCACCGTGGCGGAGATTGAAACTGGCCGAAAGCAGGGCTCGGTCGCAACGCTGCGTGCGTTGGCCGATACGCTCAGGGTAAGTCTGGATGATCTGACCGCGTAAAGTCGGCCCAAATGCGCCCATCGGGACCACCTCCATGCCGCAGGATGGCTCCACAGACCTCCCATTCAGGCCTGCTGAAGCATTGCAAAACAGGCAACGTCAGCTATGCAGGGTGTTACCGTGACACTTGGCGTGCTCTTATTTGTGGACAGATACCAAGCCCAACTCATCGATGATGAGCAGCTTGGCTGCGGCAAACTGTTCTGGACGAGGGGCAGGCGGCGTTTATCGCGGGACTCCATCAGCTCGTCGACTAGCGCCGTTTGAGGGTATGCGGCGGCTATGCCCCATTGATTTCCCACTCGCGTGCAGATGGCCGTGCTGCGTGCGGTGGGCTATCGGCAGGATCGGTGCGCGCCGAGGTGAAGGCCACGCGGCCGAGCCCAAACGGGTCGGCCTTGCTGCGCCGGATCAGCACGCGCAGGTCAAGAACGCATGTCCTTTCCTGTCAGGTGTTGTGGGCGCTCATTGCGCTGCCCAGGCGGCCCGCGACGCACTTGATCAAACGTAACCGGCCGCTTTATGCGGCCCTTGCGCTGATCGGTATACCAGCAACTTTCGTTCGTACCTGCAAACTTCATTTCCGCCGCGCACTACGCCGCGCGTGGCAACGTGGAGGATACCTTGGTCAGGTCGCGATTTCGTCCCGCGCTTGTCAAGCACGGTCGATTCAGCAAACACGGTATCGCCGTCGCGGATCGGGTGCGGGAAGCATACATTTTCCCATGCCAGGTTTGCGACAACGCGACCGAACGCGCGCGTCGTCGTGGCGGCAAAGGCACCGACGACCCACGTTTGCGAAATCTCGGCCTCGCCACCTCCGGCCTGCGTGGCAAATGCATGGTCGATCAGCACCGGCGCATGGTCCCCGGCGATCGCCGCCCGAAACCGTGCCTCGGCCCAGGAAAAGGTGAAGCCGGGCCGGTGCTCGATCACCAAACCGGGTTCGATGTCGTCAAACTCGAGGCCCAGGGTTTCGACAAACTCGGCGTCGCCGATGGCGATGTGTGAGGGGTGCAGGCGCATCGGGACTTCCTTCAATAGCCGAGGGCCGCAAAAGGCCCCCTGTCGCGGCGGTAGATGGACTGATCATAGGTCACCACTGCGACCACAGTCCTGTCGCTGCGAGTAAGGCTGGCCTCGCAGGTCAAGCTGCCGCAGTCGGTATCGGCCTTGTCATCGCGCGCCGCCAGAATCTTGGTTTGCGCGTAAAGCGTGTCGCCACCATAGACAGGCGAAGTCAGCCGAATTGACGAAAACCAGAGAATTCGCCTGCGCCTGCCAAAAGTCTTCCAGCCCAATCCCACTGCGCGCTGCAACGTCAGGGTGCTGACTACCAGCGGGCGCCCGAATTCGGTCGCCGCGGCGTAGTTTTCATCATAGTGCAGCGCCGCCTGATTGAGCGTCACCAGGGCCTCGTTGACGTTGTCCTGTTGGGTTACGGTCACGCCGGGGCGATGATGAAACACCTGCCCGACGGCAAAATCCTCGAACGCCAATCCGACAGATTCGCGAATTCGGCCTTCCGCTATGGGGTGAAACGCTGCGAACACCTCGGGGTCTCCTTGTCTTGTTGGTGGGTCATTTGCGCCTCTCAGCGCGGGCCAGCACGCGCCGGGCTGCAGTGGCAACGGGTAGGTCGATCATCTTGCCATCCAGTTGCGCCGCGCCGCCGCCTGCGGCTTCAATCGCCGCAATGATACGTTTGGCCTGCGCGAACTCGGCGTCAGATGGCAGGAACGCATTCAAGATTGGCACGACTTGTACCGGGTGGATCGCAAGTTTTCCGGTGAACCCCATGGCGCGCACGCGCAGGGTCTCGGTCCGCAGTGCTGCGGCATCGGCAATATCAAGGTGCGGAACGTCAAAGACGCCGACCCGCGCAGTTGCGGCGGCCCGCACAAGTGCGGCGCGGCTTGAATAGAGCGCTTCCCACTCAAAAGCCGCGCCCAGATCCGCGGCGAGATCCGCCCCGCCAAACCCGAGCGCATCGCCTGCGCGAAGCGCCGAAGCTATGTCCGCGGCTCCGGCAATTCCTCGCGCAGTCTCGATCGCCACGAGCAGCGGGCTGCCCGAAGGGTTGTGGGAGCGCACAATTTCGATGTCACGCGGCGACTCAACTTTGGCGAGAAACAACCCGGATGGCGCAAGCCGACCGTCAGCCAGAGCTGCGAGATCATCAAGCGACGCGCGCGTACCTAGCGGGTTGATCCTGACATAGACTGCGGGTGCATCGGCTGAAATTGCAGCGCGCGCAGCGTAGTCACATGCGGCGCGACGCGCAGTGTCCTTTTCCGACTGTGCAACCGCGTCCTCCAAGTCAATGATGATGCCTTCGGGCGAGGCTGCCGCTGCCTTGTCAAACCGATCTGGCCGGTTCCCGGGGACGAACAGCAGGCAGGAGATGGTAGCAAGCGACACTTGGTTCATCGTGCCACCCCCAGCACCTGGTTCGGCAGCCAGGTTGAAACGCCGGGGAACAGAATGACCATGACCCAGAGCAAGACCATCGCCGCCAGAAACGGCAACATGCCGCGCTGCACCTCGGTGACCGGAGCCTTTGCCACTTCGGCCATAACAAACAGGTTGAGCCCCACGGGCGGTGTCAGCATGGCAATCTCGATGCCGACGATGACAATGATCGCGTACTGCACCGGATCGATGCCAAGCGCATGCAGAATGGGAAGGGTCAGCGGCAGCGTGATCAGGATGATCGAGTAGCCCTCGAGCACGGTGCCAAGCACCAGCAGAATTCCGGCCATGACGAACAGAAACTGGGTTTTGCCAAGCTCGAGACCGGTGACCAGATCAGCCAGCCGCACTGCCAGGCCATCGCGCGTCAGCCACAGCGACAGCAGGTTTGCCCCGGCGATAATCAGCAAGATGGCTGCCGTGCGGGAAATGCCCTGCACCAGAACCTCGGGAACCGCGCTGATCTTGAGCGATCGATAGACGAACACACTGACCAGCAGAGCGACCGCGGCCGAGAGGGCGGCGGCTTCGGTCACGGTAACGAAGCCGCCGTAAATTCCCCCGAGCACGATCATCGGCACCGCCAAGGCTGGCAGCGCGTGAAAATTCGCGCGCGCAAGTTCTGGCCAGCCGGGAAACGGGATCGGCTTTCCGCCTTGCCCACGTGCCATCAGCATGATGACCAGCGCGAACAGCACCAACTGAATCGCGCCTGGCACCACCCCTGCGAGAAACAGGCGAGGGATCGAGGTTTCCGACATCAGCCCGTAGATCACCATTGGCATCGAGGGCGGAATGAGAATCCCGAGGGTTCCGGCGGCGGCGGTTACACCCAGCGCGAAGGGGCGCTTGTAGCCGCGCTCGAGCATTTCCGGCACCACCATCGTGCCCATGGCCAACACGGTTGCCACCGAAGATCCACTGATTGCCGAGAACATCGCCGTCGCCATCAGCGCGGCCAGCGGAATACCCCCCGGCAACCGCCCGATCCAGCTGGCAGCCATCAGGATGAGCGCCCGCGCAATGCCGCCGCCTTGAATGAACCCCGCGGCGATCACGAAGAACGGCACAGCCATCAGGGTTGCCGAGTTCATGTGATCGAGCACGGTCTGGGCCATGCCCGCCACTGAGCCGCCATCGAGCAACAGCAGCACGATGCCGAGGCCCGTGAGGACGATGTAGATGGGAATCCCGAGCGCCAGCAGCCCCAGAAGCCCGACTATTCCAAAGAGGACCTCAATGCCCATGGAGCGCCTGCCTTTTCAGTATTCGTGTTTGCCAAATTCGTCGCGCACTTTGCCCGACAAGATCTTTGTGGTGCGGACGACAAGGTGGAAGGCCAGCAACGCCATTCCGGCAGGCAGAGATGTATAATAGATCCATAGGGGTATGCGCAGGGTCGATGCGGTCCGCTCGTCCCATCGGTATGCTTGCTCGACAACCAGAATGCCGGACCAGAGCAGGAACAGCGCCAGCGCGATGCCAGCCAGACCGGCCATGACGATCAGGATCAGGCGCAGTCGGGCAGGAAGCAGCGCCAGCGCGGTATCGACCCGCACATGTCCGCCTTGCCCGGCGATCCGCGCGCCCGCCAGAAAGGTCGCCCAGATGGTGAGGAAGATCGTGACATCGAACGCCCAATCCATCGTCACGTCCGCCAGCAGATAGCGCGCCGTCATCGCCATGCATGCCAGCAGCAGTGCAAGCGCCGCAAATGTGGCGATCAGCGCTTTTTCAATGGCGTCAACAACCGCAAGTGCTCGGTTCATCGGGGTATCTCCGAAAGGACGCCCGCTTCACGCCAGTCGGCGCGGCGCGAGGCGGGCGTCTTGCTCAGTTGAGCTTGGCGATTTCGCTTTGCGCCAGCGATACGATCTCGGCATCAACGCCCAGTTGTGTCGCAATCGCCGGAGCGGCGGCAAGCAGACGCGCGTTGACCTCTGCAATCTCGGCCGCGTCGGGCGTGTAGATGACCACTCCGTTGGCCGCGTTTTCCTCGGCGGCGGCAGCCTGACGGCGCTCGGCCTCGATGCGTTCGTCGTCGATTACGCTATCCCACGCATCCCGGAACGCTTTCTGATGCTCGGCGCTCAGCCCATCCCAGAACTTCTTGTTGACCAGCGGCACATAGTAAAGCACCGAGACCTGATCAACGAACACAGATTTTACCCCCGCTTCAAAGAGCTTGGCCGAGCGCAGCGTTTCATTGGTCGTCAGCAGGGCGTCGATGGTTCCCTGCGACAGGGCAAGCGGCACGTCGGGGAACGGGATCGAGACCCCCTCGGCCCCAAGTTCCTTGTAGCGCGCAATGAAGCCGGCGCCGCCGGGCACCCGGATGCGCGCGCCCCTGAAATCGGCGAAGCTGGTCAGAGTGCGCCCGGCGCCAAACGTATTGGTGAAGCCCAGCAGGAACCACCGTCCCGGCACGACAAGGCCAAGCTTGCTTTCGATATTGGCGGACATCGCGGCGCCCAGCGGGCCATCAACGAGCTGGTTGACCTGCGCGGGTGAGCGGCCCGAGAACAGCGGCAGATCGAGCAGGTTCATGTTCGAAACAAAGGCCGCGATCGACGAGTTGGTGGTGACAGACATCTCGATATCGCCCTGCGCGACCGCCTTGGGTTCATCGCGCGCGGCATAGAGCTGCCCGGCCTCGAACAACTCGCCGACCAGTTCGTTCGAAGTCGCCGCTGCCAGCCTTTCCATGAAGGTGCGCAGCGTGATGTTGCGCACATGGTTCGGGCCGGTATCGACGGAAATGCGGTATTTCGTTTCGGCTGCGGCAAAGCCCGTCAGGGCTGCCAACGCAACCGTTGCTGTCAGCGTCAATCTTGCGAGGCTGCGGCTAATTGCAGTGAAATCGGTCATCTCAGCTTCCTCCCAGAAGTTTTTGATTGCGGCTGACTGGCAGCCTGCCCCCGCCGATCATGGCATTTCTGCCCATCATCGAAAGTGGCTTGATCTTGTCCGGACAACCAGACAAAATCAAGCCCAAGTTTCACGGGGAGGTCGATTTATGGGTCTGCTCACTGGCGTAAGAATCCTTGCCGTCGAGCTCTACGGCGCCGGCCCGTTCGGGACACAGGCGCTGGCAGACCTGGGTGCGGAGGTCATCAAGATCGAAAACCCGCGCGAAGGTGGAGATGTCACCCGATCTCTGGGGCCCTATTTCAACGACGGCATGGGCAAGACCGCCGAAAGCCTGTTTTTTCAGGCGATCAACCGTAACAAACGCAGTGTGGCTTTGGATCTCGCCACGCCGGAAGGGCACGCAGCCTTTCTGGCGCTGGCGCGCGGAGCCGATGCGGTCGCATGCAATCTTCGCGGCGATGTGCCCGCAAAGCTCGGCCTCACCTATGAAACGCTGTCCGCGGTCAACCCGAGCATCGTCTGCACCTTTCTGTCGGCCTATGGTCGCAACAGTAGCCGGGCCTCTTGGCCGGGTTACGACTACATGATCCAGGCAGAAACCGGCTACTTCGCGCTGAACGGCGAGCCCGATTCGCCGCCCTCGCGGTTTGGCCTATCGATAGTCGATTTCATGACGGGCTATTGCATGGCCCTGGCGCTGGTTTCCGGCGTCATGGCCGCGCGCGAAAGCGGCAAGGGGCGCGATCTTGATGTCACGCTCTACGATGTGGGTCTGGCTAATCTCAACTATCTCGCCGCGTGGTCTGCCAACGCTGGCTACGAACCCGAGCGCATCGCCCGCTCGGGTCATCCGACGCTGGTTCCGTGTCAGTTGTTCCGCACCAAAGACAGCTGGATCTACATCATGGCGAACAAGGAGAAATTCTTTCCGGCGCTCTGCACAGTATTGGGCCGCCCGGACCTTGCAACAGACCCACGATTCGTTGGCTTTCCAGAGCGGCTGGCGAATCGCCCAGTGCTTTCGGATCTGCTAGACGACGCTTTTGGCGCGCGCACCACGGCGGAATGGCTGGACCTGCTTGCAGGTGTGGTTCCCGCAGCACCCGTTGTGCGGATGGCGGAGGCACTGAACGCGCCCTTCACTGCCGAGCGGAACCTTATCGAGACGCTGACAGCCGAAAATGGCACCGCGATCAAGGTCGTAGGCTCGCCGTTCGGGACCGGCGAAACCGCCCCGTCGCGCGCCGCGCCGCGCCTCGGACAAGATACGGAAGCGTTGCTATTGGAGGCCGGGTATGATTCATCCAGCATAGAAGAGCTACGCAGGCGCGACATTGCGATATGATATTGGCCGCCGCGAGAGGCCGAAGAAGGCGGGACCATGGCAGCCGGAACAGGCCCACTATTCAAGCAGATAGCGCAGGCGATCGGCGATGCCATCGAGCGGGGCGCGGTCGCCGTTGGTGAGATGCTTCCAACTGAAAAGGAATTGGCGGTTCAATATGGCGCAAGCCGCCACACGATCCGCGATGCGCTTGGCGAATTGCGCGCTTTGGGGCTGGTCGAAAGCCGTCAGGGCAAAGGCACGGTCGTCGTCAGGGCCAGCCGCCAATCCAGCTATGCGCAGTCGTATTCGTCGATCGAGGAATTGACGCGGTTCGCATCGGGCACGCCGATCCATCCGGTCACAGTCGAGGATGTTCTTGCCGACGCGGCGCTTGCTTCCGATCTTCGTTGCGGTGTCGGCCAGTCTTTCGTTCGCATCGTCGGTCTGCGCTACCGGGAAGATGATACCTCATCGACGCCAGTCGGTTATGTCGAGGTCTTTATCGACGCCTCCTTCGGCCGCATTCGCGCGCACCTGCAGGACCTGAAATCATCCATCGCCGAGACCCTCGAACGGCTCTATGAAATGCGGATCTTTCGCATCGAGCAGGAAATTTCTGTCATGGTGCTGCCAGAAACGATCGCCGTGCAATTGCAGGTCGCATCGGGGACGCCGGCAATGCTGATCCGACGCAGATATGTTGTCGAAAGTGGACGAGTGGTGGAAACCGCGTTCAGCTATTACCCGATCGGGCAGTTCGAATACCGTAACGTGCTGCTGCGCAACAAATAGCCACGATCAAGATTGATCTTGCCGGGCCGCAAATTCGCGCCCGGCGCATGCGTTGATCAGCGCATGGCCGAGGGAAAACCATTCCCGATGATTGAGGCTGACATGTAGCCGCGCAGATCGTTCGCGAGGGAACATGGTAATGCATTTGACCTGCCCCCCGGAAGTTCCCTCAGTCTGATGTAGAGTCTGCCCAACTTGAAGGAGCAGACGAGATGAGGAATAGCCGTTTCACCGAAGCGCAGATTATCGGGATGATCAAAGAGCAGGAGGCCGGTTTGCCGACGGCTGAGTTGTGCCGCAAGCATGGGCTGAGCCCTGCGACGTTCTACAAGCTGAAGGCCAAGTATGGCGGGATGGACCTGTCCGACGCCAAACGCCTGAAGCAGCTTGAGGACGAGAACGCCAAGCTCAAGCGCCTGGTGGCGGATGTCATGCTGGACAATGTGGTTCTGAAGGATCTGCTGGGAAAGCCCTGACGACGCCGATGCAACGGCGGGACGCGGTGCTGCGGGCGATGAAGGGTCATCCGATCTCTCAACGCCGGGCCTGCGTCCTGATCGGTGTCGATCCGAAGACCGTGCGGCGTGCGCGCCCGCCCGACAACCCGGAAATCCGTGAAGAAATGAACAAGGTCGCCGAGAAGCGGCGCCGGTTTGGCTATCGGCGCATCGGTGTCATGCTGGAGCGCAAGGGCAGGGTGATGAACGAAAAGAAGCTTTACCGGATTTACCGCGAGGAAGGCCTGTCGGTGCGCCGCCGTCGTGGCCGCAAACGGGCGCGTGGCAGCCGCACGCCGATGCCTGTGCCACTGCGCCCGAACCAGCGCTGGTCCCTGGACTTCCTCTCGGACACCTTCGGGGCCTGTCGCAAGTTCCGCATTCTGGCGGTCAACGACGATTGCTGCCGCGAAAACCTCTGTCTGATTGCCGATACCAGCATCTCGGGGGCCAGGGTCGCGCGAGAGTTGGACGCCCTCGTCCGGATCTATGGAAAACCCGCCTGCATAGTCAGTGACAACGGGACCGAGTTCACCAGCAAGGCGATCCTGAAGTGGGCCAGCGAGAACGGCGTTGAATGGCATTACATCGACCCGGGAAAGCCGCAACAGAACGGTTACATCGAAAGCTTCAATGGCAGCCTGCGCGACGAATGCCTCAATGAAGAGATCTTCGACAGCCTGGCCGATGCCCGCCGCAAGCTGGCCATGTGGCGCTATGACTACAACAATGTCAGGCCACACTCCTCGCTGGGCAACATGACCCCCGCAGAGGCGCGCCGGGCGCTTGAGCTATTTGATGGCACAGCGCCCGGCGCGCTTGCCCAACCCGAAACCGACAACTATCAAACCCAAGGACTCTCGTTATGAACGAGGGACGACCGGGGGGCAGGTCACATTCAATGTGGTATATTCGACCCAAGACGCTCGGGGCAGGGCTTGTGCGCGCATCTGCAGAACTTTCTTAGGCGAAGCGTTCGCCATCCCACTCACCCCCACACATTGTATTCCGCGTTCTCCAGATAGCGCGTCAGCACGTTCAGCGATTTCCAGCCCCCCGCCCGCATGATCGCCGCCGTTCCGTGCCCGGCTTTCAGCAGGTCTTGCGCCGCGCCGACGCGCATCGAGTGGCCGCTGAAGTCGGCGATGTCGGCGGCGTCGAGGCCTGCGGATTTCGCGGCGGTCTTGATCAGGCGTTTCACGGTGGTAGCGCTCAGCGTGCGGTTGAGCGCCTTGCCCTGATAGATCGGGCAGAAAAGCAGGCAGATGGCATCACCGCGCCACGCGAGCCAGTCCGCAACGAAGCGCCCGGTGCCCGCCGAGGTGAAGGCCACGCGGCCAAGCCCGAACGGGTCGGCCTTGCTGCGCCGGATCAGCACGCGCAGGGTCCCGTCGGCGCGCCACTCGATCTCGTCTGTGCGAAGCGCAACCAGCTCGGACCGCCGCGTCAGCAGATCATAGCCGAGCGAAAGCATCGCCCGATTGCGCAGGCCCCAGGGGTCCTGCGGCTGCACGGCGAGGAACTTTTCCAGGTAGTCGCGCGTCATGCCCTTGGCCTGCCGCGGCCGCCCCAGCTTGGCGCGGCGAATACGCCGGAAGGTCAGGTTGATGTCCTCATCCCATGTCGGGTCAGGCAAGCGCAGCAGCCGGTGGACCTTGCGCACCGCGTAAAGCCTGCGGCGAACGGTGCTTGCGGCATGCAGTGGCGCCTGCGCCTCCAGAAACGCGCAGACGGTGGCGACCGAGGCCGGGAAGGCCTCGTGGCGCGCGTCGGCGCACCAGCGCACGAAGATTTCGACATCGGAGTGGTAGGAATGCAGTGTCGATGGCGCGTAGGCACCTTCAAGACGTTTGAATTCTCCGCGCCAGTCAAGCATGTTGAAGATCACCCTAAGCAAACCACTATGGCATAATATATGCCACTAAAGCGATGAATGCAACCGGACCACAGCTCAGAGCCGCGCGAAACGCCCTTGGGTGGTCTATCGAGCGACTGGCCGAGGCTTCAGGCGTCTCGGTCAGGACAATCATACGCTATGAAGACACGGACGGGTGCCCTGCAACGCGCGGGGGCAATCTCGCTCGACTCGTAACGACCCTCGAATCTGCCGGCATCGAGTTCATCGGTTCGCCGGATGATGCGCCCGGCATCCGCATCCATGCGCCGCGGCGCCCGGTGGGCGGCGCTCCCAAAGAGTAAGCGCCGCGCCTCAGATCTGCTCGAGGATCGCTTTCGTCTGGCGCCGCAGCTCGCGGAGCATGGCACGCATTTCCTTCGCTTCGCGGGTGTGTAGCCCGGTTTTCAGGGCATTGCTGTTGCCCAGAGGCGCGCCCGAGCCCTTGGCGCCGCCGTGCATCCGGCAGCGCGCCCTGCCCGCCACCGCGGGCGCCTGGCAGGGGGTGCCCGACCGGGTTTTCGCGCCGCAGCGTGGGCTTGCCCGCATCGGGCCGAGGGCGCGCGCGTGCTGCCCCGCCATCGCCTAGTCTTCCGGCTTCTTGCGCCGAACCCTGGCGGGCGCGGGCGCGGGCGTGGGCGCAATGGTTACCGCCGCCTCGATCGCCTTGGCAGGTTCGGGCGCGGTTGCTTCGGGCAGGCGGCTGCCGTGCTCGACGTTGCCGACGATGGCCTGCCCGCCCGCCGCCACGTT
This sequence comes from Paracoccaceae bacterium, assembly GCA_019429405.1. Lineage (GTDB taxonomy): Bacteria > Pseudomonadota > Alphaproteobacteria > Rhodobacterales > Rhodobacteraceae > UBA6213. The sequence continues at coordinate 42,014 of JAHYIZ010000016.1, forward strand.
CACATACTTGACCGTCACCTGCTGCTGCCCCTTGCCGCGGTGCTTGTCGAGTGCTGCCACCTGTTGGGCATAGAGCACCATCAGTTTCTGGGCATGCTTGAGTGACATGTCCCTGACCCCAAAAGACTGATTGGGCACTGCCGCGCGGCGCAGGCATTCAAGCGCCGCATGGTGCGTGCCGACCATCTGCACCGCCAGCATGCCCTCGAGCCCGTCCGCAGGCTTGAGGCTCTCGTAAAGCTCGATTGCCCGTTGAATGCGCGCGTTCTGATCTTCGGGCTTCAGGCCGCTTGGCCGCCAGAGCAGCTCCGCGATTTCGTTGAGCTTGCGACCCTCTACCTTGAGGTTGCTGGTCTTGAGAAACATGGACGAGGGCAGCAGTTTTGCCACCGGCAGCTTCATCTTAGCGATCTTGTCGCGGGCCTCTTTCTCGGACGTCTTCCTGACCATGCCCGATTATCGCGCCGATGCGCCCCGCATTCAACCGCGAATTTCTACGGTGCATGGGGTTGATATGCGGTTTCGCGTTCGGCCCTCCCCCCCCTCCCTCGAATGGCCCATAACGCATCGCACCGTTTCGAGCGGGTTTTGAAAGTGGAGCTTGGATAGACAAACGATCGAAAATGCGCGACCGTAAAAGCGCAGGCAGCCTCAAAGGATCAGCCGGTTAGAAACCGGACAGCCGCAATAGAGCAGTTTGTCAACCGGCAGGCGAAACTGCCTCACCCATTGGAGTGAACCCCACAGGCTGGACCATGGGGCCCTCGAACTCAGCCGCCTGCTGGGTAATTATCGTTGCGAATTCTTCCGGCGAACGGTAGCCGAGGGCTGAGTGCGGTCTTCTGAAATTGTAGACCTGCTCGATGAACACCGGGCAACCTGTGCGCAGCGAAATCTTGATGGTCGGGCGGTAGCCGTGATCGGTGCGGGGCAAGGGCCACCGAAAGTAAAAAACTCCGTGACGAGAAAGGCTAAGGTATGCTGACAGTTTCATGGGTCATGTGTTCCACTTTGTGTCACACCTGAGAGCCAAGAAGCTAAGTCATTGACCTAGAAGGAAATGGAGGCGGGTACCGGAATCGAACCGGTCTTCACGGATTTGCAATCCAATCGGTTTCCCCACGATATCAACGCCAAAGCCGGAAAATCGTATCAGGACAAATCTGGAACAGGCGGGCAACATGATACCTGCCCCGCCCCCGGCTTCGTAACGCTTTGCGCCGAAGACCTGACGGTGCGCAAGGAACTGGCGCACGCACTGGCCGAGGCCATTGCCGCCGCGCATCCTGACGACGCAAGCCAGCTCATGACCGGCGCCCTTATCGAGCTTTCGGCGGGCATCCCATCGGGCGCGGTCTTTGTCGGCGCCGAAGAGGATGCACGCTGGTGGGCAAGCATCGCAACGCCAGCCGAACTTGAAGCGGTGCTCGCTGCGACACTTCGGGCGCTCGGCTCGACTGCCCTGCATATCGCGCAGCGCAAGCGGCTGTTCATGCAGCTTTGGCGCAGCTTTGCCCCTGCCGATCAAGCGAGCTTCCTTTCACGCGCAAAAGGCGAGGTCTGACCATGATCGTTCAACGGCTTACACAGTCTGCCGAGGTTCCATTCGATCAGGCAAATCTGGCGGAACACTGCCGCGTCAACACCGAAGATGCGCCCGAACTGATCCGCCACGGCATCGCTGCTGCTTCCGAGCTGGAACAGTATGCGCAGATCGCGCTGTTGGATCAGACGATCCGCGTGACGCTTGAACGCTGGCCGCGCTGCCAGATGCTTGAGCTGCCGATCGTGCCGGTGCTGGACGCCTTGAGCGTCACCATGACGGCGGATGGCGCGGCTTTCGAATCGTTCGGTGTGATCACCGGTATGCGGCCAGCAATTCGCCTGGGCGACGTGCGGCCATGCGGCCAGATCGTGATCGAATACCTGGCAGGGTTCGGCGAGGCTGCCACCGATGTGCCGCCCGATCTTGTCCATGCGATCTTGGATCAGGCGACGGCGCTATTCGATCTGCGCGGCGCTGGTGACGGTAAGGGCAACGGTATGTCGCCGCACATGGCGCGTGTTGCAGCCCGTTATCGGCGGGTGGCGATATGACCGAGCGCAACCTCGAACAGCTGCTTTTCCATTGGCGAGCGGTGATCGGCAAGGCGCCAGCCGGTTGGGCGCGCGGCTTTGCCCTGAGCATCCAGAAAGCGAGATCGCGGCCAGGCTGGCAGCCCACGCCAAAACAATTGGGGCTGATGCACCAGATGGTGGACGAGCTGTTTACCCACGCGGGCGACGGCGACGGCGAGGTGATCGAGAGGGGATGAAGGAAAGAGAAAGCCCGCCGTTGGCGCGACGGGCCGGTGTGCGCGGGAGGGTTCAGACAGTGGCCGCTCACATTGGAATGCATACCACGGGGCCGGATCAAATGCAAAGGGCAGTCCGAAAGACCGAAGCCCGATCCGCTGCACAGCGTTCGACGTGCAGGAAGTAGCGGTCAACTTGCTGGCGAGGACGCACGCACAGCGAGGCCCTAAGCGGCGGCCCGGCTCCGGCCAACAGGCGCGACCGTGCGGGCATAGGGACAGCCTCGGCCATGTGCTGAGGGCTGTCTTCCTATGCCCGTCACAACAACCCTCACCATCCAACAGGGATGGCGAAGAGAACGAAAGAACGAGGAACGGCACATGATCAGAGCACAGGAGCTGCACAAGACCGCCGACCTCTTCGGAAATGGTCCCAATGCCGCAACTTCCCTTCAAACAGGACAGCGACGCTCTGAGTTATCCCTTTTCGCGCTGCGCGGGACCGGGCGCCCGGCGGAAATTGCCACCAACTTTCTGGAATCATTGAGCATTCCAGAAGGTCCGAGCTCTGGCCAGACGGTGCGTCTCGCCCCTTTTCAGAAGCAATTCGTGTCCGGCGCGCTGGCCGATGGTATTGGGGCGGCGGTCCTGAGCATCGGACGCGGCAATGCCAAGACCGCCTTGAGTGCGGGCATCGCGCTCGGCGGTCTGGTCGGCGTTCTCGATGATCAGCCGCGCCGCGAAATCCTGATCGCGGCCAGGACGCGGGATCAAGGGCGCATCGCCTGGGATTTTGTGGCAGGCTTCGCGGCTTCGCTGCCCCTCGAAGTGCAGCGCCGGTTGATCTATCGCCGCGCCCCACGCCTCGAAATCGAATATGAGGGCGACGGCGGCGGGCATGTGCTGCGCGTCATCGCTGCCGATGGCAAGTCGGCGCTCGGCTCTGCCCCGACCATGTGCCTGCTCGACGAGCGCGGGCACTGGCAATCGGACAAGGGCGACGAGCTGGAAGCGGCGCTTCTGTCGGGCCTTGGCAAGCGCGGTGGCCGGGCGTTGATCATTTCGACGTCTGCGGCCGATGACACGCACCCGTTCTCAAAGTGGATCGATGACCCTCTGCCGGGCACCTATGTGCAGGAACACCGGCCTTCGCCCGGCCTTCCCGCCGATGATCTGGCGTCGCTGATGATCGCAAACCCCGGCGCGCAGCACGGCATTGGCGCATCGCTGGAATGGCTTGAGGCACAAGCGCGCCGCGCGATCGCACGCGGTGGTTCAAGCCTTAACAGCTTCCGCCTCTACAACCGAAACGAGCGGATCAGCGGCGAAACGCGCGACCTGCTGGTGACGGTTGACGAATGGCTATCCTGCGAGGTGTCCGAGCTGCCGCCCCGCGAAGGCCAGGTGGTGGTCGGCATCGACCTGGGCGGCAGCGCCAGCATGACGGCTGCCGCGTTCTATTGGCCCGAATCCGGGCGGCTCGAATGCCTCGGCACCTTCCCGTCGCTGCCTTCCTTGCTCGATCGTGGTCAGGTTGACGCGGTGGGCGACCGCTACGTGCAGATGCACGATCGGGGCGAGCTGACCGTGCTCGGCGACAAGACTGTGCCGGTTGCGCCTTGGCTGATCGAAGTCATCCGGCACGTTCAGGGCGAGAGCATTGCGGCAATCACAATGGACCGCTACAAGCAAAGTGAACTTGGCGAGGCGCTCGACCGGGCGGGCATCCGCGCGCCTCTGGTCTGGCGCGGGCAAGGGTTCCGTGACGGCGGCGAAGACTGCGAACGTTTCCGCCGTGCGGTCTTCGACGGCAAGGTGCGCGCCCGGCCTTCTCTGTTGCTGCGCTCGGCCTTCGCCGATGCGGTCACGCTGCGCGACCCTGCGAACAACCTGAAACTGGCAAAGGCACGCTCGACCGGGCGCATCGACGCGGCGGCAGCTTCGGTGCTGGCCGTTGCCGAGGGCGCGCGCATCGCAGGCCGACCGAAGGCCAAGGCGCGGGTGGCATGGGCATGATGGGCGTTCGTAAACAGCATGAGCGGCATTCGCAGAAGGTCACGCGCACCGCGCGCTGGAAAGTGCTGCGCATGGCAATTCTCGAACGTGACGGCTTTCGCTGCAAGGCCTGCGGCTGCGCCGGACGCCTTGAGGTTGACCATATCAAACCGGTGCGGACGCATCCCGACCTGTCCTACACCCCGGCAAATCTGCAGGCGCTTTGCCCGAGCTGCCACACCCGAAAAACCAGAATCGAATGCGGCCATGTGCCGCTTCCCGATGACCGCCAGCAATGGCGGGGCTTTGTCACCGAGCTTGAGCGCGGCGGCATGAAACCGAAACCGAGCATGACTGGAGAAACGAATGCTTGACTCTGTGAAGATCGCACGGCGGCAAAGCGAAATCCGCCAACAACTTTCGGCCATTGTGGGCAAAGACAAGCCCACCGATGACGAAACCCGCAGCATGGAATCGCTCGACGCGGAATATCGCGCCAACGAAACCCGCTACCGCGCCGCTCTGATCGCCGAAGACACCGAACGGCGTGACGCCAAGGGCGAGCTGGAAACCCGCTCGGGCAAGGAATGGGCGGAAATGATGGCCGGTTTTGAGCTGCGCCAGGTGGCGCTCGCGCTCGATGAAGGCCGCACGCTCGACGGGCGCACCGCAGAAATCGTGCAGGAACTGCGCAGCAAGGGCGGCTATCGGGGCGTGCCGGTGCCGTGGGCGGCGCTTGAGCGGCGGGCCGGTGAAACCATCGCCAGCGGCACCCCGAACCCGATCAGCACCCGCCCGATCATCGATCGGCTGTTTCCTGACTCTGTCGCTGGCCGCATGGGCGCGCAGATGATCAGCATCGACGCTGGCGCGGTGGAGTGGCCAGTCACGACTTCGGCGGTATCGGCAGGTTGGGCCGATGGTGAGGCTGCGAACGTCGCCGGGCCGACTACCTACGCCACCACCGACCGCGCCCTGACGCCTGATCACAATCTCGGCGTGCAGATGCGCATCACCCGCAAGACCCTGAAACAGTCGGGCGATGCGCTGGAACAGGCGGTGCGGCGCGACATGGCGGGCGCAATGGGTGCAGCAGTTGATCAGGCGGTATTCCTCGGCACCGGCGCCAATGGTCAACCGCTTGGCGTGATCACCGGCGCCGCGACTTATGGCATCACCGCGACGGCGGTCAGCGCCTTGGCGTCCTGGGCGGCCTTCCGCGCCGCAGTCGCGCGCTTCATGGCGGCCAACGCCGCTGGCTCGCCCGACGCGGTGCGCGCCTTGATCCGGCCTGAGTTGTGGGACTTTCTCGACGGCGCGCTGATCACCGGCACCGCCGTTTCGGAATGGGACCGGCTGGTCAAGAACCTGCCTGCGGCCAACATTGCCATGTCCGCCAATGCTCTGGCGGCACCGGCTGGAACACCGCTTGCCACCACCGCGTTGCTGACCACGGCGGCGGGTGGCGTTGCGCCGATCTTCGTGGGCGCGTGGGGCGCGGTGGACGTGATCCGCGACCCGTTCAGCGATGCGCAGTCGGGTGGTTTGCGCATCACCGCGCTGGCGACGATGGATCTGACGGTAGCGCGGCCTGCGCAGCTTGAGATCCTGACCGGCCTGCAACTTGAGGCCGCGTAACATGCTTTGGGGCGCTCACACCGGGGGCCTTGAGCTGCGCACCGAGGGCGGGGAAACCCGCCTTCGGGCAACCTTCCCCTATGGCCGGGAAACCGTGCTTTCGGATGGCGGGCGCACTGGCATGGCACGCAAGGAAATCATCGCGGCGCGGGCCTTCGGGGCGCGCATCGCAGCGGGCGACGAAATCCACCTTCTCGCCGGTCACGACTTCAACAAGCCGCTGGCGTCCCGATCGGCGGGCACGCTGGAATTGCGCGATACCGAGGCTGCGCTGATCATCGACGCCACCATATCGGCGGAAATGGCGAGCGTTTCCTATGTGCGCGACTTCCTGTCGGCGCACGCGGCGGGCCTGATCCGGGGATTGTCGCCGGGCTTTCGCATCGCCCAGGCGAGCGGGGCCGAAGTGATCGAGGAACGCGGCGGCGCGCTGGTGCGGACGGTGCGCGCTGGGGATTTGTTCGAGGTCTCGGCGGTCACGCGGCCGGCATATCCCGAGGCGCAGATCGAGGCGCGAAGCTGGACGCATATCAGCGAGGCGCTGGACGCGGGCCTTGTGCGCGCGCTGGCACGGTGGAGGGCTTAAGGTGTTCGGATGGCTGAAACGGCGGGCCGAGCCCGCAACAGAACAACGCAGCGTCACGACTGCAGGCTACACGGCGGCAATCATCGCCGCCCGCGAAAGCTACATCAGCGGCGCCTCGGGCTTGGCCGAGCTGACCGCGACCGTGCAAAGCTGTGTTTCGCTTTGGGAAGGCGCTTTTGCGCTTGCCGATGTGCAGGGCACCGACCTTCTGGACCGGCGCAACATGGCGCTTCTGGCGCGGTCTGTGGCGTTGCGTGGAGAGGCGGTGATGCTGATCACCGATCAAGGGCTTGTGTCTTGCGCCGATTGGGATTTGAGCACTCGCAACGGCACCCCGCGCGCCTATCGCGTGTCGGTATCCGAGGCAGGCGGCGCGCGTTCGGAAACCGCGCTTGCAGCCGAAGTGCTGCACCTGCGCATCGGTGCCGATCCTGTCGCGCCCTGGTCAGGCACTGCGCCGCTGCGCCGCGCCAGCCTGACGGCGGCACTCTTGCAGGAAGTCGAAACCGCGCTGCGCGATGTTTACCGCGACGCGCCCCTGGGCAGCCTGATCGTGCCCCTGCCCGAAGGCTCTGCTGATGACATGGCGTCGATGCGTGCCGCGTTCCGGGGCCGTCGCGGCTCGACTCTGGTGATCGAAGGCGTGGCGCAAAGCACCGCGGCGGGCATGAACCCGAACCTAGGCAAATCGCCCGATCAGCTTTCGCCTGATCTGTCGAAAAGCATGACAGGGGAAACCCTTGCGGCGGCGCGCGAAGCGGTCTGCATGGCGTTCGGTGTGCTACCAGGTCTTGCCAATCGCGCCGCAACCGGCCCGATCGTGCGCGAGGCGCAGCGCCACCTGGCAGGCTGGACCTTGCAGCCGATCGCCGCGTTGCTGGCAGACGAGGCGACGTTGAAGCTCGGGGTCGCGGTGCAGATCGACGTCATGCGCCCGGTGCAAGCCTATGACGTGGGCGGCAGGGCGCGCGCGCTTTCAACCATCATCGCGGCAATGGCCGAGGCCAAGGCGGCGGGTATCGACCCTGCGGCGCTGAATGCGGCGTTGACCCTGGTCAACTGGGGCGAAGGCGACAAGGCAGCTTGAGACAGGGCAGGGTGCGCCTCGGCTTTCTTTGATAGGCCGGAAGCACCCCCGTTAGTCGGGAGTGGGCAAACCCCGACAGGGCGCGGCATGGCCTCCCTTGCGCGGCGTTCACAAGGGGCGAAGGGAGGCGATCCCCTCGCCCCTACTCTTTGCGCAGCGCCACGCCGGGGCCGTTGCCATTCTCGGGCAGGAACACCACACCAGCGGCTTCTAAGGCGGCACTAATGGCGGTCAACGCCGCTTCACTGCCGCCATATCGCCCAGTCTCAAAATTGGTGATTGTGTTTCGATGCACCCCTGACCGCTCGGACAGATCGCGAACCGTCCAATTCAGAAGGCCTCGTGCGGCTCTTACTTGTGCGCTTGTCATAGGTCCGATCTTGTGCCATTATCACATGTGCCAGAAGCATAACATAGCAACGGAGCATCACGCAATGACAACCCAAAGTGAACACCGCGAAGAGATTCTTGCCGCGCTGCACCGGCTTGAAACCTCCGCCGAGCTGATCGAAACCGTGGCAGACACGGCCAATAACAAGATTATCACCGATCAGCTCTACATCATCGCCAATGCCATGCGCGGCTTTGCCCTGAGCGGAACATCGAACCTTGAGTGTTTGGACAGGCAGGCATCGTAAGGTCAAAAGAGGAGAAGAACCATGGAAACGAACCCGCTCTGCATGAGAGGTTCCGCGTCGGAACTGCCGCCCGAAGCAGTCGATAAGCACCTGGACGCGATTTATGAATGCGCCTGTTTCCTTCGCAACCGCATGGATGCGCTGGTCCTGCTGCGCGATGACGTCGCCGCAATGTCGTGGGTCGATCAAGATCAGAAGCTGCGCCTTTCGGCTCTGTTAGGCGTCATCGAAGCCGTCGATGACAAGTTTCGTGAGCTGCAAGGTCTGGTGGAGCGGTGATGCCGCTTGACTTTGGATTTAGTATGTGCAAAATAAAATCCAAAGTGGAGATACTGACCATGGCCAGCGTTGCGCAACTTGTCGAAGATATTGCAGACGTGATGAAAGAACAGCCGGAGACGGTCAACGCCTATGCTCGCGCGCTGATCGACTCCGGTGATCTGCCGAAAAGTAGCGGCAGGGCAATTGCACAGGTTTCGACCGAGCACATCGTTAAGCTGTTTACCGCCGTCGCTGTTGAGCCGAAGATCAGGGAGACGGCGCGGGTCGTGAACGAATATCTCGACATGCGATTTCACATGGTGCCACCTGGTGCCCCCGAGTCGATCAGCATCACTGCGGGCGAGTGGTTGACCTCGCTACTCGAAACGATTTTCGAGAAGCCGGAGGATGAGCGCGACGCCGAAGAGCAAAAGGTGGCAATCGACAAGCAAGTGACCTTTGTCCTGAATGAGCCGGAAATCGAAGTCGGCAACGGCTCAAGTGTTGAAGTCCGTTTCATGCGCCGCTTTTCACCTTTCTGGGCGGGCTATCACAAGAAATCGACGGTTATTTCCTGCCGCGCGTTCCTGATGCTGGGCGCAGACAGAGGCCGCGGCCAAGACTATGTGAAGTGGATGGCCGACTGATGGCCTCGCTCGCCTCCATATTCGCGAATGAACAGAACGCGGCGCGGATGCTCGATTTGAGGCCCGCCGAATTTCGTTCGCTGGTGGATCAGGGGCACCTTCCGAAACCGCGCGACATTGGCGGCTTTCCGCGTTGGGATATTGAAGAGCTGCGGCGCATCATCCGAGGCGAGGCTGTTGAGGGTATGGGGGCGGTGCAATGGTGAAAACGAAAAAGCACCTTTGGCGGCACCCAAGCGGGCGCTGGTATGTGCGGATCAAAGGCACCTACCACCCGATCAATGCCGCCGAGAGCACGCCAGAGTTTGACGCCCGCTATTGGGAAATCATGACCGGCAAGCGCGCCGAGGCAAAGAGGTCATGGGCGGCGCTGATCGACCTTTACCGACAGTCGGACAAATGGGCGGCAAACTCGCCGCGTTACCGCCGCGACCTCGAACCAGTCTTTGCTTACCTGATCGACAAGATCGGCAAGGCTGACGTCTCGCGCCTGACACAACCCGACATCTACGACGCGATGGAGGCAAACCGGCATCGCGTGCGGTTCGCCAACTATATTCCGACCGCTGTTTCGATGCTCTGCAAGCTGGCAATCCGCAAACGCTGGCGTCTGGACAACCCCGCGATCGGGATCGAACCCATTGCCATGCCCAAGGCGAAGAAAAAGCCGCACCTTCCGTGGACGGATTGGGCCGTTGAAAAAATGCGCGCCGAGGCAGCGCCTGTTGCGCGGCTGATCTTCGAAATCGGCGTCGGTAGTGTCCAACGGCCGGGCGACTGGGTGGGCTTCACCTGGGGCGATTATGACGGTGCGATGCTACACCTGCGGCAGAACAAAACGGACATTCCCCTAAAGCTGCCTTACACCCAAGAATTGAGGGCGGCACTGGACGCTGCCAAGGCTGCACTGGGCTTCGCACCCATGCCGAACTTGCCCATTCTCACGACTGACGGCAAAACCCCGATGACCTATCGGTATATGGCCGATCTGATGCTGCGCGAGCGCAAGCGGCTTGGTCTTATCGCCTTCGATCAGCACGCGCTGCGCTATCGCGGCGTGATGGAACTCGCGTGGGCAGGTTGCGACGACGACGAGATTGCCAGCTTCAGTGGGCACACCACCAAAGCGATGATCCGCAAGTATGCTGGCGAGGCGCGGCAGATCATGCGCGCCCGTCAAGCCGCAGCAAAGCGGCAGTGAACAGAACGAGACCGGAACGGCAACGTGATACCACAGGTGATACCCCGATGAGCAAGCACGAAGCTAACACATTGAGAACCTTGGAGGCGGGTACCGGAATCGAACCGGTCTTCACGGATTTGCAATCCGCTGCGTAACCTCTCCGCCAACCCGCCGTTCCTTCGAGGTTGCAAAGACATAGAGGAAGGTCCAGCGGCGTGCAAGGGGCTGGTTCCGGCGGCGCCCGGTTGATCGGGCCGCTGCAATGGCGCCGCACGGGGCGCCATTGCGGCGACAGCTCAGACGTGGATATCCTTGAGCGTCGCGTAGAGCAGTTCGGGCGGTATCGGGTCGGGCGCGACGTCTCCAAATCGGGTGAGTTCGGTCAGGATGCGCGCGTGGATATGGCGCCATGCCTGCTCGGTATCGACCTGGCGGGTTTGGCTGCCTTCTACCCCGGTCTCGCCCTCGACCACATACCAATCGCCGCCAGAAGCCATGAGGTCGGACCAGTATTCCCTGTTGCCGAACAGGTTCAGCCGGCCGCGCTTGCGCACGTTTTGCAGGCAAAGCGCGCGGGCGCGGGCCTCGCTCAGCGGCGCCGGTGGCGGTTTCGGGCGTGCGGGGCGCTTGCGCAACTGCGCCAGCGCCGACGTCAGCAGCACCGCATGGGTTTCGTGGTCGGTCGGAAACTCGGTCGCCACCTCGGCGCCCAGGCGCATTTGAGACAGCATCGGCGCCCAGGTGTGCCAGAGGTTGACGCGGGGCAGCAGGCGGGCGGCGAAATCGGGGGGCAGCGCCACCGCGCCCATCGGCAGCACATCAAGCTCGAAGAATGCCTCGGCGGGGGCGAAGCCTTCGTTCAGCACCACATGGTCGGGGCGGGCCAGCGGCGGGCGCGGGTCTGTGCCCCATGCGGGCCAGAGTCGCGCCGACGCCGCATCATCGAGAACGCCGGTGTAACGGACATGCGGGGCCACCAGAAAATAGGCATCGGGCAGCGGTTTCCGGCGCCCGCGAATGCGGATTTCCGCCTGAAAGAAGGTCGCGGGTGCCGCAGCCAGCAGGTCTTGCACCGCCTGCACCAGCGCGCCCGATCAAAGCGCAACCCCCCGGTCGGCCAGCGGTACGGTGGGAAGGAATGCCGCCTCGGGACCCCCGGTGAAGACCGGCACATGTGAACGCGGCAGCCGGGGGTTGAATGTGCCCTCGCAGATGTCGCGGTAAAGCCCCCAGTTCAGGAATTTCAGCGCACCGTAAGGGTCGGGCGGGTTTGCGGCGCCGATCACGCGGAAATCGGGGGGCAAGGGCATTCTCCTGTCTTGTCCATCCAAGCCTAGGTTTGCCTCCGTGACCGGTCAAGAAATCCGCGGTTCGTGCATTCCGAGTTCATTGAAGCTGCTTGCACCGCCGCGCTCGTTGCGGTGAAACTGTCGGCGGAAGCCACGGTCAGTGCGGGCGGGGCGCGGGTGCCGGGGGCGGGTCATGTGGTGGTTTGTGGTGGCGGTGCTGGTGCTTCTGGTGCTTCTGGTGCTGGCCGAACTGAAGACCGCGCGCCACGATGGCACGCTGGTGAAAACCCACCCCTACCGGCAGATGATGCCCTATCTGATGCCGACGCCGAACGGCGCAATCGCGTATTACGATGAATATGTGCGCGCCGAGGCCTTGCTTGACTACATCGCCGCGCAGCGGGCACTGGGCTGCGATGTTGATGTGACCGACTGCCTGTTGGCGGCGATTGCTGTGGCGCTGGACGAAGTGCCCAAGGTCAACCGCTTCATGGTCGGGCGCAGGCTTTATCAGCGCCGGGTGCGCAAGCTTTCGTTCTCGGTGCTGCGCCGCAAGCAAGACCGGAGCGCGAAGGTTTCGGCGGTGCATCTGACGGTGGGCGATGCCTGGGCCTTCGACGATCTGCACCACGCGGTGCAAGACTGCATCGCGGTTGAGCGGTCGGGTCGGCAGACCTACACCGACAAGGAGCTGCGCCTGACGCTCAGCCTGCCGCGGCTGGTGCTTGGCCCGGCAGTGGCGGCGCTGAAATGGCTCGATGCGCGCAACCTGTTGCCGGCGCCGTTCATTGCCAATGATCCGCTCTATTGCAGCGCGTTTCTGGCCAATCTTGGCAGCATCGGCATGCGCCCAGGATACCATCACCTTTACGATTGGGGCAATTGCCCGATCTTCGTGGTGGCAGGCAAGATCGGGCCGATGCCTATGGTAGATGAGGGCGCGGTGGCGGTGCGGCAAGTGCTGCATCTGCGCATCAGTTTCGATGAGCGGATCGACGACGGGTTGAACGCCAATGATGCGGTAATCGCGGTGAAGGCGGTGCTGGAAGACCCGTTCGCGCGGCTGGGCTGCCTGCACGCCGATGGCAGCGACCGGGTGGCGCTGACTGCGCGCGCCTGAGGCAAGGGGACATCACGCAGGGGCACATAACGCAGCGGCGGGGGGCCGTCTGCCCCCCGAGTCGCCCGTGCCGGGCGTCTGCCCCCCGAGGATATTTGCACCAAGGCAAGCATCAGGTGCCGCGCGGCTTGGCGCGCAGGGTCGGGGCCGCCGCGCGCGGGTCTTCGGGCCAGGGGTGGCGCGGGTAGCGGCCACGCATGTCGCGGCGCACATCGGCATAGGATGTGGCCCAGAAGCCCGGCAGGTCTTGCGTGACCTGCACCGGTTTGCCGCCGGGTGACAGCAGCGTAAGCCGCAGCGGCAGGCGGCGCGGGCCGACGCAGGGGTGGGTGCGCTGGCCGAAAAGCTCTTGCAGGCGCAGCGCGATGCCGGGGGCCTCGCCCTCGTAATCAATCGGCACCGCGCGCCCCAGCGGCGTGGTGAAATGCGCGGGGGCCTGGGTGTCGAGCGTCTGGCGCTGCGCGTGGGTCAGCATCGCGCGCAAGGGTTCGGCAAGGTCGAGCGCGCGCAGTTCCGCCTCGGTGCGGCGGCTGCCAAGGAAAGGCGCAAGCCAGCCCTGGGCGCTGGCCAGAAGTGCCGTGTCAGAGACATCTGGCATATCGGCGCCTTCGCGGTGCAAAAGTGCCATGCGCGCGCGCAGGCGGCGGGCGGGTTCGGAGAATACAAGCCCGATCTGGCGCAAACCTTCAAGCGCTGCGGCGGCGGTGGCCTCGGCGGGCGGGTCGGGCCAAGGCGCGTCAGACAGCACCAGCGCGCCAAATCGGTCTTGCCTGCGCGCCAGCACCCGGCCCTCGCGGCGCGACCATTCGCAAAGGTTCACGCGGCTGATCCGGGCGCCAAAGAGGCGGCGCAGGCTGGCCTCATCCAGCGCCACCGCTTGCCGGATGCGCGCCTCGCGCGGGTTGCCGTCAAGTTCGGTGGCGACGATCAGGCGGTTGCCTGCGAGCGGGTCGGCGGCGTCTAGCACCGCGCCCTTGCCACCCGAAAGCACAAAGCGCGCCGCCTCGCCCGCGCGGCGCAGGCCGATCCGGTCGGGGTAGGCGAGTGCTGCCATTTCCGCCAGCGAGAAGGCTTCGGGCGGCGGTTTCACCAGCTTTGCAAGGCGCCTGGCCTCAAGGCGCGCGCGCTCCACCACGCCCCGGTTCACGCGCTGCGGGTGGTCGGCTTCGAACCGGGCGGGGTTTCCCATGGCGCCAAGCCGCAGCGCGAGGTCGGCGGGCGCGCCCGGCCCCAGCGGGTCGCGCTCGGCCAGAAGGGCTGCGAGCGGGGCGGCGGCGGGCCCGGCGAGCACCAGCATATGCGCAAGGCGTGGGTGCAGCGGCAGCGCCGCCAGCGCATGGCCATGCGGCGTGATCCGCCCTGCGCCGTCGAGTGCCGCGAGGCCCGTCAGCAGCGCCCGCGCCTCGGCCAGCGCCGGGGCCGGGGGCGGCGTGAGAAAGGCAAGCTCGCCCGCCTCTGCCCCCCAGTTGGCCAGCTCCAGCGCCAGCCCCGCAAGGTCGGCGGTTTCGATCTCGGGCGGGGCAAAGGCGGCAAGCGCGCCTTCCTCGCCGCGCGACCAGAGCCGAAAGCAGACCCCCGGCGCTACCCGCCCTGCGCGGCCTTGCCGCTGCGCCGCCTCGGCGCGGCTGACCCGCTCGGTCACCAGCCGCGACATGCCTGAACCGGGGTCGAACCGCGCGCGGCGCGCGCGCCCCGCATCGACCACGACCCGCACATCTTCGATTGTTAGCGAGGTTTCGGCGATGGCGGTGGCCAGCACCACCTTGCGGCCTTCGGCCTGCGGCGCGATGGCGGCGCGTTGCGCGGCAAACTCCATCGCGCCGTAAAGCGGGCGGATCACCACGCCCTCGGGCAGTTTTGGGGCCAAGAGCGCGGCGGTGCGGCGGATCTCGGCCTCGCCGGGCAGGAACACCAGCACCCCGCCCGTGGTTTCGGCCAAGGCCTCGGCCACCTTGGCCGCCACCGCTGCCTCAAGCCGCATTCCCGCCGCCAGCGGCCGTGCCAGCCAATGGGTCTCAACCGGAAAGGCGCGGCCTTCGGACACCAGCACCGGCGCACCATCCAGAAGCGCCGCCACCGGGGCGGCGTCGAGCGTGGCTGACATCACCACCAGTTGCAGATCGGGGCGTAGCAGCCCCCGTGCCTGCCACACCAGCGCCAGCCCGAGGTCGGCATTGAGCGAGCGTTCGTGAAACTCGTCAAAGATCACGCAGCCGACGCCGGCAAGGCTGGGGTCGGTTTGCAGCATACGGGTGAGGATCCCCTCGGTTACCACCTCGATGCGGGTTGCGGCGCCTACCCGCGCCTCGCCCCGAATTCGGTAGCCCACGGTCTGCCCAGCCGCCTCGCCCAGCGTTTCGGCCAGCCGCTCGGCAGCGGCGCGCGCCGCCAGTCGGCGCGGTTCCAGCATCACGATCCGCCCCGTGACCCCGTGCAGCAGCGCCAGCGGCACCCGCGAGGTCTTGCCCGCGCCGGGCGGCGCCACCAGCACGACGCAGCCCGCCGCGGCAAGGGTGCGCGCAAGTTCGGGCAGGATCGCGTCGATGGGAAGGGCTGGGGGCGGGAGGGGCTGCGACATGCCGCCTTATGCCGCGCGCAGCGGCCCGTTGCAAAGCCTAGCTTCGCTCGCGGCGCTGCGGCGCGGTCACGCGGGAACGTAGCGCAGCCTGACCTCCCCCGCGTCGATGCGGTCGCTGGCTACAAGGCGCAGCGGCGGCACCGGGCCTTGAGCGCGCGCAGGAGTGCCGATGTGATGGAGTGGATGCCTCCCTCCCCTACGGCATCGCAATGTGCCAAGCTTTGGACGTTGAAACCAAGCAAATCGAAGGAGGCATCCGTGAAAGAAGTTACCATCATTGGCGTCGATCTGGCAAAGA
>JAHYIZ010000055.1 GCA_019429405.1 Paracoccaceae bacterium
CTTCGACCGAGTTGCCAAAGCGCAACTGGCCATCAGCCAAGGGCGCCCGCCCGGCGCCGCCGTAGCTGTATAGCACCGGCAGATGCGTCAGCCCGATGCCGGTTTCGGCGGCGGCGGCAAAGATGCGCGCCGACATCTCGGCGGGGTCGGCGTAAGCCACGCCACCCGGCGCGTGGTGCAGATAGTGAAACTCGCCCACCGCAGCAAAGCCCGCCTCCTGCATCTCCATGAACGTCAGCGCGGCAATGGCCTGCACCTGACCAGGGGTCAGGTGCGCAACAAAGCGATACATCACCTCGCGCCAGGTCCAGAAACTGTCGCGCCCCGCGGAGCGATGCTCGGTCAGCCCCGCCATCGCGCGCTGAAAGCTGTGGCTGTGCAAGTTGGCCAGCGCGGGCAACAGCGTATCAACGCAGGTATCACCCGGCGCGGGCCGCGTGCCCGACGTGATTGCGGCGATCCGGCCCCCGGCCAGTTCGATGCGCACCTGCGCCGCCCAGCCGGTTTCAAGCAGCACGCGTCGGGCGAAGATCATGATAACCTCTTCAATATGTCTAGACATATAGCTTAGCGCCGCATAAATTCCGAGTCGACCCCAATTGAAACGCACCATGCCCAGCAAAGCCACCCTACTGGTCAATTGCCGCGCCGCCACCATGGCGGGCAACGGCTACGGCCTGATCGAAGATGCCGCCGTGCTGATGCAAGACGGGCGCATTCACTGGGCCGGGCCGCGCGCCGGGGCACCCGCAGCCGCGCGCGGCGCCGAACCGCACGACCTCGGCGGTCGCCTCGTCACCCCCGCGCTGATTGACTGCCACACCCATCTTGTGCACGGCGGCAACCGCGCGCGCGAATTTGAAGCGCGGCTGAGGGGCGCCAGCTACGAAGACATCGCCCGCGCCGGGGGCGGTATTCTTGCCACCGTCGCCGCCACCCGCGCGGCAACCGAGGCAGACCTGCTGGCCGCCGCCCTGCCCCGCGTCGATGCGCTGATCGCCGAGGGCGTGGCGACCATTGAGATCAAGTCGGGCTACGGGCTGAACGCTGAAACCGAGCTGAAAATGCTGCGCGTGGCGCGCCAGATCGCGGCGGCGCGCCCGGTGACGGTGCGCACCAGCTTTCTGGCAGCACATGCGGTGCCGCCAGAATATGCGGGCCGCGCAGATGCCTATATCGACGCGCTTTGCATCCCCACCCTGCGCGCCGCCCATGCCGAAGGACTGGTGGATGCGGTCGATGGCTTTTGCGAGGGCATCGCCTTCAGCCCGGCGCAGATCGACCGGCTCTTTACCGCCGCGCGCGGGCTGGGCCTGCCGGTCAAGCTACACGCCGAACAGCTTTGCGACCTTGGCGGTGCGGCCTTGGCGGCGCGGCACGGGGCGCTTTCGGCCGACCATCTGGAATGGCTCGATGCGGCGGGGGTGGCGGCGATGGCCGCGGCGGGCACCGTGGCGGTGCTGCTGCCGGGCGCCTTTTACAGCCTGCGCGAAACCCGCCTGCCCCCGGTCGCCGCGCTGCGCGCGGCTGGTGTGCCGATGGCGCTGGCGACCGATCTTAACCCCGGCACCTCGCCGCTGAATTCGCTGCTCTTGGCAATGAACATGGGCTGCACGCTCTTTCGCCTGACGCCCGACGAGGCGCTGGCAGGCACCACGCGCCACGCCGCTGCGGCCCTTGGCCTGACCGACCGGGGCCAGATCGCGCCGGGCCTGCGCGCCGATCTGGCGGTCTGGTCGGTCAACCACCCGGCCGAGCTTGCCTACCGGATCGGCTTCAACCCGCTTTACGCCCGCATCATCGAAGGTGAAACGTGACCCCCCTGACCCTTACCCCCGGCCACGCGACACTGGCCGACCTTGCGCGCATATATTTCGATCAGGTGCCGGTGCGGCTGAACCCTGCGTGCCGCCCGGCGGTCGATGCTGCGGCGGCGGCGATTGCGGCGGCGGCGGCGGGCACCGAGCCGGTCTACGGGGTCAACACCGGCTTTGGCAAACTCGCCAGCCTGCGCATCGCCCCCGCTGATACCGCCACCCTGCAACGCAACCTGATCCGCAGCCATTGCTGTGGCGTCGGCGCGCCCATTTCGCGCGCCCACGCGCGGCTGATGATGGCGCTGAAACTGCTCAGCCTCGGGCGCGGTGCTTCTGGCGTGCGCTGGCAGGTGATCGCGCTGATTGAAGGGATGCTGGCGCAAGGGGTGACGCCGCTGATACCGGCGCAGGGCTCGGTCGGCGCCTCGGGGGACTTGGCGCCGCTGGCGCATATGGCAGCGGTGATGATCGGCGAGGGTGAGGCAGAGATGGGCGGCACGGTCATGCCGGGCGCGCAGGCGCTGGCGGCGGCGGGGCTGGCGCCCATCACGCTCGGCCCCAAGGAAGGGCTGGCGCTGATCAACGGCACCCAGTTTTCCACCGCTTTTGCGCTCGCGGGCCTCTTTGGCGGCTGGCGCGCGGCAGAGGCGGCACTGGTCACCTCGGCGCTGTCGACCGATGCCATCATGGGTTCGACCGCGCCTTTGCTGCCCGAAATCCACGCGCTGCGCGGGCACAGGGGCCAGATCGAGGCGGCGGCGGCGATGCGCGCGCTGCTGGAGGGCTCCGAAATCCGCGAAAGCCACCGCGAGGGCGACGCGCGCGTGCAAGACCCCTATTGCATCCGTTGCCAGCCGCAGGTGACCGGTGCCGCGATGGATGTGCTGCGCATGGCCGCGCACACGCTGGAAACCGAAGCAAACGCCGCCACCGACAACCCCTTGGTGCTGACCGACGCCGGGCGGATTGTCTCGGGCGGCAATTTCCATGCCGAGCCGGTGGGCTTTGCCGCCGACATGATCGCCCTCGCCTTGGCCGAGATTGGGGCCATCGCGCAGCGCCGCGTGGCGCTGATGGTCGATCCGGTGCTGAACCACGATCTGCCGCCGTTCCTGACGCCGAACCCCGGCCTCAATTCCGGCTACATGATCGCCGAGGTGACCACAGCGGCATTGATGAGCGAAAACAAGCACATCGCTATGCCCTGCGTGACCGACAGCACGCCCACATCGGCCAATCAGGAAGACCATGTCAGCATGGCAGCCCACGGCGCGCGCCGACTGGGGCCGATGCTGGAAAACCTCAACCGCATCCTTGGGGTCGAGCTTTTGTGCGCAGCGCAGGGCGTGGGCTTTCGCGCGCCGTTGGCAACCAGTGCGCCGCTCGCCCGCGTGGTGGCGCGGACACGCGAAGATGTGCCGGCCCTTGCCGACGACCGCACCCTTGCACCGGAGCTTGAGGTTGCTGCGCGGCTGGTCGCTTCGGGCGCCATCGCCGCAGCGGCAGGGGTTGCTTTGCCGAGGCTGGCGCCATGACCCCGGTTGTGGTGATCCGGGGCGCGGGGCCGGTTATTCTGGCGCAACCGCACGGCGGCACCTGGCTGCCGGATGCCATCATGGCGCGGCTGAACGACCGGGGGCGGCTTCTGGCCGATACTGACTGGCACATCGACCAGCTGTACGAGGGGCTCTTGCCCGGCGCCACCGTGGTGCGCGCGACCTTCCACCGCTATGGCATCGACGCGAACCGCGACCCCGCAGGCGCTTCGCTCTATCCGGGGCAGAACACCACCGGGCTCTGCCCCGAGACCGATTTTGACGGCGAGCCAATCTGGCGCCAGGGGCAGGCGCCCACCGAGGCCGAGGTTACCGAGCGATGCGCGCGCTTTCACGCCCCCTACCACGCAGCACTCGCCGCCGAGGTGGCGCGGGTGCGGGCCGCGCATGGGGTGGCCGTGGTCTTTGATTGCCACTCGATCCGCTCGCGCATCCCGTTCCTGTTCGATGGCACCCTGCCCGTGCTCAACATCGGCACCAACGGCGGCACCACCTGTGCGCCCGAACTGGCCGAGGCGGTGCTGGCACCCGCCCGCACTGCCGAAGGGTTCGACTGGGTGCTGAACGGGCGCTTCAAGGGCGGCTGGACCACGCGCCACTATGGCCGCTCTGAGACCGGCGTGCACGCGATTCAGATGGAGATTGCGCAGCGCGCCTACCTTGCCACCGAGGCGCCACCCTTTGCCTATGACCCCACCCGCGCAGCACCCCTGCGCGCGCTGCTGGCCGACATGCTCGCCGCGCTCGACCACATTGCGCGCCACCGCGCGCCCGGCCCGAAAGGAACCCGCCATGCTTGATCGCAAGAACGCCCGCACCATCTACCCCGCCACCGGCACCGAACTGACCGCGAAAAGCTGGCAGACCGAGGCGCCCTTGCGCATGCTGATGAACAACCTGCACCCCGACGTGGCCGAGAACCCGCATGAACTGGTGGTTTACGGCGGCATCGGGCGCGCCGCGCGCAGCTGGGGCGATTTCGACCGGATCGTGGCCACCCTGCGCGACCTTGAGGCCGATGAGACCTTGCTGGTGCAATCGGGCCGCCCGGTGGCGGTTGTGCGCACCCATGTTGATGCGCCGCGCGTGCTGATCGCCAATTCAAACCTCGTGCCGCACTGGGCGACATGGGAACATTTCAACGAATTGGATCGCAAGGGCCTGATGATGTATGGCCAGATGACTGCCGGATCCTGGATTTACATTGGAACTCAAGGCATTGTGCAAGGAACTTACGAGACATTTGCCGAGGCCGGGCGCCAGCACTATGGCGGCGATCTGACCGGGAAATGGATCCTGACGGCAGGGCTTGGCGGCATGGGCGGCGCGCAACCCCTGGCAGCAGTGATGGCCGGGGCCTGCTGTCTGGCCGTCGAGTGCGACGAGACGCGCATAGATTTTCGCATGCGCACCAGATACTTGGACGCCAAAGCTCAGACTCTGGATGAAGCACTCGCCTTGATCGCCGCGTGGACCGCGAAGGGCGAGGCAAAATCGGTCGGGCTTTTGGGCAATGCCGCCGACATCTTCCCCGAGCTACTGCGCCGCATGAATGATGGCGGCCAACGCCCTGATATCGTGACAGATCAGACCAGCGCGCACGACCCGCTGCACGGTTATCTGCCACAGGGTTGGGGGCTGGCGGAATGGCGCGCCAAGCAGGAAACCGCCCCGCATGAGGTTGAGGCCGCAGCGCGCGCCAGCATGCGCGTGCAGGTGCAGGCGATGGTCGATTTCTGGAATGCGGGCGTGCCGACGCTCGATTATGGCAACAACATCCGGCAGGTGGCGCTCGACGCGGGGCTGGCCGACGCCTTCGCCTTTCCCGGCTTCGTGCCCGCCTACATTCGCCCCCTCTTTTGCAAGGGCATCGGCCCGTTCCGCTGGGTGGCGCTATCGGGCGACCCCGAGGACATCTACCGCACCGACGCCAAGATGAAGGCGCTGTTCCCCGAAAACGCGCATCTGCACCGCTGGCTTGACATGGCGCGTGACCGCATCGCCTTTCAGGGCCTGCCCGCGCGCATCTGCTGGATCGGGCTAGGTGATAGGCACCGCGCGGGCCTTGCCTTCAATGAAATGGTGCGCACGGGCGAGTTGAAAGCCCCGGTGGTGATCGGGCGCGACCACCTTGATGCAGGCTCGGTCGCGAGCCCCAACCGCGAAACCGAAGCCATGCGCGACGGGTCCGACGCGGTGTCTGACTGGCCCTTGCTGAATGCGCTGGTCAACACCGCCAGCGGCGCCACATGGGTCAGCATTCACCATGGCGGCGGCGTGGGCATGGGCTTTTCGCAGCACGCGGGCATGGTGGTGGTGGCCGACGGCACCGAAGCGGCGGCACGGCGGCTGGAGCGGGTGCTCTGGAACGACCCCGCCTCAGGCGTGTGGCGCCATGCCGATGCAGGCTACCCCGAAGCCATCGCCTGCGCGCGCGCGCACGGGCTGCGGCTGCCAACCATTCTGGGCAACTAGCCGCGCAGCGCGTTGACCAGAATGCGCGGCAGTTTGCGCCATGCCGGGCGGTAGAGGAAATCGGTCAGAAGCCGCGCCACCACCCGCGCGCGGGTATGGGTGATAAACCACGGCGGGCGCGGCAGCAGTGTGAAGCCATAGCGCAGGCTGCGCGGAAACGGCGCCCATGGCGCCCATATCAGCGTGCGTTCGGTGGCATCCAGCATCAGGCTGTTGTGCACCGTGCCGATACCCGATTGCACATCTTCCGGGCTGTGCCCCGGAAACGCCCCCCACGGCGCCTGCACCATCAGAAAGCCGATCCCGGCCCAGCCATTCACCGCGATGCAGCCATAGCGCAGATCAGCCAGCAGCGCCTCAAACCGGGCGCGGCCGATCTGGCGTAGCGTCGCGGGGTGGATCAGGATGTTGGCGCCAAGGGTGCCGTGCAGTTCGGCGTTGGCCCATTCAATCGCGGCGCGCAGGTAGCTTTCGGCATCGGGCGCGGCAAGCCGCTTGATCCCGAGCGCGGGCGCAAAGGCTTCGGTGGTGCGCAGATCGACGTGGTCCGAAGCATCGAGGTCGGCCAACACCAGCGCTGCCGCGGCGCCGCGCGGCAGGTGGCGGGTTGCAGCCCCGCCCGCCTGCGCAAACCCCGCCATCCGCGCTTCGGCGCCGGGGTACCACGCCACGCGCTGCCCGGCGCGCTCCATCACATCAGCGACCGATGCCAGCAGCGGCGGCGCGCCCTCCCAGCCCTCGGGCAACACCAGCACCTGGCAGGCGACACAGTTGAAGCCCGAATTGTGCAGCTTTTGCGTGGCGATATGTTCACCCTGAAAGGCGATGTCGGCCGCCGACCACGGCCCCGGCACCACGATCGTGGGGCAGACCGCACCCAGCTCGCAGGTCATCGGGCGCGGGTTCAGGCGTCGGCCCGCAGCCCTGTTCGCCTGCCCTTCCGCCCCGGCCCCCCAGACAATCGCATCATGCGTGGCCCCCGCGCCGGTGATGTGCAGGGTCTCGATCAGCGGATGCGTGGCCAGATAGGCGCCATCGGCACCGTCGCCTTGCAAGATGCGCAGCACCCCGCGCCGCGTCAGCGGTGCCAGCGCCGCCGCCAGCACCGGGCCAAGATCGGCCAGCACCGGGTTGAGCTTCAGCGCCACCACCTGATGTTCGACCATGAGCTTGTGCAGGCAGTCGAGCGGCGCAATCGAGGTGATGTTGCCCGCCCCCAGCACCAGCGCCACCGCGCCCTGCCGTGCCTCGGGCGGGGTGTCCCATGTGGCGGCGGCGTGGCTGGCCAGCGTTGCTTGCGTGACCCCCGGCTGCATCCAGACCTCGGCGGTGATGCCGGAATAGAGCACCCGGTCCCAAAAGGTACGCGGCAGCACCCGCACCGATAGCTGCCCGCCGGGCAACACCCGCTGGTGCAAGCCGCGCAAAAAGCCCTTTCCCGGCAGCTTGCGCAAGGTCTCGGCATAGGCATCGCAGGCAGACATCAGCGCGTAAGGGCCCGAAAGCCACTCTTCGCCCTCAAGCGGCGAGCGCTGCGGCAGGCCCTTGATGCGCGCGGCGGTTTCGGCCCATGCGGCGGAAACGGGCATCAGCGCCGCCTTGATCTCGTCCAGCACATCGGCGCGCGCCTCGGCACTTGTGCGCGCCCATGCGTCGCGCGTGGCGGCAAGCTCGGTCAGCGCCTGTTCATAGCCCGCGCGCCCGATCACCCCCGCTTCGCCCATGTCTGCCCCCTTCTGGCCATCGCCGCACCCTTGCACGACATCACCGCCCTGCTGCGCATGGGCAAGAATGTGGCGCGCGCGCGTGCGCGCGTCCATGCCCAAAGGCACCTGATCGCGGGCGTGCGACGTAAGGTCAGGCGGGCGCGCCTCAGGCCAGCGCGGTCCGGCAGCAGCGCTGCAAAAGCCCGATGAACCGGTTGCCGCCGAGAAAGGCGGTATGCGCGAACCAGAGCTTCATCGGCTCCATTTCGTGCAGCAGGCGCATCTTGACCGCCCGGTTCCCGCTATCGACGATCCATTCGGGCACCACGCCATAGCCCAGGCCCACCTCGATCATCCGCATGACACTGGTAGAGCCAGAGGCCGAGGTGGCGATGTGCGGCGCTGCCCCCATACGCTCGCCGAGGTAATCGAGCGTGTGCTGGCGCACCATCTGCCCGGCCTCATAGGTCACGAACGGGCGGTTGCGAAAGGCCAGCAGCTCATCCCCCAAGGGAACCGCGCCCGCATCGGGCAGGTTCCACTCTGCCGGCCAGACCAGAGCCAAGCGGTACGAGCCAAGCAATTGCTGCGTGATCGCGGGGTGGCTGAAGCTGCGCTCGCTGACCGCCGCATCCAGCGCGCCATCCATCATCATCTTTTCAAGCGTCGTGTCGCGCTCATAAAAGGCAAGCTCGATATCGGGGGCCTCGGCGCGAAACTCATGCAGAATGGCGGGAAAGAAGTGGTGAAACAGCGCTTGCGGCACGCCGACCCGCAGCACCGAATGCACGTCGTGCAACAGCACCGAAATGCGCGACAGGATGGTTTCCAGCTCGGCCCCGAGCGAGGCATGCAGCGCCCGCCCCTGCGGCGTCAGCGTAACCCGGCGCGAGCCCTTTTCGGCCTCGATCAGCCGCGCGCCATACATCTGTTCCAGCCGGCGCACATGGTTCGCGGCCGATTGGTAGGAAATGTTCAACTCACGCGAGGCAGCAGAAAACGACCCCGTGCGCGCGACAAGGTGGAAGGTTTGCAGCAGCGAGATGTCAACCTTGGAGGCGCGCTCGCCCCCGCGCCCGTCGCCCTTGCCTGTGAGTGCCCCGCTGTCCATGCCCGCTCAGCCCGGCGCCGCGGCGGTTCGGGCCGGGTCGAGCACGGCAAAAAAACGGCTCTGGCGGAGCACGGCGGGGCCAATGTCGCCCGGCGCAATCAGGCCGCTGTGCGGCAGCGTTCCGGCACAGATCAGGTCCACCATCGCGCAGGCATGCGCGGCGGTGGCGGTGGCCGAGGCGCTGGCAGGCGCGCCCGCCTCATCGGGGGCGGCGCGCAATTCTTGCCGGGTCCAGTGTTCGGGCGCACCGGGTGCC
>JAHYIZ010000017.1 GCA_019429405.1 Paracoccaceae bacterium
CCCGCCCCGGCCCTAACCTTCACCGAGCGCCACCGCCTCGATGCCCTGCCCGCCGTCATCGCCCGGCTCGAGGCCGAGATCGGCAAGCTTGCCGACCTGCTATCAGACCCCGCCCTGTTCACCACCGCCCCCGACAAGTTCCGCCGCGCCTCCGAGGCACTGGCCGAACGCCAGACCGCGCTCGACGCCGCCGAGGCGGAATGGCTGGCGCTCGAGGAACGCGCGGGGGGGTAGGCACACACGCCACATCGCACCCGGCGCGAAACCCCTTTGCGCTTCTCCTTTGCACCAATACCCTGCGGGGGTCCGGGGGTGCAAAACCCCCGGCCTTGCCGAAAGGAGCCGCCATGACCGCCGCACAGGGCCCGCTTGCCGGGTTGCGCATTGTCGAAATCGCCGGGCTTGGCCCCACCCCTTTCACCGCGATGCTGCTGGCCGACATGGGCGCCGATGTCATCCGCATTACCCGCCCCGGTGCTGCGGCGCATGTGCTGGGGCTTGCCTATGACGTGCTTGATCGGGGCCGCGATGTGCTGGAGCTTGACCTGAAATCGCCCGAAGGTGCCGCTGCAGCCCGCGCCCTCATCAACCGCGCCGATGCGCTGATCGAGGGCATGCGGCCGGGGGTGATGGAGCGGCTTGGCCTTGGCCCGGATGATTTCCCACAAAACCCCGCCCTCGTGTATGGCCGTATGACCGGCTGGGGGCAATCGGGCCCGCTGGCGCAGGCGGCCGGGCATGACATCACCTATATCGCGCTCTCGGGCGCGCTGCACGCGATCGGCCCTGCCGAGGCGCCGGTGCCGCCCCTGAACCTGCTGGGCGATTTTGGCGGTGGCGCGCTTTACCTCGCTTTCGGCATGCTCGCGGCGCTGCATCATGCCCGCGCCAGCGGCCAGGGCCAGGTGGTCGATGCCGCGATCTGCGACGGGGTGGCGCATCTGATGGCGATGATCTCGGGCATGGCGGGGCGGGGCGCCTGGGCCGACCGGCGGCAGGCCAACCTGCTTGATGGCGCGGCGCCCTTTTACACCACCTACCGCTGCGCCTGTGGCGGCCATATCGCGGTCGGCGCGATTGAGCCGAAGTTCTGGGCCGAGCTTGTTACCCGCCTCGGGCTTGCCCCCGAAACCCTGCCCGCGCAGCACGACCGCGCGCACTGGCCCGAAACCCGCGCCCGCCTTGCCGCCGTCTTTGCCACCCGAACCCGCGACCAGTGGGCCGCAGCCCTTGAAGGCACCGATGCCTGCGCTGCCCCGGTTCTGACCATTGCCGAGGCCCCCGGCCACCCGCACAACGCCGCCCGTGCCAGCTACACCACGCATGAGGGGCTGGCCCAACCCAGCCCCGCCCCGCGCCTCTCGCGAACCCCCGGCGCCATCGGCCGGGGCTCGCCGCTGCGCCGGGTCAGCGCCGCCGAAGTGCTGGCGCGGTGGGGCTGAAAAGCCGCCGCGCCGCGCCACAACCACCCTTGACTCGCCGCGCCCCATACCCGATAAGCGCCCGGTCCGGCGGAGGCACCATGCTTTCCGCCGGATATCAATTGCAATAACGCCCCTGACGGGGCGCGCTGTCCGAGGCGGGGCAACCCCAAAACACCCGGAAACGGGGGCCACACGACGCGGGTATGAAAAAGGGAACGACCCATGTTTGCGGTCCTCAAGACCGGCGGCAAGCAATACAAGGTGCAGGCAGGTGACGTGCTGCGCGTGGAATTGCTGAATGCCACGGCTGGTGAAAAGATCCAGTTCAACGAAATTCTGATGGTCGGCGGCGACGCCCCGGTCATCGGCGCTCCGCTGGTGGCGGGTGCGGCCGTGCAGGCCGACGTGATCGACACGATCAAGGCCGACAAGGTCATCACCTTTCACAAGCGCCGCCGCAAGCACTCGTCCAAGCGCACCCGTGGCCACCGCCAGCAACTGACGCTGGTGCGGATCACCGAAGTGCTCGCCTCTGGCGCCGAGAAATCGGGCGTCAAGGAAGCGATCGGCACCGCCATCGCGCGCCGCGCCGCCCATGGCGCCGAGGCCGCTGCCCCGGCCCCGGTCGAAGCCCCCGCCAAACCGAAGCGCGCCAAAAAAGCCGCGCCAGCTCAGGAGTAATTCCCCATGGCACACAAAAAAGCAGGCGGTTCTTCGCGCAACGGTCGTGATTCGGCCGGTCGTCGCCTTGGCGTGAAACTCTATGGCGGCCAGCTGGTTGCCCCCGGCAACATCATCGTGCGCCAGCGCGGCACCACCTTCTGGCCGGGCAACGGCGTCGGTATGGGCCGTGACCACACCCTTTTCGCGCTGAACATGGGACATGTTCTGTTCAAGAAGGGTCTCAAGGGCCGCACCTACATTTCGGTCATCGCCGCCGAGGCAGCCGCCGAGTAAGCCAGACACCCAGACACATTCCGGGGGGATCGGCTGAAAGGCCGGTCCCCCCAAACATTTGGGTTACACGGGTGTGATCTCGTCGGGCTTGGCGCTGTAACGGCGGCGCCCCACGTTGAGTCCACAGGGCACACAACCGCCCGCCATGCGTTTCAGGAGGAGGAAAGGCATGCTGCAAGCCACCATACCGACCCAACCGGTGATCGCCGCCGAGCGTTTCGTGCTGCGCCCGCTGCGCCGCTCGGACGCCGGGCTGATCGCGATGTATACCGCCGACAAGCGGCTGGCGACGGGAACCCGCACGATCCCGCATCCGCTACCGCCGGGGGCTTCCGAGGCCTATATCGCGCGGGCGATGGCCGATGGGCGCGCCGAAGATGTCTGGGCGATGGATGGCTCGGGGCAGGGGTTGGATGAGGTTCTCGGGCTGATCTCGTTGACCCGGATTGAGCCGGGCCAGTCGGAGGTGAGTTTCTGGGTGGCGCCCGGCCTGTGGAATGCGGGTTTTGCCTCTGAGGCGCTGGCGGCACTGGTGCACGCCAACCCGCACCGTTCAAGCGCGCTGCTGGCCGTGGTGTTTCAGGATAACCCCGGTTCGGCGCGCGTGCTGAGCCATTGCGAGTTTGAATATCTGGGCGATGCCGAGGCGTGGTCGGTGGCGCGTGGCGCCCGCGTGCCCACCTGGACCTACATTAAGAAGCTGTCGTAACATCGTGCGCTTGCGCGAAACGATCAGAACAGAGAGGCTTACGCTGCGGCCCCTGAGGCGCGCGGACGAACGCGCCTGGCTGGCGGCGTTCAACGATTTTTCGCACGTTCAGTGGCTGTCGGCGCCGCCTTTTCCCTACACGCCCGCCGATTTTGCGGCCTTCCTTGCCGAAGCTCCCGCGCGCGCGCTCTGGGTGATTGAGGATGCGCAAGGTTTGTGCGGCTCGGTCGCGCTCAACCCGCATCTGGGCTATTGGGTCTTGCCCCGCGCGCAAGGCCGGGGCTACGCCACCGAAGCCGCCCGTGCGGTGCTCGCCGCGCATTTTGCGCACCCTGAATCGGGGCCGGTCAAATCGGGGTATTTTGAGGGCAACATCGCCTCGGCGCGGGTCTTGACGCGGCTTGGCTTTGCCGAAATTGCCCGTGGTCCTGAACCCTGCCGCCCCCGCGGCCGCGATCTGGCGCATGTCACCATGACGCTGCACCGTACCAGCTGGGCCTTGGCCAACCCCTTCGTTCTTGCCACCCCGCGCCTGTCTCTGACCCCGGTCACCGAAGCCGACGCCCCCGCAATTCGTCGTATCGTCACCGATCCGCGGGTTGGGCCGATGTTGTTTGTGTTTGCCCCCACGCTCACCGAGGCCGAGGCGCTCGACTTTGCCCGCAGCTGGCGCTGGCACGGCACGCCCCCGTTTCGCCTCGCGCTGCGCCGCGACGGCGCCTTCATTGGCGCCATGGGCCTGAAATCGCTCGATGACCCCGAAATCTATTACTTTCTCGCCCCCGAGGTTCACGGGCAGGGGCTGATGTCCGAGGCGCTGCCCGCCTTCATCGCCGCCATCACTGACCGCTTTGCACTGGCGCAGCTGACGGCAAGGGTTTTCATAGATAACCCCGCATCGGCGCGGCTGCTGGCGCGTAACGGTTTTCGGCCTGGCGCGATTACGCTCGTCGCCTCGGCAGCCCGCGCGGCACCAGCCCCGGCCCGCAACTTCACGCGCCCCTGACCTTGCCTTGGTCCGTATAGCCTCGGGGGGCTGACGGCCCCCCGCCTTTTCAGCGCCCTTGAACAATTCCGCGGCAGGCTCTATCGGCTGCGGTTGACCCCTGTGAAAGCACGCCCGATGAGATTTCTCGATCTGACAAAAGTCTATATCCGCTCGGGTTCGGGCGGGGGCGGTTGCGTGTCGTTCCGGCGCGAAAAATATGTGGAATTCGGTGGCCCCGACGGCGGCGACGGTGGCAATGGCGGATCGGTCTGGGCCGAGGCGGTCGAGGGGCTGAACACGCTCATCGATTTTCGCTATCAGCAGCACTTCTTCGCCAAAAGCGGCCAGCACGGCATGGGCAGCCAGATGACCGGCGCGAATGGCGCCGATGTGGTGCTGCGGGTGCCGGTGGGCACCGAAATTCTGGAAGATGACGAGGAAACCGTGGTGGCCGACCTGACCGTGCCCGGCCAGCGCGTGCTGCTGGCGCGCGGCGGTAACGGCGGTTTTGGCAACCTGCATTTCAAAAGTTCGACCAACCGTGCGCCCGGCCGCGCCAACCCCGGCCAGGATGGGGTCGAGCGCGCGCTGTGGCTGCGGCTCAAGCTGATTGCCGATGCGGGCCTGCTGGGGCTGCCCAACGCGGGCAAATCGACCTTTCTTGCCGCGGTCTCGAACGCGCGGCCGAAGATTGCCGATTACCCATTTACCACGCTTTACCCCAACCTTGGTGTGGTGGGCATCGACGGCAAGGAATTCGTCATGGCCGACATTCCCGGCCTCATCGAAGGCGCGTCCGAAGGCAAGGGCCTCGGCGATCTCTTTCTTGGCCATGTCGAGCGTTGCACGGTGCTCTTGCACCTCGTCGATGGCACCTCGTCAACCATCACCAGGGATTACCGCACCATTCTGGCCGAGCTTGTAGCCTATTCCCCCGAACTTGCCGCCAAACCCCGCATCACCGCGCTGAACAAGATCGACGCGCTGGATGCCAAGACCCTCGGCACCCGCCGCCGCGCGCTTGAAAAAGCCGTGGGCGGGCCGGTGTTGCTGATGTCTGGCGTATCAAAAGCGGGCGTGCCCGAGGTGTTGCGCGCGCTTCATGCGCAAATCACGGCGGGGCGTGCGGGGCCAGCGGAGGATGCGCCGTGGCAACCCTGACCCCCGATGTCGCCGCCGCAAAGCGGCTGGTGGTGAAAATCGGCTCGGCCTTGCTTGTCGACGACGCCGGGCTGAAATCGGACTGGCTCGCGGCGCTGGCGCTTGATGTGGCGGCGGCGCGGGCGCGCGGGGCCGATGTGATCCTTGTCTCATCCGGCGCGATCGCGCTGGGGCGCCGGGTGCTGGGCCTGCCTGCCGGCACGCTGACGCTGGAACAAGCGCAGGCGGCGGCGGCGGTCGGGCAGATCCGCCTGGCGCGCGCCTATGAAGAGGTGCTGGCGCCGCATGGTGTCAAGACCGCGCAAATTCTGGTCACGCTGGAAGACACCGAAGACCGCCGCCGCTACCTGAACAGCCGCGCCACGATGGAAACCCTGCTGGGGTTCGGCGTGGTGCCGATTGTCAACGAAAACGACACAGTCGCGACCGACGAAATTCGTTTTGGCGACAATGACCGCCTCGCCGCCCAGATCGCGGTGACGATCGGCGCCGATCAACTGGTGCTGTTGTCGGATGTGGACGGCTTCTACTCGGCCAACCCCAAACTCGATACTGCGGCGCAGCATTTTGATGTGGTGGCACATATCACGCCCGCGATCGAGGCGATGGCGGGCGAGGCGATATCGGGGCTTTCCAGGGGTGGGATGAAAACCAAGCTTCTGGCCGCAAAAACCGCAGTGGCGGGGGGATGCGCGCTGGCGATCATGGAAGGCTCGGGGCTGCGCCCGCTTTCGGCGATGGCGGCGGGGGCGCGCTGCACATGGTTTTTGCCAGACGGCGACCCGCAGGCCGCGCGCAAACGCTGGATTGCGGCGATGAAACCGCGCGGCGAAGTGCGGCTCGACGCGGGGGCAATTGCGGCGCTAAGGCGGGGCAAGTCGCTGCTGCCGGCAGGTGTGGTGGCGGTTACAGGCAGTTTCGGGCGCGGCGACCCGGTGGCCATTCTCGGCCCCGATGGCGCGGCGCTTGGCAAGGGCCTCGCGCGCTACACCGCCGCCGAGGCGCGCGCCATTCGTGGCCACAAATCGGGCGAGATCGCCGCGATTCTGGGCTACCCCGGCCGCGCGGCGCTGGTGCACCGCGACGATATGGTGATCTGAGAGGCCGGGGGTTTCACACCCCCGGACCCCCGTGGGGTATTTGGGCGATGAAGAAGCCCTAACCGAGGCTGACCAGCGCGTGGCGTTTGCGCCCTGCGGTGAGTTTGAGCGGCTGCGCGAGGTCGGTCGCGGTGAAGACGTGGCCGGGATCGACGGCTGGCGCATCATTCACCCGCAACCCGCCTTCGGCGATCAGCCGTTTTGCATCCTTGCCCGATTTGGCAAGCCCCGAGCGCACCACCAATTGCGCAAGGCTGATGCCTTCGGCCAGTTCGGCCTGCGTGAGCGCGAGCGTGGGCAGGTCATCGCCGACGCCGCCCTTTTCAAACACCTCGCGTGCGGTCGCTTCGGCGGCTTCGGCGGCGGGTTTGCCATGCAAAAGTGTGGTGACCTCGTTTGCGAGAATGATCTTGGCGGCGTTGATCTCGGCCCCTGCAAGCGCGCCCAGACGGTCGCATTCGGCCAGCGGCAGCTCGGTGTAAAGCTTCAGGAACCGGCCCACATCGGCGTCGGTCGTATTGCGCCAGAACTGCCAGAACTCGTAAGGCGAAAGCAGATCGGCGTTGAGCCAGACCGCGCCCGAGGCGCTTTTGCCCATTTTCTTGCCGTCTGACGTGGTGAGCAAGGGCGAGGTCAGGCCCCAGATCTCGGCGTCGAGCACGCGGCGCGTCAGATCAATCCCGTTGACGATATTGCCCCACTGGTCCGATCCGCCCATCTGCAAGCGGCAGCCATAGCGGCGGAAAAGTTCGAGAAAATCATAGGCTTGCAGGATCATGTAGTTGAATTCGAGGAAGCTCAGCGACTGCTCGCGGTCAAGCCGCGATTTCACCGATTCAAATGCCAGCATCCGGTTGACGCTGAAATGGCGCCCGATATCGCGCAGGAAATCGAGGTAGTTGAGCGCGTCAAGCCATTCGGCGTTGTTGACCATGATCGCATCGTCCGCGCCTTCGCCAAAGCGCACATAGGCCGAAAAGACCTGCCGGATGCCCGCGATATTTGCGTCTATCTGCGCCGGGGTCAGCAGCGGCCGTTCTTCGGCGCGAAAGCTCGGGTCGCCGACCTTGGTGGTGCCGCCGCCCATCAGCACGATCGGCTTGTGGCCGCATTTTTGCAGCCAGCGCAGCATCATGATCTGGATCAGGCTGCCCACATGCAGCGATTGCGCGGTTGCGTCAAAGCCGATGTAGGCGGGCACCACGCCCGCCACCAATGCCTCGTCGAGCCCCTGATAATCGGTGCAATCGGCCAGAAAGCCGCGCTCCATCATCACGCGCATGAAATCGGATTTGGGGTGGTAGGTCATGGCGGCTTGTCCCTTGCATCTTGCCTGCCCTATACCGGGGCGGGCGGGTGAGGAAAAGGCCATGTTGCAGGCAGGGGCGGTCTGGGCGGTTGCGGTGGTGCCGGGGTCAGGCCCCGAGGGCCTAGTGGCGGCGATGGTGCAGAGCGACGGCGCAAACCTGCATGCGCTGGGGCGGCATAGCGTTCGCGGCTGGAGCGCGGGCGAGTTGGCGGTTTTGCGCTCTGCCCCCCCCGAGGCAGCCGCCGAAGTGGTCGAAACCGCTGCGGCAGAGCTGCTCAGCGGCTTTCCAGAGGCCGAAATCATCGGCTTTCGCGGGCCAATGCGTGCGGGCGCCGAACTCGGCTCTGGCGCGGTTCTGGCCGACGTGCTGGGGCTGAGCGTGGTTTCTGATTTCCGGTCCAGCGACCGTGCGCTTGGCGGGCAAGGCGGGCCGCTTTCGCCCTTTTTTCATCACGCTCTGGTGCGGTTCATGGGTGCGACCGCGCCGATTGCGTTTCTGACACTGGGCAACCGGGCCGCGCTTTCGTGGGTGGACCCATGCACCCGCGGCCCCGAGGCCCCCGGCGCCTGCATGGGGTTTGACGCGGGCCCCGCCGCACCCCTTGGCAAGGGGTCGGGCCAGCCTGACCGCGCCGCCATCGCGCGGATGCTGGCGCAGCCGTTCTTTTTGCGCATGCCGCCGAAGGTGCTGACTGATGCCACGCTGGCGGCGCTTGCAGGTGCCCTCGCGCGGCGTGGGCGAAGCAGTCTGGCCACCCGGATCGAGGCCACCGCCGAAGCTGTCGCGCGCGGTTTTGAGCATTTTCCGGCGCCGCCCGCGCGCTTGCTGGTTGCGGGCGCACGCCGGGCGAACCCAATGCTGCTTGCCCGTCTTCGCGCGCTGCTGCCTTGCGCGGTTGCAACCGTCGATGACGCAGGCCTTCCCGGCGACGCGCTTTCGGCCGCCGCCTGCGCGCATCTGGCGCTGCGGGTGGCGCGTGGCCTGCCCACCACTGGCCCCGCCACCACCGGCGTTGCGGCCTTTGTCGGCGGCGGTCAGATCGACCGACCGTGAGCCCGCAAATGCTTGCAGCCAAATATCCCCGCGCGGCGGGCACTTTGCCTTGCGCTTGCCGCCCCCGGCGATATGTTCCATGCAACACCCCAGATGCGCCCGTGCGCGCCCGATAGATGGCGGAACATATGCTTGAGCAGAACGCAAAACCCACCGAAGACATCGCGGTTCGCGAGGTTTTTGGCATCGAAACCGAAATGAAGGTGCGCGGCTTTGCCGACCGCTCGGATCGGGTGCCCGAGTTCGACCCGACCTACAAATTCGACCCCGACACGACCTTGGCGATTTTGGCGGGCTTTGCCTATAACCGCCGGGTGATGATTCAGGGCTATCACGGCACCGGCAAATCGACCCATATCGAGCAGGTGGCGGCACGGCTGAACTGGCCCTGCGTTCGGGTGAACCTCGACAGCCACGTTTCGCGCATCGACCTGATCGGCAAGGACGCGATCAAGCTGGTCGATGGCAAGCAGGTGACGGTGTTTCACGAAGGCATCCTGCCCTGGGCGCTGCGCAACCCCACCGCGATCGTGTTTGACGAATACGATGCGGGCCGCGCCGATGTGATGTTCGTGATCCAGCGCGTGCTGGAGGCCGACGGCAAGCTGACGCTGCTCGATCAGAACGAGATCATCACCCCGAACCCCTATTTCCGCCTGTTCGCCACCTCGAACACCGTGGGGCTGGGCGATACCACCGGGCTTTACCACGGCACCCAGCAAATCAACCAGGGCCAGATGGACCGCTGGTCACTGGTGGCGACGCTCAACTACCTTTCGCACGACGCCGAGGTGGCCATCGTGCTGTCGAAGAACCCGCATTACAACACCGACAAGGGCCGCAAGACGATCAGCCAGATGGTGCATGTCGCAGACCTCACGCGCACCGCCTTCATGAACGGCGATCTTTCCACCGTGATGAGCCCGCGCACTGTTATCACCTGGGCGCAGAACGCCGAGATCTTTCGCAACGTCGGCTATGCCTTCCGGGTGACGTTCCTCAATAAATGCGACGAGCTGGAACGCAAGATGGTGGCCGAAATCTACCAGCGGCTCTTTGACGAGGAACTGCCGGAATCAGCGGCCAGCCAGAGCATGAAGTGATGACCGTCCACGAAAAAAGTAATCACCCAGATTGGCGTGTGGATAGTTTATTAGAACGATATCAGTATCTTACGGACGAATTGCATGCGTAAAAACAAAACGACTACTCAAAATTGAAACTATCGGGATTTGCGCTCTCGCGGCAATACTGGCATTTCTGACCTTCCGAAGTATATGGGCCGCATGGCTCTCCGTGTTGGTTGTTGTGTCGATTAAACGCCTTGAGCTTCGTCACCGCCGATACCTGATTACAACGCAAATGCTTGCTATTGAGGCAGAATTTCCGCATGTACGCGAGAATGTCGCTTCGCCTGTTGGTGAGCGGCAATGATCCGACTCTCGTATGTCCCCGCGGACTTGCTCAGAGAGGCGATGAGTTAGGAGGCGGGACTATGGTCGCTGTCCAAGCTTATGTTGTGATGCCATGCACATCGGCCTGATCGGCGGTAACGGGGCGGCGGCGGCAGTGGTTTGTTACCTGCGCGTATGGTCGGCGCTGTCTGCCCCGGCGCTGCGTGGCGCCGGGGCAGGGGTGCCGTGATCAGGCCGCTTTCACAGCCGCGTCTGCTGCGCGCGCGGCCTTGGTGGCATTGGCCCACCAGACGATGTCATCAAGCAGCGCCTTGGCGGAAGGCGCGATATGCGCTTCGATCTCGCTCATCGGGGCGTTTTTGCCCATCGGCGAGATTGCCATGAAATCGGCGCCGCCGATATGCACCGCGTGGCGCACCGGCGCCATTTGCAGCTCTACCGCGATGCCGCGCAGATGCTCGATCGCGCGCGCCGCGCCCACACCGCCGTACCCCACGGCACCGGCGGGCTTGTGCACCCACTCCTTGTAGGCCTGGTCGAGCGCGTTCTTCAGCGCGGCGGTGATCGAGTGGTTGTATTCGGCCACCACGAACACGAAACCATCGTATTCGCCGATCTTGTTCTGCCAGGCGACGGCCTTGGCATCCTGGCTGGGCATCCAGGCGTTCGAGGCCATTTCGGCAAAGAACGGCAGGTCATAGTCGCGCAGATCGACGATTTCGGCGTTGATATCGCCGCGCGCATTGGCCTGCGCCAGAATCCACTGGGCGGGTTTGTCGGCAAGGCGGGTGGCGCGGGTCGAGCCGATGATGATAGCGATTTTCGGTTTGGTCATGAAAGCCTCCGGGCTGGTGGAAATTGGTCTCGTGTTCCATAAAGGCATTGCAGGGGCTGCACACAATACGCCGATGCGCGCAATGATCGTGCACGCGCGCACATATTAACCGCTTGGCAGCCCGCTCTTGCCGCCGCCCCTGCGGGGTGCTTAATCTGGGCCATGATGAAACCAAGCGACAACCCCGCCGACCCGTTCAAGAAAGCGCTCGCCGATGTCACGCGCACGCTGGCTGATGAGCCCGAACTGACGGTCTCTTTCTCGGTCGATCCGCCCGGCAATGTCGGTGAGGCCATGCGCTTGCCGCAGGTCAGCCGCCGTATGAGCCGTGATGAGGTGCTGCTGGCGCGCGGCACGGCCGACGCTTTCGCGCTGCGTCGTCGCCACCACGACGATGCCACCTATGCCCGCTACACGCCGCAGGGCCAGATGGCGCGCGACCTTTACGAGGCGATGGAGCATGCCCGCTGCGAGGCGCTTGGCGCGCGCGAAATGCCCGGCACGCTTTCCAACATTGACGCCAAGATCGCGCATGAGGCCGAGCGCAAGGGCTATGGCCAGGTGCGCGACCAGTCCGAGGCGCCTTTGTCGGTTGCGGCGGGGTATCTGGTTCGCGAACTGGGCACCAGCCACCCGCTGCCCGCCGCCGCCGCGCATTTGACCAATCTCTGGCGCCCGTTCATCGAGGAACAGGCCGGGGGCACGCTGGAAGGGCTGGCCGACGTGCTGGCCGACCAAGCCGCCTTCGCCCGCCTTACGCGCCGGGTGATCGCCGACCTTGGCTATGGCGAAGAGCTGGGCGACGACCCCGACGCCGAAGACGATGAGGCCGAAGATAACGCCGAGCAGGACGAGCAAGCGGGCGATAATCAGGCACGCGACGAAAGCGACGACTCCGAGGCCAGCGCCGAGCGCGCGCAAGATGCGCAAGACGACGCCACCCAAACCAGCGTCAGCAGCGATGACATGGCCGACGAGCAGATGGCCGAAGATGCCGAGATGCCCGAGGCCGAAGCCCCGCCCGAGCCCCCGGCGCCCGCACCGCATTCGGCCGCCGACCCCAATTACAAGGTCTTTGCCACCGAGTTTGATGAGGAAATCAAGGCCGAAGACCTGGCTGACCCGGCCGAGCTGGAACGCCTGCGCGCCTACCTCGACCAGCAGCTTGAACCGCTGAAAGGCGCCGTCAGCCGCCTGGCCAACAAATTGCAGCGCCGCCTGCAGGCGCAGCAGAACCGCGCGTGGGAATTTGATCTTGAAGAAGGCATGCTGGATGCCGGGCGGCTGGCGCGGGTGGTGGCAAACCCGACCATGCCGCTCAGCTTCAAGGTTGAAAAAGATACAGAGTTCAGAGATACTTGCGTGACGTTGTTGCTGGATAATTCGGGCAGCATGCGGGGCCGCCCGATTTCTATTGCCGCGATCTGCGCCGATGTCTTGGCGCGCACGCTGGAACGCTGTCAGGTCAAGGTGGAAATCCTCGGCTTCACCACCCGCGCCTGGAAAGGCGGGCAAAGCCGCGAGCGGTGGCTGAATGGCGGGCGGGTGCAGCAGCCGGGGCGGCTGAATGACCTGCGCCATATCATCTACAAGGGCGCCGATACGCCATGGCGGCGGGTGCGCAACAATCTTGGCCTGATGATGAAAGAGGGGCTGTTGAAGGAAAACATTGACGGCGAGGCGCTCGAATGGGCGCATCGGCGCATGTTGGCCCGCAACGAGGCGCGCAAGATCTTGATGGTCATTTCGGATGGTGCCCCGGTTGACGACTCAACTTTGTCGGTCAACCCCGCGAATTACCTTGAAAAACACCTGCGTGATGTGATCGCTATGGTGCAGCGGCGCCGGGCGGTGGAACTGATTGCCATTGGCATCGGGCATGACGTCACGCGCTATTACGAACACGCCGTGACCATTACCGATGTCGAGCAGCTTGCGGGCGCCATGACCGAACAGCTTGCCGCCCTTTTCGACAGCGACCCCCGCGCCCGCGCGCGATTTTTGGGAATCAAGAAAGCTAGCTGATGTTTCAATTATTTACCGCTGAAACCTCACCTGAAAACGGCGCCGCGCGACTAGCCGCATTGCGCGCGGTCATGGTCTCTGAGGGGCTGGCGGGCTACATCGTGCCGCAGACCGATGTGCATCAGGGCGAATATCTGGCACCGCGAGACGCGCGGCTGGCGTGGTTGACAGGCTTTACCGGGTCTGCCGGTTTCGCGATTGTTCTCAATAACATGGCGGGTATCTTTATTGACGGTCGCTACCGCGTGCAGGTGCGTGCCGAGGTCGATCTGGCGGTCTTCACCCCGGTGCACTGGCCCGAAACCAAGCCCGCCGACTGGCTGGTCGAGCATCTGCCGAAGGGCGGCCGCGTGGGGTTCGACCCGTGGCTGCACAGCCAGAAACAAATCGTAGAGCTTGAGGCGGCACTTGAAGAACATGGGCTAACCTTATGTCCAACAAGAAATTTTGTTGATCAGATCTGGGCAGATCAGCCCGGCGCAGCGCTTGCCGCAGCCGCTATCCACCCGCTAGAGTTCGCGGGTGAGGCCAGCAGTGCCAAGCGCGCCCGGCTTGCCGAGGCGCTTTGCAAGGCGGGGCACAAGGCAGCGGTGCTGACGCTGACCGATTCGATCGCCTGGCTTTTGAACATTCGCGGTGCCGATATTGCGCACAACCCGGTGGTGCAGGCTTTCGCAGTGCTGCATGACACGGGCAACCTCACGCTGTTTGCCGCTGCAGAAAAGTTTGGCCCCAAGCTTTTGGCGCATTTCGGCGCGCAAGTGCGGCTGCGCCCTTTTGCGGCCTTCGCGCCCGCCTTGCGCGGGCTTGTCGGCCCGGTGCGGGTTGATCCGGCCAGCGTGCCGCGGCAGGTGGTGCTGGAGTTGCAGGAGGCCGGGGTTGCGGTGACCTTTGCCGATGACCCCTGCATCTTGCCCAAGGCCTGCAAGAACCCGGTCGAACTGGCGGGCGCGCGCGCGGCGCACCAGCGCGACGGCGCCGCGATGGTCGAGTTTCTGGCTTGGCTTGAGGCGCAGGCGCCGCAAGGCGATTTGACCGAGATTGACGTGGTAAAGCGGCTTGAGGGCTTTCGTGCCGCAACCAATGCCTTGCGCGAGATCGCCTTTGACACGATTTGCGGCGCCGGGGCCAACGGCGCCATCGTGCATTACCGTGTCAGCGAGGCCTCCAACGCGCCGATCCGCCCCGGCGAGTTGCTGCTGGTCGATTCGGGCGGGCAATACGCCGACGGCACCACCGATATCACCCGCACCCTTGCCGTTGGGGCCGTGCGCGAAGATGCCCGCGCCCCCTATACCCGCGTGCTGCAAGGCATGATCACGCTGAGCCGCCTGCGCTTTCCCAAGGGGCTGGCGGGGCGCGATATCGAGGCGCTGGCGCGCGCGCCGCTGTGGCTTGCGGGGCAGGATTATGACCACGGCACCGGGCACGGGGTCGGGTCATACCTCTGTGTGCATGAGGGGCCGGCGCGGCTGTCGCGGCTTTCCGAAGTGCCGCTTGCCCCCGGCATGATCCTTTCAAACGAGCCGGGCTATTACCGCGAGGGCGCCTTTGGCATTCGCATCGAGAACCTGATGGTCGTGGCTGAGGCGCCAGCGCTGGCGGGCGCCGATGCGCGCGAAATGCTGGCCTTTGAAACGCTGACGCTGGTGCCGATCGACACCCGGCTGGTCATGGTGGACATGCTGACCGGGCCCGAGCGCGACTGGCTGAACGCCTATCACGCCCGCGTGCTGGCCGAGGTGGGGCCGAGGGTTTCGCCCGAGGCGGCGGCTTGGCTGGTGCAGGCCTGTGCGCCGGTCTGACTGCGCGACAATTGGCGCATTGACCCCGGCGCCGCTATCAGGCCAAGGGCTGCGCGCCTAAGCTGCGCCAACGAGGTGATGCGACGATGACCCCTGAAGCACTGTCTGCCCTGACCGCGTTGCTAGGCCAACGCCTTTCCACCTCGCGCGCCGATCGCGAGGCGCACGGCCATTCTGAAACCTGGTTCGCGCCAACCCCGCCCGAGGCGGTGGCATGGCCCGAAACCACCGCCGAGGTTTCTGAGATTCTGAAAATCTGCAGCGCGCATCGGGTGCCCGTGGTGGCTTTTGGCGCGGGCAGCTCGCTTGAAGGGCACACGCTGGCGGTGCAGGGCGGCATCAGCCTTGATATGGGGCGCATGAACCGGGTGCTGGCGGTGCATGGCGCCGACATGCAGGCAGTGGTGCAGCCGGGCGTCACCCGCGAGGCGCTCAACACCGAATTGCGCGCCACAGGGCTGTTCTTCCCCGTCGATCCGGGCGCCAACGCCAGCCTTGGCGGCATGGCGGCCACGCGTGCCTCGGGCACCACAACGGTGCGCTATGGCAGCATGCGCGCCAATGTGCTGGCGCTTGAGGTGGTGCTGGCCGACGGGCGCATCTTGCGCACCGGCAGCCGGGCGGCAAAGACTTCGTCGGGGTATGACCTGACGGCGCTGATGCTGGGGTCCGAAGGCACGCTGGGCATCATCACCGAGTTGACCTTGCGCCTGCATGGTCAGCCCGAGGCGGTGTCAGCGGCGGTCTGTGCCTTTGACAGCCTGCATGTGGCGGTCGAAACCGTGATGGCGACGATTCAGCTTGGCATCGGCATGGCACGGATGGAGTTTGTCGATGCGGCCGTGGTGCGCGCCTTCAACCTTTATGCTGGCGTGCAAATGCCTGAAAAGCCTCATCTTCTGGTCGAATTCAACGGCTCGCCCGCGACCGCGGCCGAAGAGGCGCGGCGCTTTGGCGAGGTGGTGGCCGAAATGGGTGGCGCCGATTTCAGCTGGGCCACCACGGCCGAGGCGCGCGGCAAGCTTTGGAAAATGCGCCACGCGGCCTATCCGGCCTGCCTTGCCTCGCGCCCCGGCTCGGTTGGCCTTGTGACCGACATTTGCGTGCCGATTTCGCGATTGTCGGAAGCAGTTGAGCAGACCCGCGACGACATTGCCGCCGAAGGGCTGATGGGGCCGATTCTGGGCCATGTAGGCGACGGCAATTTTCATGCCATTCTGCTGCTGGCGCCCGACAACGCTGACGAGATGGCGCGCGCCAAGCGGGTGGCGGCGCGCATGGCCGAACGCGCCCTGGCCTTGGGTGGCACTGTGACCGGCGAGCACGGCATCGGCATTGGCAAGCGCGGCTATATGGCGGCCGAGCACGGGCAGGGCTGGCAGGTGATGGGCGCGATCAAGGCCGCACTCGACCCGCTGGGCATTCTCAACCCCGGCAAGGTCGTGCCCGACCGGGACGCGCCATGAGCCTCGCCGCCCCTGCCGACCTGCCGCGCGCCTTTGCCGCCGCTTGGGCGGCGCGCGATGCCGCAGCACTGGCCGAATTGTTCGCGGAAGACGCCGATTTTGTCAGCCTGACCGGTGGCGCCGCCGAGGGGCGCGCTGCCATTGCCGATCTCTTCGCCGCCGAATTTGCCGGGGCATTTGCCCGCGCCCGGCTGGTGACGGGGCGGTTGAAGCTGCGCCCGCTCGGGCCGCATGCGGCGGTGGTGTTGCAGCGCTTCGTGCTTTCCGGGTTGACGCACGCCGATGGCTCGGATGCGGGGCGCATCGGCGCGCTTTTCGCCGCCACGCTCAGCCCCACCGCGCAGGGCTGGCAGGTGATCGCAGCACAGTTCGTGGCCGAGGCCTAAAGCCGCCCGATCCTCTCGGTCAGCAAGGCAAAAAACCCGTCGGCGTCAACCTCGCGCATGAACATGGCGTTGGGCGGACGGGGCGTGACGTGCCACCAGTCGGCCACGGTCATGCCGCGCGTCAGGGCGCTGGCGGTTTCGATTTCCACGTTGATGTGGCGGCCTTGAAAGAGGCCGGGGGCAAGCAGGTAGGCGATCACGCAGGGGTCATGCAGCGGGGCGCCGTCAGAGCCGTATTTTGCCATGTCAAAGCGTTCAAAAAAGTCGGTCCAGCTTGCCACGGCGTGCCCGACGCGGGTGCCAAGCGCGCGAAAGCCCTCGATCCGTGCGCGGGTGGTCAGCACCCTATGCGTGACATCGAGCGGCATCACCACCAGCGGAACGCCAGATTTGAACACGATATCCGCGGCTTCCGGGTCAACGTAAATGTTGAACTCAGCGGCGGGTGTGGTGTTTCCACCTTCAAAACAGCCGCCCCCCATCAGCACGATTTCGGCTACGCGCGAAACAATCTCGGGGGCTCGTGTGAACGCGGTGGCGATGTTGGTCAGCGGGCCGAGCGGGCAGAGCGTCACCGTGCCTTCGGGCAACGCGCGCAAGCTTTCGATGATGAAATCGACCGCATGGAGGGGTTGCAGCGGCATTTCTGGCTCGGGCAGGGCGATGCCATCCAGTCCCGATTTGCCGTGCACATATTCGGCCGTCACCAGATCGCGCGCCAAGGGTCGGTCGCAACCTGCAAACACCGGCACCGCCGGGCGGCCCGCAAGTTCGCACACCACCCGCGCGTTGCGCGCGGTCAGTGCCAGCGGCACGTTGCCCGCGACACAGGTGATGCCCAGAACCTCAAGCTCGGGGCTGGCCAGTGCGAGCAGAATTGCCACGGCGTCATCCTGGCCGGGATCGGTGTCGATGATGATCTTGCGCGGGGTCATGGCGTCATCCTTGGGCATTTTGGCGCAAGGTGGCGCGGCGGCGCGGTAATGTCCACATGCCATGGCTGCATTTGGCCATCGCGCCGCCGCCCCAAAGGCCGCTCAGCCGTCGAAGTTGACTTCCTGGATCAGCTTCAGTGCCGCCGGGCGCAATTTGGCCACCTCGATCAAGCCGAGGTCATCGGGTATGAAGTCGCCCCAGCTTGCCACCAGTTCCGACGGCGCAACCCCCTGTTTTACCGGAAATTCGTGGTTGGTCTGCGCATAGATCGCCTGTGCTTCGTCCGAGGCAAGAAACTCCATCAACTTCAGCGCCGCGTCGTGGTTGGGGGCCGCTGCGGTCATCGCCACACCCGAGATGTTCATATGCGTGCCGCCGCCTTCAAACACCGGAAACACGATCCGCACCGCATCGGCCCATTGCTTTTGTTCCGGGTCGGCCAGCATTTCGCCCATGTAATAGGTGTTGCCAAGGCTGATGTCGCAAAGCCCCGCCCAGATCGCCTTGACCTGATCGCGGTCGCCGCCCTCGGGCTTGCGCGCGAGGTTGGCTTTCAGCCCTTCCAGCCAGGTGCGCGTTTCCGCCTCGCCGTGGTGCGCGAGGTAGGCCGCGACCAGCGCCACGTTATAGTCGTTGCTGCCTTGGCGGGTGCAAATGCGGCCCTTCCATTTAGGGTCGGCAAGATCTTCGTAGGTTGTCACGTCGGCGTCGGCCACACGGCCGCGTGCCGCGTAGACGATGCGCGCACGGCTGGTCAGGCCGAACCAGTGCCCCGCCGGGTCACGAAACTCTGCCGGAATGGCGGCCTCGAGCGCGGGCGAGGCCACGGCCTGCGTCACGCCGGCATCGACCACCTGCGCCAGCCGCGCGATATCGACCGTCATCACCAGATCGGCGGGGCTGCGGCGGCCTTCGGCCAGAAGCCGCTCGACCATACCCGAGCCGATGAAGGCGACGTTCACACTGATGCCGGTTTCGCTGGTGAAAGCATCAAACAGCGGCTGCACCAGCTCTGGCTGGCGGTGCGAGTAGACGTTGACCTCATCTGCCAGTGCCGGAACGGCAATCAGCAGCGAGGTGGCAAGCAGGGCAAGGCGCAAGGACATGGGATCGGCTCCGCAGGTTGATGTCTGCGCGAGGTTAAACCTGATAGAAACACTCAGGTCAATAGCCGACAAAGATACTCAGGTATTATTCTGCGCGAGCGCGGCATCCAGCGCCTCATGCGCCGCCAGCCAAAGCTCCTCGGCGCGCGCCAGACCATCCACCGCCTCGACCCGCTTCATCGTCCACTTGTGCAACTCCTTGCCCATATGCGGGGCATAAAGCGCCTGTTCGCCCAGTTTGGCATCAAGCTTTTTCAGCATCTCCTCGATCTTCGCCACCCGTTCCTCGCATTTGCGCAGATCGGATCGCAGCGCCAAAATGCGGTCGCGCGGGGACTTTTGCGGTTTTTGCGCGCGCGCCGGGGCGGCGGTATCGTCGCCCGCCAACAACTCGCGCCGGTAAGCCTCAAGGTCGTTGAGGTAGGGCGCCACGCGGCCGCCCTTGACCAGCCAGAGCCGGTCGGCCACGAGGCCAAGCAGGTGCATGTCGTGGCTGATCAATATCACCGCGCCGGTATAGTCGTTCAGCGCCTCGACCAGCGCTTCGCGGCTTTCCATATCAAGGTGGTTGGTGGGTTCATCGAGGATCAGCAGATGCGGCGCACTGGTGGTGGCCAACAGCAACGAAAGCCGCGCCTTCTGCCCCCCCGAAAGCTGCGCCACCACGGTATCTGCCTGATCGGCCATCAGCCCGAACCCGGCAAGGCGCGCGCGCAGGCGCGGCTGAAACTCGGCCGGGTAGACACGCTGGATGTGCTGCAGGGGCGTTTCGTCAAGGTAAAGCTCATCAACCTGATGCTGCGCGAAATAGCCGATGCGCAGCTTGCTCGATCGCGTCAGCTTGCCCATCAGAGCCGGCAGCTTGCCCGCCAGCAGCTTGGCCAGCGTTGATTTGCCCTCGCCGTTGCGGCCCAGCAGGGCAATGCGGTCATCCTGGTCGATGCGCAAGCTGAGGTGTTTGAGCACCGGCGGCCCGCCGTAACCCACCGCCACCTCATCAAGCGCGAGAATGGGCGGTGAAAGCTGTTCGGGCACCGGGAAGGTAAAGACCTGCTTGGCCGCATCTTCGGGCGCTGTGATGATATCCATC
Organism: Paracoccaceae bacterium; assembly: GCA_019429405.1. Taxonomy (GTDB): domain Bacteria; phylum Pseudomonadota; class Alphaproteobacteria; order Rhodobacterales; family Rhodobacteraceae; genus UBA6213. Next base: position 19,767 of record JAHYIZ010000017.1, read on the forward strand.
TTTTCCAGCATCTTGACCCGGCTTTGCGCTTGCACCGCCTTGTTGGCCTGGGCGCGGAAGCGGTCGACGAAACTTTGCAGATGCGCGCGCCGCGCCTCTTGCTTTTTCGCCTCGGCGGCCTGCACCGCGCGCTGTTCGGCGCGCGCCCGTGCGAACTGGTCGTAAGGCCCGGTCCAGAGCGTCAGCTTGCGCTCGTCCAGATGCAAGATCGCCCCCACCGCACGGTTCAAAAGACCCCGGTCATGGCTGATGATGATGACCGTGTGGGGGTATTTGGCGAGGTAGCTTTCAAGCCAGAGCGCGCCTTCAAGGTCGAGGTAGTTGGTCGGTTCATCGAGCAGCAAAACGTCGGGTTGCGCAAAAAGAACACCAGCGAGAGCCACCCGCATGCGCCAGCCGCCCGAGAAATCAGAGCACGGGCGCTGCTGCGCTTCGGCATCAAAGCCAAGCCCGCGCAGAATGGCACTGGCCCGGCCTTCGGCGGACCATGCGTCGATATCGGCCAGACGGTGCTGGATATCGGCAATGCGGTGCGCGTCGGTCGCGTGTTCGGCCTCAGCCAGCAGGGCCGCGCGCTCGGTATCAGCTTCAAGAACCGTGTCCAGAAGCGAGGTTGCAGACGAGGGCACCTCTTGCGCCACGCCGCCGATGCGGGCGCGCGAGGGCAGGGTGATGGTGCCGCCCTCCAGCGCCAGTTCGCCCCGGATCAGCCGGAACAGCGTGGTCTTGCCCGCGCCGTTCTTGCCCACAAGGCCCACCTTGTGGCCATCGGGAATGGTGGCGCTGGCGCCCTCGAACAATGGGCGGCCCTGCACGGAATAGGTGATGTCGGATATTTTCAGCATGCCCGCCCCATGCCCGATGCGGCCGCCCGCGTCAATCGCTGGCCGCCTGCGTGGGGTTTTCAAGCCGCGCGGCCCATGCTAGGGGGCGCGCATCCGACGCGGGGCAGGTGCCCGGCGCCCATCAGAGGCAATATGAGGCAGACATGGCCATCGAACGCACCCTTTCGATCATCAAACCCGACGCGACCAAGCGCAATCTGACCGGCAAGATCATTGCCAAATTTGAAGACGCGGGGCTGCGCGTTGTCGCTTCAAAACGCATCCACCTTTCGCCCGCTCAGGCGGGCGAGTTCTACGCCGAGCACAAGGAACGCCCGTTCTACGGCGAGCTCTGTGCTTTCATGGCATCTGAGCCGGTCGTGGTGCAGGTGCTGGAAGGCGAAGCGGCAATTGCCAAGAACCGCGAAGTGATGGGCGCGACCGACCCGGCTGCGGCCGCCGCAGGCACCATCCGCAAGGATTTTGCGATCTCCAAAGGCGAAAACTCGGTGCACGGCTCCGACAGCCCGGAATCGGCCGCGCGCGAAATCGCGTTCTTCTTTGCGGGCCTCGAACTGGTCGGCTGAAGGAAAAAAAGAGAGGGGGCCTTCTGCCCCCTCTTGGCCTTGCGGCCAATTCACCCCCGAGGATATTTCAGCCAAGGCAAGCGCAACCTTCATGGTGCTTGCCTTGGTTCAAATATCCCCCCGCCGGAGGCGTGCTGCGGTGCGTCGTGACCGCAGAGGTCGGGCAGGTGCCCCAAGGTCTTGCTCCTCGCCCCTTCCGCTTTGCCCGCAGCACCCTATCTAGAGCGGCAGGGAGACACCATGCCGCACGCCGACCCAAGTTATGCCCGACTGCCGGAACGCTTTTTTGCACGCGTGGGCGCCGCCCCGGTGGCCGCACCGCAGTTGCTTGCGCTGAACACAGGCCTGGCGGCGCGCCTTGGGCTGAGTGCCGACTGGCTTGGCGCGCCCGACGGGGTTGCGATGCTTGCGGGAAACGCCTTTCCGGAATGGGCAACCCCGATCGCGCAAGCCTATGCCGGCCATCAATTCGGCGGGTTCGTGCCGCAACTCGGTGACGGGCGCGCCCTGCTGGTGAGCGAGCTCATCGCCCCGGATGGTGCGCGTTTTGACCTTGTTCTGAAAGGCTCTGGCCGCACCCCATTTTCGCGCGGCGGCGACGGGCGGGCATGGCTTGGCCCGGTGTTGCGCGAATACCTTGTCAGCGAGGCGATGGCGGCACTCGGGGTGCCCACCACGCGGGCGCTGGCGGCGGTGGCGACGGGCGAGGTTGTCTGGCGTGATGAGGGCGCGATGCCCGGCGCCATTCTGGCGCGGGTTGCGGCAAGCCACATTCGGGTGGGCACGTTTGAGTATTTCGCGGCGCGGCGCGATAGTGAAGCGCTGGCGCTTCTGGCCGAACATGCCCGCGCCCGCCATTACCCGCAGCACGAAGGGCCGCTGGGTTTTCTTGGCGGCGTGGTGGCGGCGCAAGCGCAACTGATGGCGCAGTGGATGAGCCTTGGCTTCATCCATGGAGTGATGAACACCGACAACATGGCGGTCTCGGGTGAAACTATCGACTACGGCCCTTGCGCCTTCATTGACGCCTACCACCCCGACCGGGTGTTTTCGTCAATCGACCGCCAAGGTCGGTACGCCTATGCGCAGCAACCCAGTGTGGCGCTGTGGAACCTTGCGCAGCTGGCCTCGGCACTGCTGCCGCTGATCGGTGAAGGCGAGGCGGCGATTGAGGCGGCGACCGCAGCACTCGATGGCTTCTGGCCAGCCTTCAGCACGGCGCTGCACCACCGTTTTTCCGCAAAGATCGGTATCGCTTCGCCCAAAGAGGGCGACGCGGCGCTGGTCGAAACCCTGCTTGCACGCATGGCGCGGCAGGGGGCAGATTTTACCCGCGTGTTTCATGGCCTGGCGAGCGGTGCCGCGCGCGACGAGTTTGCCGATCGCAGCGCCTTCGATGCCTGGGCCGCCGATTGGGGCGCGCGACTTGGCCGCGAGGCTGACCCGCAAGCGGTCATGCGTGCCGCCAATCCGCTGCGCATTCCGCGCAATCACCGTATCGCCGAGGTTATCACTGCAGCGGTTGCGGGCGACATGGCGCCGTTTGCGCGGCTGAGCGCGGCGCTTGCGGCGCCATTCGAGGCGCGGCCCGACTGGGACGACCTTTCCGACGCGCCCGCCGTGGGCGAGGCAGTCACGCGCACCTACTGCGGCACCTGATCTATTTGCGGAACTTGCGAAACAGCCGCCGGTTGCGGTCGATGAACTGCTGCATCAGCGCCGCGCTGCCGCCGATGCTGTGCCCGTGAAGGTATAACCAGCCCGCCCCGGCGCCCACACTGGCGCCGATCACGTCTACGATCAGGTCGCCCATGGTATCGTTCAGGCCGCTTTCCTGCATGTTCAGCCCGAAGATGTTGTCGACCGCGAACTCGAAGATTTCCCAGACCGCGCCGATCATGACGGCAAAGGAAAAGGCGATGAAGGCCATCGCCCAGGCGGGGGCCGCGTAGCGGTCGCCCTGAAACAGCATGAAGACCAGAAGGAACCCGAGAATCCCGAAGCCGAGAGCCGAGCCGAGGTGCATCGCGCCATCCCACCACCAGAACCGTTGGTAAAACCCTCCGGCCTCGCCCAGATAAATCGTGGCAAAGATGAAGGCCGTGATTGAGACGACAAAGCTCCACGGCAGCCGCACACCAAGGCGGCTGACCAGCACCAGCGGCGCCAGCGTCATCACGAAGGTGGCCGCGGCCACCCCCGCCGATGGCCATTGCCGCTCCCAGAGCGCCAGCACGAATTCGACCGCCAGCACCGCCCAGATCAGCAGTACCGGCAGGGGTTGGCGCCAAAGCGACGAGAATTGCAGGCGTTTGCGCATGGGGCCGATATAGGTGCGGCACCGTTGCCCCGCAACGGGTCTTCCTGTCGCGCCCTGCAAGCCCCATATCAGGGGCATGATCCTGCGCATCGCCTCATACAATATTCACAAGTCCAAGGGCAGCGATGGCCGCTTTGACCCCGGTCGCGTGATCGACGTGATCAACGCGCTTGGTGCCGATGTACTGGCGCTGCAAGAGGTCGATTTTCGCTTTCGCGGGCGCCCCACTGCGCTGCCGCTGGCGATCCTGCGTGAGGGCTGCGCGCTGGTGCCGGTCGATCTGACCCCCACCGGGCCTGAAAGCCTTGGCTGGCACGGGCAGACCTTGCTCTTGCGCAAGGGCATTACGCTTGGCGGGCTGCGCGCTCTGGCGCTGCCGGGGCTGGAGCCGCGCGGCGCGTTGATAGCCGATCTTGACGCGGGCTTCGGACCGCTGCGGCTGGCGGGTGTGCACCTCGGGCTGCGCCGTTCCAACCGACGCGCGCAGCTTGCCCATATCCGCATGGCGCTGCGCGAGGGTGCTGCGACGCCCGCGCTGATCATCGGCGATTTCAACGAATGGGCCGAAACCAAAGGTCTTGAGGCGCTGCACGGGTTTCATCTGCATACGCCGGGCCCAAGCTACCCCGCGCGCGCGCCCTTCGGCCGGCTTGACCGTCTGGCGGCGGGGCCGGGGCTTTCGGTGCTGCGTGCCGGGGTGTTCGATTCCTGCCTCGCCCGGCGTGCTTCGGACCATTTGCCGATCTGGGCTGACGTGCGGCTTGATCGCTGAAATCGCGGGCGCGCCCGACGCGGGGCTTTCGCGCCCGCCGCAAACCGCGTAAACCCGCCTCAGCATTGCCGCTACCCGGTCTTGAAGGAGTTGCCCCATGAGCACGATCATCGACATCCACGCCCGCGAAATCCTTGACAGCCGCGGCAGCCCGACCGTCGAGGTCGATGTGGTGCTGGAAGACGGCACCATGGGCCGCGCCGCAGTGCCCTCGGGCGCCTCGACCGGCGCGCATGAAGCGGTTGAGCGGCGCGATGGCGACAAGGGTCGCTACATGGGCAAGGGCGTTCTGGAAGCGGTGCAGGCGGTCAACGGCGAGATTGCCGAGAACCTCGTGGGCGAGGACGTGACCGAACAGGTTGCCATCGATCGGCTGATGATCGAGCTTGACGGCACCCCGAACAAGGGCAGGCTCGGCGCCAATGCCATTCTGGGCGTCAGCCTCGCGGTTGCCAAGGCAGCGGCCGATTTTTCCAGCCAGCCGCTTTATCGCTACGTTGGCGGCACCTCGGCGCGCATCCTGCCGGTGCCGATGATGAACATCATTAATGGCGGCCAGCATGCCGACAACCCGATCGACATTCAGGAATTCATGATCATGCCGGTGGCGGCGGCGAACATTCGCGAGGCGGTGCGGATGGGTTCGGAAGTGTTCCACACGCTGAAGAAAGAGCTTTCCAAGGCCGGGCTTGCCACCGGGGTGGGCGACGAGGGCGGTTTTGCGCCCGCGCTTTCTTCCAGCCGCGCAGCACTCGACTTCATCCTGAAAGCGATCGAAAAGGCGGGCTACCGCCCCGGTGAAGACATCTGGCTGGCGCTCGATTGCGCCGCGACCGAGTATTACAAGGGCGGCAAATACGAGATGGCAGGCGAGGGCAAATCGCTGAGCTCGGATGAAAACGTCGATTACCTTGCAGCCCTTTGCGCCGACTACCCGATTCTGTCGGTTGAAGATGGCTGCGCCGAGGATGACTGGGCGGGCTGGAAGGCGCTGACCGACCGGCTGGGTGCCGAGGTGCAACTGGTGGGCGACGATCTCTTTGTGACCAACCCCGAGCGGCTGGCGCGCGGCATCAAGGAAGGCTGCGCCAACTCGCTGCTGGTGAAAGTGAACCAAATTGGCACGCTGACTGAAACGCTCGATGCCGTGCGCATGGCCGACCGCGCACGCTATACCAGCGTGATGAGCCACCGTTCGGGCGAGACCGAAGATGCCACCATCGCCGACCTTGCCGTGGCCACCAACTGCGGCCAGATCAAGACCGGCTCACTCGCGCGTTCGGACCGGCTGGCAAAATACAACCAGTTGATCCGGATCGAGGAAATGCTGGGCGAGACCGCTGAATACGCGGGCCGCTCGATCCTGCGGTAAGGTAAGGGCGAGGGGGCCTTCTGCCCCCTCTTGGCCTTGCGGCCAATTCACCCCCGAGGATATTTGGCCAAGGCAAGCGCAAACCTTTGTGCTTGCCTTGGTCAAAATATCCCCCCGCCGGAGGCGTGCTGCAAGGCGTTCCGGGCGCCTGCGCCGGGGTCAGTCGCGGAAGTTGCGGCTGTCCTTGATCTGGTCCCAGGCCCAGACCACCTCTTGCAGGCGTTCCTCGTCATCGCGGTTGCCGCCGTTCATGTCTGGGTGAAGATCTTTCACCAGGCTTTTGTATTGCTTGCGGATTTCTGGCTTTGTCCAGGTGTCCCTGGCCTCAAGGATGTCGATTGCCTTGCGTTCGGTCGGCGGCAGTTTGCGCCCGGCGTGCTGGCGGCCGGGGTTTTGTGTGGCATTGGCGCCCAGAATTTCCATCGGGTCGGCAACGCCGTGGCGGGCCCAGGCGCGGTCTTCTTCGGAGATGCGCCCAAAGGGTTTGGTCGGGCGCTCCCAGACGGTGGCATTGTCGAGAAATGCTTGGAACTCTTCCTCGGACTGGCCCTGAAAGTAGTTCCAGTTGAGGTTGTATTCGCGCACATGGTCCTTGCAGAACCAGAAATAGTCGTCGAGCTTCTTGGGCGATTTTGGCGCCCGGTACTGGCCCTGTTCGGTGCAGCCCTGATGGTCGCAGTGGCGCGTCGAGGTCTCGAATGCGCCGGACATGCCGCGTTTGCCTTTGGCGCGGCGCTTTTTGTCGGTGGCGGCGGAGATGTCGAACCCGAAGGGGTCGTTTCTGGTCATGCGCGGTCCTCTGTTCCCGGCCATTTCGAGTCGGGCCATGAAGAATAGGCCATTTCGCGCGCGGCGAAAGGGCAAATCGGCGGCATCGGGGGGCTCTCGGCGCCGATCAGTCTTGGGTGGTCGCGGGGCCGAGGCGCGGGGCCGTGCCGGACTCGGCATGCACGTTCAGGCGCGAAGACAGCGCGGGTCTGGCCGAGGTCAGGAACGTTGGCACGGCATCCGGCGGCGCGTCGGGCGCATCAAGCGGCTCGGGCACCTCGGGCACAGACACGTGGGCGTGCATGTCTTGCGCCAGAGCGCGGCGGAAGATGAGCAGGTTGTGAAAGACCGTGGTCCGGCTGGTGAGGCCCGAACGTTCCTCGCTTGGCAGCACATCGGCGCGCAGATATTCCCAGCCATCGGCGGCCATGCGGTTCAGCACCGCGCCGACGGTGGCGCCAAAGCGTTCGCCGGGAGTTTTCAGCGCGCGGTTCTTGTCGGCGCGCGTGGGCGCCGGAATCGCGGTGTATTCATATGCCTGCATCGCACGGGTCCTGCCTCTGTCGGGTCAAAGCCCGAGTTTCTGTGCCACGAGGGCGTTGACCGTGGCCGGGTTGGCCTTGCCGCCGGTGGCCTTGAGCACTTGCCCGGTGAACCAGCCCGCAAGCTTGGGGTTGGCGCGGGCTTTTTCAACCTGCGCGGGGTTGGCGGCGATGATTTCATCGACCGCCTTTTCAATCTCGCCGGTGTCGGTCACTTGCTTCATGCCGCGCGCGGCGGCGATGGCGGCGGGGTCGCCGCCATCGTTCCAGACGATCTCGAACAGGTCTTTTGCCATCTTGCCCGAGATTTCGCCCGAGGAGATCAGGTCGAGAACGCCGCCCAGTTGTGCCGCCGTGACCGGGCTTTGGCCGATCCCGAGGCCTTGCCGGTTCAGGCGACCAAAAAGTTCGTTGATCACCCAGTTGGCGGCCAGTTTGCCGTCGCGCCCTGCCGCTACCGCCTCAAAGAAAGCTGCGTTTTCGGCCTCGGCGGTCAGCACCGCGGCGTCGTATTCGCTCAAGGACCAGTCGCGCACGAAACGGGCAACCTTGACGTCGGGCAGTTCGGGCAGGCTGGCGGCGATGTCATCGACCCAAGCCTGCTCGATTTCCAGCGGCAACAGGTCAGGGCAGGGGAAGTAGCGGTAATCATGCGCCTCTTCCTTGGAGCGCATGGAGCGCGTCTCGCCCTTGTCGGGGTCGTAAAGCCGGGTTTCCTGTACCACCTTGCCGCCGTCTTCGACGATGGCAATCTGGCGCCGTGCCTCATATTCGATCGCCTGTTGAAGAAAGCGCATCGAGTTCATGTTCTTGATTTCGCAGCGCGTGCCGAGGTGGCTGAAATCCTGGCTGGCCTGATAGCGTTCATAATCGCCGGGGCGGCAGATCGACACGTTCACATCGGCGCGCAGGTTGCCGTTTTGCATGTTGCCATCACAGGTGCCGATGTAGCGCAGGATCTGGCGCAGCTTGGCCACATAGGCCGCCGCTTCCTCAGGGCCGCGAATGTCGGGGCGGCTGACGATTTCCATCAGCGCGACGCCGGTGCGGTTGAGGTCCACGAAGCTCATGTTCGGGTCCATGTCGTGGATGCTTTTGCCCGCATCCTGTTCGATATGGATACGCTCCACCCGCACCCGGCGCGCCACCCCCGGCCCCATATCGACGATAATCTCGCCCTCACCGACGATCGGGTGATAAAGCTGGCTGATCTGGTAGCCCTGCGGCAGGTCGGGGTAAAAGTAGTTCTTGCGGTCAAACGCCGAGGTCAGGTTGATCGCAGCGTTGAGCGCAAGCCCGGTGCGCACCGCCTGCTCCACGCAGAATTCGTTGATGACAGGCAGCATGCCCGGCATCGCCGCATCAACAAAGGCGACGTTAGAGTTGGGTTCGGCACCAAACAGCGTTGAGGCGCCGGAAAACAGCTTGGCGCTGGAGGCGATCTGCGCATGCACCTCCAGGCCAATCACCAGTTCCCACGGGCCGGTAGCGCCTTGGATCACTTTTGGGTCTGGGGTGCGGAAGGCGAGGTGGTCAAGCATCGCGGGCCTCTGATCTGGACTGGCGACGGGTTTAGGGCATCGTTGAAGGCTGCGCAAGCAATGCCGCCGCGCGGGCGTCGCCGCCGGGCGTGTGCGCAGGCATTGTGTCGCACGTTCAAGTTGTGATCGAATTTGCCACATTGTTGCCACAATGCAACCCCAGAGTGAAACGTAGTCTCCAATTGCGCGACAATTGTTGGTTCCGGTTTGCAGTCTTTTTCCCTCTGGATGACAAAGGACGTGTCGGAAATGTATCTGCCAGTGTTTGGGCCCCGCCCGCCCCGAAACGGTGCAGTAACCGAGGTGCCGCGTGGCTATGAAGCGCATTTGCGCTGGGTGCCGCGGCTTGGTGATATCTTTCCGAATTTCTCGCTGCGCCACGGCGACGGCGAGTTTCACTTTCATGACTGGGCCGAAGGCTCGTGGGTCTATTTCTTCAGCCACCCGTTGGCCTGCACGCCCGTGTGCACCACAGAAATTGCAGATGTCGCCGCACGTTCGGACGAGTTGCGCGCGCGCGGCGTAAAGGCGCTGAACATTTCGACCGATGCGCCCGAGGCGCAACAGGCATGGCTTGCCGATATCGAAAAGATGTTTGGTGTCACCATCGACTTTCCGCTGCTGTCAGACCCTGATGGCGTTGTCGCCAGGATGTGCGACATGGTGCACCCGCATGAGGACACGGTCTTGTGTGTGCGCAAAGGCTTTATCATCGACCCCTCGCTGCGGATCCGCATGATCATGGAATACCCGCTGAATGTCGGGCGCGACATCGAAGAGGTGCTGCGCGTGATCGACGCGTTGCGTGCCACCGAGCACACCGATCTGGTGGCACCGGGCGGCTGGATGCCCGGCGACCCGCTGCTGGTGGCGCCGCATATCGACACGGTCTCCGCGCGCGAAACCTTCGGTTCGCGGCTGAAGGTGCTTGGGCCCTACATGCGCCTGTTGATGCCGTCCCGACGAAAGAGTTGACTTTGCGCAATCCGGCGGCGAATTTCCCCCAAGGGAAGGGGAAGGCCGAATGTCCGAGGCGCCATTGCCGTTTCGGCGGTTTTCCAATGTGCAGTGGTATCTGGCGCATTCCGAGAATCGGGTGCATCTGCTCTGTGCATGCCCCGACCACATAGAGCTTGCGACATTCCATGATCTGGTCGCGCGTGTGCTGCGGCTCGCGCCGCAGCTTTCGTGGTCGGAAAGCCTTGTGCACGATGGTCACCTTGTAGCGCCGCTTGCGGCGCCCGAGGCGGTGGCGCGGTATCGGCCGACGCCGCAGTTGGGCCTGATGTTGCGCGAGCTGGAGCCTGATCTGGCCAGAACTCTGGCCGATACCGGGCGGCCCGCCTTTCGCGCCAGTTGCTTTGCCGCGCCCGAACCTGATGCGCGCGGGGTGCGATCGCTGATGGTTTTGCAGGCTACCCATGGCGTGACCGAGGGCGGCGACATCTCCAGACTTTCGCGCGGCTTGGACGCCGAGCATGAGGCACGCCCGACCTCGCGCCTGCGGTTGCGCCTGACCCAGCGGCTGGCGATGTGGGCGATGCTGCCGCTGCTCTGGGCGGGTTTTCTGTTTGCGGCACGGTTGCGGCGCAGGCCGTTGCACGAGTTTCGCTTTGTGCGCGTGTCGCTTGACCGCGCCGGGGTGGCGGCGGCGGTGCGGCGGCTTGGCGTGACGCACCGCGCGTTCCTGTTCGGTCTGGTCGCGCACGCCGTTTTGCATGATCCGGCCCGCAAGCGGCGGCTGAACCTTGCCTATTCCACCTTGCCCCGCGCGCGCGCGCGCCACCACGACGACCGTTTTCTGAACGTGCGGATGGATGAATTCCGCCTGCAAACCGCCGCCGCCCCCGAGGCGAGCATTCGGGCAACCGCTGCCGCCATAGCGGCGCGCGGGCCGACGCCGATTTTCGTGCAGGCTTGGCAAAACGCGGTGCTGGGCTGGCACCGGATCACGCGGCGGGTCGCACCACGGCTCTACCAAAGGGGCTTTTTCGGCTATACGCCCTATGATCTGGTGCTGTCGCTGGTGCCGCCGCTGATGCCCGGCCCCGGCTGGGGGCCGCTTGCAGGTGCCACTTTCTTTGCGGGCTCAAACACCGGCACCACGCCAAACTGCATCTTTGCCGTGACGCCCGATCGGATCACGCTGACCTTGTGGGCCGACAATGCCGTGGCCGCGCGGGTGGGTGACGTCGTGGCAAGCGCCAGGGCGCTGGGGATTGCCGCCGAGGTCTGGGACTAGGGCGCGGGTTCAGCGCCGCGCAAGCACATGGCGCGGCGCGGGCGCTGTGCCAAACTGGACCGGAACACCGCATTGTCGAAGCTCGGCGGCCAACCGTGACGCGGGCGGCAGCGCAGCCCTGGGCAAAGACACATGTGCGCCGCCGACCAGATGCAGTCGGCAGGTTCCACGGCCAATTTCGGCGCCGCTGATTTGCGCCAGCACCACCGTGCGCCGCGCCGCGCCGTCATAAACCTGAAACCGCCCATGCCCGAGCCTTAGTCCAGCCGCGCGATTGACGGCGAGCACGCGCAGCACCACCGCGAGGAACACCGAAACCAGCACCCATGCGAGCAGAGGGGCGTCGGTCGTGTGGTTGACATAGGTCATCGCCATGCCTAGCCCGAGCGCCGCGTAGGTGGCGGGGCGGCGGCCCTGGCAACGATATTCAAAGGTGTCAAAGGTCTGCATGCCGCTTTTTCGCCATCAGATTATGGCGCAAATAAGGCAATTGTGGCGGACTTCGCGAGACTCTGCGGCAGGCGGAAACAGCTTGATGCTGGCGGCGGGATTGTGCTGAATGATCAGACAATCCCGCCGCATCGTCGCGGCATTTGCCGTTTCTCAGCCCTTTGGTTCGGTCAGCCGCGCCACCATTTCGCCCATATCGCGGCTTAGCCCCGGCAGCGCCCGAATCCGTGACAGTTGCGCCTGCGCCAGTTCGCGGCGGGCCGAATCATACCGTGGCCAGGTCTCGAACGCGGTGCTCATCCGCGCCGCCATCTGCGGGTTCACCGGGTCGAGCCGGATCAGCCAATCCGCATAAAAGCGGTAGCCCGCGCCCGAGCCATGGTGAAAGCCCGCGTGGTTGGCCGCGAACCCGCCCATCAGCGCGCGAAAGCGGTTCGGGTTCTTCCAGTCAAACGCCGGGTCCGCAGCCAGACGCTCGGCAAGCGCGGGGGCGGTATCTGGGGCGGCATGGGCCAGTTGCACGGTGAACCACTTGTCCATCACCAGCCGGTCGGTGGCCCAGCGGGCACGGAACGCGGCCAACGCAGCCTCGGCGCGCCCCGCCTCGATCAGGCAGGTCAGCGCGCCGAGCGTTTCGGTCATGTTCGGCGCCGCGTCGAACAGTGCCTGCGCCCGCGCGCCGCCGTCGGTGCGGGTCAAAAGCGATAAGGCTGCAAGCCGCAGCGCGCGCTTGCCTGCGGCACCCGCATCGGGGGCATAGGGGCCGGGCACCGCCATGGTCTCATAGAGATCACCCAGCAGCGCGGCGTGGCGATCTGCCAGAGCCTGCGCCAGCCGCGCGCGTGCCGCGTGGATCGCGTCGGGGTTGGGCACCTGCCCGCGCGCATGCAATTCGGTGGCAATTTCTTCGTCGCCCGGCAGGCGCAGGCAGAGCGCGCGAAAGGCGGGGTCGGCGCCCGCATCACGCAGAAGCCGCCCGACCGCGTCGAGGTGTTCAGCCTCGGGCGAGGCCCCGCCCACCATCGCGCAAAGCGCCTCGCGCGCGAGGTTGCGCCCCGCCTCCCAGCGGTTGAACGGGTCGGTGTCATGAGCCAGCAGAAACGCCCGCTCGGCGGCGGTAGCGTCGCGCTCCAGCACCACGGGGGCCGAAAATCCGCGCAGGATCGAGGGCACTGGCCGCGCCGCAAGGCTGGGGAAGCTGAAGCTTTGCCGCGCCTCGGTCATCTCCAGCACCTGCGTCGGCACCACCTCGTCGCCATTGGGCGACAACAGGCCGACCGCGATGGGGATCACCCTTGGCGCCTTCTCTGCCTGTCCCGGCGTCGGCGGCGTCTTTTGCTCGAAGGTCAGCGTATAGGTGCCATCGTGCCAGTCTTCCGTAACAGAAAGCCGCGGCGTGCCGGCATCGGAATACCAGCGTTTGAACTGCGCAAGGTCACGGCCCGTCGCATCCTCGAACACCTTGATCCAGTCTTCGATGGTCGCGGCCTGCCCGTCGTGGCGGTCAAAATAGAGGTCAAGCGCCGCGCGGTAGCCCACATCGCCCACAAGGCGCTTGAGCATGCCGATCACCTCGGCGCCCTTTTCGTAGACCGTCGCGGTGTAGAAGTTGTTGATTTCCACATAGGATTCGGGGCGCACCGCATGCGCCAGCGGGCCTTGATCCTCGCGGAACTGGCGGGCGCGAAGGGTCAGCACATCTTCGATGCGCTTGACCGGGCCGGACCGCATGTCAGAGGTGAACTGCTGGTCGCGCGCCACCGTCAGCCCTTCTTTCAGGCACAGCTGGAACCAGTCGCGGCAGGTGATGCGGTTGCCGGTCCAGTTGTGAAAATACTCATGCGCGATCACACCTTCGATGCGCTCGTATTCGCCATCGGTGGTGGTGTCTGGCGAGGCCAGCACCAGTTTCGCGTTGAAGATGTTGAGCCCCTTGTTCTCCATCGCGCCCATGTTGAAATCATCGACCGCGACAAGGTTGAACACGTCGAGGTCGTATTCGCGGCCATAGACGTCTTCATCCCATTTCATCGCGCGTTTCAGCGAGGCCAGTGCAAAGTCGCAGCGGTCTTCGTCGCCCTTGCGCACCCAGATGTTGAGCGCAACCTTGCGGCCTGACATCGTGGTGAAGCTGCCGGGGAGCGCCACCAGATCGCCCGCGACCAGCGCGAAGAGGTAGGCGGGCTTGGGCCAGGGGTCCACCCATTCTGCCCAACCGGGGCCAGAGGCGCCGGGGTTGCCGTTGGACAAAAGCACCGGCAGGTCTGCTTCAATGCGCACCGTGAACCGCGTCATCACATCGGGGCGGTCGGGGTAAAAGGTGATGCGGCGAAAGCCCTGCGCCTCGCATTGGGTGCAATACATGCCGCGCGACATGTAGAGGCCCTGCAGCGCGGTGTTGCCCTCGGGGGCAATCTCGACCTCGGTTTGCAGCGTGAAGGTGCGCTCGGGCAGGGCTGCGGGGTGGATGGTCAGCCCGGTATCGGTCAGCAGGTAGTCAGAGGCGGCCAGCGCCTGCCCGTCAATCGCCACCGAGATCAGCCGCAACTGCTCGCCGTCAAGGCAGAGTGCGGCGCCGGTTTGGCGCGGGGTCAGCGAAATTTTGGCGCTGACCCGCGTGGCCTTGGGCGCCAGCCGGAAGGTCAGTGCGACATGGTCGAGCGTGAAAGGGTAGGGGGCGTAGTCAGACAGTTTGATGGTTTGCGGGGCGGCGGCGTGCATGGGGTTCTCCGGCATTGCGATGCCGGACCCTAGGGCGCGGCGGCGGCGGCTTCAAGGCTGCCGCTGCCACCCATGTCATTGGGCGCCGACAAAGCGCGCCAGTTTGCCCAGCGTCTGCAACCCAAGTTCGACCGCGCCAAAGCGCTTGGCCTCGGCGTATTCTTCAGCGCTTGCCATGACCATGCGCAGCCTGACCCGCGTTTTGGTGCCCAGATCATCGAATTCAATCGTGGCGTCGGCGTGTTTCGGCCCGTTTTCGCCCCAAAGCAGGTCATACTCGATCCGCTTGTGCAGCGTAACGCGCCTGTAGCGGTGATGGTTGGGAAAGACCGTGCCATCGGGCCCGATCATGTCAAACACCCATTCGCCGCCCTCGCGCAGGTCAATCCGGCTGGTGCGGCACGAATACCCGTCGGGCCCCCACCATTTCGGCAGGGTTTCGGGGTTCATCCAGGCCGACCAGACCACCGCGACCGGCGCCGCGATCAGCCGTTCCAGCAGCATCGTGCGGTCTGAGGCATCAACCTTGGTCATTTCATAATTCCCCGCGCGTAGTCTTCAAGCTGCGTGGCCACGGTGCCCCAACCGTCGAAAAAGCCCATATCCGCATGCGACTTGCGGGTTTCGGGGCTGCGGTGGCGCGCGATCGCCGTGTATTCGGTGCCGCCATCGGGCGTATCGGACAGCAGCAAGATTGCGGTCATGAAAGGTTCGGGCGCGGGCTTCCAGCCTTCGGTGTAGGCATCAGTGAAAACCAGCTTTTCCTCGGGCACCACCTCAAGGTAGACGCCCGTGTTATCCATCACGGTGCCGTCCACGTCGAAGGTGGTGTTGAAGCGCCCGCCCACCCGCAGATCAATATCGACCGCTGTCACCCGGTGCGGGCGCGGCACGAAAAAATGCGGGATATGCTCGGGCATGGTCCAGCATTCCCACACCAGCGGCCGGGGCACGGCCAGTTTGCGGGTAAAGTGCAGGTCGGTGGCTGGGTCGAGGGTCGGGGTCATTTCGTGCGCTCCTTCATCAGGTTGGTGACATAGTCGTCGAGCCGGTCGAGCCGCGATTCCCACATCGTGCGCTGCGCCTCAAGCCAGCTTTGCACCGGCTGAAAAGCCTCGGGCACGATGGCGCAAGACCGCACCCGGCCATCCTTGGTGGTTGCGATCAGCCCCGCATCTTCCAGCACGCCAAGGTGGCGCATCACGGTGGGCAGCCTGAGCCCGGTGGGGCGCGCCAGTTCGCTGACCGCCGCCGGCCCTTGTGCCAGCCGCGCAAGAATGGCGCGGCGGGTCGGGTCGGCAAGCGCCTGAAACAGGCTGGATAGGTCGGGGTCATGGTTAGCCATAACGCTAACTAACATACCTCGCCCCGCCAATCAAGAAATACTTAGCTGTACGGCTTTGTTTTGCCGGTCAGTGCCGCTGCACTGCATGCGGGTGTGGACAGCGCCCCCGCCGCTGCGCATAAAGAGCGCGGCCAGCTTGGGAGGAGACACCATGACCGATCGGACCCCGAGACACGGGCTGTTGGTGGATTGCCGCCTTGCAGACTTTATCGAGGCCGAGGCGCTGCCGGGTTCGGGCGTAAACGCCGAGACCTTCTGGCGCGGACTGGCCGGTATTGCCGCCGACCTTGGCGCGCGCAACCGCGCACTGCTGGAGCGGCGCGAAGACTTGCAGGAACATATCGACGCCTGGCATCTGGCGCGGCGCGGCCAGCCGCACGACGCCGAGGATTATGCGAATTTCCTGCGCGAAATCGGGTATCTCGTGCCAGAAGGGCCTGATTTCAGTATCGAAACCGGCCCGACCGACCCCGAGATTGCCACCCTTTGCGGCCCGCAGCTTGTGGTGCCGGTGATGAACGCGCGCTATGCGCTCAACGCCGCCAATGCGCGCTGGGGCAGCCTTTACGACGCGCTTTATGGCACTGATGCCCTGGGCAGCGCGCCGCCCGCCGGTGGCTATGACAGCGCGCGCGGCGCTGAGGTGGTGGCATGGGCCAAGGGCTTTCTTGATGACGTGGTGCCGCTGACAGGGCTTGCCTGGGCTGATGCAAGGCATCTGTGCATGCAATCGGGCGCGCTTTTGGTCGAGGGGCCGCGCGGCACTGCGGGGCTGACTACGCCGGGGCAGTTTGCCGGCTACCGGGGCAGCGAAATGGCACCGACTTCGGTGCTCTTGCGCCAGAACGGGCTTTATATCGAGCTGGTGATCGACCGCACGCATAGCGTCGGGCGTTCCGACCCGGCGGGTATCGCCGATGTGCGGCTTGAAGCGGCGCTGTCCTCGATCATGGATTGCGAAGACAGCGTGGCGGCAGTCGATGGTGCCGACAAGGCGCTGGCCTATCGCAACTGGCTGGGGCTGATGCGCGGCGATCTGGCCGAAGAGGTGACCAAGGGCGGGGGCTCGTTTACGCGTCGCCTTGCGCCCGACGCCGAATTCACCGCCCCGCTTGGTGGCACGCTGCGCGTCAAGGGCCGCGCGCTGATGCTGGTGCGCAACGTGGGCCATCTGATGACCACGCCCGCAGTGCTCGACCCCGAGGGGCGCGAGCTGGGCGAAGGCCTGCTGGATGCGCTGGTGACAACGCTGTGTGCGCTGCACGACTTGCGAAAAGTCGAAGGCCCGCGCAACTCGGTCACCGGGTCGGTCTATGTGGTGAAACCCAAGATGCACGGGCCCGACGAAGTGGCCTTTGCCGATGACATCTTCACACAGGTCGAGGCGATTCTGGGCGTGCCGCGCTACACGGTCAAACTGGGGATCATGGATGAAGAGCGCCGCACCAGTGTGAACCTCAAGGAATGCATTCGTGCCGCGCGCCACCGCCTCGCCTTCATCAACACCGGCTTTCTTGACCGCACCGGCGACGAGATCTGGACCTCGATGGAGGCCGGGCCGATGCTGGCCAAGGGCGCGATGAAAAGCCAGCCCTGGATTTCGGCCTATGAAGACCGCAACGTTGATATCGGGCTTGCCTGCGGCCTTGCGGGGCGCGCGCAGATCGGCAAGGGCATGTGGGCGGCCCCCGACCGGATGGCCGCAATGCTGGCCGAAAAGATCGCGCATCCGATGGCAGGGGCCAATTGCGCCTGGGTGCCAAGCCCCACGGCGGCCACGCTGCACGCCACGCATTACCACCGCGTCGATGTGTTCGCCCGCCAGCGCGCGATTGCGGCAGAGCACCGCCCCGCGCGGCTAAAGGATCTGCTGACAATCCCGCTGGCCGCTGGCGTGAACTATTCGGATGAGGAGATCCGCGCCGAGCTTGAAAACAACGCGCAGGGCATTCTGGGCTATGTGGTGCGCTGGGTCGATCAGGGGGTGGGCTGCTCCAAGGTGCCCGACATCCACGATGTCGGCCTGATGGAAGACCGCGCCACCTGTCGGATCTCGTCGCAGGCGATTGCCAACTGGCTGCACCACAGCGTGGTCAGCGAGGGGCAGGCGATGGACGCGCTGCGCAAGATGGCGGTGGTGGTCGACCGGCAGAACGCCGGCGATCCGGCCTATGTGCCGATGGCGCCGGGCTATGCCGGGCTGGCGTTTCAGGCTGCGTGCGATCTGGTCTTTTTTGGCCGTGTGCAGCCTTCGGGCTATACCGAGCCGGTGCTGCATGCACGGCGCTTGCAATTGAAGGACGGCAGGGCATGAGCCTGAACCATGCGGCGGCAACACGCATCATTTCCGTGGCGATGGGCTATGGCGTCGAGCACGGGCTGAAGCCGCTTTCGGTGGTGGTGCTTGATGCCGGCGGCCACCCGATCGCCTTTGAGCGTGCCGATGGCGCCAGCCCCGGTCGTTTTGAGATCGCCCGCGCCAAGGCTTATGGCGCGGTGATGCTGGGCATGGCCGGGACCGCGCAGAAGGAACGCGCGGCGCAAGAGGGCTTCAACTTCATCGCGGCCGCCAACGGGATCTTCGCGGGGCGCGTGCTGCCAGTGCCGGGCGGGGTTCTGGTGCGCGATGCATCGGGCCGCGTGATCGGCGCCGTGGGCGTGACCGGCGACACCTCTGAAAATGATGCGGCGGCGGCGCTGGCGGGGATCGAGGCGGCGGGGCTGAGCGGCGAGGCCTGAGGCCGCCTCAGCGCCGCCTTTCGCCGCCAAGACGGTGGAACAGATGCGTGAATGTGGCCGCCCCCAGCACCGGCACCACGAGGTTGACCACCGGCACGCTTAGCGGCAGCGCCATCAGCACGCCCGCCGCCCAGACCTGCGCCCAGTGGCGCCGCCGCATCGCCTTTGCCCCGGCGCGGTCGAGCCTGCGCATCGCCACCATCTGAAAATACTCGCGCCCCAGCAAATAGCCGTTCAGCCCCCAGAATAGCAGCGGCGCTGCCGGGCCGGACCAGACATAAGCCATGAGCGCGACAAGGTTGGCCACGATCAGCACAGCGAGAAAGTTCAGGCTGTCAACCAGCGTTTGCGCAAAGCTCGCGCCGCGCGGGGGCGGCAGATGCGGGTAATGCCGCGCCTCGACGCCATCGGCGACGGTTTCAAGAAACAGCCCGGTAAAGAGCGAGGCGACCGGCATCATCAGAAAAAAGCTCATCACCAGCATGAAGGCCAGCGACCCCCAGGACAGCAGGTCTTGCACCCAGCGCACCTCGCCGACCCAGGGCAGGGTCAGCACATCGGGCGTGAACCAGTCGATCACTTGCACCAGACCCGCATAGACGCCCAGCAGCAGTGCCAGCGACAAGGCGATGCCCAGCGCCAGCACACCCAGCGCGCGGGCGCGGAAGAGATCACCCGTGGCGGTCAGAAAATCGCCCAGCATCAGAACCCGCGCCACTCGGTCAGCGCCGCCACGTCGGGGCGCGGGCGCTCGGGCGAGGCCGCCAGTGCGGTGCCGATATGCACGAAACCCACCACCCGTTCGCCCGCTGCCAGCCCAAAAGCGGGGGTGGCAAAGCCGCTGTCATGCGCGGGCCAGCCGGTCAGCCAGGCCGCGCCCCAGCCTGCCGCCAGTGCCGCGTTCAGCAGCGACAGCGCCACCGCGCCCGCCGAAAGCAGTTGTTCGACCTCGGGCACCTTGTCTGAAGGTTTCGGCGAAAACACCACCGCCACCGCCAGCGGGCTGTCGGCAAACTGGCTGATGCCCTTGGCGCCCTGATCGGCGGGTAGCGCCAAGGCCGAGGCATGCGCCGCCGCCCTTTCGGCCAGTGCCGTCAGCGCGGGCCGCGCCAGCACGATCAGCCGCCACGGTTCCAGCTTGCCATGGTCTGGCACGCGCAAGGCGGCGCTCAGCAAAGGCGCCAGTGCAGCACGGTCCGGAGCGGGCGCGCGCAGGGTCTTTGCGGGGTGCGAGCGGCGGGTTTGCAGAAACTGCAGCGCCTCGGGCAGGGGTGTGGGCATGGCGATCTCCGGTCATTGCGCGGCAGTTTTGCGCCAAAGCGCGCGGCGCCACAAGGGCCGGGAGGCGGGGCCGGGGGCGGCCCCGCCATTGGGGTCAGGCGCGGTCAACCGCCAGCGGCCCGGCGCCATGCGCGAAGATCATCAGGAACCCGGCGGCCACGCCGAGGTTTTTGAAGAACATCGTCATCTGCATCGGGTCGGCGGGCACAAAATGGTAAAGCAGCCCTGCCAACAGGCAGAACCCGGCCCCCGCAAGCGCCATCCAGCGTGCCTGAAAGCCCAGCAGCATCGCCGCGCCAAGTGCGATTTCAAAGATGATCGCAGGCCAGGCGAAGAGGCCGGGCACGCCGCCCGACGCCATATAGGCGGCAAAACCGCCGACATCGCCAAGTTTGGCAAGGCCAGCGGGCAGAAACATGGCCGCCAGCAGGATGCGGGCGGCAAGCGGGGCGAAACGGGTCAGGTGAAGCATGTTTTCCTCGGTCTGCGCCCGCACCATGCGGGCATCTCGCCGCAGAAATCATGTTTTCAGGCGCACATAAATACGCGAGCGCGCGCGGAATACCTGCGCCATTGCACAGACTTAACGCTTGCCTCAGCCCTCGTCGCCCTGATCGGCCACGCGCGCCGCCGAAACCACCTCTTCGCCCGCCGCGCAATCGAGCACCTTGACCCCGCCCGCGCTGCGCGAGCGAAACGAGATGCCCGCCACCGGAACCCGGATCGACTGGCCGGTCGAGGTGGCCAGCATCACCTGATCGTCGGGCGAAACCGGGAACGAGGCCACCAGCGCGCCGCCGCGCCCGGTGGTGGCGCGCACACCGGCGCCGCCGCGCCCGCGCACCGGGTAATCGTGGCTTGAGGAAACCTTGCCGGTGCCGCCCGCGGTGATGGTCAGCACAAACTCCTGCGCCATGCGCATTTCCAGATAGCGATCTTCGGCCAGCGTACCTTCGGCCACGGCCTCCTCGTCGCTGTCGAGAATCTCTTCCTCGCTGGTGTCGGCGCCCATTTCGGCGCGGTAGCGCTTGACGAAGGCGGCGCGCTCGGCGGGCTCGGCCTCGAAATGGCGCAGCACCGACATCGAAACCACGCTGTCGCCCGCCGCCAGCCGGATGCCGCGCACCCCGGTCGAATCGCGGCCCTTGAACACCCGCACCTCGGGCACCGGAAAGCGGATCGCGCGGCCCATCGCGGTGACAAGCATCACGTCATCGCCCTCATCGCAGATGCGCGCGTTGACCATGCTCACGCCTTCGGGCAGCTTCATCGCGATCTTGCCATTGCGCATGACATTGGCGAAATCGCTCAGCGCGTTGCGGCGCACGTCGCCCTCGGAGGTGGCGAAGAACACCTGCAATGCGTCCCATTCCGCCTCGGGCGCATCGACCGGGGTTAGTGCTGCGATCGAAACCCCGGTGGGTATCGGCAGGATGTTGACCATCGCCTTGCCCTTGGCTGTGCGCCCGGCCAGTGGCAGGCGCCAGCACTTGAGGCTGTAGACCATGCCATCGGTGGTGAAGAACAAAAGCTGCGTATGGGTGTTGGCCACAAAGAGCGTGGTGACCACGTCATCTTGCTTGGTGGCCATCGACGACAGGCCCTTGCCGCCGCGCCGCTGCGCGCGAAACTCGGCCAGGGGCGTGCGCTTGATGTAGCCGCCGGAGGTGATCGTCACCACCATGTCTTCGCGCTCGATCAGGTCTTCGTCTTCGAGGTCTCCCGCCCAATCGACGATTTCGGTGCGGCGCGGCACCGCGAAAGCATCGCGCACCTCGGCCAGTTCGGTGGCGATGATCGCCATGATCCGTTCACGCGAGGCGAGAATGTCGAGGTAATCGCGAATGCGCGCGGCGAGGTCTTGCAGCTCGTCGGTGACCTCTTTCACGCCCATTGCGGTCAGCCGTTGCAGGCGCAGATCGAGAATGGCGCGGGCCTGTACCTCGGACAGGTTGTAGGTGCCGTCGTCATTCATCTTGTGGCCGGGGTCGTCGATCAGACGGATGTATTCGGCGATCTCATGCGCGGGCCAGCGCCGCGTCATCAGCCGCTCGCGCGCCTCGGCGGCGTCGGCGCTGGCGCGGATCGTGCGCACCACCTCATCGACGTTGGAGACCGCCACCGCAAGACCGCAGAGCACATGGCTGCGTTCACGCGCCTTGCGCAGTTCAAACGCCGTGCGGCGCGCCACCACTTCTTCGCGGAAGGCGATGAAATGCGTCAGAAAATCGCGCAGCGTCAGTTGCTCGGGGCGGCCACCGTTCAGCGCCAGCATGTTGCAGCCAAAGCTGACCTGCATCGGTGTGAAGCGGAACAGCTGGTTCAGCACGACATCGGGGGTGGCGTCGCGTTTAAGCTCAATCACCACGCGCACGCCGACGCGGTCGGATTCGTCCTGAATGTGGGCGATGCCCTCGATCTTCTTGTCGCGCACGAGGTCGGCGATCTTTTCGATCATCGTCGCCTTGTTCACCTGATAGGGGATCTCATCCAGGATGATCGCGAAACGGTCCTTGCGCAGCTCTTCGATACGGGTCTTTGCCCGGATGATCACACTGCCGCGCCCTTCGATATAGGCCTTGCGCGCACCGCCCCGGCCCATGATCTGGCCACCGGTGGGAAAATCGGGGCCGGGCACAAACTCCATCAGCTGTTCGCTGGTCAGGTCGGGCTGTTCGATCAGGGCGAGGGTGGCAGCGATGACTTCGCCAAGGTTGTGCGGCGGAATGTTGGTGGCCATGCCCACCGCAATACCGCCCGCGCCGTTGACCAGCATGTTCGGGAACCGCGCCGGCAGCACCGTGGGTTCACGGTCCTTGCCGTCGTAGTTATCCTGATAATCGACGGTGTCTTTTTCGATGTCGGCCAGCAGGAACGCCGCCGGCTTGTCCATCCGCACTTCGGTATAGCGCATGGCGGCTGCGCTATCGCCATCCATCGAGCCAAAGTTGCCTTGCCCGTCCAAGAGCTTGAGGCTCATCGAGAAGGGCTGCGCCATGCGCACCAGCGCGTCATAGATCGAGGCGTCACCGTGCGGGTGGTATTTACCCATTGTATCGCCAACCGGACGCGCCGATTTGCGGTAGCCCTTGTCGTGGGTGTTGCCGGTCTCGTGCATCGCGAACAGAATCCGGCGGTGCACGGGTTTTAGGCCATCGCGCAGGTCGGGAATGGCGCGTGAAACGATCACGCTCATCGCGTAGTCAAGATAGGCCGTGCGCATTTCCGAGGTGATTGAGACCGAGGGCACCGCCGGGTTTGAAGGCGCGCCCGCGTGCGGGTCAGTATCATCAGCGTTATCAGGGGTTTCCGGGGTGGTGTTCACGTTTCTTCGCCTTGTTCCGCCGCAGCCCGCCGCCGCATATGTTGATGCGCGCGACTATAACCGCGCAAGGGATGGGGTGCAATGCCGGCTACGGTTTCAGCGGAAAGCCGCGCTTGACCGGCTCCAGCGTGGCCCAGTCAGGCCAGCCGATGAAGCGCTCTACGGCCACCAGCAAAAGCGCCGCTGCGACAATGCCGAACACCAGCTTCACGCGCCTCCAGCTTGGTGGCCGGTGCGCCCATCGCGCCATGCGGACCATCCAGCGCGGGTTCATGCCGTGAACCTCACCTTGCCGATATGCGGCAGGTTGCGGTTGCGCTGCGCAAAGTCGATGCCGTAGCCGACCACGAATTCATCGGGAATTTCAAACCCGGTCCATTTCGCCTTGACCGGCACCTCGCGGCGGCTGGGCTTGTCAAGCAGCGCGCAGACCTCAAGCCGCTTGGGCTTGCGCGCCTTGAGCATGTTGAGCACATGAAAAAGCGTGTGCCCGGTATCGACGATATCTTCGACCACCAGCACATCGCGCCCCTCGATGCCCGAGCGCAGGTCTTTCAGTATCCGCACTTCGCGGCTGCTGGTCATCGTGTCGCCATAGGATGAGGCCTCGATGAAGTCGACCTCGACCGGCAGGTCGATCTCGCGCACGAGGTCGGCGATGAAAATGAAGCTGCCGCGCAGCAGGCCCACCACCACCAGCTTGTCGGTACCGGCAAAGGCTGCGGTAATTTCATGCGCCAGCGCCTCAACCCGCGCCGCGATGCGCTTGGCCGAGATCATGCGGTCGATGACATAGGGACGATGCGGCATGGCTTCCCCTTGATTTCCCGGCTGGGGTTACCGAAAAGGGCGGCACAAGTCACGCGGATTGAAGCAGATGCCCTCGCATAGTGAAAAGCGGATCATGCCCTACACGGCGGCCGAGATGTATGATCTCGTCGCCGATGTGCAGCGCTACCCCGAATTTCTGCCGTGGAACGCGGCGGCGCGCATCCGCTCGCGTGAGGATCTGGGCGACGGGCGTGAATTGCAGGTGATTGACCTTGTGATTTCGTTCAAGCTTTTCCGAGAGAAGTTCGGCAGCCGCGTGGTGCTGAACCCGGCTGCGCGGCGCATTGACACCGAGTATCTCGACGGCCCGTTTCGCTACCTCAAAAGCTGGTGGCAGTTTGCCGACCGCGAGGGCGGCGGCTGCGAGGTCGAGTTCTTTGTCGATTTCGAGTTCCGCAATTTCGTGCTGCAAAAGGTGATCGGCGTGGTGTTTGACGAGGCGATGCGGCGCGTGGTGCGGGCATTCGAGGCGCGCGCGGCGACGCTGTACCAACGCTAGGCCTGTTGCGCGAAAGACTCAGCTTGTAACCCCAATGGGTACTCACATGGCTTTGTGTTGACCGGGGCAGGGTGCGCAGGCAGGCTTTGCCCAGAGGCAGAACAACAAGGCCGGGCAGAAATGGCACAATCCTTCTTTCACTCGCCGTCGGGCGGGGTTGATTTTCTGGGGCTTCGGCGTGGCCGTAGCGGCGCCACCGAAATTGTCTATGACGATGGCGTGGCGCGGCGCATGGTCTGGCGCGTGCAGGGTCCGGCCAGCGAAGACATTCTGGGCGACGCGCTGCAGGTGGCGGTTGGTGCGGCGCGCGTGCTGCCGGCGCTCTATGCCGAACTCAAGCGCCGAGGCGTTGCGATCGAGGCCATCGTTCACTGAAAAAAGCGGCCGGGACATGCCCGGCCGAGGAAGAGGTTCCGTCAGGGGACTGCGGAGCCTATGCCTGCCAGAAGGGCCGCGATGCCTCGCGGTCTGCGTAGCCCCGCTCAAGCCCGATATCGGCCAGAAGGTGATCGTCAAGCCGCGCCAGCGCCGCCCGGCTACTGCGCAAATCAAGCCAGGCGGCAAAGCGGGCGCGCAACCTCGGCAATTGCGGCAGGCGGGGGCGGAGAAGGGAGACGCTGGGCATGGCGCACCTTTTGTATTGATACGAACGGCAAGTATCTGCTAGGAATATGGATACAATAGCGGCGCGAGAGCTTCCAGAGAAACATTGTCATGGATACAAACTGGCGGCCTGATCTGGCCGGTCATGGCGGCCCGAAGTATCTGGCACTGGCGCGCGCCCTGCGCGATGACGTGCGCGCCGGGGTCCTTGCTGCGGGCGCCCAACTGCCGCCGGTGCGCGAACTTGCCTGGGCGCTTGGCATCACACCGGGCACCGTGGCGCGTGCCTACCAGATCTGCACGCAAGAGGGGCTGCTTTCCGCCGTGGTCGGGCGCGGCACCTTCGTGGCCTCATCAAGCCCGCGTCTCGGGCCGCGCGAGCCATTGCACATAGACCGTCTGCCCGAGTTCGACCGCGAGACCGGGCCGGTCGATCTGCGCAGCCCGCAACTGCCGGAGGTCGGCCAGATCGCGGCCCTGTCGCGGGTCATGACCGAGGCGGCCGGAGATATCGGGCGGGATTATCTTGAATACCCCGGCCTGCGCCGTGACAGCACCTGCCGCCGCGCCGTGGTCGACTGGCTGGCATGCTGCCGTATCGGGCCGCTCAGCGAAGACGATCTGGTGCTGACCCTTGGCGGCCAGAACGGCATCAACATCGTGCTTTCGTGCTGCCTGCGCGGCGAGCGCCCGGTGGTTCTGGCCGAGGCTCTCGCTTACCCCGGCTTTCGCCACGCCGCCCGGCTGACGCGCGCCGATGTGGTGCCGGTGGCGCTCGACGCCGAAGGGATGCGCCCCGATGCGCTGGATGCCGCGTGCCGTCGCCATGGCGGCCAGGTCGTCTGCATCGCACCCGAGGCGCAGAACCCCACCACCGCCCGCATGGGCCTTGCGCGGCGGCATGAAATCGTCGCCGTCGCGCGTGCCCATGATCTGCAGATCCTTGAGGACGATTGCTACACCATGCCCAGCTCGGGCCTGCCCGGCCTGCGCGAACTCGCGCCCGAGCGCACCTGGCACGTCACAAGCCTGTCCAAGCCGATCTCGGCGGGGCTGCGGTTCGGCATGGTGGCCTGCCCGACCGGCATGGGCGAGGTCGGGCGGCTGGCCGCACAGCACAGCTATTTCGGCCTGCCGCGCCCGGTCACCGATATTGTCACCCGCCTGATCGTTTCGGGTGAGGCCGCCCGGCTGCGCGCAGCGGCACAAGCGGTCATGACCCGGCGCCAGGAGCTGACCGTGGCGGCGCTCGCCGGCCATGACCTTGCATGGCAACCGGGGCTCACTTTCCTGTGGTTGCGTCTGCCCACCGGCTGGCGCGCCTCGACCTTCACCCGCATGGCCGAGGCTGAAGGCGTGCTGCTGCGCTCGGCCGATGAATACGCGCTGGGCGATGGTCACGCGCCCAACGCGGTGCGCATCGCACTGGCGGGCGGGGTCAGTGAAGAGCGCTTTGCCCGCGCGCTGGCAACGCTTGCGCGCCTGCTGGCCAACCCGCCGGGCGATCTGCCGGTCTGACGCCACCCGTTATCTTCAACGCTTAAATCCCCTGCGGGGGTGCGGCGGTGCAAAACCCCCGCCTGCGCCCGCGCCAGCACTTGCCACCCCTTTTCATGGCGCGCTGCATGTGCAAACCTGCCCTATCCGCGCGCGGCGCGGGCGGGGTTCGGGGAGACCGGGGGCCGATGGCACGAGCGACACGATGGCGCCGGTTCACCCGGTCAGAGGCGTTTTCCGGCTATGCGCTGGTCAGCCCTACGGCGCTTTATGCGCTGCTGATGCTCGCCGCACCTCTGGCCACGATTGTTGCGTTTTCGTTTTTCAAGGATGGCTACCTGACCGTCATCCGCGAATTCACCGTGCAAAACTATATCGACACTTGGGCCGACCCGGTGTTCCGGGCGATCCTGCTGCGCTCGCTCTTTGTGTCTGGCATGGTCACGCTGACCACGGTGCTGATCGCCTTTCCGATCGCCTACTACATCTCGTTCCACGTCAGCCGCGACATGAAATCGCGCTGGCTGTTCCTGATCACGATTCCGTTCTGGACCTCGTATCTGATCCGGGTGTTTTTGTGGAAGGTGATCCTTGGCTATAACGGCGTGATCAACTCGGGCCTCGACATCGTCGGGCTGATCGACCAGCCGCTGAACATGCTCAACAACGTGCAGGCGATCGTGGTGACGCTGGCGCATGCCTACGCGCCCTTCGCGATCTTGCCGATTTTCGTGGCGCTGGAAAAGATCGACCGCGCGCTGCTTGAGGCCGGGCAAGACCTTGGCGAATCGCGGCTGATGACCTTCTGGCGCGTCACGCTGCCGCTGGCGATGCCGGGCGTGGTTGCGGCGGTGCTGATCGTGTTCATCCCCACCATCGGCGATTATGTGACGCCGCAACTGATCGGCGGCGGCAAGGTGCCGATGGTGGCCAACCTCATTCAGGTGCGCATGCTCGATCTTGACAACAAGCCGATGGGGTCGGCCATCGCGGTGTCTGCAATGGTCATCGTGACCCTTGTCAGCCTGATCTTCCTGTTTCTGAACCGCCGCTTTCTGCGGGTGCAGAAATGAAGTTTTCCGCGCTACGCAGCTACGCCTACCTCTATCTGCTGTTCCTCTATGCGCCGATCATCCTGCTGCCGATCTTCGCCTTCAACGACGGCACCATCATCGCCTTTCCTCTCAAGGGTTTCACGATAGAATGGTTCCGTCAGATGGCGGGCAACGCGACACTGCGCACGGCGGTGCAGAACTCGCTGATCATCGCGCTTTCCGCGGCGATTTTTGCCACCACGCTGGGGGTTTTCGCCGCCCGCGCCGCGACCCGCTTCAGCTTTCCCGGCAAGGGCGGCATCATCGGGTTGATCATGCTGCCGCTGGTGCTGCCCGAGATCATCGTGGCGGTGTCGCTGCTGGTGGTGCTGTTGGGTATCGGTGTGAAGCTGTCGGTCTTCACGGTGATATTGGGCCATGTGCTGATCTGCACGCCCTATGCCATTGCCATTCTCAATACTGCCTTCAACGCGCTTGACCGCAGTCTGGAAGAGGCGGCCTTTGACCTGGGTGAAACCAAATGGTCCACCTTCCGGCTGATCACGCTACCGCTGGTGATGCCGGGCATCATCTCGTCGCTCTTGATGTCGTTCACCATCAGCCTTGACGAATTCATCATCGCCTTCTTTCTGGCCGGGGCCGAGCCGACCTTGCCGACCTATATCTTCTCGCAGCTGCGCTTTCCCAAGCAGATCCCGATGATCATGGCGCTTGGCACCTGCCTTGTGGCGGCCTCGATCATCTTGCTGACCATCGCCGAATATTTCCGCCGCCGCGGCATTGCGCGCACCGGCGGCACCGATGCCGGAGGCTTCCTGTGACCACACGCCCCACGATGATCGAGTTTAAGGACGTGCATAAGTATTATGGCGAGTATCACGCCCTGCGCGGCATAACCGCCAGCATCCGTGCGGGCGAGTTCTTCTCGCTTCTGGGCCCCTCGGGCTGCGGCAAGACCACGCTGTTGCGCACCATCGCGGGGTTCGAGGATATTTCGTCCGGCGCGGTAATGATCGACGGCAAGCATATGGAACATGTGCCCGCCAACCAGCGCCCGACCAACATGGTGTTTCAAAACTATGCGATCTTTCCGCATCTGACGGTGGAACAGAACGTGGGCTTCGGGCTGCGGCGCGAGGGCGGCACCCCGGCCGAAAAGGCCCGCCGGGTCGAGGACGCGCTCGATATGGTGGGGCTCAAGGGCTACGGTCGGCGCGCGGCGCATGCGCTTTCGGGCGGGCAGCGCCAGCGCGTGGCACTTGCCCGCGCGCTGATCTTGAAGCCCAAGGTGCTGCTGCTCGACGAACCGCTGAGCGCGCTCGACAAGAAGATGCGCGAGCAGATGCAGGTTGAGCTGATCAAGCTGCAACGGCAGGTCGGCATCACGTTTGTGCTGGTCACGCATGATCAGGAAGAGGCGCTGGTGATGTCGGACCGCATCGCGGTGATGTTCGAGGGCGAGATCTTGCAACTGGCCGACCCCGAGACGCTCTACCGCCGCCCCAATTCGCGCCGCGTGGCCGAGTTCATCGGCGTGATGAACTTTCTGCCCGCCGAGGTGCTGGGCGAGGCGGGCGGCCATGTGCAGCTGGAGGTTGCGGGCTTGGGCCGGGTCGATATCGAGGCGGCGCAGGGATCAGGCCGCGCGACCGATGGCACCGTGAGCGTGGGCTTTCGCCCCGAGACGCTGACGATTCTTTATGAGGGCCAGAAAGCGATGGACCGCGAGACCCCCGGCACCGTCGATGAGGTCGTCTATTACGGCGACATGACCTATTACGATGTGCGCCTTGATGGTGTTGACCGGGTGGTGCGAATCTCGATGCGCAACGTCTTTGGCCGCCCGGTGCTCGACATCGGCACGCGCACGCGCGTTGCATGGTCGGCGGGGGCGCTGGTGCTCTTTCGGTAAGCGCGGGGGCCAGCCCCCGCACCCCCGGGGGTATTTGAGCGAAGAAGAGGACGGTTTGGGCCAGCAAGGGGGGCGCGGGGTTTTGCATCGGCGCCGGAACCTGTTAGACCGCGCGGGCAACGCTGCGTGAGACCCGAGATGACCAAGATCTACCTGACCAACACCAAGACCCGCCGCAAGGCCGAGTTCACGCCGCTCGACCCCGCGAATGTGCGGATGTATCTCTGCGGCCCCACGGTCTACGACCGCGCGCACCTGGGCAACGCGCGCCCGGTGGTGGTGTTCGACGTGCTCTATCGGTTGTTGCGGCACGTCTATGGGCCCGATCATGTGACCTATGTGCGCAATTTCACCGATGTTGACGACAAGATCATTGCGCGGGCAGCGGAGGCGGCGGTGGCTGGTGACAGCCGGCCGATGGTAGAGATCATCCACACGCTGACCGACGAAACGATTGGCTGGTATCACGACGACATGGACGCGCTCGGGGCGTTGAAGCCGACGCATGAGCCGCGCGCCACCGAGTACATCGGCCAGATGGTGGCGATGATCGAGGCGCTGATTGTACGCGGGCATGCCTACGCAGCCGAGGGGCATGTGCTGTTCGATGTGCGCAGCTACCCCGAATATGGCGCGCTCTCGGGCCGCTCGGTCGATGACATGATCGCGGGCGCGCGGGTGGAAGTGGCGCCCTACAAGCGCGACCCGATGGATTTTGTGCTCTGGAAGCCATCGGATGCTGGCGTGCCGGGGTGGGACAGCCCGTGGGGCCGGGGGCGGCCGGGCTGGCACATCGAATGCTCGGCGATGAGCGACGCGCTCTTGGGCCCGAGTTTTGATATCCACGCGGGCGGGATCGACCTGCAATTCCCGCACCACGAAAACGAGATCGCGCAAAGCATGTGCGTGCACCCTGAGGCGGGGTTTGCGCAGGTCTGGATGCATAACGAGATGTTGCAGGTCGAGGGCAAGAAGATGTCCAAGTCCTTGGGCAATTTCTTCACGGTGCGGGATTTGCTGGAGAAGGGCGTGCCGGGCGAGGTGATCCGGTTTGTGCTTCTGGGGACGCATTATTCCAAGCCGATGGACTGGACGGAGAAGAAGCGGGAGGAGGCGGAGGCGACGCTGGCGAAGTGGCGTGAGCTTGTATCAGGCGTCGATGCGAACCAAATCCCCGACCCTGCCGTTCTCGAGGCTCTTTCAGACGATCTCAACACGGCTGGCGCAATCGCGGCTCTTCATGAGTGTGAAAACTCCGGAAACGTAGCTGTGCTCAAAGCTTCGGCGAGACTCGTTGGGTTACTAGAAGACGGGATGGGAGAATGGGCTGTTGCGCGATCTGCATATTACGCGCTGAAATCCGTCCTCGTCGCGAGGGCGAAAGCGCGCGCCAATAAAGACTTCAAGACCGCTGATAAGATTCGAAATGTACTTTCTGAATTCGGGATCAGTCTCGAAGATATGCCTGATGGCCGATTCAAGCCGAAACTTGATGCAATCAAGGTGTTCGAGCACTTCAACGCTTTGCCCTTGCAGGAGAAAAGAGCGTTTATTGGTGACGACAGTTATATGGAGGGCAGCAAAGTTTCTGTTTTTCTTGTGACGAATGCATACCAGCAAATGGTCAGCAAGAAGATCTTGGAGGCCCTGAAATGACCCCGCGCACCACAGAGGGCAGCGCCCGGGCCGCCGGGGGGGGCGAGAAGCGCCCGCCCCGGGGGGGCGGGTCGGGCGCTGCCCGGGCAAGGGGCCCGGGCAAGGCCGGGGTGACTTGCTGGGCCTGTGCGGGGGTGCGCACGAACCGAGTTGCCGGAGGCTCGGAGGGAAAGACACAACATGACTAAAACCCGCCTCTATCTCTTCGACACAACCCTCCGCGATGGCCAGCAAACCCAGGGCGTGCAGTTTTCGGTGGCGGAAAAGTTGCAGATCGCACAGGCGCTCGATGCGCTCGGGGTCGATTACATCGAGGGCGGCTGGCCGGGGGCGAACCCGACCGACAGCGAGTTTTTCGACAGCCGTCCGCAAACCCGCGCCACCTTTACCGCCTTTGGCATGACCAAGCGGGTCGGGCGGTCGGCCGAAAACGACGATGTTCTGGCGGCGGTGATGAATGCGCGCACGCCCGCGGTGTGCCTCGTCGGCAAGACCCACCCTTACCATGTGGAAGCCGCGCTTGGGGTCGGCCTCGAGGAGAATCGCGCAGCGATCGAAGAAAGCATCGCGCATGTGGTGGCCGAGGGGCGCGAGGCGATGCTGGACGCCGAGCATTTCTTTGATGGCTACCGCGCCGACCCTGCCTATGCGCTTTCCTGCCTGCGCGCCGCGCTTGATGCGGGCGCGCGCTGGGTGGTGCTGTGTGATACCAACGGCGGCACTTTGCCCGCCGAGGTCGGGCGCGTGGTGGCCGAGGTGATCGCGGCGGGGGTGCCGGGCGACCGCCTTGGCATTCATTGCCATGATGATACCGGCAATGCGGTCGCCAACACGCTGGCCGCGATCGACGCAGGGGCGCGGCAGGTGCAAGGCACGCTCAACGGGCTTGGCGAGCGGTGCGGCAATGCCAACCTCACCACGCTGATCCCCAGCCTGCTGCTCAAGCATCCCTACGCCGGGCGCTTTGAAACCGGGGTCACGCGCGAAGCCTTGGCGGGCATGGTGCGCCTTAGCCGGATGCTTGATGACATTCTCAACCGGGTGCCGCTGCGCAGCGCGCCCTACGTTGGTGCCAGCGCTTTTGCGCACAAGGGCGGGTTGCACGCGAGCGCCGTGCTGAAAGACCCCGCGACCTATGAGCATATCGACCCCGCGCGCGTCGGCAATGCGCGGCTGATTCCGATGAGCAATCAGGCGGGGCAATCGAACCTGCGCGCGCAGCTTGCGGGTGCGGGCATCGAGGTTGACCCGCGCGACCCACGCCTTGCGCGCATTCTCGAGGTCGTGAAAGAGCGCGAAGACCAAGGCTACGCCTATGACGGCGCGCAGGCCAGTTTTGAACTGGTGGCGCGGCGCGAGTTGGGGCTTTTGCCCGCCTATTTCGAGGTCAAGCGCTACCGGGTGACGGTGGAACGGCGCAAGAACAAGTATGACCGCATGGTCAGTCTTTCAGAGGCCGTGGTGGTGGTGAAAATCGGCGAGCAAAAGATGCTGTCGGTTTCCGAAAGCATGGATGCGGCGGGGTCTGACCGTGGCCCGGTCAATGCGCTCGCCAAGGCGCTGGCCAAGGACCTTGGCCCCTATCAGGCCTGTATTGATGACATGAAGCTGGTGGATTTCAAGGTGCGCATCACCCAAGGCGGCACCGAGGCGGTCACGCGCGTCATCATCGACAGCGAAGACGGGCAGGGGCGGCGATGGTCAACCGTCGGGGTCAGCCCCAACATTGTCGATGCGAGTTTTGAGGCGCTCCTCGATGCGATGATCTGGAAGCTGGTGCGTGACGGGGTGGCGGCGGCATGAGCCTGCATGCCTGTGCCGATCTGGTCCGCGCGCATGACGCGGACCGTTTTACCGCCACGCTTGCGGCACCGCCCGCCGCTCGGCCCCGTCTCTGGCCACTCTATGCGTTCAACCTCGAACTGGCGCGCGCGCCCTGGGCAAGTGCCGAGCCGATGGTGGCCGAAATGCGCCTGCAATGGTGGGTCGATGCGCTCGATGGCCTGGCGGCAGGCACCGGCGCCGCGTCGCATGAGGTGCTGGCAGCGCTGGCGCCGCTGCTGGCCGAGACGCCCGCCCTTGCGCAGCCGCTTGCCGCCATGGCCGAAGCGCGCCGGCGCGAGTGCTGGCGCGAAGGTTTTGCCGACCTGAGCGTGCTTGGCGCACATCTCGACGCCACCTCGGGCAACCTGATGTGGGCGGCGGCGCTGGTGCTGGGGGCGCCTGCCGGGGCCGAGCCCGTGGTGCGCGATTTTGCCTGGGGGGCGGGGCTCGCCAACTGGCTACGCGCGGTTCCCGCGCTGGTGGCACATGGCATCGCGCCCTTGCCCGATACCCGCCACGGCGTCGTGGCGGCGCTGGCGCGCGACGGGCTGGCACGCATTGCACGGGCGCGCGCCGGCCGCGCGGGCCTGCCCGGCGCCGCGGCACCTGCGCTGTTTCCGGGCTATCTGGCCGCGGGCGTATTGCGACGTGCCGCGTCACACCCTGACCGGGTTGCTTCTGGGCTGCTGGAGCCGTCGGAATTTGCCCGCCGCGCGGGCCTTTTGCGCCCGGCGTTCACAGGGCGCTGGTAGCGCGCGGGCCTTAAACGAATCTTCAGCACTCTCGGCAAAGGTCACGCCAGGGCAGCGCCAGCCTGCCTGCCGCGCAAGTCTGCGCACCCGGTGTGTCTCGGAGTCGGTCTATGCTGTCATTCAACAACCTGAAACTGGGCGTAAAGCTGCCCCTGATGCTTGCGCTGCTTGCCGTTGCCGGGCTTGGCGTCATGGGCATGCTCGCCTACCGCAACGCCAGCGATGTGCTTGATCGCGGCGGCATGTCCAAGCTGCAAGACACACTGGCCAGCCGCAAGAGCGAGGTTGAAAACCTCTCGCGCGAGCTTCTGGTTGAGGCGCGCAGCGAGGCTGCGGCGCTGACCACACAGCGCGCGCTGCGCGAATTCGGCTCTGCATGGACGCGGATTGAGGGTGACCCGCAGGCCTATCTCGACAAGACCTACGGCAGCGGCAGCGACACCCCTGCGGGCACGCGCGATACGGTCGAATATGCCGGCGATCTGACCGATTATTCGATCGTGCACCGCCGCTATCACGCGGCGCTGCGCGGCGTGCGCGACAAAAGCGGCTTTCAGGACGTGTTTCTCATCGATGTCACCGGGCGTGTTCTCTATTCGGTTGAAAAGAATGCTGATTACGCAACCAACCTGCTCGCCGGCGCAGGTGCCGAAACCGGCCTCGGCCGGGTCGTGGACAAGGCGTTTGCGGCGCCCGACGGCGGGCCCGTAACCTCCGATTTCGGGCATTATGCGCCTTCGGGGGGCCTTCCGGCGGCCTTTGTCGCGGTGCCTGTGAAAACTGCCGAGGGGCTTACGCTCGGGCTGATTGCGTTTCAGATCGGCCCGGACCGGCTTGAGGCGATCTTGCGGCGGCCGCAGGGCCTTGGCGCAACCGGGCAGGTCTATCTTGTCGGTGTCGATGGGCGCATGCGCTCAAACCTCAGACTGTCATCCGAACCTGCCTTTTTGCAGCGTTCGGTCGAAAGCGAGGCGGTCACACGGGCGATGCAGGCCGATGCGGGAATCATCGAAGCCGCCGGGCTGGGCGGCGCAGCCGCGCATGTTGCCTATGACCGGGCCGAATTTCTGGGCAACCGTTATGCGATCTTGCTGGAACAGGATGAGGCGGAACTGCTTGCGCCTTCGGCGGCGCTCGGGCGCACGCTGGCACTGCAAGGCGGCGTTCTGACATTCCTGTTCGTGGCAATCGCTTGGCTTTTGGCGCGCTCGCTTTCAAGACCGTTGCGCGCGGTGGGCGGCGCGATGCACCGAATCGCTTCGCGCGACATGGAAACCGAAGTGCCGCACCGCGCCCGTGGCGACGAAGTGGGCGAAATTGCGCGCGCGCTAGAAGATTTCCGCGCCGCGTTGATCGAAGCCGAGGCCGTTGCGCAAGATGGCTACCTGAAAGGGGCTGCCTTCGAAGGCACCTCTGCCGCGATGATGATGACAACGCCCGACTTCTGCATCAGCTATGTCAACGCCGCATTGGTCGCGCTGGTGCAAGAAGCGATTGAGGAGTTTCGCAAGGTGACGCCCGACATTGATGCCGAAAAGCTTCTGGGGCGCGATATCGATGTGTTCCACAAGATGCCTGGTCGCGTGCGCGCGATTCTCTCTGACCCGAAGAATTTGCCCTATCACGCTGATATCGCACTCGGAACCCGCCGCTACGGGCTTGAGATCACCGCTGTCACGATGCCGGGGCGCGGCGCGCTCGGCTATGTCGTGGAGTGGCGCGATGTCACGGTGGCGCGCATGAACATCTCGACGCTGAGCGCGATTGATCGCAACCAGATCACCGCGAGTTTCGACCCCGACTGGCGTCTGGCTGCTGCCAACGCCAACCTGCTTGCCTGCATCGGAAAACCGCTTGACGCGGTGATCGGCGTGCAGTTCGCCGACTTCATTCAGGTGCAAGCCGCGGCAGAGATGGGTGAAGACAGCATGCGCGCGCGCTTTGCGCAGGGCGAAACCATAACTTCCCGTATGACACTCGCCGGGCCTTCGGGTGAACCGGTGGTGATTGATGGCAGCATCACGCCCGTGCTCGACCGCAAGGGGGTGGTTCTGAAATACCTCCTGATGGCGATCGACGTGACCGACGCACAAGAGCGCCTGCAATCTGCCGAAGCCGCGCGGCGTGCGGTGGTCGCCGCGCAAGAGGCGGTGGTAGAGGCCCTCCGCCTGGCGCTTGGCAGGCTTTCGGATGGTGACCTGACAGCGCAGATCGACACGAGTTTCGAGGCCGAACACGAACAGTTGCTCGCCGATTTCAACACCGCTGCCGCCACCCTGCACGACGTCATCCAGACCGTGATCGAGAACGCAGGCGGGATCGAAAGCGACGCCAAAGAGATTACGACAGCGGCTGACGATCTCAGCCGCCGCACGGAACAGCAGGCCGCGACGCTGGAACAGACCGCAGCCGCACTCGATCAATTGACGGTGTCGGTGCACTCGGCGGCGCAAGGCGCTTCGGACGCGAGCCGCAACGTCGCCGAAGCGCGCGCCAGCGCCGAGGCGTCAGGTGCCATTGTCGAACAGGCGGTCAGCGCGATGGGTGAAATCGCATCGTCTTCGGCCCAAATCGCAAAGATTATCAGCGTGATTGACGATATTGCCTTCCAGACCAACCTGCTTGCGCTCAATGCCGGGGTCGAGGCCGCGCGCGCGGGCGAGGCGGGGCGCGGCTTTGCCGTAGTTGCCTCCGAGGTGCGCGCGCTCGCGCAGCGCTCGTCAGACGCGGCGCGCGAAATCGACGGGTTGATCACAGCTTCCACCGGTCAGGTTCGGCGCGGCGTTGATCTGGTTGGTCAGGCGGGGGCCGCGCTTGGGCACATCGTGACCTCGGTCTCAGATATCGCCGGGCGGGTCGATGCCATTGCCGGCTCGGCGCAGGAACAAGCGGCGGGTCTGGCCGAGATCAACACCGCCGTAAACCAGCTTGATCAGGTGACTCAGCAAAACGCGGCCATGTTTGAACAAACGACCGCTGCAAGCCACGCCCT
>JAHYIZ010000018.1 GCA_019429405.1 Paracoccaceae bacterium
CAAGGCCATCGGCCATGCTGGCGGGAAAATCAAACCGGTCGAGCGACTTGGGGTAGGGCGCGGCCAGCCACGCGTGGTCAAGCAGCCGCGCCAGCCGCGCCTCATCCACCCGGCCCGCCAGCGCCAGTGCCCCGCCCCGGTCCATGTCACCAAGGCCCTGCGCCTTGACCCAGTCGTTGATCGGCGCATTGGCCGGGCCGGTGTCAAAGGCCACCACCGCCTCGGCGCCATCGCACCAGGTCACGTTGGCCACGCCGCCAAGGTTCAAGACCGCCGTAGCGGGGCCTTGCCCCAGCCCGCGCAGCAGCGCCGCGTGGTAAATGGCCGATAGCGGCGCGCCCTGGCCGCCCGCCGCAACGTCTGCGGAACGGAAATCATAGGCCACCGGAACGCCCAGAAGGTCGGCCATCAACTGCCCGTCGCCAAGTTGCCGCGTGGCACCCTTGCGCCCGGCAACGGGGGCGCGGTGCAGCACGGTTTGGCCATGAAAGCCGACGATGCCAAGCTGCGCCATGCCCGGCCCTTCGCTTTCCACCAGATCGCGCACCGCGACGGCCTGCGCGCGGGTCAGCGCATCTTCGGCCTCGGCAAAGATCGCGGGTTCGGGGCCTTCAAAGTTCCAGGTCCGCGCGGCGGCGAGCGTGCGCTCCAACAGGGCACGCAGCGCCGCGGGGTAGGGGGCCAGCCGGTAGGCGCCGTGTTCGGCCACGGCTTCGCCATCGGTTTTCAGCAGCGCCACGTCGATGTTGCCATCGAGCACGGTTCCGGTCATCAGCCCCACGGCCCAGATCGGTTGCATCATGCCTCCTTGCAGATCGCATCGCCCACGGCGCGGCGCAATTCGACAATGCCACTGTCGAAATGCCGCGTGGGGTGAATACGGTTGGTCAGCAGCGCCCAGGCGCGACCGCTGGTAAAGTCGAGCCAGAGCCCGGTGCCGGTAAAGCCGGTGTGGCCGATGGTCTCGGCCGGTGCCGCGTCGCCGCCCGACCAGCCGGGGTGGGCGCGCTGCCAGCCGTGGGTGCGGGTATCAGTCAGCGCCCCGGTGATGTGATCTTTCACGAAGCGCGAAATGCCGGTGCCGTTCAGCATGGCGTGTGCGTGGTCAAGCAGGGCATCAACGGTGGCAAAAAGCCCCGCGTGCCCGGCGCCCTGCAAGGCCGAGGTGTTGTCATCATGCACCTCGCCCGAAAGCACCCGGCCGCGCCAGGTGCAATCTTCGGTGGCGGCGGCTTTGGCAGGGTCGGCGGCCCATGCAAAGCCGGTGCCGGGCTCCATCTGCCGGATCGGCTTTCGGTAAAATCGTTCCAGGGCAAGGCCTAACAGGATGAAGTTGATGTCGGAATAGACCGGTGCGCCGGCCTGCCATTCATGCTGCAAGACCCATGCGCGCAGCAGATCGGGGTCGCGGCCATAGGTGTAGATCGGCACCACGGCCGGAAACGGTGTCAGGTGGCCAAGGCACTGGCGAAAGGTGACGCGGCGTTCCCACGCCTGCGGGTCATACTGGCGCAAGTCGGGCAGCAATTGCGTCAGCGGCCCGTCAAGGTCGATATGCCCGGCCTCGGCCAACGCCAGAATGCGCGGCGTGGTGAATAGCACCTTGGTCAGCGAGGCAAGATCGAACCATGTCTCGCGCGTCATCGGGCGGGCCACTGGCACCTTTTGCGCCGCACCCGCTGCCAGCACCGCGCGGCCCGCGCCATCGAGAACCCCCAGCACCGCGCCGGGAATGCGCCCTGCGTCAATCGCGGCCTGCACTGGCACGAAGGCGCGCCGGGCTAGGGGTAAAGATGGCATGCGACCTCCTGCGGCGCGCCTGCATGCACGGCCAGCGGCGGGCGGGCCTTGCGGCACACCTCGGTCGCCTGCGCGCAGCGGCTGTGAAAGGCGCAGCCTGCGGGCGGGTGCGCGGGGTCTGGCACCTCGCCCTGCAACACGATGCGCTGCCCGCGCGCACCCCCGGCCCGCGGGATCGCCGACAAAAGCGCGCGCGTATAGGGGTGCTGCGGCGCAGACATGATCGCTTCGGTCGGGCCCATTTCGACGATACGCCCCAGATACATCACCGCGATCCGGTCCGACACATGGCGGATTACCGACAGATCGTGGCTGATGAACAGGATGGCAAGCCCAAGGCGGCGGCGCAAGCTGGCGATCAGGTTGATGATCTGGCTCTGGATCGACACATCGAGCGAGCTGACCGCCTCATCCGCCACGATCAGCGCGGGGTCAAGCGCCAATGCGCGGGCAATGGCGATGCGCTGGCGCTGGCCGCCCGAGAATTCATGCGGGTAAAGCCCGGCCGCTTCGGGCGGCAAACCGACCAGATCCAGCAGTTCTGCCACCCGCGCGCTGCGCGTCGCACCATCACCGACGCGCTGCACGATCAGCGGCTCGGCCAGAATGTGGCTGACCTTGTGGCGCGGGTTCAGCGCGCCGAACGGGTCTTGAAAGATGATCTGCATATCGCGGCGCAGCGGCTTCATGGCGCGGGGTTTCAGCGCCGTGATGTCTTGCCCCTTGAACAGAACCTGCCCGCCGCTCGGCTCGGTCAGCCGCAGAATCGTGCGCCCGAGCGTGGATTTGCCGCAGCCAGATTCGCCGACGACCCCCAGCACCTCGCCCGCCCCAAGCGTCAGCGACACATCCGAGACCGCCTGCACCACGGTGCCGCGCGCGCCGGCATAGGTTTTTGAAAGATTGCGGGTTTCAAGCAGCGTCATGCGGGGTTCCAGCAGCGGAATTGGTGGGGGCCATCGGTCAGCGTCGGCATGTCGGTGGCGCAGCGCGCAATTGCGGCAGCGCATCGTGGCGCAAAGGCGCAGCCGGGCGGGCGCGCGCCCGGTGCAGGCACGCTGCCCGCGATGGCGGGCAGGTCGGCGCCGGGCGGGTTGGCAGCGGGAATGGTGGCCAGCAGGGCGGCGGTATAGCGGTGGCGCGGCTGGACGAAGAGTTCGGCTGAAGGCGCAGATTCGACGATTCGTCCGCCATACATCACCGCCACCCGGTCGCAATATTGCGACACCACGCCAAGGTCATGCGTGATCAGCAGCACCGCCATGCCGCGTTTGCGGCGCAGATCATCGAGCAGATCGAGGATTTGCGCCTGCACGGTCACATCAAGCGCGGTCGTCGGCTCATCTGCGATCAGCAGCTTCGGTTCACATGCCAGAGCAATCGCGATCATCACCCGCTGCCGCTGGCCGCCCGACAGCTGGTGCGGATAGCGCGTCACCGCCTCGCCCGGTGCCGGAATGCCGACAAGCGCCAGCAGGCTCGCGGCCTCGGCCAGCGCCTCGGCGCGGCCTTTGCCACGGTGCAGTTGCAGCGCCTCGGCGATCTGGTCGCCCACTGTAAACACCGGGTTGAGCGAGGTCATCGGCTCTTGAAAGATCATCGCGATGTCGTCGCCGCGCAGCGCCTCAAGCTCGGGCTCGGACAGCGCCAGCACATCGTGCCCGGCAAAATGAATGGCGCCTGCGGTGATGTGCATCGGCGGCGTCGCCAAAAGCCGCATGATGGAAAGCGCGGTGACCGATTTGCCGCAGCCCGATTCGCCAACCAGCCCCAGCATCTCGCCCGCGCCGATGGTCAGCGACAGATCCTCGACCACCGGGCGGCGGCCCGCCGCGATATGGAGCTTTTCGAGCACAAGCAAGGGCGTGTCCGGCATCTCATCTCCCAAAACACTCGGGCCCCCGTGGCGCCGGTGGCGTAAAAAGGTGGGCGGTCACACGGCCCCTTGTCAGACGATTTCTAATACCATACCGTTCCAATTGTCTAGGGTGGTAACAAACTGGACTTATAAATTGGCTCGGCGCAGAAACCCCGGCGGCGCCACCGCACACAGGGTCTGCGCCTCACAGGGTGGGAGAAACATGGCTAAGCATAAACTCGCGGCGGTACTTCTGGCGACTTCATTTCTGACGGGCGCTGCCTCGGCGGCAACGCTTGACGTGGCGATGGACACCTCGCCCGCAGGGCTTGATCCGCACCTCGTGACCGCGTTCAACTCGGTTCTGATCGTGCAGTCGAACATCTATCAGGGGCTGACCGACACCACGCCCGGTTTGCAGGTGGTGCCGAACCTTGCCGATAGCTGGGAAATTTCCGCCGACGGGCTGACCTATACCTTCAGGCTTGCCGCTGGCGTGACCTTCCATGACGGCAGCACCTTCGATGCCGAAGACGTGGCCGCCTCGATCCGCCGCGTGCAATCGACCGAGATCGCTTCGCCGCTTGCAAGCCGGATCTCGCCGATCATCGGGGTCAATGTCATTGATCCGCTGACCATCGCATTCACGCTCGATGCACCGTTCGCGCCGCTGCTGTCGTCGTTGGCGGGTATCGCCATCGTTCCCGCCGAAGTCGAGACCAACAAAGAGGCGCTGCAACAGGTTCCGGTCGGCACCGGCCCGTTCAAGTTCGCCGAATGGCAGCCCAACGGCTTTATTTCGCTGGTGAAATTTGATGCCTACCGTGAGGCGGGCAAGCCCCACGTCGATGAGGTGAAGTTTCATTTCGTGCCCGAGGCCGCGACCCGTCAGGTTGGGCTTGCGAGTGGCGAATATGACCTGTTGCCTTCGATCGACCCGGCCACAGCGCTGCAATTGCAGGGCCAGCCCGGCATCACCGTGCACCAGACCCGCGATCTGGGCTACACGCTGGTCGGCATGAACGCCTCGCGCGCACCTCTGGATGACCCGCGCGTGCGTGAAGCGGTGAACATGCTGCTTGATCGGCAGGAAATCATCGACGGCGCGCTGTTCGGCTCGGGCGTGCCCGGTGGGCCGCTGTCGCCCGCGCTGGTCGATTGGGCGCTGCCGACTTCGGATTATGCCTGCTACACGCAAAACGTTGAGGGTGCCAAGGCGCTTTTGGCGGCGGCGGGCGTGACCGGGCCGGTGAAGATCGTGATGAAGGTTCTGCCGCGCCAAGACACCCGCGACATCGCGCAGGTGGTGCAGCAACAGCTGGCAGCCGGTGGCTTTGAGGTCGAGCTGGTCAATCAGGAAATCGGGCAGTTTGTGCAAGACTGGCGCAATTCCGAATTCGACATGTTCGTTTCTGCCAACGGCGGCAGCGTGGACCCGGACCAGTATTTCTACCGCACTTTCTATTCGGGCGGATCAACCAACGTCTTCAAGTATGACGACGCGGGCCTGAATGCGCTGCTCGACACCGGCCGTTCTGTCACAGACACCGCCGCGCGCAAGGCGGCCTATGATGCAGCACAGCGCCAGTTGGCCTGCACCGGGCCGATTGCCCACATCGCCTATGGCGCGCTTTCGACCGCCGCCGGGCCGAATGTGAGCGGGTTTGAAATCAACCCGCTGGGGCGGCTGACCAGCCTCCTTGACGTTACGCTGACCAAGTGATCCATCGCCCCGGCGGGCGTCGTGCCCGCCGGGGTTTTCGCGCAGGAATTGCCCTTTGAACACGCGTTTTCTTATCGGCCGCCTGATCGACCTCGGCTTTGTGCTGTTTGGGGTCTCGATTCTGGTGTTTCTGATGATCCGGTTGATCCCGGGCGACGCGGTGGCGATCATGCTGGGCGCCAACACCGAAATCACCCCCGACCGGATTGCCGAATTGCGCGACCGGCTGGGCCTCGACGACCCATTGCTGGTGCAATACGGGAACTGGCTCTGGCGGGCGCTGCAGGGCGACCTCGGAACCTCGATCTGGACCGGGCGGCCGGTGCTGAACGAAATTTCGGTGGCAATCTGGCCCACGGTCGAACTGACCGCGCTGTCGGTGCTGGTGGGGGCCGGGCTTTCAATTCCGATCGGCGCCTTCATGGCGCAGGCGCGTGGCGGGGCGGCCGAGGTTGCGGTGCGCGTTGGTGCCATCGCGGGGCTTACGATCCCGTCATTCTGGCTCGGCATCGTCTCGATCTTTCTGGTGGCCAAGTTGCTGCCGGGGGTTTCTGCGCTCGGCTATGTGCCTTTCACCCAAGACCCCTTGGGCAATTTGCAGCGCATGGTGCTGCCGGTGATCGCGCTTTCGCTGCCGATGCTGGCCAATCTCTCGCGCCTCGTGCGATCGGCCATGCTTGATGCGCTCGGGCAGGATTATGTGCGCACCGCGCGCGCCAAGGGTGCCAGCCGCCGCCGCGTGGTTTACCGCCACGCATTGCGCAACGCGTTGATCCCGTTCGTGACTTCGGTCGGGGTCTCGGTCGGGTATCTGCTGGGCGGGGCGATTGTGGTGGAACAGGTCTTTGCCATTCCCGGCCTCGGGCGGCTGGTGCTGGGGGCAATCTCGGAACGCAATTACCCGCTGGTGCAAGCCACCATTCTGGTGATTACGGCGACCTTCGTGGTGGTCAACTTCGCGGTTGATCTGCTCTATGCCGCCATTGACCCGCGGGTGACCAATTGATGCACGCTCTTCGCCAAAACAAGCTTCTGGCCTTCGCGCTCGCTTTCGTGGTGGTGCAGGTGTTGCTGGCGCTTGCAGCACCCTGGCTCGGGTTTCAGGACCCGTTCAAGCAGATCATGGTGCAGCGGATCAAGCCGCCGAACCCGTTGAACCTGCTGGGCACCGATCAGTTGGGGCGTGACGTGCTGGCGCGCATCATCTGGGGCGCGCGAACCTCACTGTTCACGACATCGACAGCGGTCGGCATTGCCTTGTTGGCGGGCGGCGCCATCGGGCTGCTTGCGGCCTTTTACCGTGGCTGGTTCGACCGCATCGTGATGCGCAGCATGGATGTGCTGTTTGCCTTTCCGATTCTGCTGCTTGCAATTGGCGTGATCTCGGTTCTGGGGCCAAATGCCTGGAGTGCTGCAATCGCGATTGCGATTGTCTACACCCCGATTTTCGCGCGGCTTTTGCGCGGCCCCGCATTGGTGCTGTGTGAGGCGGAATATGTGCTGGGCGCGCGCGCGGTGGGGGCATCAGACGCGCGGATCATTTTTTCGCATATTCTGCCGAACCTGATTTCGGTCATTCTGGTGCAGACATCGATCCTCTTGTCGGCGGCAATTCTGGTTGAGGCGTCGCTATCGTTTCTCGGGCTTGGGGCGCAGCCGCCGACGCCGTCGCTGGGGCTGATGCTGTCAGAGGGGCGCAATTTTCTGCTGCTCTCGCCATGGCCGGCGGTGTTTGCGGGCATCGCAATTCTGCTGCTGTCGTTCGGCTTCAATCTGCTGGGCGATGCGCTGCGTGACACGCTTGACCCACGCCTGCGCAATCTTGATGCGGGGGCGCAATGAGCCGGGTGCGCACAGCCGACCCAGTGTCGCCCAACTCGGTGTCGCCCAACTCGGTGTCGCCCGGCTCGGTGTCGCCCGGCTCGGTGCT
Organism: Paracoccaceae bacterium; assembly: GCA_019429405.1. Lineage (GTDB taxonomy): Bacteria > Pseudomonadota > Alphaproteobacteria > Rhodobacterales > Rhodobacteraceae > UBA6213. Next base: position 7,312 of record JAHYIZ010000018.1, read on the forward strand.
GGCGCATCTGGTTGCGGGGCTGCGGGGCGATGCGACGCGGCCGCTTTACCTGCGGCTGGCGGCAGGTCTGCGCGGGTTGATCGAGGCGGGCGAATTGCGCGGCGGCGAGGCGCTGCCATCCGAGCGCGACCTCGTGCGCGAAACCGGGCTTTCGCGTGTGACCGTGCGCAAGGCGACCGAAGAGTTGTGCCGCGAAGGCTTGCTTGCGCGGCGCCAAGGTGCGGGCAGCTTTGTGACGCGGCAGATCGACCAGCCGCTGTCGGTGCTGGTCGGGTTTTCCGAAGACATGCAGCGGCGCGGCGCCAAGGTTTCGTCGCGCATTCTGCAAAAGCTGGTCTGCGCGCCGGACCCTTCGGATATGCTCAAACTTGGCCTTTCCCCCAATGATCTGGTGTTCCGGCTGGCGCGCGTGCGTCTGTCGGATGGCGAGCCGCTGGCGATTGAAACTGCAATCGTGCCCACCGATGCGATCAATCCCGATACGATGGGTGACTCGCTTTATGAAGCCTTGCGTGGGTCAGGCCACTTGCCGGTGCGCGCGCTGCAGCGGTTGCGCGCGGCGATTGCCAACGCACAGGAAGCGCAGCTTCTGGGGGTGCCGGTTGGGAGCCCGATCCTGCATATCGAACGGCGCGCGTTCTTGGCCAATGGCCGCCCGATTGAAGTTACGACTTCGTCCTATCGGGGCGACCGGTATGATTTCATTGCCGAACTGACACTTGACCCCTGAGATCGGAGCATCAATGCCTGAGCCAAAATCCCTGATGCTGACCGAGGCCGGGCAGTCGCCGCAGGTGGTGGCCGACATGCTTTCGCGCGAGGCGCCCGCCTTTGCTGCCCTCGCGCGCGAGGTGACCCGGCGCGACCTGCGGCTCTTTTCCACCGCCGCGCGGGGGTCATCCGACCATGCCGCGACGGTGTTCAAATACCTGATGGAAATCGAAACCGGGTTGCCGGTGGTTTCAATCGGCCCTTCGGTGGCGTCGGTCTATCAGCGCCCCTTGCGCCTTGAGGGCGCGGTGCATGTGACGATCTCGCAATCGGGTGCGAGCCCCGATATTGTGGCGTTGCAGGCGACCGCAAAGGCGGGGGGCGCGTTGACCGTGGCGGTGGTGAACGTGACCGACAGCCCGGTGGCGGCCGAGGCCGACATCGTGATTGGTCTTGGCGCCGGGGTCGAACGCAGCGTGGCGGCAACCAAGTCGTTCATTGCGTCGGTGGCCGCACTGGCGGGGATCGCGGCGGCGGTGGGGGCGCGGCCTGCGCTTGCCGCCGGGCTTGTGCGCTTGCCCGAGGTCTTGGCCGCAACCGAGGGCCTGCCGTTTGGCAACGCGGTCGAGGTGCTGACCGGGGCGGGTTCGCTGTTCGTGGCCGGTCGCGGCCCCGGCTACGGCATCGCCCAAGAGGCAGCGCTGAAGGCCAAAGAGACCGCCGCGCTGCATGCCGAAGCCTTCTCGCTGGCGGAATTGCAGCACGGGCCGATGCGGCTGGTTGGCCCCGGCTTTCCGGTGCTGGCTTTCGTGCCCGATGACGCGGGCTTTGCGGGCAACCAGCAAACCCTGGCGCGGCTTGCGGGCATGGGCGCGCGCATATTCGCGCTTTCCTCGCGCCCGATGCCGGGGGCAGCGGCGCTGCCCGCCACCGGCTGCGGCCTGATTGATCCGCTGGTGGCGCTGTTGCATTATTATCGGCTGATCGAAACCGTGGCGCGCGCGCGCGGGCACAACCCCGACCGACCGACCAACCTCGCCAAGGTGACGGAGACGTTATGATGGCGTCGCAGGCGCTGGCCGGGGCGCGGATCTTTGATGGCGAGCGCTATCATACCGGCAGCGCGCTGGTGCTGGACGGCGCGCAGGTGGCGGGCATCTGCACCGAGGCCGCAGTGCCTGCGGGTGTGGCGATCACGCGGCTTGCGGGCGGGCTGCTTGCACCGGGCTTTATCGACGCGCAGGTGAATGGCGGCGGCGGCGTGTTGCTGAATGACGCGCCCACCGCGGATGCCATGCAGAGCATTGCCGACGCCCACGCGGCATTCGGCACCACCAGCCTTTTGCCAACCCTGATTTCGGATCGCCCGGCGGCGGTGAGCGCGGCGATTGCCGCGGCAAAGGCGGCGGTGGGGCAGGGGGTCGCGGGGTTGCATCTGGAGGGCCCGCATCTGGCGGCCGCCCGCAAGGGCACCCATCTGGGCGCACGTCTGCGCCCGATGACCGATGCCGATGTGGCCGAGCTGTCTGCTGCTGCCAAAGCGCTGCCCGTGCTGGTGCTGACGCTGGCGCCCGAACAGGTGAGCGCGGCGCAGGTGGCGCAGTTGGCGGCGGCGGGGGCGGTGGTATGCCTTGGCCATACCGATTGCGACGAGGCCACCGCGCGGCGCTATTTCGACGCCGGGGCGCGGGGTGTCACGCATCTTTTCAACGCGATGAGCGGGCTTGGCCACCGCGCGCCGGGGCTGGTGGGCGCCGCGCTTGATGATGGCCGCGCATGGGGCGGAATTATCGCCGATGGCGTGCATGTTGCCCCGACCGCGCTGCGGCTAGCGCTGCGCGCCAAACGCGGGCCGGGGCGGCTTTTTCTGGTCACCGACGCGATGTCGCTGGTGGGCGTGGCGGGCGACAGCCTTGCACTCGACGGGCGCATGATCCGCAGGGAACGCAGCGGCGGGGTTTCACGCCTGACGCTGGCTGATGGTACATTGGCAGGGTCTGACCTTGATATGGCCACGGCGGTGCTGTTCGCCGTGCACGCGCTTGATGTGACCGAAGCCGAGGCGTTGCGCATGGCCGCGCTCTACCCCGCGCAGTTTCTGGGTCTGGCCGACCGGGGGCGGCTGGTGCCCGGCGCGCGCGCCGATCTTGTGCATCTTGACGCGAATTTGCGCGTGCTTGGGGTCTGGCGCGGGGGCGCTATGCGCCAGGCTTGATTCAAGTCATGGCGCGGGCCGCGACGGCTGTTAGGCTGGATGCGCGCGCTACCGGCATATGGGCGCACCCAGCCTTCATGGCCCGGCGGCCGCACCCTTTGCAAGGAGGGCCGCACAATGGCAAACGCAAAACCCAAGTTCCCCTTCATGCCCGGCATGGCGCCGGTCGCCGACCCTGCGCATGTCGGCGACATGATGCAGGGCATGATGCGGGCACAGGCCAGAATTATGGATGCGCTGCTGCGCCAAAACATTGAGGCGCTCGATTTTCTGAAAGCCCGCTATGAAAAGGACCGCGCGCTTTGTGCCGCGCTGGCCGCTGCTGAGGATGCGCAGGCCGCAGCGAAGGCCTGGACCGAGTTTCTGCGGCGCGCCACCTCGGATTATGCCGATGAGGCGGGGCGGATGAGCGCGCTGGCGGCGGTCACCGCCGAGCAGGTGATCGAGGGCGTGACCGATGAGGTCAAGGCCGCCACAGGCGATGCCCCGCGCAAGGGCAAGGCCTGAGCGTTTGACGGAGGCAGGAATGACGGCGAAACGGAGCAAGCTGTCGCCAGCGGCGGCCACTGCGGGGCGGGGTGCGCTGGTGCCGCTGCCGGTCGGGATGAGCGAGAAGGAAGCGGCGGAAGAGGCCTACCGCCGCCTCGATCGGCGCGTGCATGCGCGGCTTGGTGCCGCGGTGGGCGGGGTTTCGGTGATCGGGTTGGCGCAGGCCTGGGCCGACTGGGCCTCGCACCTTGCGCTTTCTCCCGGCAAGCAGATGGAACTTGTCTGGAAGGCATCGCGCAAATGGCAGCGGCTGGCCGGCGCCTTGTGGCGCGACCCCGAAACCGAGGGTGCCGCCGCGATTGAACCGTTGCCGCAAGACCGCCGTTTTGTGGCGCCTGAATGGCAGCGCATGCCTTACCGTGCGCTCTACCAGAGTTTCCTGATGACGCAGCAATGGTGGCACAACGCGACAACCGACATTCCCGGCATGACGCCCGAGAACGAAAAGCTGGTCGAGTTTTTCAGCCGCCAGTATCTCGACATGCTTTCGCCCGCAAACTTTCTGGCCGCCAACCCGCAGGTGATTGACCGCACCTTGCAGGAAGGCGGGCAGAACCTTGTGCGCGGGCTGAGCTACTTTGCCGAGGATGCCAGCCATGCGCTGACCGGCTCCCCCGGCGAAGCCCGCGCATTCCGCCCCGGCCACGAGGTTGCGACGACCCCCGGCAAGGTGGTGTTTCGCAACCGCCTGATTGAGCTGATCCAGTATGCGCCCGCCACAGGTGCGGTGCACCCGGTGCCCATTCTCATCGTGCCGGCGTGGATCATGAAATACTACATTCTCGACCTCTCGCCCGAAAACAGCCTGATCGGCTGGCTGGTGGGGCAGGGGTTCACGGTGTTCTGCATCTCGTGGAAGAACCCCGATGCAGGCGACCGCGACCTCGGCTTTGATGACTACCGCAAGCTTGGCGTCATGGCCGCGCTTGATGCCGTCTGCGCGATCAGCGGTGCGCCAAAGGTGCACGGGCTGGGCTATTGCCTGGGCGGCACGCTGCTGGCGGTCGCGGCGGCGGCAATGGCGCGCGATGGCGACGGGCGGCTTGCCTCGCTGTCGATGCTGGCAGCACAGGTCGATTTTTCCGAGGCGGGCGAATTGTCGCTGTTTACCTCCGCGCCACAGATCGCGCTTCTGGACGACATGATGTGGGAGGCGGGCTACCTTGACCAAACGCGCATGGCGGGCGCCTTCAACATGCTGCGCTCGCAAGACCTGATCTGGTCGCGGATGGCGCGCGAATACCTGTTGGGCGAACGCGACCACGAAAGTGATCTGGGGGCCTGGAGCCGCGATGCCACGCGGATGCCCTACCGGATGCATTCCGAGTACCTGCGGCACCTCTTCCTCGGCAATGATCTGGTGGGCGGGCGCTTTGTCGCCGGGGGTGAACCAGTGTTTCTGGCCGACATCCGGGCGCCGGTGTTCGCGGTGGCGGCCGAGGCCGACCATATCGCGCCGTGGCATTCGGTCTACAAGCTCACCCATCTTCTGCACGGTGAGGCCACCTTTGCGCTGGCGTCGGGTGGGCACAACAGCGGCATCATTTCTGCCCCTGGCAACCCGCGCGCGCAGTTCCGGTTGATGCAGCACCATTCCGGCTCGGCGCATGAAAGCCCCGACGATTGGGCCGCCGAAGTGGCGCCGCAGCCCGGTTCGTGGTGGCTGACCTGGCGCGATTGGCTGCGTGCCCTCGCGCCGGGTGATGTGCCGCCGCCGCCGATGGGTCACCCCGAGGCGGGCTATGCGGTGCTCGGCGCGGCGCCGGGGCGCTATGTGCTGATGCCGTAAGGCGGTGCCCGCAAGGTGCGAGCGTCAGAATTGGCGCAGCCGTCGCAGCGCGCGAATTTGCGCCAGCGCTTCGAGCGGTGAAATGGTGCGCAGAATATCGGCGATCATCGCGGTATCGGCGCGCAGACCGGGCAGCAGGCCCATCTTGGCGTGCTTGTAGGGGCTTTGAACGTCGTTCCAGCGCACCACCGCAAGGCGCGTCTGCGCCGCAATCCACAGTGCGTTCAGATGCACCTCAAAGCCAAAGCGGGGCAGGGCGCGCAGCGCCTCGGTGCGACCCGCAAGCTGCGCGCGCGGCAGCACCCGTTCGCCCGATATGTAATCGAGCCCGATCATCTGCCAGAGCCGCGGCGCATTCTGGCGCAGGCTGATCGAGACCTCGGCGCGCCCGGTGCGCACCGGCGCAAGCAAGGCCGAAATGGCGGCGGCGGTCAGCCCTTGCAGGTCGGCGTCAAGCAGCAGCAGCAAGGGTTCGCCCGCCGCCTCAATGCCTTCGGCCAGCGCGCAGGTCTTGCCACGGTTCTGCGCCAGCCGGATCAGCCGCACACCGGGGGCGGCCGCAGCAACATCGGCGGTGCCATCGTGCGAAGCGTCATCGACCACAATCACTTCGGCAATCTCGGGGTGGCCCGCAACCGCACGCAAAACGTCGCCGATGCGCGCGGCCTCGTTGAACGCGGGGATGATGCAGCTGACACCGCTTGCGCGCGCGGCGTTCATCCACGCACCCCGCGCCGATAGAGATACCACGCCGCCGCTGCCGCCACCGTCAGCACAAATAGCGCAAACGAGACGCGAAAGATCCAGCCATCAATCGCCGCATAGGCGCGCCCAAGGGTGTAGCCCAGCACCACGAACAGCAGGCTCTTGGGCAGTGTGGCGACAAGGTTGAAGCCTAAAAAGCGCCAGAACGGCATCCGCGCCGCCCCGGCGGCAATCAGCACCACCATGCCTGCCGAATGCGTCAGCTTGCCCAACACCAGCGTGCGCCCGCCATGCGCCGCAAAATGCCCCTTGAGCGCCGCCAGCCGTGCCTCGGTTACGCCAAACCGTGTGCGCCATCGTACGGGCAAAGCGCCGGGCCCGCGCCGGCCAACACCGTAGAGCATGCTGTCGCCCACGAGGTCGGCCACCACCACCACCACAAACACCAGCCGCACATCGAGATAGGCGAGGCTTGCCAGATAGGACGCGATCACCGTGACAATCGGCCCTTCGAGCACCGCGAGCGGCGCCAGTATTGCCAGCCCGTGCACCTTGAGAAGCACCAGAGCGGCTTCGGCTCCAAACATCAGGATCAGCTCTTTTCGGGTCTGGTTTCGGTCATTGCAGTGCCGCGCCATACAAACCCGCGCCCCGCCCAGGCGCAACACCAAAGCGCAGGCAGCAGCAGGTCACGCAAGACCCAGCCGACGACGTCGCGGTGGCCCGCGGGCCAGCCCGCCACGCGCGACAGTGCCCATTCAAGCCCATACCATGCCACGAACCCCGCCACAAAACCCCACGGGTTCAGCGCACCGAGCGCCACAAGCGCAAGCGCCGCAGCTGCGGGCGCGACCGCGCCGGTCAGAATTTCGAGTGCGAAGAGCCCCACGAAACCTGCCCGCCGCACGCGCGCCCAACGCAGCTGGCGCGCCCAGACCTGCGCGAATTTGCGCCGCCCGATCGGCTGCGGAAACGGGTGTTGCGCCAGTCGCACCCGCAGGCCCGCGCCGCGCACCAGCTTTGTGGCCGCCACATCTTCGGCGAGATCGCGCCCGAGCACCGCAGGCCCGCCCGCCGCCGCCAGAAAATCGCGCCGCCACAGCATGTTCTTGCCTTGGGCAAAGCCGATGCCAAGCTCGTCTGCCGCCAATTGCCAGCGCGCCTGATAGCCGTTCAGAAAGCCGCATTCGAGCGCGCCCCAAAGCCCCTCGGCGCGCTGCCCCGCGGCAGGCGATGTCACCAGCCCGGTGCCCGGCAGCCACAGACCCAGCATCTGCTCGATGTAGTCAGGCGGCAAAAGCACGTTGCTGTCTGTCATCAGGACATATTCGCCGCTGGCTGCGTTCCAGCCCTTGATGAGGTTGTTCAGCTTGGGATTGCCGCTTGCCGGGTCATCGCCCACCAGCAATTGCGCGCCGCGTTCAGGATGTGCTGCAATAAGCCGCCGCGCCAGATCGGCGACCGGGTCATCGGGGGAGGCCACGCAAAAGATCAGCTCATAGTTCGGGTAATCGAGCGCAAACGTGGTGCCCAGTGTTTCCGCGTCAAACGGGTCAAGGCCGCACAGCGGACGCAACAGGCTGACCCGTGGCAGCGTGCCGGGCAGCGGCGGCGGTGCACGGCGCAGCCTGCGCAGGACAATAAAGGTTGACGCAAGATGCAACCCCAGCGTGGCAAGCACGAAGACGGCAAGAACCGGGATAAGCAGGGCAGGGCCCATTCAGCGCACCACCGCTGGCGCTTGCGCAGCGGCTTGCGGTTGCGCGGGCGCAAGCGGTACCATCGCCCAGCCCTCGCTCCAGCCTGTCAGGGTCAAATTGCCTGCGGCATCTTCGGTGATTGCGGTCATCGAGGCGACCCAGTCGCCGCAATTGCCGTAAACCAGACCATCGCTTTCGTGCAGTGCCGCCTGATGGAAATGGCCGCAGATGACGCCATCCTGCCCAAGCGCGCGCGCCATGCTCGTCAGCCTGCTTTCGTAGGCGTTGCCAAGCCGCAACAGTCTGTTGCAATGGTCGATGAAAGTTTCAATGCCGCTTTTTCGGTCATCATTCAGACGCTTTCGCAAGGATTTGACCCAGCGATCAACGATGCGCAATGTGTCTTCAAAACGGCTGCCAAGACGCGTCGCAAGCCGCCATTGCTGCCACGCAGCATCACAGACATCCCCGTGCATGACCAGAAGGCTGCGCCCGTCAGCCGTACGGTGCAGAACCTGCTCGGCCAACTCGACCTCATCGAAAAGCCGCGCAAAGGTGCGGTGCAGCACCTCATCGTGGTTGCCGATCAGATAGACCACGCGGGTGTCGGCGCGCGCGCGCCGCAGAATCATCTGCACCACGCGGTCATGGTCGGGCGACCAGTCTGAAGGGTTGTGGTGCCACAGATCGAAGATATCCCCGACCAGATAAAGGGTGTCAGCGCTGTTGTGGCTCAGGAAATCTGCAATCTTGTCAGCACGACAGGCGCGCGCGCCAAGGTGAAGATCTGAAAGAAAAATCGCGCGATGATGGCGCGGCTCAGACGCCGGAGGCGGCAGAACCAGATCATCGAATTGGCTGTGACATCCACTTTTCATTGTTCTCGCCGCGCTGCACTCGACCCACCAAAACGTGAGTCCCCGAAAGGGCGCCCGCCCAATATAGCATCGGATTGTAACTTTTCATCGGGCTTGCAGAGAAATGCGCGCGGCTCCGCGCACACAGGCGCGTGCATCCGCCCCCCATTGCTGCCGCGCCGCGCGCATAAACCAAAGTGCAGGTTGCGACTTTAGCCGCGCGTCCGGCGCCCGGAGTTGATGCATGTCAAATTGCAGTCGTGCCGCAGCGCAGAGTATCGCCTTCGTGATCTCATGTGTCCAAGGAGGATGCCAAAAATGCGAATTACAAATATTGGTTATGTGCTTGCGGGCGTTGCGCTCGTCGGGTTCTCGACCGCCGCACTTGCCGAAGTGGACCAAGGTTCGGTTGCCCGTGGCGGCAAGCTCTATGACAAGTGGTACAAGGTGATCGGGGTGGAAGCGCCGACAGAATCGCATCCGCTCTACCCGGCCTCGAACGAAAAATACGCGGCCGACCCTGCGGCCAACTGGCGCTGCAAGGAATGCCATGGCTGGGACGGCCTCGGGGTTGCTGGCGCCTATGGTTCGGGCAGCCACAAATCGGGCATCAAGGGCATCGAGGGCATGGCGGGCGGCGACCCGGCCAAGGTTGTCGAACTGCTGCGCGGCGATCACCAATTTGGGGACAAGCTGAACGACGAACAACTGACCGATCTCGCGAACTTCGTCGTGTACGGCCAGATCGACTGGGCCAACTACGTCGCTGACAAGAAATCGACCGGTGATGTTGCCAACGGCCAGCAGGTCTATGTGACGGCATGCATCGGCTGCCACGGTGCCGACGGTAAATTGCCCAAGGATATGCCCCCGCTCGGATCACTTGCTTCGAACCCGTGGGAAGTGATGCACAAAGTCCTGAACGGCCAACCGGCCGAGGCGATGCCCGCTCTGCGCGCCATCGACCATCAGGTTTCGGCTGACCTGGTCGCCTATCTGGCTACGCTGCCCGCGCAGTAAGCCGGGGCCGACGGTCCAGCCATTGCCGGGGTAGTGCGTCTACCCCGGCACCTGATACGCCTTCCAAGATTGGAATACCGATGATTTCGTTGATCAAAGCCATGTGGCACTGGTTCACGCGGCCAAGCGCGTTGTTGGGGCAGGGGGTGTTGCTGTTCTTTGGGTTGATTGCGGGCATCATTTTCTGGGGCGGGTTCAACACCGCAATGGAAGCCACCAACACGCTGGAATTCTGCATTTCCTGCCACGAGATGCGCGATACCGTCTATGTAGAATACCAGCAATCGATCCACTATTCGAACCCCGCAGGGGTGCGCGCGATCTGCTCGGATTGCCATGTGCCGCATGCGTGGGTGCCAAAACTGATCCGCAAGTTCCAGGCGTCAAACGAGCTGTGGCACAAGCTGATGGGCACCGTGAACACGCCAGAGAAATTTGAGGCGCACCGGCTGGAAATGGCGACGCGCGTCTGGGCGACCATGAAGGCCACCGATTCGCGCGAGTGCCGCAATTGCCACAGCTTTGAAACGATGGACTTTGAGCATCAGCGCCAACGCTCACGCGAGAAGATGGAGCCGGTGGCTCTTGGGCTACCCAGCCCCGACGGCACGACCTGCATCGATTGCCATACCGGCATCGCGCACAAACTGCCGCTGATCGAGCGCGACGACTAGCCCAGCCTTTCGGTTGACGAAAGCGCGCGAAGGGCCGAATATCGACTGCCCGGCGAGCCTTGGTCACATGGGTTCGCCGTGGCGCCGGTGGGAGGATGCCATGACGCAGATGAAACGCGCGGTGCTGTTCAGGGCGCTGCTGGCGCTCTGCGCGACATTTCTGGTGGCCGAGATTGCGTATGAGGTCATTGAGCACTGGCGCGATGGCGAAAGCCGCAGCTACCTCGACATGGTGCATTTGCTGTTCGAGTTTCTCTCGGCGGTGTTTTTGGTGGTCGCTTATTTCATCAGCCGAAAATACCAGATGGCATTGAAGCGCTTTGGCGAAACCGAGCACCGCACGCTTGAGGCGTTGCGCAGCCAGTTCGACGGGCTGATTGCGCAACGGTTTGACGAATGGGGGCTAAGCTCTGCCGAACGCGATGTGGCGCTGTTGTCGTTTCGCGGGCTGAAGATTTCGGAAATTGCCGCGGCCCGCGGCACCCGCGATGGCACCATCAAGGCACAACTGTCGTCGGTGTTTCACAAGGCCGGCGTAAGCTCCAAGTCCGAGCTTCTGGCGGTGTTCATGGATCAGTTCCTAGATTTCAGCGCGGCGTCGGAGCCTGACGAAATCTGGGACCAGCCGGTTGAACCGGTGCCCGACGAGGCGCCCGAAACGCTGGCCGGTGCTGCCTAGGCCGCGACCGGTCGCCCGCGCCATTCAAACCAGCGCCGCACAGGCGGGAACACCGCGATCATCGCGATGCCGATCGAGAACAGGCACCAGATCGCGGGTATTTCATTCGGGTTCGGGGTCAACTGGGCGGCCAGCAGCGGCCCGATCAGCGCGTGAAACACCACAAACCGCCACGCGCCGTAAAAGAGCGGCACCACGAACACCACCGCCAGATAGGTTGGAAAGCCCCAGCGCATGCCAAGGGCAGCATCCACCGGCGCCATCAGCGCGTTGTAGGGCACGTTCCAGGCAATGTGCCAGGCGCCCGAAACGGTGCAATAGGCCTGCCCGCACAGGATAGAGCCCGGCGTGCAACTGCCCGCCCAGTCAAACGGCACTAGTTGCATCAGCATGACCACCGACGAGGCGGCGCATAGCGTGTAGACGGGCACTTGCGCCCGCCTGCGCACGGCCTCGGGCACCAGTTGCATGGCAAAGGCGTTGATGATGAAAGGCTGAAAGATGATGTGCAGAATTGACAGGAACGCGAAGGTCTGGTTCGCGGGGCTGGAGCACTGATCGACCACCAGATAGCCGCCGAACTGCAAGCCCTCCATCAGCGCGAAATAGGACAGGGTCAGCGGCACCACGCCGGGGTCGCCCCGTTTCCAGGTTACGCCAGCGGCAACCACGCCAACCGCCGCCATCCCCGCGGTCACCTCGACACCCCAGCACATCGGTCGCCCCCCATGCCATGTGCGGCGAGCATGACCGATAATCTCCTGTCGGGCAACCAAAGCCATGCCCCGTCTGATTCAGGTCATTGCGCCCCCTTTCGCGGCGCGCAAGGGTGCTGGGACGCAAGATCCGTTGCGGGCAAAAGGCTGGCCATGCGTGACCCACAAGAACCGTTTCAGGGGCTGAGCGCAGCCGAAGCCGCCGCGCGATTGCTGCGTGAAGGCGCCAATGAATTGCCCCGTGCGCGCCGCCGCGGCCCTGCCCGCATTGTGCTTGAGGTGCTGCGCGAACCGATGCTGGCGCTGCTTCTGGGCGCGGGGCTGGTCTACCTCGCGCTTGGCGATACCGGCGAGGCGCTGATATTGCTCGCCTTCGCCTGCCTTTCGGTCGCGATTACCGTGGTGCAGGAGGCGCGCACCGAACGCGTGCTAGAGGCGCTGCGCGACCTGACCAGCCCGCGCGCACTGGTGATCCGCGACGGCGCGCGCCAGCGCATCGCGGGCCGTGAGGTGGTGCGCGGCGATCTGTTGCTGTTGGCCGAGGGCGACCGTGTGCCTGCCGATGCGCGCCTTCTGCGCGCCGAAGAGGTGATGGCCGACGAGTCGCTTTTGACCGGCGAGGCGGTGCCAGTGCGCAAACGTGCGGGCGAAGGTGACGCGGCCCTTCGCCCCGGCGGTGAAGACCTGCCACTGGTGTTCTCCGGCAGCCTGATCGTGCGCGGCACCGCGCTGGCCGAGGTGACCGCCACCGGCGCGCAAAGCGAGATTGGCAAGATCGGCGCCTCGCTCAGCACGCTGGAACTGCAAACCCCGCATTTGCAGCAACAGATGCGGCGACTGGTGCTGGTTTTCGCGGCACTTGGCGGCGTGGTCAGCCTTGCCGTGGTGGTGCTTTATGGCCTGTTGCGGGGCGGCTGGCTGGAAGCCGCGCTTGCGGGCATCGCGGTGGGCATGTCGATGCTGCCGGAAGAGTTTCCGGTGGTGCTGGCGGTGTTCATGGCGATGGGTGCATGGCGCATTTCGCAAGCCCGCGTGCTGACCAGGCGCGCCGCGGCGATCGAGGCCTTGGGTGCTGCAAGCGTGCTTTGCACCGACAAGACCGGCACCCTGACCGAAAACCGCATGACCATTGCGGCGCTGCAACTTCCCGATGGCGAAACCTTTATGGCAGCGCCGGGCCTGCCGCCGCCCGCCGCCTTCGCGGCTCTGGCCGAGGCGGGCACCGCCGCGTCGGCGCCGCAGCCGTTCGACCCGATGGAACGCGCCTTTCACGCGCTTGCGCCGCCACCCGGCGACGGCACCCTTGCGCGCAGCTACGCGCTCGGGCCCGACCTGCTGGCGATGACCCAGATCTGGGACCACGGCACCCATCTGCACGCCTATGCCAAGGGCGCGCCCGAGGCGATTGCGCGGCTTTGCGGTCTTCGGGGTGCCGCGCAGGCCGCGCTGCTTGCGCGCGTCGAGGCGCTGGCCGGTGCCGGGTTGCGGGTGCTCGGGCTGGCCGAGGCCGATTGCGTCGGCGATCTGCCCGACAGCCAGCACGGCTTTGACTTCCGCTTTCTGGGGCTGGCCGCTCTGGCCGACCCGCTGCGCCCCGAAGTGCCCGCGGCGGTGGCCGAGTGCCATGGCGCCGGGATTCGCGTCATCATGATTACCGGCGATTACCCTGCCACCGCACGCGCCGTGGCGCAGGCGGCCGGCATTGCCGACGGGCGCGTGCTGACCGGCGACAAACTTGCCGCGATGCGCGACGACGAGCTTGCCGCAGTGCTGCCCGACACCACGGTTTTTGCGCGCATTCTGCCCGAACAAAAGCTGCGGATCGTGAACGCGCTGAAGGCCGAGGGCGCGATTGTGGCGATGACGGGCGACGGCGTGAATGACGCGCCGTCGCTCAAGGCCGCCGACATTGGCGTGGCGATGGGCGGGCGTGGCACGGACGTCGCGCGTGAGGCGGCAGCGATTGTGCTGCTCGATGATGATTTCGGCTCGATCGTGCGCACGGTGCGGCTGGGGCGGCGCATCAACGACAATCTGCGCAAGGCGATGCGCTTCATTCTGGCGGTGCATGTGCCGATTGCGGGGCTGGCGCTGATGCCCTTGCTGCTTGGGTTGCCGCTGCTGTTCGGGCCGGTGCATGTGGCCTTTCTGGAAATGGTGATCGACCCGGTCTGCTCGTTGGTGTTCGAAGCCGAGCGCGAAGAGCGTGACGTCATGCGCCGCCCCCCTCGGCGCGCCAACGAACCCCTGTTTTCCGCCGGGGCGATGGCTTGGGCCACCGCACAAGGCGCGCTTGCCTTTGCGGCGGTTGGCGCGGTCATGTGGTTTGCGCCCGGCCTTGGGCTTGACGCGCTGCAGGTGCGCGGGCTTACGTTTGCATCGCTGGTGCTGGCGATTGTCGCGCTCATTCTGGTCAATCGCACCGGTTCGGCATCGCCCATCGAGGCAATGGTGCGACCAAACCGGGCCATTGCCGCGGTGCTGCCGCTGGTGGCCATGATGCTTGGCATCGTGCTGTTCTGGGCGCCGGCGCAAGCGATGTTCGGCTTTGCCGCGCTGCCGGGGGCGATGCTGGCAATCCCGCCGCTGGTCGCAGTTGCCTTGCTTTTGGCGCTTGAGGCGCTAAAGGCCCTGCGGCGCCAGCCGGGCGGTATTTAGAGCGGGCGTATCTTCAGCCTCGCGATGCGGTTTTCCTTGCGGGTGACGACCTCAAAGCGAAAGCCGTGGAACGAAAAGACCTGCCCTTCGGTCGGGATCAGTTGCGCCTCATGAATCACCAGCCCCGCAACGGTGTTGGCCTCGTCATCGGGCAGGCGCCAGTCCATCGCGCGGTTGATGTCGCGGATGGTCATGGTGCCATCAACCAGAAAGTCGCCCGTCTCGGTGCGCTTCAGCTGGCTTTCGGCGGCAACGTCGAATTCATCGGTGATCTCGCCAACGATTTCCTCCAGAATATCCTCAAGCGTTACCAGCCCGCGCAGGTCGCCATATTCATCGACCACCAGCGCAAAATGCGTGCGCCGTTTGAGAAACTCGCGCAACTGTTCGTCAAGTGGCGTGGTTTCGGGCACGAAATAGGGCTTCATCGCGATCTTGAGCACATCCAGCTCGCGCACCGAAGACAGGTTGCCGTCTTCGCCGCGCACCACCTTTTCGACCGCGCGCAAAAGGTCCTTGGCGTGGATGATGCCCACCACATTCTCGCGCTCACCCTTGAAAAGCGGCAGCCGTGTGTGTGGCGAGGCAAGCACGGCAGTCAGAATTGAATCGGGGCTGGCGTCGGCGTCGATCATTTCTACCTGGCTACGGTGGCGCATCACCTCTTCGACGGTGCGATTGCCAAGGTCGAGCGCACCCAGCAGCCGGTCGCGGTCTTCCTTGGCCACGGTGCCTTCCGACTGGCCAAGCGACAGCGCCCCGGCAATTTCTTCATGGATGCGGAACATCTGCTTTGCCGGATCAGTGCGCACACCAAAGAGCCACAGCAACCCGCGCACCAGTAGCCGCACCATATGCACCACCGGCGCCAGCACCTTTGTCAGTAAGCGCGCCGGGCGCGCCACCCGTGCGGCAACGGTTTCGGGCGTGGTGATGGCGTAGGTTTTGGGCAACACCTCGGAAAAGATCAGCACCAGCGTGGTCATGCCCAGCGTTGCCAGCGCCACGCCGCTATCGCCAAAAAGCCGCGTCATCAGCGCGGTCGCAAGCGCTGCCGCCAGAATGTTGACGACATTGTTGCCCAACAAGAGCGCGCCGATCAGCCGTTCGCTGTCTTCGGTGATTTCCAGCGCGGCGCCCGCGCCCTTGTCGCCCCGGTCGGCCCGCGCCCGCAGGCTAGAGCGCGATGCGGCGGTCAGGGCGGTTTCGGAGCCTGAGAAAAACGCGGAAAAGACCAGAAGCAAGATGATCGAGCCTGCGGTAATCCAGAAGGCGAGGTCATAGGCAACAGCGGTATCGGGCGGCGTCATCGGGTATCCTTTCGGGCCAGCGGGTGGTGATCGAGCACCAGATCGCGCAGGCGGGCGTCAAGAACATGGGTGTAGATTTCGGTGGTGGAAAGGTCGGCGTGGCCAAGCATCATCTGAATTGCGCGCAAGTCAGCACCCCCTGCCAGCAGATGCGAGGCAAAGGCATGGCGCAAGACATGCGGGCTGACGCGCGCGGGCGCAATGCCCGCGGCAACGGCAAGCGCCTTGAGCTGCAAAAAGAACTGTTGCCGCGTCAGGTGGCCGGTGGCGCCGCTGCCGGGAAAGAGGAACCTTGAAGGCGCGGCCTTGCGCGCGATGCGCGCCCGCTCTTCCTCGGCGTCGCGCAGCGCAAGCCACGCCGCTAGCGCGGTGCGGGCGGGGGGCGAAAGCGGCACCATCCGGTCTTTGCCGCCCTTGCCGCGTATCAGCAACATGCGCGGGTCACCGCGAGCAGCCGCAACCGGCAGCCCAACCAGCTCGCTCACGCGCATGCCGGTGGCGTAAAGCAGCTCCATCAGGCAGGTATTGCGCGCGCGGTCGGTCTCGGTGCGCCCTTGCGCACGCGCGGCGGCCAGCAGCGCCTCGACCTCGGGCAGGCTCAGGGTCTTGGGCAGCGCCTTGCCGCGGCCGGGGCCATGCAGCCGCAGGCTCGGGTTGTCGCCGCGCCAGCCGTCATCATAGGCAAACCGGTAAAGCTGACGGATGGCCGAGAGCCTGCGCGCGCGCGTTGCCCGCGCAAGCCCGACCGCTTCGCAGGCAACCAGATAGGTTTCGATGTCGCCTTGCGAGGCGGACGCAAAACTCAGGCCACGGGCCGCAAGCCAGCCCGAGAAATCGCCAAGATCGCGGCCATAAGCCAAAAGCGTGTTGCGCGCGGCCCCTGCCTCGGCCGCCGAAGCCTCAAGAAATGCCGAAATCCGGTCTCGATCAGGGGTCACGCGCGCGGTTCCAGCAACAGCAGTTCCAGCGCCACACGCCGCGCGGCGGTTTCCAGCCCGAGGTGGCGCAACAGCGTCAGCGCCGCGCCGACCGGCCGCAGATCGCCCCGCGCGCCGCCCGAAAGCGCCTCGATTGCCAGCAACAGCGCTTCGCCGTGCCGATCTGCGGCAACAAGGGCCGCGTAGGGCTCGGCCAGATCCACACGTGTGTCGAACGCGGTCTTGACCGCGACGCCGCGCACATTCGGCGCCACCAGCCCCGCCGTGTCACCCTTTGCAATGCCGAGCAGTAACCGCTCGACCGCAGTTTGCGCGGTGTGCAACGCCGCGATGGCTGCAAAATCTTCCGAAAGCATGCCGAGCCTGAAGGCCAGCGTTGCCGCGCCGCCTTGCAGCGGCAGCGTGGCGAGCGGGCGCGCGAACAGCGTGGCAAGGTGGCTTTCAAGCTCTGCCTCAGCCAGCAAGGCGCGGGTTTGCGGCAGCGCCGCCGACACCGCATCGACATTGCGCGCCGTGATCGCGGCATCAAGCCGGGCCATTGCGGCGGCGCGGTCCCAGACGCCGCCCGAGGCGGCGGCGCTTTGCTCGGTGTAAAGCCCGAGCAACTGGTTCGCCTCAACCGAGCCGCGCCGCGCCAGCCGTTCGCCCGCTTCGATCCGTGCCTTCCACCCGGTATTGGTGCGCAAGTCGGCCTGCGCGAAGGCAAGCGGCAGGGCGGCGGTCGGCAGCGGTTGGCCGATGGCTTCCATCAGCCGAAAGACCAGCGGCGACACACGCTCGGGGGGCGGCAGGTCATCAGCGCCGTCCGCTGCCTCGGGGTCAAGAAACCGCGCGAGCAGTGCCGCCATCTGCGGCTCGATCAGCCCAAGCGCGCGCGAGGCCTGAAAGCTGAGCACCGCCGCCTGCCAGTCGCCGCTGCGCGCAAGGCAGAAGATCTGCACCGGGTACGAGGCCGACACTTCGGGTGTGGCGCGCAGAATGCGGCAGGCGCGGTCTTCTTCGCCCAGCAGCAAACCGATATCGAACAGCCGCCGGAAATGTTCGGGTTGCCCGGCGCCGGCCATCTGCAAAAGCGCGAAGGCGGGTTCAAGCGCGCCCATCTCCAAAAGCCCATCGACGCGCGCCAGCAACAGGGAATCGTCCCCGGCCGCCGTGACCCGTGGCGCATCGAGTTCGGCAAGCATCACCAGCCGCAACAGATCAAGCAGCGCGGGCAGGGTGTCGGACCGCTCGCGCCGCATCAGCGCCGCAAGCTCGGCCTCCGGGGTCGCGCCCCAAAGCCCGCGCGGCAGGCCGCTGCGCGCAGACGAAATCAGCCCCGGCGCCTGCGGGTTGAGCGGGCCGAGCGCCAGTGTCTCGACCGGGGTTATCGCGACACCATGGCTGACCGGCGCTTCGGGACCGATCGGGTTTACCGGATCGCCGCCAACCTGCGGCGCCACCACCACCGACCGCGACAGCCAGTCGATTGCAGACAAGGGCTGCTGTGCCGCAACCGGTGCGCCGAACAGCACAAACACCAGCGCCAGAGCGGCAGAAGGGCGCCTAGTAGCCGACATTCACATCAACCGGGCTACGCACTTCTTTGGGCGGGGCCGACATGTCACCGAAATAGGCATAGCCCGCAAGCCCAGCCAGCGCCAGAACCACCAGTGCCACCACAGTTTTGAGAATCCGCACCATAACCCGCCCTTTTGCCTGTGCCTCACCACCATGCGGCAAGTCGCGAGATTATATATGGCATTTTCCCGAAGATCACGCCATTCAGGGCCAAACATTTGCATTCGCGCAAAGCGCCGCCGCCCGGCGCGCGCCAGACAAAAGGAAAGGCATGCCCAAGTCCGGCGCAAAACCGCCCAGACTCATCCGGCCGGTGGTGCTGGTGGGCATGATGGGCGCGGGCAAGACCGCCGTGGGCACCCAGCTTGCGCGTCTGTTGCGCGTGGGCTTTATTGATAGCGATGCCGAGATTGAACGCGCCGCCAACCGCTCGATCGCCGAGATTTTTGCGCGCGATGGCGAGCCGTTCTTTCGGGCCCGCGAATCCGAGGTGCTCGCGCGGCTGCTGGCCGGGCCGCCGGCAATCCTTTCGACCGGCGGCGGTGCCTTCATGTCAGAACATAATCGCGCCATGATCGCGGCCGAGGGCGTTTCGGTCTGGCTCAGGGCCGATATCGCGCTGCTTTGGCAGCGGGTGAAGGCCAAGAGCACGCGCCCGCTGTTGCGCACCGCCGATCCCTTGGGCACGCTGACCGCGCTTTTGGCCACGCGCGCCCCGATCTACGGGTTGGCGCAGGTGGTGGTCGAGGCCGAAGCGGGGTTGAGTGTCGTTGGCATGGCGCGCAAGGTGCAGGCCGCGCTTGAAGCGACGCCGGGGGTGTTTGCGGGGCAGGGGGGATGACGGTGCAAAAGGTGCGGGTAGAGCTGGGCGCGCGCGCCTACGAGGTGCGCATCGGGCCTGGGTTGCTGGCGCGTGCGGGCGCCGAAATTGCGCCGCTGCTGAAGCGCCCGCGCGTGGCGGTGATTACCGATGAAACCGTGGCGGCGCTGCACCTTGAGGCGCTGCGTGCGGGGTTGGGTGCGGTCGAGGTGGCCGCACTTGCGCTGCCCGCAGGCGAGGCGACCAAGGGCTGGCCGCAGTTTACCCGCGCGGTCGAATGGCTGCTGGCCGAGCGCATCGAGCGTTCGGATGTGGTGGTCGCCTTCGGTGGCGGGGTGATTGGCGACCTTGCAGGCTTTGCCGCAGCCGTGCTGCGCCGCGGGGTGCGGTTCGTGCAGATACCAACCACGCTGCTGGCGCAGGTAGACAGCTCGGTCGGTGGCAAGACCGGCATCAACTCGGGCCACGGCAAGAACCTGATCGGTGCCTTTCACCAGCCAAGCCTCGTGCTGGCCGATATCGACTTGCTTGCGACCTTGCCCGCGCGCGATCTGCTGGCGGGGTACGGCGAGGTGGTGAAATACGGGCTCTTGGGCGATGCCGGGTTCTTTGACTGGCTTGAGGCACAGGGGCCTGCGCTGGCTGCGGGTGACGTTGGTTTGCGCACGCAGGCGGTGGCGCGCTCGGTGGCAATGAAGGCCGCGATCGTGGCGCGCGATGAGACCGAAGAGGGCGAACGCGCGCTGTTGAACCTTGGCCATACCTTCGGCCACGCGCTCGAATCTGCCACCGGCTATTCGGCGCGACTGTTGCATGGCGAGGGGGTGGCAATCGGCTGCGCGCTGGCGTTTGAGCTGAGCCAGCGCTTGGGGCTCTGCGCGCAGGAAGCGCCCAGCCGCGTGCGCGCGCATCTGCGCGCGATGGGCATGAAGGTGGACCTTGCCGACATAGCCGGCGATCTGCCGGGGGTCGAGGCGCTGATGGGGCTGATGGCGCAAGACAAAAAGGTGCGCGACGGCAAGCTGCGCTTCATTCTGGCGCGCGGCATCGGGCAGGCTTTCATCACCTCTGACGTGCCAGCCGAGGCGCTGCGCGGGGTTCTGGCTGACGCGCTCGCGGCGCGCTGAAGGCGCGGGGGCCAGCCCCCGCGACCCCCGGGGTATTTGCGCGAAGAAGACGCCGGGGGCTATTTTTCAGGGATCAGCCCGCGCGGGCTGAAGCGCAGCACCAAAAGCAGGATCAGGCCCATGGTCAACAGCCGCATCTGTTCGGCCGAAGCCATCAGATGCGCCTTGATCACCGAGCCGTCGGCCATGCCCGATGTCACGAAAGCCATCAGTTGCGGCCCCCAGGATTCGGCCTTGGTATAGAGATACCAGATCAGCATGGCACCGAGCACCGAGCCCCAGTTGTTGCCCGAGCCGCCGACGATCACCATCACCCAGATCAGGAAGGTGTAGCGCAGCGGGTTGTAGCTGCCCGGCGTCATCTGGCCATCAAGCGTGATCATCATCGCCCCGGCTAGGCCGCAGACCGCCGAACCGAGGATGAACACCTGCAGATGCCGCCGCGTGATGTGCTTGCCCATTGCCGCCGCCGCAGTTTCGTTATCGCGAATGGCGCGCATCATCCGGCCCCAGGGTGAGGCAAGCGCCTTTTGCGTGAGCCATATCAGGATCAACAGCACGATCAGGAACAGCGCCGAGTAAAGCAGCTTGACCGTCAGCGTCGAGGCCGAGACCGGGTCGAGGCCCACAGATGCCGCGCGTGCCACGAAGTCGGCGCTCGATTGCAGGTCAATCTCGCGCGGCACCGGCCAGGGGCGCGGAATGCCGTTCACGTTGAGCACGCCGCGGGCCAGCCATTCCTCGTTGCGCAGCACGGATACGATGATTTCGCCGATGCCGAGCGTGGCAATGGCGAGGTAATCGGAGCGCAGGCCAAGCGCGGTCTTGCCCACCACCCAGGCCGCACCCGCCGCGAACAGCGCGCCCACCGGCCAGGCCAGCACCACCGGCAGGCCAAGCCCGCCAAGGTTGCCCGCAGCCGCCGTGTTGACCGCCTCGATCGCGCTCGAAGCGGGCCCGAAGAACGCGCGATAGACCAGAAACCCGCCGATCAGAATGACCGGAATGGCGATCAGCCGCACCTGGAAGCTGGCGCGGCGGTTGACCAGTACTGCGGCCCACACGGTTGCCACCGCCGCCGCAAAGGCGGCGACTATGCCCATTCCGCCCGCGCTGAAGGCGCCGGGGTTGGCGGGCATTGCCACCAGAACCGGCGCCAGCCCGCCGATTGCCACAAAGCCAACCACACCGGCGTTGAAGAGGCCCGCATAGCCCCACTGGATATTCACCCCGAGCGCCAGCACCGCCGAGATCAGGCCGACATTGAGGATGCCGAGCGAGGTATCCCAGCTGCCCGAAAACACCGCGTTCTTGGCCGAGGCGCCTTCGAGCACCAACAGCAGCGCCATGCCCGCGAACAGCGCGATATTGCGGTAATTCAAGGTCATGACGATTTCCCCCTGAAGATGCCGGTGGGCCGGAACAACAGCACGATGATCAGGATCGCAAAGCTGACGGCGAACTTGTATTCGGTCGACAAAAGCTGGATCGGCCCGTCCGGGGTCCAGTCGCCGGGCACGAGGTAGGCGACGACCTTGCGAAAATCGAACGTCACCGCGACTTCGGAGAACGAGATGACAAAGCCGCCCGCAATGGCACCCAGCGGGTTGCCAAGCCCGCCCACGATCGCCGCCGCGAAGATCGGCAGCAGAAGCTGGAAGTAGTTGAAGGCCTTGAAGCTTTTATCAAGGCCGAAAAGCGTGCCGGCGATGGTGGCCAGCGCCGCCGCGATGATCCAGGTCACCGCCACCACCCGTTCGGGGTTGATGCCCGACAGAAGTGCCAGGTCTTCATTGTCGGAAAAGGCGCGCATCGACTTGCCGGTGCGGGTGCGGCCCAAAAACCAGAACAGCGCCCAGACCACCAGCACCGCCGTAACCAGCGTGATCACCTGCGTCGAGCGCAGCGCCAGCCCCTCGGCCAGCCCGGTCGCGGTGCGAAATTCGCGCGCGTTGATGACAAAGCGCACGCCGTCGTCAAACTGGATATCGCGCACGCCGATTACAAAGCGGGTAATGCCGTTCATGATGAACATCACGCCCACCGAGGCCATCACCAGAATGATCGGGTCGGATTTCTTCTTGCGGTAAAAGCGGTAGACGGCGCGGTCGGTGCCCAGCACCAGCGCCGCCGTGGCGGCAATGCCGAAGGGCAGCGCCAGCAGAGCCGTTGGCAGCGGCGAGATCGAAACGCCAAGCGATTGCAGGCCCCATGTCACCAGAATGGTGATCGCGGTGCCGAAGGCCATGGTATCGCCATGCGCGAAGTTGGAAAACCGCAGGATGCCATAGATCAGCGTGACGCCAAGCGCACCAAGTGCAAGCTGCGCGCCGTAGGCCGAGGCCGGGATGATGACGAAGTTGAGAAGCGCCACGATGGCGTTGAGAAAATCCATCGTCAGCCCCCCAGAAAAGTGCGCCGCACATCGGGGTCGGCCAGAAGGGCCTCGCCGGTGTCGGTGTAGCGGTTTGAGCCTTGCACCAGTACATAGCCCATGTCGGCAATGGAAAGCGCCTGGCGCGCGTTCTGTTCGACCATCAGAATCGAAATGCCGGTGCGGGCCACTTCGATGATGCGGTCAAAAAGCTCGTCCATCACGATCGGGCTGACCCCGGCGGTGGGTTCATCGAGCATCAGAAGTTTGGGTTCGGTCATCAGCGCGCGGCCCACGGCCACCTGCTGGCGCTGCCCGCCCGAAAGTTCGCCCGCCGCCTGAAGGCGCTTGTCACGCAGAATCGGGAACAGGGCGTAGACCTGCTCCATCGTCTCGGCGACGCCCTCGCGGCGCAGAAAGGCGCCCATTTCGAGGTTTTCCTCAACGCTCATCGACGGGAACACGTTTGAGGTTTGCGGCACGAAGGCCATGCCCTTGGCAACGCGCGCCTGCGGGCTAAGCTGGGTGATGTCTTCGCCTTCCAGCATCACATGGCCGCCGCGCAGTTTCAGCATGCCGAACACCGCCTTCATCGCGGTCGATTTGCCGGCGCCGTTCGGCCCCACGATCACCGCGATCTGGCCCTTCTCGACGCGGAGCGTGCAGCTGTGCAGAATGTCAGCGGCGCCATAGCCGCCAGTCATGTTTGCCGCTTCCAGAAAGCTCATGCCAGCCCCTCCCGCACCTTGTTCTTCAGCCCGGTGCCCAGATAGGCCTCAATCACCGCCTCGTTCTGCATGATCTCGTCGGATTTGCCGGTGGCAAGCACCCGGCCCTCGGCCATCACGATCACCGGGTCGCAAAGCCGGGCAATAAAATCCATGTCGTGCTCGATCACGCAGAAGGTGTAGCCGCGTTCGCGGTTCAGCCGTACGATGGCATCGCCGATGGTGTTCAGAAGCGTGCGGTTGACGCCAGCGCCGACCTCATCGAGAAACACGATCTTGGCTTCCACCATCATCGTGCGGCCAAGTTCGAGCAGCTTTTTCTGCCCGCCGGAAAGGTTGCCGGCCTTTTCATCTGCAAGATGCGAAATGGTCAGAAAATCAAGCACTTCGTCGGCTTTCTTGCGCAACGCTGCCTCTTCATCGCGAATGCGCGCGCGCGCGAACCACGCGTTGATCAGGGTCTCGCCCGCCTGTCCGCCCGGCACCATCATAAGGTTCTCGCGCACCGTCATCGACGAAAACTCCTGCGCGATCTGGAAGGTGCGCAGCAGGCCCTTGGTAAAAAGCGCATGCGGGGGCAAGCCGGTGATGTCGTCTCCTGCCATCAAGACGCGCCCTGACGTCGGTTTCAAAACGCCTGCTATCACATTGAAAAGCGTTGATTTACCTGCGCCGTTCGGGCCGATGAGCCCGGTGATCGACCCTTTGGCAATGGAAATCGAGACATCATCGACAGCGCGAAAGCCGCCGAAATGCTTATGCAGGTGCTCAACCTGTATCATGCATCCCCCGATCTTCATGTTTTACATGAAGAATGCCCTTCAAGGGCTTGATTAGCAGCAAACAGCCCGGATTTCTCCGGGCTGTTGCGGGGTTTTTGTGGCGCCGATCAGCGATATTTTACCACGTTCATCTTGCCACCTTGGAACTCGATCTCGCGATACGAGCCCGAGCTTTCGCCGGGTCCGATCAGCTCGACCGCAGTGGCGCCGACGTAGTCGACATCACCACCCGCGGCGATGATCTGCAGCGCCTTGGCCAACTCGCCCGGCAGGATCTGTTCGCCCGGCGCGTTGGCCACGTCCATCACCTTGCCTTTGTAGACAGCCGGATCTGAGGAATTGGCCGCAGCCATCGCCAGCAGAATCAGCGCTGCCGCATCGTAGGACTCGGGCGAGAAGGCCGAGGTGCCGTCAAAGCCGGCAGCAGTTGCCATGGCAACATAGGCATCGCGGCCCGCGCCAGCGGCGGCCGGGTTCTGCCCGAACGAGCCGGTGATCTCGGGGCCGAACCGGTCTTCCAGCGCCTGGCTGACCATGCCATCAGGGAAGTTGAACAGGTCAAACGCCCCCGAATCGAGCGAGCCACGGATGATGCCCGCGCCGCCCTGGTCAATGTAGCCGGCGACCACGAGCACGTCGCCGCCTGCCGCTGCCAGCGCCGCGACTTCGGCCGAATAGTCGGCCTTGCCATCGTCATGCGCGGTGTTGATCGTGACTTTGCCGCCCGCCGCTTCGTAAGCGGCCTGGAAGCTGTCGGCCAGACCTTTGCCGTAGTCGTTGTTGGTATAGGTGACGGCGGCGGTCTTGATGCCACGCTCCAGCAGGATATCGGTCATCACGACACCTTGGCGCGCATCCGACGGCGAGGTGCGGAAGAACAGGCCGTTGTCTTCCAGCGTCGAAAGCGCGGGCGAGGTGGCCGAGGGCGAGATCATCACGATGCCGTTGGGCATGGCGACGTTTTGCAGGCTGGCGGTGGTTTCGCCCGAGCACATGCCGCCGACGATGCCGCGCACGCGTTCGGCGGTGACCAGACGTTCCACCGTGGCGGTGGCCGCCGCGGCGTCGATGCAGGTGCTGTCACCACGCACCGCGGTTACGGTCGAGCCGCCCAGCAGCAGGCCCGAAGCCGAAACCTCGGCCATCGCCAGTTCGGCGCCCGCCGCCATTTGCGGCGCAAGTGATTCGAGCGGGCCGGTGAAACCGACCGAGATGCCAAGCTTGATTTCTTCGGCACCGGCGGCGCCGGCAACAAGCGCGATTGCCGCACTTGCCATGAGGATTTTCTTCATAAGTAGACTCCCTGTTTGGATCGTTGTCCTGACAAGGGACGTTAAAGGCATCATCTCAAAAAGAAAAGCGTCCTGAAACACTTTCCTGCGCGCGGC
The DNA here is from genome assembly GCA_019429405.1 of Paracoccaceae bacterium. Taxonomy (GTDB): domain Bacteria; phylum Pseudomonadota; class Alphaproteobacteria; order Rhodobacterales; family Rhodobacteraceae; genus UBA6213. Next base: position 32,612 of record JAHYIZ010000018.1, read on the forward strand.
GCCTCAGACAAGATCGCAGCACCTCAGTCGGCGCTGGTTTTGCTTGCGGCACCCGAAGTGCCGCGCTCGCGGTAGGGCGTGGTGGCGTATTGTGCGCGGTAACATTTTGAAAAATGCGATGGGCTGGCAAAACCGCAGGCCAGCGCCACGTTGATGACGCTCATTTCGGTTTGCATCAACAGGTTACGCGCTTTTTGCAGGCGAATTTCCATGTTGTAGCGTTTTGGGCTGCGGTTCAGGTAGCGCCGGAACAACCGTTCAAGCTGGCGGGTTGACATGCCAACCTCATCGGCAAGTTTCGCCGGGCTGATCGGGTCTTCAAGGTTCGCCTCCATGCGCGCGATCACCTGCGCCAGCTTGGGGTGGCGCACCCCGATTCGGGTGGGAATCGACATCCGCTGGCTATCTTGATCGGTGCGGACCGAATTGTAGATCAGCTGGTCGGCCACGGTATTGGCCAGCTCTTCGCCGTGATCCTGCGCGATCACCTTCAGCATCAGGTCGATCGAGGCGGTGCCGCCCGCCGAAGTCATGCGGTTGCCATCAATCACAAACACCGACTTCATCAGCCGCACGTCCTCGAAGTGTTCCGAAAAACTGTCCTGATTCTCCCAATGAATCGTGGCGCGGCGCCCGTCCAGAAGACCGGCTTTGGCCACTGCCCAGGCACCGGTGCACAAGCCCCCGATTGCAGCACCCCGCCGTGCCTCGCGCCGAAGCCAGTTGAGGATCGGCCGGGTGGTCGCCTCGGCCACATCCAGCCCGCCGCAGACCACCACGCTGTCATCGCGCAAGATCTCGGTGAGCCCGATGTCAAGCCGCAGCACCGCGCCGTTCGAACAGCGTGCCTCGTGCCCGTTCTCGCCTGCCAGAACCCATGCATAAAGCGGGCGCCCGGAAACCTGATTGGCCAGCCGCAATGGCTCGATCGCCGAGGCGAAGGCCATCAGCGTGAACCGGTCCAGCAGCAAGAACACGAAGCGGCGCGGCTTGCCCGGCGTCGTCGGGGTCTTGCGGGGCAGGGGGGTGGGCGATGGCGCGCGCATTTGCGACCCTGTCTCATGTCGTTTCATGCCAGCAATACAGCGTTTGCGCGCCCCCGCAAGTGGCCCCGCACATGCGTGTTTGCGCTACGGGTGCTGGCCGCGTATAAACCGCCCCGGTGACGCCCGAGACCCGAAAGGAAGCCTGATGACCACGGCCTGGACCAAATCCGACTGGCGCAAACTGCCGCGGTTGCAAATGCCCGATTACCCCGACGCGGTTGCGGTGGGCGCCGTTGAGGCACAACTGGGCAGGATGCCGCCGCTGGTTTTCGCGGGCGAGGCGCGCAAGCTCAAACGCGCCTTGGGGCAGGTGGCCGAGGGCAAGGCATTCTTGTTGCAGGGCGGCGACTGTGCCGAAAGTTTCGCCGAATTTTCCGCCGACAACATCCGCGACACGTTCAAGGTGCTGTTGCAAATGGCGGTAGTGCTGACCTGGGGCGCCAAGGTGCCGGTGATCAAGGTCGGGCGCATGGCGGGCCAGTTTGCCAAGCCGCGTTCGGCTGGCACTGAGGCCATCGGCGGGGTCGAATTGCCCAGCTACCGCGGCGACATCATCAACGGGTTCGATTTCACGCCCGCAGCGCGGGTGCCCGATCCGGGGCGGATGTTGCAGGCCTACACGCAAGCCGCCGCCAGCCTGAACCTGCTGCGCGCCTTCTCGACCGGCGGCTACGCCGATATCCATCGGGTGCAGAACTGGATTTCGGGCTTCACCGACGAGGATGACGCCGCCCGCTACCGCGAGATTGCCACCCGCATTTCCGACGCGATGGCCTTCATGGCTGCCGCCGGTGTGACCTCGGAAACCGCGCCCGAGCTTGGCGCCGTCGATTTTTACACCAGCCACGAATCCCTGCTGCTGGAATACGAAGAGGCGCTGTGCAGGATCGACAGCACCACCGGGCTGCCGATTGCGGGCTCGGGCCACATGCTCTGGATCGGTGATCGCACGCGCCAGCCCGACGGCGCGCATGTCGCCTTCTGCCGGGGGGTGCAAAACCCGATCGGCCTCAAATGCGGCCCCTCGCTCAAGACCGACGATCTGAAGGTGCTGCTGGAGCGGCTGAACCCCGAAAACGAACCGGGCCGCCTGACGCTGATCGCGCGCTTTGGGGCGGGCAACGTGGGCGAGCATTTGCCGCGCCTGATCCGTGCGGTGCGCGAAGCCGGGGCCAATGTGGTCTGGACCTGCGACCCGATGCACGGCAACACCATCAAGTCGGCCTCGGGCTACAAGACGCGGCCGTTTGATTCGGTGCTGCGTGAAGTGCGCGAGTTCTTTGCCGTGCACCGCGCCGAAGGCAGCATTCCCGGCGGCGTGCATTTTGAGATGACCGGCAAGGATGTGACCGAATGCACCGGCGGCGTGCGGGCGGTGACCGACGAAGACCTCTCGAACCGCTACCACACCGCGTGCGATCCGCGCCTGAACGCCAGCCAATCGCTGGAACTGGCGTTTCTGGTGGCCGAAGAGCTGCAATCCTTGCGCGACCAGCGCCGCGCCGTGGCGGTCTGATCCGCGCGCTGGCGTGATCCTAAAGGGCGCCTTGCGGGGCGCCCTTTTGTCAGCCGTCGTCCTTTACAATGCGGAATGCGGCACGGCGCGCCTCGGGGGTGCCCGTCGGAGCATGCGCAAACCCCCGCGCCGGTTCGGCAAGGCCGGGCTGACGGTGCGGCTCGGGCAGGGGGCGCAGCGGGTCGACCGGCTGCACCTCACCCGGTGCAACCGGCTTTCCGGCGGTAATCCGGCTCATCTGCACCGATGTGATGGTGAAACGGCGCGGGCTGCGGCCAATCTGGCCCTCGCTTACGAGGCACCCAAGTGCGCGGTTTATGTCGCCGAGGTCCGACTTCAGCGGCAGTATCAGAAGCCGCGCGGTCAGCGGCGGCTTGCCAATGCCCGCTTCGGCCTGCAACGTGACCTCGGCCACTTCGGGCCCTTGAAACACCGCCTCCACCACCTCTGAGAACCGCTTGCGCGCCACCGGCGCGAAAAAGGAAGAGAGCGGCATTCCACGCACCTCCATGCCCATCAGATCGTTAAGGTGCATTCCCGCCAGACGAAAGCGCGCCGTGCCGGGTGCGATGCGCTCGGCAATAAAGGCATGTTCGAGCGCCAACTCGATGCCGCGCGGGTCTACTTCGGCGCGGCTGGGCACCTGCCGCCCCTTGCGCAACGCCTCCCAATAGGCGCGCACCACAGCCAGTGACTGATAGCGCATGCCGGCCTCCGCTTGCGTCAGGGCGACAATCTTGCCGAATGAGTCGTCAACCGTTTTCATGCTACCAAATCCTATCGTTCCCGCACAGCCGCTCCGGCACCCAGACCCCTGTCGCAGGCGCCCTGTTTGTGCTAGGCCGCGCAAGACATCGTTACCGCAAAATGAATCTATCCTTTTTGACGGCAAAAAGGCGGGGAAAGTTTACAAATGGTTAACCAGACAGCGACCAGAGGCCCGCTCTCAATGACAGGCTTTGCCGCGCGGCGCGGCGCGGGCGCCGGGGTGGAATGGGCGTGGGACTTGCGCGCGGTCAATGGCAAAGGGCTTGATCTGCGGCTGCGGCTGCCTGACGGCATCGACGGGCTTGAGGCCGGCGTGCGTGAGGCGGTGGCGCGGGCGGTGGCGCGCGGTTCAGTGCAACTGACGTTGAAAACGACGGCGGGCGAGGCGTCGGACGCCCTGCGCATCAATCCCGACGGGCTTGGCCTTGCGCTCTCTGCACTTGCCACGGTTGAGGCACAGGCGGCGGGGCAGGGGCTGGAGCTGGCCGCAACCTCGGCCGCGCAGGTGCTTGGCTTGCGCGGGGTGACGCAGCAAGGCGGCGCCGAGCCGCCGGACCCGGTGGCACTGCGCGCGGCGCTGTTGGCCGAACTTGCAGACCTGCTGGCAGATTTCAACGCCATGCGGCGCGCCGAGGGCGCAGCCCTTGCGCGCGTGGTTTCAGCCCAGATCGACCGCATCGCAGACCTGACCGCAGCCGCCACCGAAGCCGCCGATGCACGCCGCCCCGAGGTTGCCGAGGCGCTGATGGCGGCCTTGGCACGGGTGGCCGATGCCGCACCGGGCGCCGACCCCGGCAGGGTCGCGGCCGAACTTGCGATGCTGGCGATCAAGGCTGATGTGACCGAAGAGCTTGACCGCCTGCGCGCCCATGTCGCCGCCGCGCGCGCGCACCTGGCCGCCGACGGGCCAATTGGCCGCAAGCTGGAGTTTTTGACACAGGAATTTGTGCGCGAGGCCAACACGCTTTGTTCCAAATCCGGCTCGACGCGGCTCACCGCGATCGGGCTTGACCTCAAGCATGTGATCGACCAGATGCGCGAGCAGATTCAAAATCTGGAGTAGGTGATGCCCAAACCCCTGCGCCGCGGTCTGTTGATCATCCTCTCGTCGCCTTCGGGTGCCGGCAAAAGCACCCTCGCGCGGCGCCTGATGGCCAAGGATACCGCCATGCGGTTTTCGGTTTCCGCCACCACGCGGGCGCCACGACCGGGCGAGGCCGACGGCAAGGATTACTGGTTCATGTCGCGTGACGGGTTCCTTGCCGCCGTCGCGCGCGGCGACATGCTTGAACATGCCGAGGTGTTCGGCAATCTCTACGGCTCACCCCGTGCGCCGATCGAGGCCGAACTGTCGGCGGGCCGCGATGTGCTGCTTGATATCGACTGGCAGGGCGGGCAACAGGTGCGCAATTCGGCCTTGGGGCACGATGTGGTTTCGGTGTTCATTTTACCGCCGTCGATAGCCGAGCTGGACCGCCGCTTGCGCGAACGCGGGCAGGATGCGCCAGATGTGATCGCCGGGCGGATGGCCAAGAGCCAGGCCGAGATCAGCCACTGGGCAGAATACGACTACGTTCTTGTCAACGACGATATCGACCGCGCCGAGGCAGATCTGGCCACCATCCTCGCCGCCGAGCGCCTGAAGCGCGAGCGCCAGCCGGGCCTTGCCGATTTCATCCGTGGCCTCAACGCGGAGTTTGCCGTCCGATGATCTATGCGCTCGATGGTATTGCCCCCGACGTTGCGCCCGACTGCTGGGTTGCGCCCGACGCCAACCTGATCGGCAAGGTGGTGCTGGAACCGGGCGCCTCGGTCTGGTTCGGCGCCACGCTGCGCGGCGACAACGAAGAAATTCGCGTTGGGGCGGGCAGCAACGTGCAAGAGGCCGCGGTGCTGCACACCGACATGGGCTTTCCGCTGACCATCGGCGCCAACTGCACCATCGGCCACAAGGCCATGCTGCATGGCTGCACGATTGGTGCCGGGTCGCTGATCGGCATGGGCGCGACGATTCTGAACGGCGCGATCATCGGGCAGGGGTGCCTGATCGGGGCCGGGGCGCTGATCACCGAGGGCAAGGTCATCGCGGACCACAGCCTTGTGATGGGCGCGCCGGGGCGCGTCGTGCGGCAACTGGATGCAGAAGGCGTGGCCAGACTGCTCGGCTCAGCGGCGCATTACCGCGAAAATTCACGCCGCTACGCGGCAGGGTTGCAAGCGCTCTAGCACAAGCCGGCGTTACGGCTTGCGCCATACGGTTATATCCGATAAGCAGTATTATGTTAACCAAACCTAACCACGGCGCGCTACGGCACGAGTATTGTTGACCCCGTGGTCTGCCGCGCTGCCAGCGCATCATGTGCAGAACCGACCGCATCCAGTGCAAATTGCTGCGCTATCTCAACTTTTATCGCTCCCGAGGCGATCATCGCGAACATCTCGCCCGACGCTTTCGCCAGCCAACCCGGCACCCGCGTATGGTGAAACAGCGTTGGCCGCGTAAGCCGCAAACTGGCCCGCGCAAGATGGCTGACGCGCAGGTTGTCCGGCGCGCCCGATGACTGGCCAAAGCTGACAAGCGTGCCAAACGGTTGCAGAACCTCAAGCGATTTCAAGACGGTATCGACGCCAATGGAATCGTAGACTGCGGCAACACCGGCGCCGTCGGTCAGACGCATCACCTCGGCCACGAAATCTTGCGCGCGGTAATCAATCACCTCGCCGTAGCCATGCGCGCGCGCCAGCGCACATTTTTCAGCGCCGCCAGCCGTGCCGATAACCCGCACCCCCTTGGCCGCGAGCCACTGCCCTGCGAGCAACCCGACACCCCCGGCAGCCGCATGAAAAAGCACTGTATCAGAAGGTGTTACGGGGTAAGAATGATGTATCAGGTAATGCGCCGTCAGGCCCTTGAGCATCACCGCCGCCGCGACCTCATCGCTGATCGCGTCGGGCAGCGGCACCGCCAGCGCCGCGGGCAAGGTCCGGTGGCTGGCATAGGCGCCATTCGGCGTTGTATAGGCGATGCGTTGGCCGACGCGAAGGCTCACCCCTTCGCCCACCGCCTCAACCACGCCCGCGCCTTCCGACCCGGTAATCAGATCGCGCGGAACGGGCCAAGGATAACCACCACTGCGAAAGTATATATCTAGAAAATTCAATCCTATAGCGGTGTGTCTTAAGGTTATCTCTCCGGCTCCGGGGGCTGGCACGTCCATTTCTATGCGGTGAAATTGCTCGGTGCCACCGGGGGCAGAAATCGCGATTGCATAGGCCATGCCACATCTTTCCTCGGGCGATGCCACGGCGCGGGCCCGCCCAAGGCACCCTGCCACCCTGCCCGCTTGCGGTCAATCATTGCTGGCGCGGCGCCAGTGCGCGCGCTAAAAGGCGCAAAACGCCAAGGCGCAAAACCCCGGAGCCGCCGATGACCCTGCCCATCAAGATTGCCCCCTCGATCCTCTCTGCCGATTTCGCCAATTTCGGCGCCGAATGCCGTGCGATCGAGGCTCAGGGCGCCGACTGGGTGCATGTGGATGTGATGGACGGGCATTTTGTGCCCAACCTCACCTTCGGCCCTGCGATGTGCGCCGCGATCCGTCCGCACATCAAGGGCACGATGGATGTGCATCTGATGATCGCCCCGGTCGATCCCTATATCGGCGCCTTTGCCGCCGCTGGCGCCGATATCATCACCGCGCATATTGAGGCCGGCCCGCACATTCACCGCACCTTGCAAGCCATTCGCGCTACGGGCAAAAAGGCGGGTCTAGCCATCAATCCGGGCACCGGGATAGACGCGGTGGCGCATCTTGTCGACATGGTTGACCTCGTCTGCGTGATGACCGTGAACCCCGGTTTTGGTGGCCAGAGCTTCATTGCCTCGCAGGTGGAAAAGGTGCGTCGGCTGCGCGCGCTTCTGGGCACCCGCCCCGTGCATATCGAAATCGACGGCGGCGTTACGGTGCAAACCGCGCCGCTGGTTGCCGCCGCCGGGGCCGATGTGCTGGTGGCGGGGTCGGCCGTGTTCAAGGGCGGCTCGGTCGCCAACCCGGCGCCCTATGGCCAAAACATCGCCGCTATCCGCGCCGCAGCCGAAGCCGCACGTTAAGGAGCACCCGATGGACCTTCGTCCCCTCGCGCCCGGCTTTGCCGTCGCCCCGCAGATTGACCCGTCCGATCTCGCGGCGCTGGCTGCGATGGGCTATCGCACGATCATCAACAACCGCCCCGATCAAGAGGTCGGCAGCGATCAGGGCGCCGCAGCAATGGAAGCGGCGGCAAAGGCGGCGGGGCTTGCCTATCACCGCCTGCCCTACATTCCCGGCCAGATGACGGCGGAGCTGGCTGAGGCCTTCGCGGCTACGCTGGCCAAGGCCGAGGCGCCGGTGCTGGCCTATTGCCGCTCGGGCACGCGCTCCAGCCACCTTTGGGCCATGGCCGTGGCACCGCAGTTGCCGCTTGCCGACATTCTGGGCGCCGCCGCCGCCGCCGGGTATGACCTTACGGGCTTGGTGCCGCTGTTGCACGCGCGCGGCGCGCGCTAGACAAGCACGCATTCTACCCGAAAACCGCACCACACTTTGCGGAATGCGCTAGACAATCGCGCGTTCAAGAAACGGTCGCCCCGCTATCACCCGGCGCATGTCGAGGTCTGACAGATCGAGGCTTTGCCAGTCGCCGGTCAGAATCACCTCAGCCAGACCGCGCCCCACGGCAGGTGCTTGTTGCAGCCCATGGCCGGAAAAACCATTGGCAAGGTAGAGGTTCTGAAACGCCGGGTGGCGCCCCAGAATCGCGTTCTGATCAAGCGTGTTGTAGGCGTAATGCCCAACCCAGAAGCGCGTGACCTTGACCGCGTCAAAACCGGGCGCGCGGGCGTAGAGCGCAGGCCAGATCAGGTCTTCAAACTGTGCGTGGTCGGCTTCAAAATCATCGGCGTCGCAAGGGCCGTCATGTTCGGGCACGGTTGCGACAATCCACTGACCGTGCTCGGGGCGAAGATAGTAGCCGGTATGGTCGATCATCAGCGGCGCATCTGGGTGCCGCGCATTTGGCGCATCAATTACAAAAACCGTGCGTTTGCGCGGCTCTACGGGGTACTCTTCACCCAACCAGCGCAACAGCTCAGAGGCCCGCGTGCCAGCCGCGTTCACGAATGCCGCAGCTTCGATGCGCGCTCCGCTGGCCAGCGTTGCCGCCACCACCGCGTCGCCTTCGCGTGCGAGGCCAACCACGCGGTCGCTGACAAACTCGGCGCCCTGCGCGCGCGCTTGCGCCTTCAGCCCCCCCAAAAGCCCCATGTTGTCAAACCAGCCCTCGCCCTCGTGACCAAAGGTCGCAGCCACCACATCGTCAAGCATCAGCCAGGGAAAGCGCGCGGCGATGGCGGCGGGCCGCAAAACCTCGGTCGAGGCGCCAAGGCTGCGCTGCATCTGCGCAAGCTCGCCCATCAGCGCAACCGCATCAGGGTTGCCCGACAGGAACAGGTAGCCGTTTTCCTTCAGCCCAAGGTCTGCGACCCCGGCAAGGGGTGCTTCCTGCGCAAAGTTTCGAATGAAATCAATTCCAAATCGGCTGATCTGCACGTTGACCGGATTGGAAAATTGCGACCGGATCGAGGCCACCGAAAGCGCGGTTGAGGCGCGCGCATAGCCGGGGTCCATCTCGATCACGCTGACCTTGGCGCCCGGCGCCATGCGCGTGATCCAATAGGCGACAGAGGCGCCCATGACGCCGCCCCCAATCACCAGAACGTCGGGTTTCAGGTTCATCGTGCCCTCTCGGTCCATCTCGGGCATGCTCCTATCACCCTGCCGCAGCAGAGGAAATATCTGCCGCACTCGACAGGGCGTCGTGAGCATGCCAACAATCGTCGCAGGGGCACATTTTGCGGCCAAGATCAAGCACGCCGCGCCGCGGGTCGCCCCCTGTGTGCGAGGAGTGGGGTTTGCTCGACCATCTGGATCAGGTCTTCGCGGCCGAGACCATTGAGGCGATCTGGGCGCTGCATATCGCCCGTATGGCGCGCTATGGCTTTGACCGCCTGATTTACGCGGTGACGCGGTTTCACTCCTCCGCAGGGCTTGGCACGCCAAGCGACCAGCTGGTGCTGACCAACCACCACCCCGACTATGTGAAAGCGCTCATGGACGGCGGCTTGTTTGAGCATTCGCCAATGGTGCAATGGACGCTGGTGCATGAGGGCGCCCGTTCCTGGGCCCGCGTCGCCGAAGATGCGCGCGCCGGGCGGCTTGGCGCCGCGTCGCTTCAGGTGCTTGATCTGAACCGCAAATACGGGGTGGTCGCCGGGGTCTCGATCAGCTTTCGCAGCAGTTTTGTACGCGCGCGCGCAGGCATCGGGTTATGTGCCGCACCCGGCATCAGCCAGCCCGAGGTTGACGCAATCTGGGCGCGCAACCGGCGTGACATCATGCTTGCCAATCAGTGCATGCATCTGCGCATTTCCACCATGCCTTTCGGCAGCGCCGCCGCGCCGCTGACGCGGCGCCAGCGCCAGGTGCTCGAAGCCGTGGGCGAGGGAAAATCGGTTGCCGATATTGCCGCACTGCTGGGGGTTTCACGCGCCACGGCAGAAAAGCACCTGCGGCTGGCGCGCGCGGCACTTGGCGTTGAGACCACGGCGCAGGCGGTGTTGAAGGCAAGCCTTTCGCACCAGATCTACAGCCGCGTACACTGAGCGCAAAAACCAAACGCGCCGGCCCAAGGGGGCCAGCGCGCTGTTGTTTTCGGACCGTGGCGCGATCAGGCGCCTTGCAGGGTTTTGGCCACTTCGGCGGCAAAATCCTCGGTGCGTTTTTCGACGCCTTCACCCACCGCAATGCGTGCGAAGCCGGTAATTTCCACGCCCGCATCCTTGGCGGCCTGCGCCACGGTGATGTCGGGGTTGATCACGAATTTCTGGCCAAGCAGCGTGACTTCCTCAAAAAACTTGGCCATGCGGCCGATGATCATCTTTTCGATCACAGCCTCGGGCTTGCCCGATTCGCGCGCCTGTTCGCTCAGCACATGCTTTTCACGCTCGACCAGTGCGGGGTCGAGGTCGGCTTCGCCGAGCGAGGCGGGCGAGGTCGCGGCGATGTGCATGGCAAATTGCTTGCCGATGCCGTTGTCCGTGCCTTTGAGGGCGACCAGCACACCGATCTTGCCCATGCCGTCGGCGGCGGAATTGTGAACATACGACACCACCGTGTCCCCCTGCACCCGCGCCATGCGGCGCAGCGAGAGGTTCTCGCCGATCACGGTGATCGCTTCGGTCACGGCCATCTCAACGCTCCTGCCGCCAACATCCGCGGCCTTGAGCGCGTCGATATCGGCGACGCCCAGGGCTGCCTTGGTGATGCTTGTGACCATCGACTGGAAGTCGGGGTTCTTGGCGACGAAGTCGGTTTCGGAGTTAACCTCGACCGCGACCCCCTGCCCGCCCTGCACGGCAACGCCCACAAGCCCCTCGGCAGCGATGCGGCCCGATTTCTTTGCGGCCTTCGCAAGGCCCTTGGTGCGCAGCCAGTCGATTGCGGCTTCCATGTTGCCGTCGGTCTCGGTCAGCGCCTTTTTCGCGTCCATCATGCCCGCGCCGGAAATGTCGCGCAGTTCTTTCACCTGAGATGCGGTGATAGCCATATCGGCTCTCCTCTGAATGGGTCAGGCGGGGAAAGCCCCCGCCCGAGATGTCTGGTTCATGCCCGGCCCGAATCAGGCCTCGGCGACGATATCTTCAACCGGTGCGGCATCGAGCGCGCCAAGGTCTACCCCGGCGGCCCCCATCTGCGCGGTCATGCCGTCAAGCGCAGCACGGCTGACCAGATCGCAATAAAGGGCGATGGCGCGCGCGGCGTCGTCGTTGCCCGGAATGATGTAATCGACACCCGTGGGCGAGCAGTTCGTATCGACCACTGCCACCACCGGAATCCCGAGCTTTTTCGCTTCGAGAATGGCAAGGTCTTCCTTGCTCACGTCGATGATGAACAGAAGGTCCGGCAGGCCGCCCATGTCGCGGATGCCGCCCAGGCTCGATTGCAGCTTGGACTGTTCGCGCTCCATGCCCAGACGCTCTTTCTTGGTCAGGCCCTCGGCGCCGTTCGCCATGATCTCGTCGATCTGCTTGAGGCGCTGGATCGACTTCGACACGGTCTGCCAGTTGGTCAGTGTGCCGCCCAGCCAGCGATGGTTCATGTAGTATTGCGCGCAGCGCTCGGCCGACTCGGCCACCGCTTTTTGCGCCTGCCGCTTGGTGCCGACAAAAAGAATGCGGCCGCCCTTGGCGACGGTGTCACGCACCACCTGCAACGCGGCGTCGAGCATCGGCACGGTCTGCGTCAGGTCGATGATATGAATGCCGTTGCGGTCGCCGTAGATGAACTCCGCCATGCGCGGGTTCCAACGGGCCTTCTGGTGACCATAGTGCACGCCAGCTTCCAAAAGCTGACGCATCGAAAATTCGGGAAGCGCCATTCCATGTCCTTTCCGGTTTGCGCCTTGGCGGGGTATTCAGGGCAATCGCCCCAACCGGTGGACCGATGAGGATGTCTCCCCCATCAACCCGACCCCGCCTGTGAAGTGCGTGCCCCTTAGCGCGGATGCCAGAGCAAAGCAAGCCCCACCCGCCCCGACGTGCTGCTTGCGCACGCAGCGCGCTCCGCGGGGGATATTTGGACTGAAGCATTGATCGTGCTTCAGAAGCGAACATCCCCGCCGGAGGCCGCCGCCATCGCCCCTTGCGAAGGCGGCGCCAATTGGGCAGGAATGGCGCCATGAGCGCCGCCCCCGACATCTTGTGCATCGGTTCCGTCTTGTGGGACATCATCGGCCGCGCGCCGGTGCATATGCATGCGGGGTCGGATGTGCCGGGGCGGATCACAAGGGCGCCGGGCGGGGTGGCGATGAACATCGCCATGACGCTGGCGCGCTTTGGCCTGCGCCCTGCCCTTCTCTCAACCATTGGTCGCGACGCCGAAGGCGACGAGCTGGTCACCACCTGTGAGCGGCTGGGGCTCGATTGCGGGTATCTGTACCGCTCGGACGATCTGCCGACCGACCGGTATATGGCGGTCGAAGGCGCCAACGGCCTGATCGCCGCGATTGCCGACGCGCATTCGCTTGAGGCGGTCGGTGACAAGATCCTGCGTCCGCTGGTTGACGGGCGGCTCGGGTCTGCTGCGGCGCCATGGGCGGGGCCGATCGCGCTCGACGGCAATCTCACCGAGGCGCTCTTGGCCGAGATTGCATCATCGCCGCTCTTTGCCGCCGCCGATCTGCGCGTGGCGCCTGCAAGCCCCGGCAAGGCCGAGCGGTTGTTGCCGCTGATTTCGCACCCGCGCGCGACGCTTTATGTCAACCTCGAAGAGGCGGGGCTTTTGTGCCAGACGAGCTTTGCTTCGGCGCCGCTTGCCGCCGAGGCCCTGCTTGCGCGCGGCGCGCGGCGGGTGCTGGTGACCGACGGCGGCAGGCATGCCGCCGATGGCGCGCCCGAAGGGGTGATCGAGGGCTGCCCGGTGGCCGTGATGATCACCCGCGTGACGGGGGCGGGTGATACGTTCATGGCCGCGCATATGGTTGCCGAAACGCGCGGGGCTGCGCGTGCCGATGCGCTGGCCGCCGCCCTGCAAGCCGCCGCGCGTTTCGTTTCGGGGGAAGGTGCGACATGAAAGATCTGCTGGCCTATGCACCCGAGGTCGCAGCGGCGCGCGCTGCAGGGGTGCCCATTGTGGCGCTCGAATCGACCATCATCACGCATGGCATGCCTTACCCGCAAAACCTCGCCACTGCTCGCGCGGTCGAGGCAGAGGTGCGGGCGGCGGGCGCGGTGCCGGCCACCATCGCGGTGATGGGCGGGCGGCTGCGCATTGGCCTTGGCGACGACGCGCTTGACGCGTTGGCGCGCACGCCGGAGGCGATGAAGCTGAGCCGCGCCGATCTGGCAGTGTGTCTGGCGCGCGGCGCGACCGGTGCCACCACGGTTGCGGCCACGATGATCGCGGCGCATCTGGCGGGGATCGCGGTTTTTGCCACCGGAGGCATCGGCGGCGTACACCGGGGCGCCGAGCAGAGCTTTGACATTTCGGCAGACCTGCGCGAGCTGGCGCAAACCCCGGTCACGGTGGTGGCGGCGGGCGCCAAGGCCATTCTCGATCTGCCCAAAACGCTTGAGGTGCTTGAAACCTTCGGCGTGCCGGTGATCGCCTTCGGGCAAGATGCGCTGCCCGCGTTCTGGTCGCGCGACAGCGGTCTGCGGGCGCCGTTGCGGATGGATAGCGCCGCAGAAATTGCGGCGGCGCACCGCATGCGCGCGGCCCTTGGCCTGCCGGGCGGGCAACTTGTGGCAAACCCGATTCCGGCCGAGGCCGAGATTGCGCGCGCCGAGATCACCCCGGTGATCGAGCGCGCGCTGGCCGAGGTCGCCGCGCAGGGCATCGCCGCCAAGGCGGTGACGCCCTTCCTGCTGGCACGGATCTTCGCGTTGACCGAGGGCCGTTCGCTTGCCGCCAATATAGCCCTTGTGTTGGCCAACGCGCGGCTTGCCGCGGCGATTGCGCGCGAAATTGCAACGCAGGCCTGAGCGCCCCATTGCCGCAACCCCGAAGCGCGCCTAAGTTGGGCGCTCAGAAGGGGAAACCATGACCGAACAGGACCATGACCAGCCACATCCGCCGCGCAAGCGTGGCCTGCTTGCGGGGCTGCGCGCCTCGTTTCTGACCGGGCTTGTCGTGGTCATGCCGATCGGCCTGACGCTTTGGCTGATCTGGACCGTCACCGGCTGGATCGACGGCTTCGTGTGGCCCTTCATCCCGGCACGGTGGCGACCGGACCAATACTTCGGCATCAACCTGCGCGGTATCGGCGTGATCATATTCCTGATCTTCACGGTCGTCGTCGGCTGGGTTGCAAAGGGTTTTTTTGGCCGCTCGCTGCTGCAATGGGGCGAAGATCTGGTGGACCGCATGCCGGTGGTCCGCTCGATCTACGCCGGGATCAAGCAGATCGCCGAAACCGTGTTCGCGCAGACCGAGGCAAGTTTCGACAAGGCCTGCCTGTTTGAATACCCGCGCAAGGGCACCTGGGCGATCGGCTTTGTGTCAACCCAGGCGAAGGGCGAGATCGCCCAAAAGATACCGCATGGCGAAACGATCCTGTCGGTGTTTCTGCCGACCACCCCGAACCCGACCTCGGGCTATCTGCTGTATGTGCCCGAGAAAGATGTGATCTATCTCGACATGGGCGTGGAAGACGCGGCCAAGCTGATCATCTCGGCGGGGCTTGTCTATCCGACACCGCCGGGTGCCGGCTCCGCCAAGGCCGAGGCCCGCGCCGAGGCGAAGCTGAAGGCCAAGGCGGCGGCGGCGCCCAAGCCCTAAAGCGCGGTCCAGCCGCCATCGACCGAGATCGTGGTGCCGGTGATCTGTTCAGCCGCCGGGCTGCACAGAAACACCGTGGTGCCGCCAAGCTGCTCGACGGTGGCAAACTCGCGCGAGGGTTGGCGGTCAAGCATGACCTTCTTGATCACGTCCTCGCGGCTCATGCCGTGGGTCTTCATCTGGTCGGGGATCTGCGCTTCAACCAGCGGGGTCAGCACATAGCCGGGGCAGATCGCATTCACCGTGATCGGTTCTTGCGCGGTTTCGAGCGCCACCGTCTTGGTCAGCCCGACAATGCCGTGCTTGGCCGCGACATAGGCGGCTTTGTAGGGGCTGGCGGTCAGCCCGTGCGCCGAAGCGATGTTGACCACCCGGCCCCAGCCGCGCTTGCGCATATGCGGCAGGGCGGCGGCGATGGTGTGAAAGGCAGAGCTGAGGTTGACGGCAATGATCGCATCCCATTTGGCAGCCGGAAACGCCTCGATCGGCGCCACGAACTGGATGCCCGCATTGTTCACAAGAATATCACAACCGCCCGCCGCATCGACCAGCGCACGGCACTCATCGCCCTTTGACATGTCGGCCTTGATGTAGCGCGCCCGCACGCCAAACTCGGCGGCAATGCCTGCCGCAAGGGCGTGGTCTTCCGGGCTGTCGGTGAAGGAATTGAGCACCACATCGGCCCCCGCCCGCGCCAGTTCGCGCGCCACGCCGAACCCGATGCCGGAGTTTGAGCCGGTGATGATTGCGGTCTTGCCCTTGAGTGTCATGCGCTGCCCCTGTTTGCGGTTTTCGACCAAGAGATGGCGCAAAAAAAACGCCCGCACAAGGCGGGCGTTAAGTCATGAGGCAGGTTTCATACAGGCAAGAAACCTATCGAGCAGTGAGTTTCTTATAGGCCTAACTCCGCCGCACTCCAAGAGAAAAGTTTGCGCAATCCGCACCGCTTGGCTAGCGTTGTTCCAGCAAAAGCAGCCCAGAGGGAGATTGTTGCCATGCAGGGAATGGTGTTTTTCCGCAGACTTCGCCCCGCAATTGCGGCATTCGGGCTTGTTTTCATGGGTGCCGCTGCAGGGGCCGAGCCGCAGCATGCCATTGCGATGTATGGCGCCCCTGCCCTGCCCCCCGGTTTTGCGCACCTGCCGCAGGCCAACCCCGATGCCCCGAAGGGCGGCGAGATCCGATTCGGCGAATCGGGCGGGTTTGATTCGCTCAACCCCTGGATCCTGAAAGGTCGCGCCCCGGCGGCGGTCGCCTCCTATACCGTCGAGTCTCTGATGGGCCGCAGCTATGATGAGCCGTTCACGCTTTATGGCCTTCTGGCCGAAAGCGTCGATACCGACGATGCGCGCTCGTGGGTGGAATTCACGCTGCGCGAGGGCGCGCGGTTTTCCGATGGCGCCCCGGTCACGATTGATGATGTGATGTGGAGCTATGAGACGCTCGGCACGCTGGGCCACCCGCGCTATCACACAGCCTGGGCCAAGGTGGCAAAGATGGAGCAGACCGGGCCGCGAAGCCTGCGCTTCACCTTCAGCGAACCCGACCGCGAACTGGCGCTGCTGATGGGCATGCGCCCGGTGCTGCAACGCGCGCAATGGCAGGGAAAGGATTTCACCGCGACCACGCTTGAGGTGCCCGTCGGTTCCGGCCCCTATGTGGTCGATCGTTTTGAGGCCGGGCGCTACATTGTGCTCAAGCGTGACCCGAACTGGTGGGGCGCCGATCTGCCCTTCAACCGTGGCCAGCACAATTTTGATGAAATCCGCTATGACTATTTCGGCGATGGCGGCGTGGTGTTTGAAGCCTTCAAGGCGGGCGAGATTTCAAGCTACCGCGAGGGCAATGCGGCAAAATGGGCCAGCGCCTATGATTTTCCGGCAGTGACCGAAGGCCGGGTGGTGAAATCGGAAATTGCCCATCAACGCCCCTCGGGCATCACCGGGTTGGTGTTCAACACGCGGCGCGCGCAATTTGCTGATTGGCGGGTGCGCGAGGCGCTGATGCAGGTGTTCAACTTCGAATTCATCAGCCAGACCCTCAGCGGCGGCTCTGAGCCGCGCATTGCCTCGTATTTCTCGAACTCGCCGCTGGGCATGCGGCCCGGCGCTGCCACCGGGCGTGTGGCCGAGCTGTTGGCACCTTTCGCCGCCGATCTCGTGCCCGGCACGATCGAGGGCTACACGCTGCCGGTGGGCGATGGCACCGAGTTGAACCGCGCCAATACCCGCGCGGCGATTGCCCTGCTGGATGAGGCGGGCTGGACGGTGCAGGGCGGTGTGCTGAAAGACGCGGCGGGTGCGCCGTTCACCTTTGAAATCGTGCTGGCGCAGGGCGCGCGCGAGGTGATCTCGATTGTGGAAATCTACACGCAGGCGCTGTCGCGACTGGGCATCACGCCCACGGTCACGCTGGTCGATTCGGCGCAATATACCGAGCGCACGAATGCCTATGACTTTGACATGGCGTGGTATGTTCGCGGCCTCTCGCTCAGCCCCGGCAATGAGCAGATGCTCTATTGGGGCACCACGGGCGTGACCGAGCCGGGTAGCCGCAACTGGATGGGCATGTCCTCGCCCGCCGCCGAGGCCATGATCACGGCGATGATTTCGTCGCGCGATCAGTCCGAGTTCATCGCCGCAACGCGCGCGCTCGACCGGATCCTGACGGCGGGGCGCTATGTGATTCCGATCTGGTACAGCCAGATTTCGCGGCTCGCGCATGACCGCGCGCTGCACTACCCCGCGCATGTGCCGCTTTACGGCGACTGGATCGGCTATCAACCCGATGTCTGGTGGTTTGAGGAGGCAAAATGAGGGCACTGGCACTGGTAGCATTGCTGGCACTTGCGGCGTGCAACACGGTCGCGGGCGTGGGCGAAGACGTGGCGGGCGGCGCACGCACCGTGCAAGGTTGGTTCAGCCGCTGATTTTACTTTTCCTGCGGCCGGTTTGGCGCCAAACTGAAAGCGATCCGGCAACACGGAGGAACCGGCGATGAAATGGCACCATGTGCAGGAAAACTGGTCGGCCTTCTACGAGGCGATCCTTGACCGCTGGCCCGAGGCCGACGAGGCCGATCTGGAAGAGATCGACGGCGATCAGCGCGCCTTCATCGCCTATATCGCAGAGCTGACCGGCGGCGAACCCGCGGACGCGCGCGAAGAGATCCGCGAATGGTTGCTGGGCGAGCTGCCTTCGGACGTGGTCATGGACCCGCGCCACGACAACCATTCCATCGCGCTTTCGGCCAAATATGTGGGCGAGGGCGAAGACGAATCGGATGACGACGCGCGCTTTGGCGATGACAAAGCCGGGGACTAGGCGCACCAGCAGCGCCAGCGAAGGGCGGCGGCTCAGATCAGCGAGGTGACCCAGAGCACCGTTGCGTCATCTTCGGAAAGCGAAATCAGGTTGTGGCCCATGCTCGCGTCATAATAGGCGCTGTCGCCGCGCTTGAGGTCGGCGGGTTCGTAAAACTCGGTGTGCAGGCGCACGATGCCGGTGAGAACATAGAGAAACTCTTCGCCGTCGTGGCGCACCCAGCCACCGAATTCTTCAAGATGGCGGGCGCGGATGCGGGCACGGTAGGGCAGCATCTGCTTTTGCGTCAGCGCCCCGGCCAGCAATTCGTGTTCATAGGTCGGGGTCGCCTGCCGTGTGCCTTCATGGGCACGCGTGACGGTCATGCGCGCGGTCACCTGCGTGCGCGGGCGCGGCGTGAACAGTTGCGGCACCGAAATGCCGAGGCCCTCGGCCAGTTTCTTCAGCGCCTCCCAGGTGGGCGACATCTGGTTGTTCTCGATCTTCGACAGGGTCGATCGCGCCAGCCCGGCTTGCCGCGCCGCCTGTTCCAGCGTCCAGCCGCGGGCCTTGCGCAATTCGCGCACGCGCGCGGCAAGGTCTACCGGCTCGGGCGTTTCTGCCGCGCCGCTTTCACGCGCGATACGCAGCATTCTTGCCTGATCAATTTCGCCCATCTGTTCGCCTCCGCACGGCAGGCCCTGCGCTTTGGCAGGTTCGGCGCGGTTGCATCGCGCGCGGTGCACGGGTAGCAGGAAGCCATGCGCTCTGTCCATCACGAACCCCTCGCCGACCCCTGCCCCGCGCCGTTCAACATGGCAGCGCATGTGCTGGCACGCGCGCCAGAACTCGGCGCCAAGTCGGCGCTTATGATCCTGACCGCGACCGAGGCCGAACGCTGGTCATACGCGCGGCTGGAAGAGGCGGTGCGCGGCGCTGCCGCCGGGATGCTGGCACTGGGGCTAGAGCCGGGTGCGCGGGTGCTGCTGCGGCTGGGTAACACGCCCGAGTTTGCGGTGGCCTTTCTGGGTGCCATCGCGGCGGGGCTGGTGCCGGTGCCAACCTCGTCGCAACTGACCGCGCCCGAAATCACGCGGCTGGCCCGCGATTTGGGCCCCGCGCTGGTGGTGGCGGGCGAAGGCATCGCGCTGCCCGACCACCCCGCCCCGGTCTTGCGTGAAGGCGCGTTGCGCGCCTTTGAAGAGTTGCCCGCATCACCCTACGCAATGGGTAGTGCCGACCGGCTGGCCTACATCATCTACACCTCTGGCACCTCGGGGCGCCCGCGCGCGGTCGCGCACGCGCATCGCGCGATCTGGGCACGGCGACGGATGCACGCGGGCTGGTACGGCCTCGGCGAGAACGACCGGGTGCTGCACGCGGGCGCCTTCAACTGGACCTATACGCTCGGCACCGGCTTGATGGACCCGTGGTCGGTGGGGGCCACCGCGCTGATTCCGGGCGAGGGCGTGGGGGCCGACCAGATCGGGCTGCTGCTGCGTCGCTATGATGCCACGATTTTTGCAGCGGTGCCGGGGGTTTACCGTCAGATCTTGAAGCATCACGAGCGGCTTGTTCTGCCGCGTCTGCGCCATGGGCTAAGCGCGGGCGAGTCGCTCTCGCCGGGGTTGCGCGCGGCCTGGGAGGCGGCGACCGGCCGCGCGGTGCACGAGGCGCTCGGCATGTCGGAGATTTCGACCTTCGTCTCGTCCTGCCCGGCGCGGCCTGCGCCCGTCGGCGCCATCGGCTACCCGCAGCCGGGGCGCAAGGTCGCGGTGCTGGGGCCGGACGGCACCCCGGTGGCGCGGGGCGAGCCTGGCATACTGGCGGTGCACCGCACCGACCCCGGTCTCTTTCTGGGCTATCTCGATGCGCCGGAAGAAACCGCGGCGCGGTATGAGGGTGAGTGGTTCGTGACCGGCGATACCGTGACCATGGCCGAAGACGGCGCCATTGCCTATGTCGCGCGCTCGGATGACATGATGAACGCGGGGGGCTACCGCGTTTCGCCGCTTGAGGTTGAAGCCGCGCTGATGGCGCACCCCGGCGCGGGCGAAGTGGCGGCAGTAGAATTGCGCGTCAAGGCCGATGTCGGCGTGATCGCGGCGTTTTACACCGGCGCCGCCGATGCCGCGGCACTTGAGGCCCACGCAGCCGTTTGCCTCGCGCGTTACAAGCAGCCCCGGATCTACATCCACCTGCCGGAGCTTGCGAAAAACGCCAATGGCAAGCTCAATCGTGGCGCCATGCGGCGGGTCGAGGAGGCACGTCGTGGGCTTTGACCTTTGGCTGGTGTTCGCGGCGGCCTCGGTGGCGCTGTCGCTGACGCCGGGGCCAAACTCGCTTCTGGTGCTCGACCATGGCGCGCGCCACGGGTTTGGCCGCGCGGCCTTCACGGCGCTGGGGTCTGTCAGCGCCATGCTGGTCATGGTCGCGGCGTCGATGGCGGGGCTTGGGGCCTTGATGCTGGCCTCGGGCGAGGCCTTCACGGTGTTGAAATGGGCGGGGGCCGCCTATCTGGTCTGGCTCGGGCTGCGGCTCTGGCGGGCCCCGGGCCTTGCGGCTCGCGCGCCTGCGGCGGGCGGTGCGGCGGCGCGGCGCATCGCGCGCCGCACCGCCTTTGGCCAGGGCGCGCTGGTGATGCTGTCGAACCCCAAGACG
>JAHYIZ010000056.1 GCA_019429405.1 Paracoccaceae bacterium
AGACATGGCGCCGCCTCAACGGTGCAAATCAGTTGCCACGCGTCATCGAAGGCGTCAAATTCACCGACGGGGTCGCCAATACCGATCCCGCCAAAACCAGCGCCGCTTGATCAGGTGCCGTCACCCAGATTCATGCATAGCTCTGGTATTTGTCGACGATGGTAAAGCCGCGCGGGTTCGAAAGCCCCTCGATCCCCGCCACTGCCTTGATGCCGCGAAACGCCGGCAGCATCATCGAATAAGCGAAGGGCAGTTCCTTTTCGGCGTTCACGCTGCCGTCTTCGCCGACTTCTTCGACCGTCATCTTGCCGGCCTCGACCTTCTTGATGCGGGTCGAGGTCATCCATTTGATGTCATTCTCGCGCATTTCCGATTCGAGCAGCCCCTTGGTGTCGCCCACCCCGTCCAGCCCGAGGTGGCCCACATAGGGTTCGGGGCTGACAAAGGTCATCTTCACCTGATCGCGGATTTTCGCGCGGCGCAGTGCGGTGTTGAGGATGAAGGCAAACTCGTAGGCCGGGCCAAAACAGCTTGCGCCCTGCGCTGCCCCCACCACGATCGGGCCGGGGTTCTTGCAGAACGCCTCAAACGCCACCCGCGCCTTTTCGGCGTGGTCGATATGGCAGATTGATTGCGTGTGGCCCTCGGGGCCAAGGCCCTCGATCTCGTCAAAGGCCAGTTCCGGGCCGGTGGCGATCACCAGATAGTCATAGGAAACAGATTGCCCATCAACCAGTTGCAGCCGATTTTCCTGCGGGTGCAGCCGTTCGGCGGCAACTGGAATGAACTCGATGCCCTTCTTTTTCATCACCGGCGCAAGGTCTACCGTAATGTCCTCGCGCTCGCGCCAGCCGACCGCAATCCACGGGTTCGAGGGCACGAAGTGATATTTCGGATCTTTCGTCACCACGGTGACGGTATCTTCCGCGCGCACCGCCTCGCGCAATTCATACGCCATGATGGCGCCGCCAAGGCCCGCACCCAGAACCACGAAATGTGCCATTTTTCCCCCCTTCGGTTGCGGCCGCTCCACCCGGCCACCCACCTAATATTCGCAAGTCTGAATGTGACAGAGTGCCACGTCAAGACAAATGAATAAGGCCCGGCGGTATTTGCGCCGAGCCTAGGGGGTCTGCTGTGCTTGCGGGTCAGGGCAGCTGTACGTCAACCTGGGTTCCGGCGGCAACATGCGCGGTCTTTTCGACCTTGCCGGTCTCAAAGAAGGCCTCGACCAGATAATCACCCTCGGGCACGAGATAGGCCAGTTGGGTCAGGTCCCACTGGCTGAAGATCATGCGCCATGGCTCGGCGGGGTTGTCGGTGGCCTTCATCAGCGCCAGCGAGTTGGCCCCCGGTGCCGCGATCACGATCTGGCCTACCGGCAGCGCGATCGTCACCGGAACAACGTCGCCCGCCTTCAGGGTGAAGGGAACCTTGGCGCTTGCGCCCTCGACCAACCCCTGCGCGATGTAGTCGCCCGGCGGCAGCGTAAAGCGGCGCGCGGAAAGCATATCGTAAACCACCATCTTCAGCGCGCCTTCGGGCGTGGCGGGTGCTGCAAAGATGTCGATCCGTGGCACCTTGCCCTCGGGCAGTTCCAGCGCGCCGGTGGAAACGGTCACATGCGCCATGCCCGCGTCGGCGGCAAACCTGCGCGTCACCGTTTCGCCCGCGCCGACCTGCAGCGTGTCCTGCATCCGCACCGCGTCAAAGACCACGGTCACATGCACCTTGCCTGCCGGAACGTAGGCCCGCGTCGGCCCGATATAGCTCATGCTGGCACCTTTTTCGGAGCTCACAAAGACCGCCGCGCCATTGAAAACCTCGCCGCCCGCCGCCAGTTCTGGCGTCAGATCGACCAGGCCTGCGCCAAACACGAACGGCGCCACCTCGTTTTCGCCCGCAAGCAGGGTCACGGCCCGCGCCTCCTGCGCAAGGTCCAGCCCGGCCAACAGCAGATAATCGCCGGGCGCTGCGGCGAGCGCGGTGCCCGCGCCGCCATTGGCGACCCGATCATGTGGCCGGCCGTTGGGGTCGAGCGCGAACAGTTCCCAGATCAGCGGGCTGTCGGCGCCAAGTGCTACGCCACCCTCGGTCAGCATGGCCACGGGCGTCAGGCTGGCGCTTTGTGCTTGCGCGGCATCAGGGGTTTGCGCCAGCACGGGTGCGGCGCCAAGGCCAAGGCAGAAAACCGCGGTGGCAAGCAGCCGAATTGTGGGTAGGTGCATCTGGAGTCTCCGAAAATCTGCCCAACTGGCTGGGTCAGTAGGGCCGCGCGGGCCAAAACGGCAAGTCACCACAGCGTGAGCGGACAAAGGGCCGCAGCCTTGCGGCTGCGGCCCCGTTTTGCGCCTGCGCCCGGCTTATTGCGGCATCTGCGCCGAGATGCCTTCGACAAAGAAATTCAGCCCCGACAGCGCGCCGTCATCGGCCACTTCGCCCGCAGCCAGCCACGGCGTGCCATCCTGTTTGTTCAGCGGCCCGGTGAACGGGTGGTAGGTGCCCGCGCCAATCGCGGCGGCCAGCGTCTCGGCTTCGGCCTTCACCTCGGCGGGCACTGCCGACGAAATCTCGCCGATGCCCACCGCGCCCGCGCCGATCCCTTCCCAGCTGCCGGTCGAGGCCCAGCTGCCGTCCAGCATCGCGCCGACGCGCGCAACGTAATAGGGGCCCCAGTTGTCGATGATCGACGAAATCCGTGGCGTGGGGGCAAAGGCGCCCATGTCCGAGGCCTGACCAAAGGTGTAGATGCCCGCCTCTTGTGCCTTGGCCTGCGGCGCGGTCGAATCGGTATGCTGCATCAGCACGTCAACGCCTTCGGCGATCAGCGCGGCGGCGGCATCGGCCTCTTTCGCGGGGTCGAACCAGGTATAGGCCCAGACCACCTTCATTTCGACCGCCGGGTTGACCTTGCGGGCGTGGATGAAGGCCGAGTTGATGCCCTGCACCACTTCGGGGATCGGGAATGACCCGATGTAGCCGATCTTGTTGGTCTTGGTCATGCGGCCCGCGATGGTGCCGATCACCGCGCGGCCTTCATAAAAGCGCGCGTCATAGGTGGATACGTTGTCGGCGCGCTTGTAGCCGGTGGCGTGTTCAAAGCGCACATCGGGGAACTTGGCGGCCACGTTCATCACCGCGTCCATATAGCCGAACGAGGTTGCGAAGATCAGCTTGTTGCCCGCCAGCGCCATCTGCGTCAGCACGCGCTCGGCATCCGGCCCCTCGGGCACGTTCTCGACATACGAGGTGGCGACCCTGCCGCCATAGGCCGCATCAACCGCTTGCCGGCCCTGATCATGCTGGAATGACCAGCCCATGTCGCCCACCGGGCCGACATACATGAAGGCGACCTTCAGCGGCTCTTGCGCCAGCGCGGCGCCGCCCAGCCCAAGGCTTAGCACAGTGGCGGTGATGGCGGTCGTGGTCAGAAACGATCTGCGGTTCATCGAAAGCTCCCCAAGGTTTCGCGGGCCAGCGGCCCCGGTTTTGGCCTCATCGCGAGGCGTGAAAGATGCGCCCCAAGGCAGCCGGGGCGGCCTGCGCGCCGTGGCGGTGGCGCGCAGAAATGATGACGAGTGCGACAATGGTTATCACATAAGGCGCCATCGACAAGAGTTGCACCGGGATCGCATAGCCCGCCGCCTGCAGGCGCAGCTGCAACACCGTGACGCCGCCGAAAAGATAGGCGCCAAGCAGAACCCGCTCTGCCCGCCACGACCCGAAAACCACGATCGCAAGCGCAATCCAGCCCGCGCCCGCGGTCATGCCTTCGGTCCATTGCGGCACGCGCACGAGGCTGAGGTAGGCGCCGCCCAGCCCCGCGGCCGCGCCGCCAAACGCCAACGCGCCCAGCCGCACCGCCACCACCCGGTAGCCAAGCGCATGCGCCGCTTCATGGTTTTCGCCGACCGCGCGCAAGATAAGCCCGCTGCGGCTGAGGTGCAGGAACAGCCACACCGCCACCACCAGCGCGATCGAGAAATACACCACCCAGTCGTGCCGAAACAGAATCGGCCCCAGCACCGGCAGATCGGCCAGCGCGCCCAGATCAATCTTGCCGGTGGCGGGCGGGCGCACGCCCTCAAAGCCCTTGCCGATCAGCGCTGAAAGCCCCAGCCCGAACAGCGTCAGCGCCAGCCCGGTTGCGACCTGATTTGACAGCAGAACTTGCGTCAGAAACCCGAACAGCAGCGCCATCAGCGCGCCGGAAATCGCGCCCGTCACAAAGCCCACCTCGGGGCTGCCGCTCAGCACCGCGCCCGCAAAGCCGCCGATCGCCCCCATGATCATCATGCCTTCAACGCCAAGGTTCAGCACCCCGGCCTTCTCCGCAATCAGCTCACCCGTCGCTGCCAGCAGAATCGGGGTCGAGGCAACCATCAGCATCGCCGCCAGCGCAACAAGGTCGATCCCGCCCAGTATCATGCCCGCGCCCATCCCCATTTGACGGTGTAATTGGTCAGCAGGTCGAGCCCGAGCAGGAAG
Organism: Paracoccaceae bacterium; assembly: GCA_019429405.1. Taxonomy (GTDB): domain Bacteria; phylum Pseudomonadota; class Alphaproteobacteria; order Rhodobacterales; family Rhodobacteraceae; genus UBA6213. The sequence goes on from JAHYIZ010000056.1 coordinate 4,489, forward strand.
AACAAGAGCATGCCCTGAAACACCTGAATCGCCGCAGCAGGCAGTTGCAGCATCAGCTGCGCCATGTCGCCGCCAATATAGGTCAGTGCCATCAAAAGCCCGGCAAGCAGAATGCCGATCGGGTTAAGCCTGCCCAGAAACGCCACGATGATTGCGGTAAACCCGTAGCCTGCGCCAAAGGAATCGGTGATCTGGCCTGAAGGCCCCGCCACCTCGAACATCCCCGCCAGCCCCGCCAGCGCGCCCGACAGGCCAAGGCAGAACGCAACCAGCCGCGCCGGGGCCACCCCGGCAAAGCGCGCCGCCTTGGGCGCATCGCCCGCTATCTGAATGCGAAAACCCGCTATGTGGCGGCTCATCAGCACATAGGTGCCGATCAGCGCGGCAAAACCAGCCATCACCCCCCAATGAATGCCGCTGCCCGCGACCAAGTCGGCGTTGTGCGCCGAAGGGTATTGTTGCAGGTTGCGGCTGCCCGGAAAGCCAAAGCCTTGCGGGTTCTTGAGCGGTCCGAATGCGGCCCATGCCAGCAGGTTCTGCGCGACATAGACCAGCATCAGCGACACCAGAATTTCCGATGCGCCAAACCGGGTTTTCAGCAGCGCCGGAATCATCCCCCAGGCCCAGCCGCCCAAGGCCCCCGCCAGCACCATGGCGGGGAATACCAGCACGCTTTCGGCGGGGTAGGCGGCCAGCGCCACGCTTGCCCCGCAAAGCGCGCCGACGATGTATTGCCCCTCGGCGCCGATATTCCAGATGCCGGCGCGAAACCCCACCGCCAGCCCCGCCGCGATCAGAATCAGCGGCCCGGCCTTGATGAACAGCTGGCCCCGGAAATACCCGGCGTTGGCGCCAAACAGCGGGTCCCAGAAAATCACCCGGATCGCCTCGACGGGGTCTTTGCCCAAGATCGCAAACAGCACCCCGCCCGCAATCATCGTGGCCAGCACCGCCAGCACCGGCGTGGCCCAGGCCCAGAACCGCGATGGGGCAGGGCGCGCGACCAGCGTTATCATGCCCCCACCTCTGCCGCCTTCATGCCATGCGCGCCGCCAAGGCTGAGGCCGATTTCCTGCAAGGTCAGGCTTGCCGTGGCCCGTGGCGGGCTGAGCCGCCCCTCGTTCAACGCCGCGAAACGGTCTGAGATTTCAAGCAGTTCGTCCAGATCCTGGCTGATGACGATAACCCCCGCGCCGCCCGCCGCAAGGTCTAGCAGCGCTTGCCTTATGGCGGCGGCGGCGGCGGCATCCACGCCCCATGTCGGCTGGTTGACGACCAGCACCTCGGGCGCCTGCAACACCTCGCGCCCGATCACGAATTTCTGCAAATTGCCACCTGAAAGCGCGCGCGCCGCCACTTGCGGCCCCGGCGTGCGCACATCATAGGCGGCGATGATCTCGGCGGCAAAAGCCCGCGCCGCGCGCCAGTCGATGAACCCGTGCCGGGTCAGCTTGCGGCGCGTGGTGCCGGTCAGCACCGCGTTTTCGGTCAGGCTCATGTCGGGGGCGGCGGCGTGGCCCAGCCGTTCTTCGGGGGCGGCCAGAAGGCCGCGCGTGCGGCGCGGGTTTGGCCCCAGCGTTGATACGTCTTCGCCCTTCAGCACCACCATGCCCGGCCCGCTTGGCCGTTCGCCCGAAAGCGATGCCAGTAGGTCTTCCTGCCCGTTGCCCGCCACACCGCCGATGCCCAGCACCTCGCCGCGCCGCAACTCGAAGCTGACCGATTTCAGCGATGGCCCGAAGGCTGACGCGGGCGCCATGTTCAGCCCGGCCACCGCAAGCACCACCTCGCCCGAGACCCTACCGGCGCGGTCGGTCAGCTTCAGCTCGGCCCCCACCATCAGCTCGGCCAGTTCATGCGCCGTGCGCGCGCGCGGGTCGCAATGCGCCACCACGCGGCCGCCGCGCAAGATCGTGGCGTGGTCGCACAGGCTGCGGATTTCCTCAAGCTTGTGGCTGATATACAAGATCGCGGTGCCCTCGGCGGCCAGTTGCCGCAGCGTCGCAAACAGAATCTCCACCTCCTGCGGCGTCAACACCGAGGTTGGCTCATCCATGATCAGCAAGCGCGGCTCTTGCAGCAGGCAGCGGATGATCTCTACCCGCTGGCGCTCGCCCGCCGACAAATCGCCGACGATGCGGCCGGGGTCGAGCGGCAGCCCATAGGCATCGCTCACCGCCCGGATGCGCGCCGATAGCTGGCGCAGGGGGGGCGGGTTTTCCATGCCGAGCGCCACGTTTTCGGCCACATTCAGCGCCTCGAACAGCGAAAAGTGCTGAAACACCATCGCCACCCCCGCCGCGCGTGCGCCGTGTGGGTCGGCCGGGGCAAAAGGCGCGCCGTTCAGCACCATGGTGCCGCTGTCGGGCCGCACCAGCCCGTAGATCATCTTGACAAGCGTCGATTTGCCCGCGCCATTCTCGCCCAGAAGCGCGTGCACCTGCCCCGCTGCGATTTCAACGCTGACGCCATCATTGGCGAGCACACCGGGGTAGGCCTTGCTCAGGCCCTCCACGCGCAGCAGCGGCGGCTCGCTCGCACTCATGCGTCCCTCGTCGGCGTCTCACCCAAGCCCCTGAGTAGCGCGGCAGCGACCCCCACCGCAATGGCCTGCGGGTGCTTTCCCATCGCCCGATCGCCAATCGGGCAGCGGATGCGCGCGATTTCGGCAGGCCCGTGCCCCAGCGCCGCCAATCGCCGCGCAAACCGCGCCGCCTTGCTGTCTGACCCGATCAGCCCAAGGCTGGCAAAGCCGCGCCCCAGAATGGCATGGCAAAGTGCGAGGTCCAGCGCATGTGAATGCGTAACCACAAGATGATGAGTGTCCACCGGCGCCAAGCCCACCAGATCGACCGGGTCGCCCGCGACCATCTGGCGCACGCCCGGCACCGGGCCGCCAAATCGCGCGCTGTCAAAATCTGCCCAGTTCAGCGCGAATCGCTCCAACGGCGCCAGCACCGCCACCAGTGCGCGCCCCACATGCCCCGCGCCCCAGACCCAGACCGGCGCCGGCGCGGGCGCCAGAGGTTCCAGCAACCACCCTTCCAGCAGCCGCGGCCCTGCCAGCGGTCGGGCTGCCGCGCGCGCCACCGCCGCAGGCATCGCAGCCGCCCCCCCGACAGGCCGCGCCCAGACCGGCCCGGCAATC
>JAHYIZ010000019.1 GCA_019429405.1 Paracoccaceae bacterium
GACGCAGCGCTGGGAGTGTCGGACCCGCCGTTCCGCCGCGCCGATCGGCTGGGATTACCGCGCTTTGCCGCCGAAATGCGCGCCTTGGGGCGGGCGCCGGGGCCGCTGACCTTGCGTCTTTTGGCCGACCGTCAGGCGGGCATGCCCTCGGCCTTCTACCGCGGCGAGGGCGTGCCGCCCGACCGCGCGGTTGCCGAAGTCACCGCCATGCTGGCCGGCTTGCGCGCAGATGCGGGCATTGCCGCGCTGCCGTTGACGGCGGCGCAGATCAGCGCGCGGGTGATGGCCGAGCTTGCCGACGAAGGCGCGGCAATGCTGCAAACAGGGGTCGCGCTGGCCGCCGGAGATATCGACCTGGCAGCACTTGCGGTGCTTGGGTTGCCGCGTGCCAGCGGCGGGCCGATGCACAGCGCCGATAGCGTTGGGCTGCTGGCAACGCGCACCCTGCTGCGCAGCCTGGGTGTGCTCGGCGCGCCAGAGCCTCAGGCGCTTTGGGATGTGTTGATCCGCAATGGCCGCCGCTTTGCCGACCTCGACCGGGGCAACGGCGGCGCGGGCCCATAGCGCACGGCACGGTTGCGCCGGATCGGGCCTGATCTTCAGCCCTCGACGAAAAACGAAAGCGCGCGCGCGCCGATTTCAGCGCCCGCGCGCACCAGCCGAGCCGTTACGGTGTAATCGCCCTTTGGCCAGCCCTCGCGCGAGGGAATGCGCGCGCCCGCGTAGCGGTAAAAGAGCGCCTGGTTGCGCTCGATCGGGGCCGCGTGGGTAAAGTGAAATCCCGCAGGCCCCGCAAGCGTAAGGTGCAGAACATCGCCCGCGCGCGCATTCCAGCCATAGGCCCAGATGATCAGTTGCGGCGCCTTGGCAGGCAGCACGCGCGCGCGCGGCAGCCCGGCCTTGACGCTGGCATAGTCGGGCGGGTTCACGGCAAGCCCGAGGTCCAGCAGACCGGCAGACATATAGGCGGGGGGCGCCTGCCAGAGCGCGGCCGAGGCATTTGCCGGGCAGCTGGCTGCGCGGTCGGGGGCAAAGGGGTCTACCTCTGCACCGTTATGGCGAACCGTCAGGTGCAGGTGCGGAAACTCGGACTTGCCCGACAGCCCGACCCGGCCGAGCGGCGTGCCGGCAGCCACGGTTTCACCACGCGCCACCGTGACCGAGCCTGCCGCAAGGTGGCAATACTGGGTCTGCCAGCCATGACCATGGTCGATCAGCACGCCGTTGCCGCATTCGCGGCCCACAACGTCACCACCCGCTGCAAAGGCCCCATCGGGCTGCCCATCGCGAGTGGCGGAAACGGTGCCGGCGGCGGCGGCCAGCACCGCCACGCCCGCCGTCATCGCAGCAAGCGTCGGCACGGCAAAATCGGTGCCGTCGTGGCCATCATAGCTTGCGTCGCCACAGGCGTGGTCGCGCACGACCGGGCCGGGGGCGCGGTCGGCGTAGTGTTGAATGTAGCAGGTTTCGCCCAATGTGCAGTCGATCGGCAGCAGCAGGCGCGGTGCTTCGGCCCCCGCAGGGGCCGAAAGCATCAGCGCCAGAAACGCCGCCGCCGCCCTCATTGCGCCGTAAGCAGGGGGGGGCGACTGGTGGTCAGCTTGGCTTTCTGGATCTCTTCGACGTCGATCACGATGGCGCCATCGCGCACCGAAACCTTGGCGACACCGCCTTTGGTCAGGCGGCCAAAAAGCAGCTCTTCGGCCAGCGGCTTCTTGATGTGTTCCTGAATCGTGCGCCCAAGGGGCCGCGCGCCCATGTGCTCATCATAGCCACGCTCGGCCAGCCAGTCGGCGGCTTCGGGGGTCAGCTCGATATGCACGTTGCGGTCGATCAGCTGCGCCTCTAGCTGCAACACGAACTTGTCGACCACCTGCAAGATCACCTCGCGCGGCAGCGCCGCAAAGCTGACCACCGCATCAAGACGGTTGCGGAACTCGGGGCTGAAGGCGCGCTCGACCGCGGCGGTATCTTCGCCCTCGCGCCGGCCGCGGCCAAAGCCGATCGCCGCCTTGGCCTGTTCGGCGGCCCCCGCGTTCGAGGTCATGATCAGGATCACGTTGCGAAAATCGACCTGACGACCGTTGTGGTCGGTCAGCTTGCCATGGTCCATCACCTGCAGCAGGATGTTGTACACATCCGGGTGCGCCTTTTCGATTTCATCGAGCAGCAGCACGCAATGGGGGTGCTGATCGACGCCATCGGTCAGCATGCCGCCCTGATCGAAGCCGACATAGCCCGGCGGCGCGCCAATGAGGCGCGAAACCGCGTGTTTCTCCATGTATTCGCTCATGTCGAAGCGCAAAAGCTCGACCCCGAGCACATCGGCCAGTTGCTTGGCGACCTCGGTTTTGCCGACGCCGGTCGGGCCTGTGAACAGGTAGTTGCCGATCGGCTTTTCCGGCTCGCGCAGGCCCGCGCGCGACAGCTTGATGGCCGACGCGAGGGTTTCAATCGCCTTGTCCTGCCCGAACACGACGCGCTTGAGCGACCGTTCCAGATCGCGCAGCACCTCGGCATCGTCCTTGGAGACGTTGCGCGGCGGAATTCGGGCGATCTTGGCCACCACGGCCTCGATCTCTTTTGGCCCCAAAGTCTTGCGCCGCTTGCTTTCGGTCAGCAGGTGCTGCGCTGCCCCCGCCTCGTCGATCACGTCAATCGCCTTGTCGGGCAGTTTGCGGTCGTGGATATAGCGGGCAGACAGTTCGACCGCCGCCTTGATTGCATCATTGGTGTAGCGAATGTCATGGTGTTCTTCAAAATAGGGCTTCAACCCCATCAGAATCTTGATGCTGTCGGGCACCGAAGGCTCGTTCACGTCAATCTTCTGAAAGCGGCGCGCAAGGGCGCGGTCTTTTTCAAAATGCTGGCGGAATTCCTTGTAGGTGGTGGACCCCATGCAGCGCAGCTTGCCGCCCTGTAACGCGGGCTTGAGCAGGTTTGAGGCGTCCATCGAGCCGCCCGAGGTGGCCCCGGCGCCGATCACCGTATGGATCTCGTCAATGAACAAGATCGCGTCGGGGTGGTCTTCCAGCTCTTTCACCACCGCTTTCAGCCGTTCTTCAAAGTCGCCGCGATAACGGGTGCCGGCCAAGAGCGCGCCCATGTCGAGCGAATAGATCGTGGCCTTGGCCAGAATCTCAGGGGTTTCGCCGCGGGTGATCTTTAGCGCCAGCCCCTCGGCGATCGCGGTCTTGCCCACGCCGGGGTCGCCCACCAAAAGCGGGTTGTTCTTGCGCCGCCGGCACAGCACCTGAATGCAGCGTTCCACCTCATCCTCGCGGCCGATCAACGGGTCGATCTCGCCCTTGGCGGATTTGGCGTTGAGATCGACACAGTATTTGGCCAGCGCCGATTCCTTGGCCTCGCCCTGCGGCTGTGCCTGTTGCGCGGGTTCCTCATCGGCGCCGATGATCGGGCGGCTTTCGCCAAAGCCGGGGTCCTTGGCCACGCCATGCGCGATGAAGTTGACCGCGTCATAGCGCGTCATGTCTTGTTCTTGCAGGAAATAGGCGGCGTTCGATTCGCGTTCGGCAAAGATCGCGACCAGCACGTTGCCCCCGGTAACCTCGCTGCGCCCCGAGCTTTGCACATGAATCGCTGCGCGCTGAATCACGCGCTGGAAGGCGGCGGTTGGCACCGCCTCCGAGCCTTCGACCTCGGTAATGAGGGTGGAAAGTTCTTCGTCCACAAATTCGGTCAGCACCCGGCGCAGTTCATCAAGATCAACCCCGCAGGCACGCATCACGCGCGCCGCGTCGGGTTCATCAAGCAGCGACAGCAACAAATGTTCCAGCGTCGCCAATTCATGGTGGCGGGCATTGGCCAGCGCCAGAGCGCCGTGGATGGCCTGTTCGAGCGTCGTCGAAAACGATGGCACGTCGGTGCTCCTTTCAGCGGGTGGCGGTGCGCGGCGGAGGCCACGCCCGGACCCTTGCGTATTGATCTTAAACTTCGGTGGAAATCGCCCGGCTTCAAGGGCTTTCTTGCCAAAATGCCGCGGCCGCGCGGATCGGTGTTGAAAATGTGATCGCAGCGGCACTTCGCGGGGGTCAGAAACGATCTTTGCGGGCGCGAATTTCGGTAAAGACGGCAAGCGGGTCGGCCCCCGCCATGCCGACGGCGGCGGCAAGTGCGGGGTCGGCGCTGCGCAGATAGGGGTTGGTCGCGCGTTCCAGCGCCAGCGGCACCGGAAGGGTCGGGCGCCCGGCAGCACGCGCCGCCTGCGCTTCGGCCATGCGCGCCATCAGGGCAGGGTGGTCAGGTTCAAGGCTGAGCGCAAAGCGGCCATTGTTCAGCGTGTATTCATGGCCTGCGCAGATGCGCGTGGCGTCGGGTAGTTCTGCCAGCCGTTCGAGCGAGGCGAACATCTGCGCCGGTGTGCCTTCAAAAATGCGCCCGCAGCCCCAGCCCATCAGGCTGTCGCCGGTAAAGGCAAGACCCGTTGCCGCGAAGTGGTAGGCGAGGTGCCCCGAAGTATGGCCCGGAACGCCGATCACCTCGACCGCCTGCATGCCCACCCGCAGCACATCGCCCGGCTCGACCGCTTCGGTCAGGGGGGGCAGGCGGTGGGCATCGGCGGCGGCGCCGATTATGCGCGCGCCGGTGGCTGCCTCAAGCATTGGCGCGCCCTGAATGTGGTCGGGGTGGTGGTGGGTCAGCAGGATGTGGCTCAGCTTCCAGCCGCGGGCATAAAGTTCGTGCAAGATCGGCGCGGCTTCGGGCGCGTCGATCACCACCGTGGTGTCGGTGGCGGCATCGTGGACCAGCCAGGCGTAATTGTCGGACAGGCAGGGGATGGTAACGAGTTCGAGGGGCATGATCCGTGCGCATCCATGTTTCTCAGACGGCGCAGTTTCGCGCAAGCGCGCGGCCAGCGCAATCGGTCATCTGCCTGTCGAAAAGAGCATGTTTGCGCTGGTATGCGGGCAGCTTGGCGCTTGCATCGCGCCGCGCCGCGCCCCACCTTTGCACCACGTCTTGCGCATCGCGCGCAACCTGAGAAAGCCGCCATGCACCTCGATGTTCTCGATCTGCGCAACTTCTACTATCGCACCCAGCTGGGCCGGGCCGCGCAAAAAGCTGTGCGCGACCGGGTGCTGGCGCTCTGGCCCGCCGGGCAGGCCGAGATGGCCGGGCTGACCGTGGTTGGCTTTGGCTTTGCGGTGCCCTTGCTGCGCCCCTACCTTGAACATGCGCGCCGCGTGATCGGGCTGATGCCAGCGGCGCAGGGGGTGATGCCATGGCCCGCGGGCATGCCCAACGTCTCGGTTCTGTGCGAAGAAACCCGCTGGCCGCTGGAAACCGGCATGGTTGACCGGCTGATCGTGATGCACGGGCTGGAAACCTCGGAAAGTGCGAGCGCCCTTTTTGCCGAGGCGTGGCGGGTTCTGGGGCCGGGCGGGCGCGCGCTGGTCATCGTGCCGAACCGCGCCGGGCTCTGGGCACCGCGCGAAACCACGCCGTTCGGGTTTGGCCGCCCCTATACGCTGGGCCAACTTGATGCGCAGGCGCGCGCGGCTGGCTTTGTGCCCGAGCGCCATGCCGCCGCGCTATATATTCCGCCCTCGCACCGCCGCTTCTGGCTGCGGTCCGCGCCGATGTGGGAACGCATGGGCCTGCGCGTTTCGGGGCTGCTTGCTGCGGGGGTGGTGATGCTGGAGCTTTCCAAACAGGTGCAGGCGCCGCGCCGGGGCCTGGGTGAGGTGGTGCGACGCCCGCTGCGGGTGCTGGAAGGGCAGGCACGCCCCAGTGCCGAACCGGTCTGAGGCGGGGCCTTACCCCATGCGCGCCGCGCGCAGGGCAAGCGTGATGCGGGCGCGCACCTCGTCGGGTTCGGCCGCAACGGCCGCCAGCACCGCGCGCAATTCGCCGCGCAGCCCGTGCATCTGATCGACCAGCCCGATCACCACGCCAAGGGCATCGTCGGCAAGGTCGAACTCTTCGCACAGCTCGCACAAAAGCTCCATCCGCGCGAGGTCGATCTGGCGGAAGAGAAACCCGGCGGCAGTGCGCTCGGGCACAACCACTTCGGCCTTTACAAAGGCGCTGATGCGGGTGCGGGTCAGGCGGGCGACGGCGGCAACGGCCTGCTCTTCGGTGTAGCGGTCGGTCATGGCACCATCCCCTTGCGCGGGTTGTGGGCGTGGGTTGTGCGCCAGCCGCGCAGAAACTCGGCCAGCGCCTCGTCGGGTTTCGGGGGCGCCACGATGCGCAGCTCAACCCGTTGGTCGCCCGGCGCCGCGCCCTTGGCCTTCACCCCGCGCCCGCGCAGCCGCAAGACGCGACCGCTGCTGGCACCTGCGGGGATCGTGACATTGACAGCGCCGCCTATGGTCGGCACCTCGACCTTGGCGCCCAGCACCGCCTCGTCGATGGTAATCGGCAGGGTCAGCACAATATCGTTGCCCTCGCGGCGAAAGAGCGGGTGCGGGCGCACCGAAAGCGTGACGTATGCATCGCCCGGCGCACCGCCGCCAAGGCCCGGCGCCCCCTTGCCGCGCAGCCGCAGGGTCTGGCCCTCGGCGGTGCCTTCGGGAATGGTCACATCAAGCATGCTGCCATCGGGCAGGGTGATGCGCGTGGTGCCGCCGCGCGCGGCATCGAGAAACGGCACCTCAAGCGCATAGTGCAGATCGGTGCCAGCGGTGCGAAAACCCTGCCCTTGCCGCGCCCCGCTTGCCTGCCCCGCCGTCTGCCCCGACGTCTGCCCGCCCGCCTGCCCCCTTTGCCGAAAAAACTCGGCGAAGATGTCGGAAACATCGGCAAAGTCTTCGGCGCGCTGGCTACGGTAGGGGTTGCCCGGCGCCTCGGCGTAGTCGCGGTAGAACCTGCGCTCTGGTCGCTCGGCGCCGCTGGCATCGATCTCGCCGCGGTCAAAGCGTGCCCGCGTTTCGGGGTCTTTCAAAAGGTCATAGGCAAGCGAGGCCGCCTTGAACCGCGCCTCGGCGGTCTTGTCGTCGGGGTTCAGGTCGGGGTGGCTGGCGCGCGCGATCTTGCGATACGCCTTCTTGATCTCGTCCTCGGTGGCGGTCTTTTTTACGCCAAGTGTCGCATAGGGGTCATTGGTCATGGTGCCTCCGAGGCAAACGTATGACGCGTGCGCCAAGTATCAATCCATTGCCGCGCCGCCACAAGCATCATGGCGGCGGCAAGGGGGTGAATCACCCGCACCGTTCGATCCGCGCGCGCCCTCGTCAGCGCGCAGAGTGCCGCATCGCAGCGCATGTTAGCGCCTGCACTCGCCGCAGCGGTGCGCCGGGCGGCCCGATGGCCGGGAAATAGCGGTCATGGTGGCGCAAAACCCCGCGCCAAGACGGTTGCGGGGGCTAAGGTGCTCTGCTACACCCGCGCCGAAATCAGACGTGTCGGGGGCTGCCTCGCACGCCACGGGGGGTCTGCGGTCTGGCGCAATGCCGGGCTTTCAGGCAAAGATATCGGAAGGGTGGACGTGTCCGAACCAGCTTCGATTTCCGCAAGTATCGCCGGGCGCTATGCCTCGGCCGTGTTCGAGCTTTCGCAAGAGACCAAAGCGCTTGGCGCGCTTGAGGCCGATGTGGCAGCGCTTGAGGCTGCGCTGGCAGACAGCGCCGACCTGCGCGACCTGATCGCCTCGCCGCTTTACGCGCGCGACGCGCAGGCCAAGGCGGTCGCAGCCCTGGCGGCAAAGATGAAGCTCGCGCCGATCACCACCAACACGCTGGCGCTGCTGGCTGACAAGCGGCGGCTCTTTGTGTTGCCGCAACTGATGGCCGCGCTGCGCCTGCGCATTGCCGACGCCAAGGGCGAAATGACCGCCGAGGTGACCGCCGCGCAGGCGCTGACCGAGGCGCAGGCCAAGAAACTCGCCGTGACGCTTGCAAAGCAGACCGGCAAGACCGTGAAACTGAATGTCGCTGTCGATGAAAGCCTCATCGGCGGCATGATCGTGAAGCTGGGCTCGAAGATGATCGACACCTCGGTCAAATCCAAGCTCGCCTCCTTGCAAAATGCCATGAAAGAGGTCGGATAATGGGAATCCAAGCAGCTGAGATCTCTGCGATCCTGAAAGAGCAGATCAAGAATTTCGGGCAAGACGCCCAGGTCGCAGAAGTTGGCCGCGTGCTTTCGGTCGGTGACGGGATCGCCCGCGTGCACGGCCTCGACAACGTCCAGGCGGGCGAGATGGTCGAGTTTCCCGGCGGCATCCGCGGTATGGCGCTGAACCTTGAGGTCGACAACGTCGGGATTGTGATCTTCGGGTCTGACCGCGACATCAAGGAAGGCGACACCGTCAAGCGCACCAAGGCAATCGTTGACGTGCCGGTGGGCGAGGCGCTGCTGGGCCGCGTCGTTGATGGCCTCGGCAACCCGATTGACGGCAAGGGCCCGATCAACACTACGGAGCGGCGCGTTTCGGATGTGAAGGCCCCCGGCATCATCCCGCGCAAATCGGTGCACCAGCCGATGGCGACCGGCCTGAAATCGGTTGACGCGATGATCCCGATTGGCCGCGGCCAGCGCGAGCTGATCATCGGCGACCGCCAGACCGGCAAGACCGCAATCGCGCTCGACACCATTTTGAACCAGAAGAGCTATAACGACGCCAACCCGAAGATGAAGCTTTACTGCTTCTACGTCGCTATCGGGCAAAAGCGGTCAACCGTGGCTCAGCTGGTCAAGAAGCTCGAAGAAGCCGGCGCGATGGAATACACCACCGTCATCGCCGCCACCGCATCCGACCCGGCGCCGCTGCAGTTTCTGGCGCCCTACTCGGGCACCGCGATGGCCGAATACTTCCGCGACAGTGGCCGCCATGCGCTGATCATCTATGATGACCTTTCCAAGCAGGCCGTCAGCTACCGCCAGATGTCGCTGCTGCTGCGCCGCCCGCCGGGGCGCGAAGCCTACCCCGGCGACGTGTTCTACCTGCACTCGCGCCTGCTGGAACGGTCGGCCAAGCTGAACGAAGATTTCGGCGGCGGTTCGCTGACCGCGCTGCCGATCATCGAAACCCAAGGCGGTGACGTGTCGGCCTTTATTCCGACCAACGTGATCTCGATCACCGACGGCCAGATCTTTCTTGAAACCGAGCTCTTCTATCAGGGCGTCCGCCCCGCCGTGAACACCGGCCTTTCGGTGTCGCGCGTCGGGTCCAGCGCGCAGACCAACGCGATGAAATCGGTCGCGGGCCCGGTGAAGCTGGAGCTGGCGCAATACCGCGAAATGGCGGCCTTCGCGCAGTTCGGGTCTGACCTCGACGCGGCCACGCAAAAGCTCTTGAACCGTGGCGCGCGCCTGACCGAGCTGATGAAGCAGCCGCAATATTCGCCGCTGACCAACGCCGAAATCGTGATTGCGATTTTCACGGGCACCAAAGGTTACCTTGACGGTATCGGCGTGAAGGATGTGGGGCGGTTTGAGGCGGGGCTGATGGCGCATCTGCGCTCCAACCATGCCGACCTTCTGGCCGACATCACCAACAATGACCGCAAGGTGGCAGGCGAGCTTGAAAAAGCCATCCGCGCCGCACTGGACAGCTACGCCAAGACCTTCGCCTGAGCGCGTGAGAGGAGTGGGGCATGCCCAGCCTTAAGGACCTGAAAAACCGGATCGCGAGCGTCAAGAACACGCGCAAGATCACCAAAGCGATGCAAATGGTTTCGGCGGCCAAACTCCGCCGGGCCCAGGATGCAGCCGTGTCTGCACGCCCCTATGCCGAACGGATGACTGCGGTGATGACCGGGCTTGCCGCTTCGGTCGGCACGTCAGACAGCGCGCCGCGCCTGCTTAGCGGCACCGGCAGCGACCAGACCCACCTTCTGGTGGTGATGACCGCTGAGCGCGGCCTTTGCGGCGGCTTCAACTCGACCATCGTGCGGCTGGCCCGACACCGCATCAACGAGTTGCTGGCAGCCGGAAAGACGGTGAAAATACTTACCGTCGGCAAGAAGGGGCGCGAGCAGCTCAAGCGCGAGTATGGCAAACTCTTTGTCGGCCATGTCGATCTGACCGAGGTCAAGCGCGTGGGCTACGAAAACGCCCAGGCAATTGCGCGCGACATTCTGGGCCGCTTTGAAGCGGGCGAGTTTGACGTGGCAACGCTTTACTACAACCGCTTCCAGTCGGTCATCAGCCAGATCCCGACGCCGCGCCAGATCATCCCGGCGCAATTCGAGGCCGAGGCCGTGGCCACAGCCGGGTATGACTATGAACCCGGCGAAGAAGCCATTCTGGCCGACCTGCTGCCGCGCGCGGTGGCAACACAGGTCTTCACCGCGCTTTTGGAAAACGGAGCCTCCGAGCAGGGCGCCCGGATGTCGGCAATGGACAGCGCCACGCGCAACGCGGGCGAGATGATCGACAAGCTGACGATCCAGTACAACCGCTCGCGCCAGGCCGCGATCACCAAAGAGCTCATCGAAATCATTTCGGGCGCCGAGGCGCTCTGACGGAACCGGAGAGAAAACGACATGGCAAAATCAGTTGGCGCAAAAGCAGTTGGCAAGATCACGCAGGTGATCGGTGCCGTCGTCGACGTGCAGTTCGAAGGCGAGCTTCCGGCGATTCTGAACGCGCTCGAAACCCACAACAACGGCAAGCGGCTGATCCTTGAAGTGGCGCAGCACCTTGGCGAAAACACCGTGCGCGCGGTGGCGATGGACGCCACCGAAGGCCTGGTGCGCGGCGAAAAGGTGACCGATACCGGCGGCCCGATCTCCGTGCCGGTGGGCAACGCGACGCTGGGGCGCATCATCAACGTGATCGGCGAGCCGGTCGACGAAAAGGGCCCGGTCTCGCAGGAAATCACCCGTGCCATCCACCAGCCCGCGCCCGAGTTTTCGGAGCAATCGACCGAAAGCGTGGTGCTGGTTACCGGCATCAAGGTGATCGACCTTCTGGCGCCCTACGCCAAGGGCGGCAAGATCGGTCTCTTTGGGGGCGCCGGTGTGGGCAAGACCGTGCTGATCATGGAACTGATCAACAACATCGCCAAGGTGCACGCGGGCTTTTCGGTGTTCGCGGGTGTGGGTGAACGGACCCGTGAGGGCAACGACCTTTACCACGAGATGATCGAGTCTGGCGTCATCAACCTCGACAACATGGAAGAGTCGAAGGTGGCGCTTGTGTATGGTCAGATGAACGAGCCGCCGGGTGCGCGCATGCGCGTGGCGCTGACCGGCCTGACCCTGGCCGAGCAGTTCCGCGACCAGTCGGGCACCGACGTGCTGTTCTTCGTGGACAACATCTTCCGCTTTACGCAGGCGGGTTCCGAGGTGTCGGCGCTGTTGGGCCGTATTCCTTCGGCCGTGGGCTATCAGCCGACGCTGGCCACCGACATGGGCGCGCTGCAAGAGCGTATCACCTCGACCCGTGCCGGTTCGATCACCTCGGTGCAGGCGATCTATGTGCCCGCCGACGACCTGACGGACCCGGCGCCCGCCACCTCGTTCGCGCACCTTGACGCGACCACGGTGCTGAGCCGCGCGATTTCGGAATTGGGCATCTACCCCGCCGTGGACCCGCTCGATTCTACCTCGCGCCTGCTTGACCCGGCGGTGATCGGCGCGGAACACTACAAGGTGGCGACCGACGTGCAGCAAATCTTGCAGCGCTACAAGTCGCTGCAAGACATCATCGCCATTCTGGGCATGGATGAGCTGAGCGAAGACGACAAGCTGACCGTGGCGCGTGCCCGCAAGATTCAGCGTTTCCTCAGCCAGCCGTTCGACGTGGCCAAGGTATTCACCGGTTCAGATGGCAAGCAGGTGCCGCTGGAAGACACCATCAAGTCGTTCAAGGCGGTGGTTGCGGGTGAATACGATCACCTGCCCGAAGCGGCCTTCTACATGGTCGGTGGCATTGAAGAAGTGATCGCCAAGGCGCAGCGTCTGGCCTCTGAAGCAGCCTGAGGAGGGCGCGAAAATGGCCGAAACGATGCAGTTCGATCTGGTTTCGCCCGAACGCAGGCTGGCGTCGGTGCAGGCGCGCGAAGTGCGCATTCCCGGCGCCGACGGCGACCTGACCGCAATGCCCGGCCATGCCGCGCTAATCACCACGCTGCGTCCGGGCATCCTGACCGTGGTGGCGGCGGATGGCGGCAGCGTTGATTATGCGGTGACCGGCGGATTTGCCGAGATCAGTGCCGAGGGCGTGACCGTGCTCGCCGAGCGCGGCCTGCCCAAGGCCGAAGTGACGGCGGCGCTTCACGCGCAGCTGGTCGCCGAAGCGCGCGCGGCGCGCGACGCCGCACCGCAAAATCTGGTCGACGACGCGGCCAAGCTGCTGGCCGACATGGAAGCGCTGGGAACCCACATCGGGCTTTGAGGCTCCGCAGGCGCAAGCTGAGGCCCCGGTTCGCGCCGGGGCTTTTTTCTTGCGCCGTGCCGCGCTAGGTGTAGGGCACGGAGGGGCATATGCGGCGTCTTGAAAGCCACGCGGTAGGACTCGATCAGGGATCGCTGATCCTGTTCTCCGATTACCAGGATGGCGGCGCGATGTGGACCGGCGACGGCCCGCGCGAACTGCGCCGCCTTGTCGAGTTTTCTGAACCCTATCTGGCGCCGCCGATCGTGCATGTGACGCTGTCGATGTGGGACGTGGACCAGAAGCACAATGGCCGGCTTGATCTTTCCGCCGATATGGTCAGCGAGGACGGCTTTGTGATCGTGTTTCGCACCTGGGGTGACAGCCGCGTGGCGCGCGTGCGCGCCGACTGGCTGGCGATCGGGGCGCTGCGGGGCGAGGACGACTGGGAAGTCGTCTGAGCGACCATGAAAAAGGGCGCCCGAAGGCGCCCCAATCCGAAATTTGCGACCTGAAAATCAGGCGAGCGCCAGGTTCGTCGCCGACTCGCGGCCATCACGGCCCGATTCGATGTCGAAGGTGACGGCCTGACCGTCGTCCAGCTGGCGGATGCCCGCACGTTCCAGCGCCGAGATGTGCACGAACACATCACGTTTGCCGCCTTCCGGGGCAATAAAGCCGAAACCCTTGGTAGCGTTGAACCATTTCACGGTGCCTTTGGCCATCGTGAGATCTCCTGTTTCTCGTTTCGCCACCCGCGAGATGCGGTGGCCCGGCTCAGTCACATCTGGATCGAAACTGAACCTATGCGGAAACAGCGGGTCGATAAAGAAAGCGTCGCCGCCTTTTTATGCCTGATTTTTGGCCCTGAAGCAATGATCTTGAAGAGTGCGGCGCATCAGCGCCGCGACCCTGGTAGCACCGCAAGCGCCACGCCGCCCAATACCAGCGCCGCCGCAGCGCCGAATTGCCAGCTTAGCGCCTCGCCGATCAGCGCAGCCCCCCCCGCCGCCGCGATCAGGGGCACCGACAGCTGCGCCACCGCCGCGCGCGCCGCGCCAAGCTGTGGCAACAGCGCATACCAGAGCGCATAGCCCAGCCCCGAGGCCAGCGCGCCCGACGCGACCGCGAGCACCACGCCGAAAGGGCTCCAGCTGGCGGCGCCGGGCAGCACCAGTGCCAGCGCCAGCCCGACCGGGGCCG
This sequence comes from Paracoccaceae bacterium, assembly GCA_019429405.1. GTDB lineage: Bacteria > Pseudomonadota > Alphaproteobacteria > Rhodobacterales > Rhodobacteraceae > UBA6213. Next base: position 13,489 of record JAHYIZ010000019.1, read on the forward strand.
CGACAATGAAATTTGCCGCCGTCGCCGCCAGCGCATCGCGCTCGCCCCGCCCTGCGAGTGAGTAGACGCCCCAGCCGATGCCCGCCAACGCCATGGCCGCCGCGTGCCAGCCAAGCGGCGTGCCGCCCCCCGGCGCCAGCAAGACAAGCAGGCCCGCAAAGGCAAGCGCGGCCCCCGCCCAGCGCCGCGCAGGGACCGGTTCACGCGCCATTACCGCGCCCGCGAACATGGTAATCTGCACCCAGCCAAACAGGATCAGCGCCCCGGCGCCCGCATCGAGCACGCCATAGGCAAGCGAAAAGCCAAAGAGATAGACCAGCAGCGACGCCGCACCAAGCGCGCGCCGAAGCGGTCGCGCCGAAACGGGTGTGCGCGCATGACCGCTGCGCACAGCCCAAAGAGCGGCCAGCGTTGCCGCGCCCGCCAGCAGGCGCACCAGGGCAAACCCGACCGGGTCGATCAGGCCGCCGCCAACGCCCAACCGGTTGAGCACCGAATTGGCGGCGAAGGCGATCATTGTCAGCGAGGTCAGGGCAAGCAAGCGCATGAGGCCAGCCAAAGCCGCCGCCGCGCCGGGTTGCAAGCCTACAATCCGGGCCTCACGCAAACGGGATGGGGCAGGGCGGGGCTGTGGTGCTTGCCTTGGTCCAAATATCCCCGCGCGGAGCGCAAAAAGGGCGCCCGAAGGCGCCCTTTCCTGTTAACCGACCGCAGGGCCAGCTTACATCATGCCGTCCATGCCGCCCATGCCGCCCATGCCGCCGCCGGCAGGCGCCGACTTCGGTTCGGGTTTTTCGGCGATCATCGCTTCGGTGGTGATCAGCAGGCCCGCGATCGAAGCGGCGTCTTCCAGCGCGGTACGCACCACTTTGGCCGGGTCGATCACGCCGAACTTGAACATGTCGCCATATTCTTCGGTCTGTGCGTTAAAGCCAAAGGTCGCATCCTTGCTGTCACGCACCCGGCCGGCAACCACGGCGCCATCGACGCCCGCGTTCTCGGCGATCTGGCGCAGCGGCGCTTCCAGCGCCTTGCGCACGATCACAATGCCCGCAGTCTGGTCGGCGTTGGCGCCTTCCATGCCCACCAGCAGCTTGGACGCCTGCACCAGCGCCACGCCGCCGCCAACAACGATCCCTTCCTGCACCGCAGCACGGGTCGCGTTGAGCGAGTCGTCAACCCGGTCCTTGCGCTCTTTCACTTCGGTCTCGGTCATGCCGCCAACGCGGATCACGGCAACCCCGCCCGCCAGCTTGGCGACGCGTTCTTGCAGCTTTTCCTTGTCGTAGTCGCTGGTGGTTTCTTCGATCTGGGTGCGAATCTGCGCCACGCGGGCTTCGATTTCGGCCTTGTCGCCAGCGCCGTCAATGATCGTGGTGGTGTCTTTGGTGATCGAGACTTTCTTGGCTTTGCCAAGCATGTCGAGCGTCACGTTTTCGAGCTTCATGCCGAGGTCTTCGGAAATCACCTGCCCGCCGGTCAGAATGGCGATGTCTTGCAGCATCGCCTTGCGACGGTCGCCAAAGCCCGGTGCCTTGACGGCAGCAATCTTCAGCCCGCCGCGCAGTTTGTTGACCACGAGGGTCGCCAGCGCTTCGCCTTCGACATCTTCCGAAATGATCAAGAGCGGTTTGCCCGACTGGATGACAGATTCCAGAAGCGGCACCATCGGCTGCAGCGAGCCGAGTTTCTTTTCGTGCAGCAGGATCAGCGCATCTTCAAGTTCGGCCACCATCTTGTCGGCGTTGGTGACAAAGTAGGGGCTGAGGTAGCCACGGTCGAACTGCATGCCTTCGACCACTTCAACTTCGGTCTCCATGCCCTTGTTTTCTTCGACGGTGATGACACCCTCGTTGCCGACTTTTTGCATCGCATCCGCGATCATGCGGCCGATGTTGGCTTCGCCGTTGGCCGAAATGGTGCCGACTTGCGCAACTTCGTCGCTGTCTTTCACCGGGCGGGCGGCCGCCTTGACGGCAGCGACAACCTTGGCGGTGGCGATGTCGATGCCGCGCTTGAGGTCCATCGGGTTCATGCCCGCGGCAACCGATTTCAGGCCTTCCTTGATGATGGCCTGCGCCAGCACGGTGGCGGTGGTGGTGCCGTCGCCGGCCTCGTCATTGGTGCGGTTGGCGACTTCTTTCACCATCTGCGCGCCCATGTTCTCGAACTTGTCGGCCAGCTCGATTTCCTTGGCAACCGTCACCCCGTCCTTGGTGATGCGCGGCGCGCCGTAGGATTTTTCGATCACCACGTTGCGGCCCTTGGGCCCGAGGGTAACCTTTACCGCGTCAGCGAGGATGTTGACACCCTTCAGCATCCGGTCGCGGGCATCGGTAGAAAACTTGACGTCCTTGGCAGCCATATTGATCTGCTCCTCTTGGAAATTTCGTTAGATCGAAAGGACTTCTCAGGCGATGATGCCGAGAATGTCGCTTTCCTTCATGATCAGCAGCTCTTCGCCGTCGAGCGTGACTTCGGTGCCCGACCATTTGCCGAACAGGATGCGGTCGCCCGCCTTCACCGAGGGCGCGATCAGTTCGCCCGAATCCTTGCGTGCGCCTTCGCCGACCGAAACGATCTCGCCTTCAGCGGGTTTTTCTTTCGCGGTGTCGGGGATGATCAGGCCGCCCTTGGTCTTTTCTTCGCCCTGAACGCGGCGGACCAGAACGCGGTCGTGCAGCGGTTTGAAAGCCATGTGAAAGCTCCGTTAATTCTCGTGTTTCATGATATTGGCACTCACCCACGGCGAGTGCCAGCAAAGCCGAGATAGGGCTGCGGCCCGCGCCTGTCAACAGGCCCGGCGGCTAAATTGTCGCGGATCTGGCAGCCGACAGGCGGCGAAGCGATTCTCGCACCAGACGTGACCCGCAACCGTGCCCGCAACCGTGATCGCCGCAAGAAACTGGCAAGCCGCCTACCTGCGAAACCGCCCGGCCCCGCAGCACCTAAGAAAGACGTACGAAAACAAGGGTCCGCCTTTGCGATACGACCCTTGGGCCTGCGTGTCGCGCATCAGAGTGGCGCGGCCAAGCAGATCGCGCTGGCACTGGCGAGGTTCCGCTAACGCGAAAGGACGTCAGCCAACGCACCCCCCCCTGTCGAAAGCAGCTGAAGTTGGTGCGCCCCGCCTTACTTGCGCAGGTATTTCACCAGTGCGGCGATCACCAGGCCCGCGATGACCAGCATCAGCGCAAAGCCGAGCCAGCCAAAGGCCATCGCGTAGGGCAGGCCTTGGCCCATGTCATATCCGTGCATCATCGCTGCGGCTCCATGTGTTTGAGGGGGTGCCCCCGGCGCCGCGCGCCGGGGGCCGGGATCAGATCAGTAACGGCCCATCATGCCATGACCGTGGCTGTAGCCAGGGCCGACGTTCGGCATGCCGCCCTGCATCATTGCACCCATCTGACCCATCTGGCCCATCTGGCCAGCCATCGCGGTCATCTCGGCTTCGGTCACTTGCCCGTCGCCATCGGCGTCGTGCATCTGGAAGGCGCGCACGGTCATGGTGCGCAGCGCCTCGGCCTGCATTTCGGCATGCATCGCGGTGAATTCTTCAAGCGACAGCGTGCCGTTGGCGTCGGTATCGTAGTTCGCCAGTTCGGCCTTGATGCCCGCAGCGATTTCCTCGGCGCTCAGCGTGCCGTCGCCGTTGGTATCAACCGCGGCGAAATGCGCGTCATGGGCTGCGCTATTGCCGCCCATCATGGCAAAGCCGCCCGGCATCTCGCCGCCGTGCATGCCGCCGCCGCGCATCATGCCTGCGAACGGCATCTGGAACTGTTGCGCTACCACCGGCAGCGCCGCTGCCGTAACGCCAAGTGCGGCAATGGCGCCGATGATGAGGGCTGTGGAACGTTTCATGGTCATATCTCCTGGTTTGAGCCTGCGATGCGGTCAAGCTGGTGCCTCGATGTGCCGCGAGTTTGTCAACCGGGGGGGTGTTTTGTATCAAACTGTCGCAAGCACCGGTCTGGCGACGGCTTGCGACAAATTTCCGCGCACCGGCAACCGCGTATCGGCTAGGTTGCGCGGGCAGGAGAGCGAACATGACCACGCAGCCCCACATTCTCGTCGTCGATGACCACCGCGACATTCGCGATGCGCTGGCGAAATATCTTGAAAAGAACGGCATGCGCGCCACCACCGCCGCAAATGCCGTGGCGATGGATGCGGCGCTGAAGGCGGGCCGGTTCGATCTGCTGGTGCTCGACGTGATGATGCCGGGCGAAGACGGGCTGTCGGTCTGCCGACGCCTGCGTGCGGGCGGCACGCTGCCGATCTTGATGCTGACCGCGCTCGGCGATGACACTGATCGTATTGTCGGGCTGGAAGTCGGGGCCGACGATTATCTGGCCAAGCCGTTCAACCCGCGTGAATTGCTGGCGCGCATCAAGGCGATCTTGCGCCGTGCCGGGCCTGCCGCACCATCGGGCGGCGCGCTGGCCGGGCGACGATTGGCGTTTGACCGCTGGCTGCTCGATACTGACCGGCGCACCTTGACATGCGACGATGGCGCCGATGTGCCGCTGACCAGCGCCGAGTTTCGCTTGCTGACCGCCTTTCTCGAGCGGCCCCGTTTTGTGCTGAGCCGCAGCCAGTTGCTTGACCTTACATCAGGGCGCGCGGCGCAGGTGTTCGACCGCACCATCGACAACCAGATCAGTCGCCTGCGCCGCAAGATTGAACGCGACCCGGCCAAGCCTGAATTGATCGCGACCCACTGGGGCGGCGGCTACAGTCTTGCCGCTGATGTGCGCGAGGTGGCGCCATGACGCTGCGGCTTTATCCGCGCTCGCTTGGCGGGCAGTTGCTGGCGATGCTGCTGTTGGCGCTGCTGGTAACGCAGGGACTTGGCTACGTGCTCTTCGCGGATGAGCGCAGCCGTGCGCTGCGTTCAGCGCTGGGGCTTGAGGCTGCCGGGCGCGCCGCAAATGTCGCCTTGCTGCTCGATGATGCGCCGCAAGACCTGCATGGCTCGATTCTGCGCTCGGCCAGCTCGCCGCTGGTCAGCTTCACGCTTGGCCCCGAACCGATGGTTGTCGAGGACGGTGCCGATACGATGGCCTTTATTGCGCGCATGCGCGAGATCCTGGGTGCCTCGATGCGCGACGTGCGCGCCAATGTGCACGCGCGCGCACCCATGCCTGTCATGGCGCCGCCGGGCTTTCCGGCAGCGATGCGCGCCATGCATGAAGGCATGATGGCCGAACAGGCGGAATCGCTTGAACTGGCGCTGTCGGTCCGGCTGGCGCAGGGCAATTGGCTGAACGTGCGCACCCTGTTCGACCAGCCTGCGCTGCAGGTCTCGCCGGGGGCGCTTTTGCCACTGGCACTGATGGCCGCTGCGGTGGCGCTGGTGGCGCTGGTTACGGCGCGCCGCGTGGTGGGGCCGATGCGGGCGCTGGCGGCTGGCGCCGACCGGCTTGGGCGCGGGCTTGATGCCGACCCGTTGCCGCTGACCGGCCCGACCGAGGTGCGCGAAACCACGCTTGCCTTCAACCGCATGCAAGACCGGCTGACCCGGTTCGTGACCGAGCGCACACATCTGCTGGCCGCGATCAGCCACGACCTGCGCTCGCCGCTGACCGCGATGCGGCTGCGGCTGGAACTGCTGGATGAGGGCGAAGATACTGACCGGCTGCGCGCGCTGGTAGACGAGATGCAGGAGATGGTCGAGGCGACGCTGGCTTTCGCGCGTGGCGCGGCACAGACCGAGCCAGCGGCAACGGTCGATCTGGCGGTGGTGCTGGCTGACCTCGCGGCAGATGCCGGGGCGGGCAAGGCCGAATTTGCGCCCGCGGCGCCGGTTATCGCCACGGTGCGGCCTAACGCGCTGAACCGCGCGCTGCGCAACCTCATCGACAATGCCATTCGCTACGGCGATGCGGCGCAGATTTCGTTGGTGCGCGAGCCCGGCGCCGCGCGCATTACCATAGCCGACTCCGGCCCCGGTCTGCCCGAAGATCAGTTGCAGGCGGTGTTTGAACCCTTCGTGCGGTTTGAAACCTCGCGCAGCCGCGACACGGGCGGCGCGGGCCTCGGCCTCGCCATCGCCCGCACCATCGTGCAGGCGCACGGTGGCGAGGTGACCTTGCAAAATCGCCCCGATGGTGGGTTGCAGGCCGTGGTGCGGCTACCGCTGGCGGCAGGCTGACGCCCAAGGCGCCGCATGGCAAGCGGTTGCGACTTCATGCCCAGCCGCGCTGCTGGCTGATACCACGCGAGGGACGATCACCAGTTGCGACGTTTTGCTGCGACGCCCCGATGCATGGCATCAGGGCGTTGTTTTGCGCCCGCGCGGGATCAGCCGTTTGGCGTGATGATGATTTCGACACGGCGGTTGGCGGCGCGGCCCGCAGCGCTGCTATTCGAGGCGATCGGGTCATTGTAGGCGCGGCCCTGATAGCGCACGCGGGTGTTCGGCGTGCCGGTATTGACCAGAATCTGTGCCACCGCCAAGGCGCGTTGTTCGCTCAGTTGCTGGTTCACCGCGAGCGTTCCGACGTTGTCGGTATGGCCGACCACCAGAATGGAGGTGTTAGGGTAGTTTTGCAGGCTGCGCGAAACTGCGGCGAGCGAGGGCCGGAAGCTCTGATGCACCACGGCTGAGCCAAAATCAAAGGTGATCGCTTCGGGAAGCGTGACGATAAGCCTGTCGCCGGTGTTCACGATTCCGGCGTTTGTTCCGGCAAGCGACTGGCGAAGTTCGCGCTCCTGAGTGTCAAGCTGGTTGCCAATTGCGGCGCCGATGCCTGCACCGATAACGCCGCCGATGACTGTGCCTTGCGGCGTGCCGCCGATCACCTGGCCCGCCACTGCGCCGGTTAACCCGCCGATGATGGCGCCGGTGCCGGTCTGGTTCTGCGTGCCGTCAACGTTGGTGCAGGCGCCGAGCGCGAACACCGCCGCGGCAGCGACGATAAGGGGTTTATGATAGGACATGGCAATTCCTCCATCCGGAGCGCTGCGCAGGGCAGTTCCCGCCACCGTCACTTCCAGATCAAGCCAACCATGTGCCAAACTTCGCGGCGGGGGCAGGGTCGGAATCTGCGGATATCCGCCGACATACCTTTGTCGCCTAAATGGCGCCCAATGCCAGCCGAACCAGTTCTGGCACCGACCTCGCGCCAAGTTTTTCCATGATCGCGGCGCGGTGACTTTCGACGGTCCGCTGGCTGATGCCAAGATCATAGGCGATGATTTTGCTCGCTTTGCCGGCTAGGACGGCATCAAGCACCTCGGTTTGGCGGGGGGTCAGGGTGGCAAGTGCCGCGTTTCTGGCTTGCCGCAGATCGTCGTCTTTGTGCGTGTCTTTGGCGCTTTCAAGTGCTGCATCAATGCGCGCCAGAAGATCGGCGCCGGCAACCGGCTTTTCGACAAAATCGACGGCTCCGGCGCGCAGTGCCGCCACCGCAATCGCGACATCGCTATGGCCGGTTATCATGATCGAATGCAGCGGCTCGCCACGCGATTTCAATGCCTCAAGCAGGTCGATACCGCTGATGCCGGGCAAGTAGGCGTCGATCAGCAGGCAAGCGCGCGTGCCCGAAACGTACCCTGCCAGAAATGCCTCGGCCGTCGGGTAATCATGCACCTGGTAACCTGCCTCGCGCAGCATTTCGCTCAAGGCAAAGCGCAAATCGTCGTCGTCATCGACGACAAAGACGGGTTCGGCGGAAGCGGCGCGCTGCGTCGTCTCTGCGGCGGGCCCCACGGCCGCCGCTGGCGCTGCGGCGATGGCGACCGGGCCGAGCAGGTCTGAAACCGCGCGAGCGAGCTTTTCAACCGTGACCGGCTTGGCCAGATGCAGCACGTCTTGCTGCGATATGCGCCGCATCGCTAGGGTCGAGATATCGCCTGTCAACACGATCGCCGGGACGTCCCTGTCCACTGCGCGGCGCAGTTCTTCGGCCAGCGCCAACCCGTTCAAACCGCCGGGCAGGTTGTAGTCTGTCAACACAAGATCGGGTGGCGCGTCTGCTTCGGCAACCAGCGCCAGTGCGGCGGGGCCATCAGGCGCAAGCAAGGTTTCGTGGCCGCGGTCGCGCAGCATCATGTCGAGCAGGTCGAGCACTTCGGGGTCGTCCTCGACGATCAGAATGCGCGCCTTGTCGCTGGCAGATGGCACGCGTGGCGGCGCGATCTCGCGCGGCATTTCTGCGGCAAGCGCCTGCTTTTGCGTGATATCGTCGATTTCGATGCTGAAGACCGAGCCGTGCCCCGGCGTTGAAACGGCACCGATCCGGTGCCCAAGCAAGGCACCCAGCCGTTGCACGATGCTCAGCCCCAGCCCGAGGCCCATCGAGCGTTCGCGCGCCGGGTTGTTGACCTGATGGTATTCTTCGAACACCTCCATGATTTCGCCCTCGGCGATGCCGATGCCAGTATCCCAGACCTCGATCACCATGCCCTTGCCGCGCCTGCGGCAGCCGATCAGAACCCGGCCCGTGGGCGTATATTTGAGCGCGTTCGACACCAGATTGCGCAGCATCTGTTCCAAAAGGATCGGGTCGGAGTTGACCGTCAGGCTGCTCGGCACCATGCGCAGCTTCAGCCCCTTGGCGCGTGCGGTATAGGCAAACTCGGCCACCAGCCGCTCAAACAACTCGTTTATCGGAAACGGCGATTTTTCCGGGCGAATGGCGCCTGCCTCGATCTGGTTGATGTCGAGCAGAACATCGAGCATGCGCGCCATGGCGCCCAGCGTTTCACCGATCCGCGCGACAAGGTTGCTCGCGCGCGCGCCGCTGACGGCGTTGGCCAGCAAGCCCTGCAAGATGACCAGCGTTTGCAGCGGCTGGCGCAGATCGTGGCTTGCCACTGCCAGAAAACGCGTCTTGGCATCGTTGGCGTGCTGCGCGATCCGTTCGGCATTGGCCAATGCCTCGTTGGTTCGGTGCCGTTCGGTAATTTCGGAAAACGTGATGACGACCCCGGCTACCCGGTCGTCGGCGGTTTTGTAGGGTAGCACGCGGCGGGTAAACCAGGCGCCTTCGCGGGCCTCGATCTCGCGTTCCAGCGCGGCTGCGCCGTGCAACACAAGGGCGGCGTCGGCCAGCAGGTCGCGGTCCGACGATAGTGGTGCCAGGTCGGCCAGCGGGCGGCCAATATCGCCTTGCCGCAGGCTGAACAGCGCCCGTGTTGCCGGAGTAAAAAAGCGGATGTTCAGAAGGGTATCCAGAAACAGCGTCGCAACATTGGTGCTGTAGAGGATGTTCTGCAAGTCATCGGCGGTAGTGCGCTGTTTTTCAAGCGTTTCCTGCAATTGGGCGTTGAGCGCCGTCAGTTCTTCGTTCAACGATTGCAGCTCTTCTTTTGAGGCGAGCAATTCTTCGTTCGCGGCCTGATATTCTTCCGAAACCGAAAGCGCATCTTCACGCAAGGCGCGATGCGCGGCTCGCATGGCCTCCAACTCTTGCACCGCCGCGGCAAGCTCTGCGCCAAGCGCGGAGGCGTTGCCGCCGCCCGGCAGGGTCTGATCTTGCAGGACGGGTTGCGCCGGGGGTGTTGCGACCTGAGCTGGCGCTTCTGAAATGCGCGGCGCGTTGGGCTGGTTTGGCGGCATGGGGGCAGTCTCCCTGACGCGACGCGGCTGATTGCCGTAAAGCCGCGCGGCTTCGGATATGGGTTGAAACAGGGCATCGGTCGGGCCAGCGGTTTCGGCTTTGCCAAGCAGCAAAAGCCCGCCGGGCAACAAGGCAAAATGGAAAAACTGCAACAGCCGCTCTTGTGCCGCCGGAGCAAGGTAAATCATCAGGTTGCGGCAACTGAGCAGATCGAGCCGCGCAAACGGCGGGTCAAAGAGCACGTCGTGCTGCGCAAAAGTGATGCAGGCGCGCAGGTTGGGTTTGACCTTGAAAGCCGCGCCCTCGGGCACGAAATGCTGCGCTAGACGGGCCTTGCTGACCCCGGTTGTGTCATGAAAAACCCCGTCGCGCGCTTCGGCCAAAGCGCCCGCATCGACATCCGAGGCAAAGATCTGCACCTCGCAGCGCCGCTTGGCGGTTTCGATGGCTTCGCGAAAAAGCATGGCAAGGCTGTAGGCCTCTTGCCCGGTGCTGCAACCCGCCACCCAGACCCGGATCGGCTGCAACCCCACATGATTGCGAACCATCGCCGGGATGATGTCGGTTTCGAGCAACGCGAACACTTCAGGGTCGCGAAAAAAGCCGGTGACGTTGATCAGCAGGTCTTGCGACAGCCGCTCCAGTTCGGCGCGATCCGATTGCAGGAACGTGGCATAGGCGCGCAAATCGCCGCGTGCCAGCGGCGACAACGCGATGCGCTGCTCTATCCGGCGCTGCAAGGTGCCTGTTTTGTAAAGCGAAAAGTCGTGCCGGGTATTGGCGCGCAGCAGCGCGATGATCTCACCAAGCGCGGAAGGCTCGGTTTTGGGGTGCGGCAGAGGCGCTGCCTTGGCAAGCGCGATCAGCGCCGCGGCCAGCCCGGCAAGCGGCGCAACCTTTGCCACGCGCCCGGTGGCAATCGCGCTTTGCGGCATTCCGTTGAAAGCGGCCTCGGCGGGGTCTTGCACCAGCACCGTGCCGCCCGCATCGCTGATTGCTGCCAGCGCGGCGCTGCCATCGGCGCCGGTGCCTGTCAGCACCACGGCGATGGCACGCGGCCCAAGCTCGGACGCCATCGAGCGCAGCAAGTGGTCAAACGGCAGGCGCAGCACCTGCCCGGCCTGCGCCGGGGCGAGATGCAACGTTTCGCCTGCCAATGACATCAGCATTCCCGGCGGGATCAGATAAAGATGATCGGGCAGAACCCGCATCCCCTCGACCGCTTGCATCACCGCCATGCCAGTGTGCCCGGTCAGAAGTTCAACCATCATGCTAGCGTGGCCGGGGTCGAGGTGCTGCACCAGAATGAAGGCCATGCCGGTCTTGGCTGGTATTGCGTCGAATAGATGCTGGCAGGCCTCCAGCCCACCCGCCGACGCGCCGATGCCAACCACGAAAAAATTAGGGCTTCGGTGGGACTGAAGCGACTGCGACATTATCGGCGAACCAGCCTCGTGGAGTTGGGGCGACAGGCGCCCAGGCCGCCCGCGCCTTGGACAGGCAGGACAACGACGCCAGCATAACACAATTGCCCTGATCGCGGGCAATTACCTTATGGCGAGGCGATCGGCGAGTTGCCGCCATCGGTAGTTCCCGAGCCTGCACATGCGCCAGAACATAAGCATAGGGTTATTTGTAGCGAAGGTGCCGCTCAGGCATCGTCTCGCCTATCTTTTGAACATTAGGAGGTCTCCATGCAAATGAGGAAAGGCACCCGTGTCGCGCCGCGCTCTGCCGCGCCCGTCGCCAACACCATCAAATCGCTCGATTCTGATGCGCACACCGTCACGCTCGAAAGCGGGAAGGTCTGGCATTGCGCAACCACCGTCGATCTGGCCAAGTTCAAGGCGGGTGACGTGGTCACCATGACCTTCGCCGACAAGAACGGCACTGCGGAATGCGCCGCGATGTCCTGCGCGGCGTAAGAAGGCCACCAAAGCGAAGGGGGCGAGGCCAGAACACCTGGCCGCGCCCTTTCTCGTTTCGCTCATTCGGCCCCACGGCCTTAGGTGTTTTCCGAGTCTGCCGCGACGCGCAAAGTCGGCGCATATTGCACAGGTGTTCTGGTGTTGAGCTTTACGAGTTCCTCCCGTCCCTCGGGGAAGCCTAGCAGTGTCGCAGCCCCGGAACACGACCTGCCCGCCGTGCAGCTGCCCAGCGGGCGAAAGCTGCAGCGGCAGGGCCGCCCCTAGCCCAGGAGTTCGCCATGAGCCTTTCGACTATTCTCATCGTCATCCTTGTCCTTGCGCTCGTCGGGGCATTCCCAGCTTGGCCGCACAGCCTCAAATGGGGCTACGGGCCCTCGGGTGTGCTCGGCGTTCTGCTTGTCGTGCTGCTGGTGCTGGCGCTGACCGGGCGCATGTAGGCGCAATCGGCGCCCAATCGAGCCAGATGCATTTTCCCGCCGGGCAGATCGCCCGGCCAACAAGGACGAATAAAATGGACACGAAACACCCCACTGCGATCGAAAGCAGCTCTGAGTTCAAGGCGATGATGGCAGATCTGGCCTCATTGCGCAGCGATGTGGCGCAGCTTGCGGTGCATGTGAAATCAAGCACCGTGAACGCTGCTGAGAGCGCCGCAGAGCAAGTCAGCGCAGAAGCCACGCGCCTGATGGGCAGCGTGACAGAGGCCTCGAAAGCCTCGGCCAAAGCTGTCGAGCGGCAGGTTGACCTGCACCCGGTGGCCAGCCTGATGCTGGCCTTCGGCCTTGGCTTCGTCGGCAGCCGCTTGCTGACCAAATGACCACGTTCGGAGGCTGGACCATGGAAAACCCTTTTGCGCAGGCGTTACTGCAGCGCACCCGGATGCGGGTCTCGGTTCTGGCCTCCGACGTACGCGGCGCGGCCTTTGATGCAAGCCTGACGGCGGTTGCATCCCTGCTGGGCCTTGCCGCGCTTGGCTGCCTTGTCGCGGCACTTTGGGTGGCGCTTGCCCCGGTGATCGGCGCGGCGGGTGCGGCTTTGGCATCAGCTGCGCTGTTGCTGGCAACCGGGGGCGCGACGCTATTGGCGCGCGGTCTGTTGGCACGGCGGCGGGCAAAATCGGCACCGTGCACGGTAGAGGCCAGCCCCGATCTTGCCGAGGCCGCGCTCCTGACATTCAGTGCCAACAAGATGGCACTGTTGCTGAGCGCGCTCATGGCTGGCGCACTCGCCGCTGAAGCCCAACGCGGCAAGTAACCGGTAGCCTTTTTTCACAATCAGCTTTGCCACCCGCGCTACCCGGCCGATCCGGCCAGTTTGAGGAAGAATGACATGCCGAGACCTCTGCAAACTTGCGCGTTCACTGCCGGGATCATATCGGCGATGCCCAGCCTCAGGCGCTATGCGCTGTCGCTCTGCCGGACTGCGGACGGCGCCGACGACCTTGTGCAGGAAACCCTGTTCAAAGCCTGGTCGCAACGCGAGCGGTTTCAGGCGGGCACCAACCTTGGCGCTTGGCTATTCACCATTCTGCGCAACAGTTTTCTGAACCAGACGCGCAATCGCAAGCGCGAAGTGCAGGATTGCGACGGCATCCATTCCGCACGCCTGAGCACGCGCCCCGCGCATGATGCCGCGCTTGACATGCGCGACTTTCGAAAGGCACTAGCCACGCTGCCCACGCGCCAGCGACAGGCATTGGTGCTGGTGGGCGAGCTGGGCCATTCCTACAACGAGGCGGCGCTTCTGACCGGCGCCGAAACCGGCACGATGAAAAGCCGCGTCAGCCGCGCGCGCTCGCACATGCAAGCGCTGATGCAGGTGATCGGGCCGATGGATTTTGCATCGGCACCGGCGGCGACTGCCCCAACCCCCGTTCACGCCTGCGCCTGAGCTAACAGACAGCGGCTCAGCCGCCGATGCGCATGGCGCCAATGTTGCCGATGATGCCAAACACCTGCAGCAGCCAAATCACCACCCCAACCACGACGACGATGTTGAGGATGCTTTTGATCTTGGCGTCCATCGGGATGTAATTGTTGACGAGCCATAGCAGCAGCCCGACAACCACAAGCACGACCAACAGATTGATAACCGGCATTTCGAATTTCCTTTGATGCTCTGGCTTGGGCGGTCCCGGCGTTCGGGGCCGCCCAAAGATTTTGTTAGGCGCTCAGCGGACGATGTAGACGACCTGACGGGTCGGCGTTTCGACCATGACCGGCAAGCCGTTGACGTAGATATAGGAATAGCTGCTGCCCGGAACCGGGTAGAGCGTCACCGGCTCGGGGATACCGGCGCCGACCACGACTTCACCATCGAGGTAGATGGTCTCGACTGGGTTGCTTTGCACGTAGGTCACGAACTGGGGTTCGGGCGGGGTTGCCACGGCAACACCGGCACCGGCACCGATGATGCCGCCAATCACTGCGCCGACTGGCCCCGCGATCAACGCCCCGGCAAGCGCGCCTGCCGCGCCGCCTGCAACCGCGGCGTCGTCGGGGTTGGCGGTATATGTAACGGTGCCGAGCGTCATTTTCGGCCCGGCGAGGGTCAGCGCCACCGGCGCATTGTCGATGTTTGCGGTCAGATAGTTGCCCGCCGCCCAGCCCTGCATGCCTGCATAGTCGACCTTGCACCAGGTCGCGGCTTCAAGACAGCCTTCCACAGTCACGGCCTCGTTGGCCGGGATCACGCCGCGGATCTTGTAGGTCGGGCCGGGACCCGCGCGCAGGTTGAGGTCGGTCCAGGCGGTCGCTTGGGTTTCGGCAAAGGCTGCCGAAGCCACAAGCAGGCCAACCATCGAGAGGCCCAGTACTTTTTTACCAAACATCAGATTTCCTTTGATACGGCGGTCAGTCACCCAAAGCTTGTGGCGCTGACCAGCTACCATGGGCACAACACCGCCACGCTACGATAGGTTCCATGCTATGTTGCGTGGCGGCGCGTTGGCTGGTTTGGCCACGATGCAACCAATTACGCGCGGCGGTGTTGTGCTTGCGAAAGCTTGTCACCGCCGCGCCGCGACCCCGCATAGTGCAGGGCGCCCCCGGCACAGACGTGAGGACGCGAGATGCAACGCAATTTCTACAGATCGACCACCGCCTTGGTCATGACGCTCTCTCTCTTGCAGCCGTTCGCCGCCGTCGCGCAAGAAACGGTGACGACCGAGTGTACGCCTGAGTTGATCGCAACGGGCGTGCCCTGCCTCGACCCGGTCACCAAACTTCTAGTGCTGCCCGAGGTCGATCTGAAAAAGGGTGGGCCGTCTGGCGATGTGGGCAAACCCGAAAAGTCAGAACCTGACGCCGCCGCCGCAAAAGACGCAAAGGCAGCGGACCAGGCGGCGAAGGCGGCAGACAAGGCTGCACGAGTGGCCGACGAAGCAGCAAAAGCCGCGGCTGAGGCCGCCAGCGCTGAGGCCGAAGCCGCCGCCAACGCGGCCCGCGCCGAAGCCGAAGCCGCTGCTGCTGCCGCCGCGGCAGCCGCCGTCGCAGCAGATGCTGCCGCCGCTGGTGCGGCCGCCGCCGCCGCCGCCGCCGCCGCCGAAGCTGCCGCCGAAGCCGAGCGCGCGAGTGCCGCCAGTGCTTTGGCTGATGCCGAGGCCAAAGCCGCAGCCGACGCAAAGGCTGCTGCTGAGGCCCTCGAATCCGATGCGGCGCAGAAGGCCGCCGAAGCTGCCAGTGCTTTGGCCGATGCCGAGGCCAAAGCCGCAGCCGATGCAAAGGCAGCTGCTGAGGCCCTCGAATCCGACGCCGTGCAGAAGGCCGCCGAAGCCGCAGCACTTGCCGCAGCCCTGGCTGCCGCGACCCAAGGCCAGAACGGCGCGCCGAATATCAGCATTCCCGATGTCCCGACCATTGCGCCGGTGACCGAAGCGGCACAGGCACCCGATGCTGTGGCGCCCACCGCCAAGGTGGTGACCCGCAAAGTCAACCGAGGCGATGCCCGTTCGAGCGTTCAGGAATTTGACAATTCAGTCAGCGCAGCCCCGAAGGCCGATAGCGGTGGCCTGACAAATCTTGAGAAGGCAGGCTTGCTGCTGCTTGGTGCCGTGGTGGTTGGCGCCATCCTCAACAACAACCAAAAGGTCGTCGCCAACACCGGCGACCGTGTGGTGGTGCAAGACCAGTATGGCGAATACTATGTGTACAAGGACGACGACGTGTTGCTGATGCAACCGGGCGCCACCGTGCGCACCGAAACCTTTGCCGATGGCTCGACCCGGTCATTCGTGCTGCGCGCCGACGGAACCCAGATCGTGACTATCCGTGATGCCGACGGGCGCGTGCAACGGCGCGTGCACATCGGTCTGGACGGGCTGGAAACCACGCTGATTGACGATACCCGTGCCGTCGAGCCGGTCGATCTGCGCACGTTGCCGGTCTATGATCGCAGCTACTATTCTTATGCCGACAGCTCCGATCAGGCCGCTCTTCGCGCAGCCTTGCTTGCGGCAGAACAGCAGCCGATTGGCCGCAGCTTCAGCCTGCGCCAGATCCGCGAGATTCGGGAAGTGCGCGACCTCGCGCTTGAGATCAACCTTGAGGCGATTACCTTCGCGACCAATTCTGCGGCGATCCCTGCGGCACAGGCACAAAGGCTTGCGCAGATCGGCAGCCTGATGGCCGAACTTGTGGCGCAAGACCCGCGCGAAGTCTTCCTGATCGAAGGCCACACCGACGCGATCGGTGACCCGGCCTACAACCTCGCCCTCTCGGACCGACGTGCCGAAACGGTGGCGCTGGCCTTGTCCGAATACTTTGGCGTGCCGCCGGAAAACATGGTGGTGCAAGGCTACGGCGAACGCTTCCTGAAGGTTCCCACGCTCGATGAGGAACGGCTGAACCGCAGAGTGGCCGTGCGCCGGATCACCGGGCTGTTGAACTAGCGCATGTATCACAGCTTCGGGTAAGTCATTGACGGAGGGGCAAACGTCACCTGTGACGCTCCCTTCCGCCAATGCCTGATTCACTGGGGTGAGCGATTTCGCTGATGCGCGCGAGCCAGATGGCGACGCCCTGCTGATGCCTTGAAACTGGTCGGCAGCGGCGTGCCAAGCTGCGCGCTTTTTGACGTCAGACACACGGGTACTTGGGCGGGGCCCGACGGCATCAATGCGAAGACCAGCGGCTGCAAAACGATCCTGTGCCGTGTTGCCCAGCGCCAGCGCGAAAGCATTGCCCGGCAGCGCAAGCTGCGGCGCTGACCTGCCCCCCAGAAGCGGGGGCTTTATTGCCCGCCTTTCAATACCACGGCTTTCGAGCCACATCCCTTTTGGGTTGAACAGATGCTTTCCCTTTGCTACCGCAAGGGGTAATTGGGAGTGCTTGCAGCGTCTAGAGTTTTCCAAACGATTTCCAAGAAATTGCCGCCGATAGGGCAGAAATGGGCAGCATTCATCAGACCCAGAAGCCTGTTGTCCTGGCCTTTGGCCTGTCTGGGTGGCTTTTTCTGATCGGCCTCGCACTCAGGCTCGGTATCTCCAACGGCTTGTTGGACCAAGCCATTGCCTATTCATCACCGGGCGGGGCCCTGTGGCAGAAAATCCATCCGGGCACTTGGCTGATCATGGGCGCCTTTCTTTTGCGGCGCAAGAATAGCAGGGTCGAACCAGAATTTCTCTGGCTCGGACGGGCCGCTTGGGCGTTCTTGATCGTGCTCTCCTATGCCACCTTCGCGATGATCCTGCGCTCTGGCCCGTCTTCAGTGGCCTACCTGCTGGATACGTATTTTGCTGCGGTGCTTGCCGGCCTCTACTTGACCCGTGCGCGCGCTTCGGTGGCTGCGGCGGCATTCCGCCTTATCGTCGGCCTGGCGCTGATCAATTCCGTCATCGCCCTGTTCGAGATTCTGACGCGCGTCCATATGCTGCCAGATCCGGGGTTTTTCTTCAGCTATTTCAGGGCGTACGCAGTCTTCGGCCACCCCCTGCTCAACGCGCTGATCACCGGCACGGTCGCCCTTTTCGTTCTGTCGAACCGGAGCTTTGGACATGCGTCGTCGCTCTATTTCATGCTTGCCATTGCCGCCATTCTGGCGTTCGGCGCAAGGGCCGCACTGGCTTTTCTGATCCCGGTCGCCATACTGCCGGAGCTGGCCTCGGTGGGGCGCCGAATCCGGGCGCGAAGCGCCAGCTTGCTCGCGCTGGTGACGGTTCCCATGGGCAGTCTGCTCATCGTGGCGGTAACAGGGATCCTTGTGTTCCAGACCCGATTTGGCGAGCGGATCCTCGGCATGGCAGACCTGAGTGATAACAGCGTCGGCGCGCGCCTGCGCGTTCTGTCAATCTACCAGAACTTGCCGCCGACGGATTTCTGGTTCGGGATCAGCGCCTCGGCCAAGCGCGTTCTGATCGAGCAGAACCCATATTTCTCGACCATCGAAAATTTCTGGGTCGACATGTCTTTGTCATTTGGAATGCTCTCGTTTTCGGCTTTTGTGGTTTTTTTCTTGGCCTACATGGTCGCGCTGGCGCAAACGCGTCTGGTTTTTGCGGTGTCTGCGCTTGGCTTTTTTCTTTTGGTGGCGAGCACCAACAATTCGCTGTCTGTCAAGAGCCCCGCACTGCTGGTGCTTGTTGCCCTGATCGTCGCGGCACGCCAGATCGCCCGAGGTGCGGCGCAGGCGTCACGAGGGGTCAGCCCAGAATCCGGCGATAAACCGCGAGCGTTTTTTCAAGGTTGATCGCGCTGGAGTAGGTGGTCTCGAACCGCGCCCGTCCCGCAGTCGCCATTTTGCGGCGCAGCGTTGGATCGGCAACAAGCGCGCCCAACGCCTCGGCAAGGGCGTCGGGGTCACCACGGGGCACCACGCGGCCAGTCGCCCCGTCGATCACCTGGTTCGGGATGTCGCCTACCGCCGTCGCCACCACGGGAAGGCCGATGGCCATGGCTTCGAGGATCGCGACGGGCTGATTTTCGGCCCGCGAGGGCAGCACAAAAATGTCGGATCGGGCCATTTGCGCGCGCACCTGCGCCTCGTCTTGCCAGCCCGTAAAACTCACCCGCTCGGGGTCAAAGCCCATTCGCCGGGCCAGCGCCTCGTATGTCGCCACGTCGCCATTGCCGCAGATTGCGCAGGTCCAGTCTGCCTGTGTGGGCAAGCGCTTCAGCGCATCCAGCAGCGTGTCCACGCCTTTGCGGTGCCCGACAAGCCCGACAAAGACGATCCGCGGCACCGGGTTGGCAAGAGGCGCGCGAAGGTTCGGGTCGGGCACGCCATTGTCGATGATGTGAACCTTGTCCGGGTCGAGCCCCAGCCCCTTGGGCGAGATCGCCCAATCCCGCCAGCCTTCCCCCAACACGATGACCGCCTCGGCAGCGCGGAAAAACGACCGGATGAGCCGCTGCGCCAATGGGCGCTTTGCGGCGAAATATTCGTCATACCCTGCCCCGTGGAGGTGAAGCACCACAGGGGCGCCGAACCTATGGGCGACCCAGGCGAACACGGATTTGCGCCAGGTCGAGCCCTTTGGGGCGACGTTGATGTGGACAAGGCCGGCACCGTGCACCAGCGCCCGAATAAGCCGCCAGAATGCAACAATCGCAGACAGGTGGTTCCACGGGGGGCGGTCGCTCAGGCGCGTGGGAATGAACTCGAAATCGAAGGGACGCCGCTTGGCTTCCACTTCGCGCTTGGTATAGGACACCAGCCGCGTCATGCCCCCCGCCTGCATGTCAAGGCTGCGCGGCATCAAGAAAACGATGTTGCGGACCTCGTCCATTTCAACCTTCCTGCCCCGCCACGGCGTGCATTGCGCGGGAAATACCATCCCGCAACTCCTGTCCTGCCTGGTGGATCCGTGACATCGTCGTTTTGCTCGGCGCGAGGCGGACCCAATCCATCGGGGGAAGCCCCTCGGCGTTCAGATCGAACAGGGAGCCGCTCAGGCCGAATTCTTCGAACACCCCCCGGATCTTCATGTCATGCGTCGGGTGCAGGCACGCGACTGGGGTAGCCCCGGCTGCAAGACCGAGCAGCAGGGCATGCAGTCGGTTGGAAAAAAGGACCGCGCAGTCGCCATAGGCCTGGGCGCGGAACGCCCAAAGACTCGTTGTCAGATCGACGAAGCTTACTGCCCCTCCGTGCCCAGCTTTCGCGTCCTCGAAGAGTCGATGCATGAACGGCAGGTCCGTTGCAACTTGGGCGACGAATTTCACCGGGCTTTGCGGATGACGATCCAAGACCTGGCGGACGCCGAGGGCGATCAACTCCTCTGAGTAATGGGGTTCGTCCGCGCGAAAGGAAAATCCGATCACCGGGGGAACCTGAGCAATCTGCGGGGTGTCAAACTCCAGTCCAAAAGCCAAGTCGGGAAGGATCCCGTCCACCACGATCCCGGCGGAAGCGAGCTCGGCGCGGCTGCGTCGATCCCTGACGTAAACCCGCGAGGCAAGGGCCAGACGATGGCGGGCAAGTCGCCGGTAGCGTGCCCCCAGGGTTTCGTAACTTGATCCTATCGCAAGGAAGCGGACCCCGCAGAGCCACAGAAGCGCCAAGAACGCCGTGAAAAGCTCGTTGACGAGATACAGCTTGAGCGACTTCTCTTTGCTGTTACCCCCTGGAGTTAGAAACATGATCGGCCTGCCCCCTGCGAAACGAAGCCTGATCATCTGCAGAGCCAGCCCGAGCATCCCGCTTCGGATGATCGTGACCCGGTCACTCGTCTGAAGCCCTAGGTTGCGGACAAAAACGTCAGGGGCGAGCGACCGATCCACCACAACGGGAGCCGTTTCGGCGGCAATGCTGATCAACTGTTGATTAATCAGCGCATCGCCGATGTTGTCGAATTTGGTCTTCAGAAAGAAGAATGCGCCGATTTTCGGGGTCTGATTCATGTCAAAAGGGTCTTTTCAAAATTCGTATCCCCAAATCTTGATATCTTCTGCGTAAACTTTTGCAACCAGATCGGAGGTTGCCTGATCGTAGGCACTTCGCCAACCCTTGCTTTGGCCATGGATTTCATGCGGCAAGGTGCTCGGGGGATTGCCTGCCAAATTCGCTGCGGCCAAGCGATAGTCTTTTGAAAGATTTTCAAAGCGCCCAACAAAATCCATCTTAATCGTGCCATCAAACCCTTTGAGCCAATATATCTGGGGCTTCAGCATGCCTTTGCCGGCGAAGCGGGACATGAATTCGGCAAATGTCGTGGCCTCGGAAATTCCATGGTGCGCGAGATGCTTGGTGTCCCTGATGACATTTTGATACCAGGAATATGCCCGTGACCATGGGTTCCTGACGATGGTAAATTTATAGTAAGATCTGAATTGTTCTGAGGTCACGGCCAGTTTATTCTCGGGGCGGGTATCGCGAAATTGCCAGCGATATCTACGAATGAGCTCTCGCAAATTGTCAGGGGACAACAGCGCTTTTGGTGGGATCGGGCGCTCAATCAGGCGAGTTGGCCGATGATCCTGCCGCGTGCCTATTCCAGAATATGAATCATGATGCCCTAGAGCAGCCTCGATCGAGGTTCCGGCACATTTCGGGATGTGAATGAAAATGCATCTGTGCTTGTGCGAGATCATTGGCATTACCTTTGGCGAACTGAAATGATCCGGGCGTAGGTGGCGGCGACCTTGGGGAGGTCGAAATCCTGTGCCCGGCGGGTCAGTTGCTCGGGGTCTGACGGCTCGGCAAGGCTTTGCAGGATCGCCTGTGCCAGCGCCGCCGGGTCACCCACGGGCACAAGGGCGCCATAGGCGCCGCCATCGAGGATATCCTTGGGTCCACCGGGACAGCGGGTGGCTACCACGGGGGTGCCACAGGCGAGCGCTTCGACGATCACGTTGCCGAACCCCTCCCAATGTGAGGCCAGAACGAACAGCCGGGCCCCGGCGTAATACGGAAACGGGTTGGTCGCGTAGCCTGCCAGATGCACTCTCTCGCCCAGCCCGGCGGCCGCTATCTGCGCGCGCAGTTCGGTCTCCAGCGGCCCCTCGCCCAGGATGACAAGGTCTTCTTCAACCTCATCGGCGATCAGTGCGAAGGCGGCGATGAGATCGCGGTAGCCTTTCTGCGGCACCAACCGCCCCACCGAGATCAGGTAGGGCCGCCTGGTCGGCAGGGCGCGCGCCACCGGGTCAGACATGCGGCCCCGCACCCAGTCGAGCGCGACCGGGTTGTGGATCACATGGGTGCGGTCACGGCGCGCGCCGTAGCGCACCAGCTGGTCTGCGATGTCTTGCGACACCCCGAAGCTGGCCGCCGTCAGACGCGACAGCACCGCGATCAGCCACCAGCTCAGCTTCACACCGAGGTAGGTGTCGGGTTCGTAGGGATTATGATAGGAAATCACGGTGCGCCAGCGCGGCCGCAGCCCTTGGGCAAGGGTCGCGATGATCGGGCACAGGCCAAGACGGGCGAACACCGCATCTGCCCGCCACGCGATGAGCCGCGCCCGCAAGCTGCGAATCCGCGCGAGATAGCCGCGCGGAAGAACCGCCACCTCGATCGACGGATCAAGCAAGGCCCGGTTCGGCCCGGTGTCGCGGTCGACAACGAGCAAGACGGCGTGGCCACCTCGCGCCAGTTCCGAGGCGATCAGCGCTGTATTGCGCTCGGCCCCGCCACCTTCAAACGAGGTGATGTAGAATGCGATCCGGTCCACGCTTAGCCTTCTAAAACTCTGAAGATACCGTATTTTTTCGTCACCAGCCCATAGCCTATCAATGCCAAGAAGGAGGCAACAACCCATCCGGCCAATCCGAACCCCCAAAAGCCCAGAAATATGCCGCCCCCGCCAGCAAGGCAGGCCGCGCCGATCACCGCGACCTCAGCGCCGAAAGCTCTGAACTGCATCCGACGCTTGGCGCGGCGCACGGCAAAGACCGCCTCGACCGCCGCACCGATCACCGCCGAAAGGGCCGCGCCATAAACCCCCATCATCGGGATCAGGATCGTTGCGCTGGCGATCAATGCAAGGATGGACGGGATCAGATTCCAGATCGGATCACTGGTTGTTTTGCGCAAGAGGAAGATCTGGTCGACCAGAAAACGGGTCCAGCCGCGCAGGAAGGCGGCGACCGCGACGAGCCTGAGGACCGTCGGCGCAACGGCCGCGTATTCGTCGCGCAGAAGGAGCGCCGAAATCTGCTCGGCCGACACGAGGATGAAGATCAGCATCGGCAGGGTGACCAGCATGATAGCGACATTCTTCTGATAGAGGACCCGCTGGGCCCCGCTGTCGCCCTCTGCCTCATAGGCGGCGACCAGCTTGGGGAAGCCGCCAACATTGATGATGTTGAACAGAATGTCGATTGCGGGGCGCGCCAACTGGTAACTGACCGCATAGACCCCGAGCATCGCCGGGCCGGCAATTTTCGCCAGAAGCACCCTGTCGAGGACCAAGGTCGTCCCGGCGAGAAAGAACGAGGCGAGCAGCGGCAGTGCGTATTTCGTCAGCTCTTGCAGCAACGCGCGGTCCAGCTTGCTCGCCCGGTCCTCGTCCAGCATTCGCCACAGCAGCCAGGCCGCGGCGACGAGCGTGAGGCCTTGCGTGCCGATCAGCAAAAGCCCGTAGTCAGGTGCGATCCAATGGGTCAGGGCCAGGGCCAGCCCGAAGCCAAGGATGGACCGCCCGGATTCAATTGTCACATAGGCCCTGCGCTGCCCGCGCACCCGCAGGAACTGAAGCCCCTGATAAAGAATGAAATTGGCAACCACATAGAGTGACAAAAGCGCGGCCCACTTGGGCCCCAGGTCCGCGTCGAACATCGCATAGCCGAACGCGAGCAGGATCGACAGCAGGATGCCGGGGATCATGAGCACAAGCACGAACCGCTCCAATGCCTGCCCGCGTTTCTGATAGGAAAAATGCAGCCGCGTGTATCCGGCCCTGATCCAACGCACGAACACAGTATCGAGATATTCGCCAAAGATGATGACGAGGGAATAGAGCCCGACTTCGGTCGGCGTGAGAATCCGGGCGAAGACAATGATGATGATAGCTGAGATCGTGCGTGGAATGATCAGGGAAGGCGCGTAGTAAAAATAGCTTTTCATGGGCCTTTCCTCTGGGCGCTCGTTTTGGAAAGTCCCCTGGCCTGCGGGCGTGAATAAACCAATCTCTCGGTGGCACAACCTGAAGGCGAAGTCAAATTTGCATCGACACCCGCACCTTTTGGCATTGCACGCAGGTCTTGCCGATATCCAACATGGTGCCAGTCATTGGCATCGGGGAGCAGAGTTCCGGGGCGGCATCGAGTGCAACTTCGTTCACCTGACAGGGCCCGCGCGCACCGCTTTTCCGACGTTAACCACTTGGTCCCAGGGTGCGCGGCCAACACCCGCAGGAACAGGAGCTGCCATGACCAACCCCTTCAAACGTGCCCCGTCGCTTTCAGACCCTGCGCGCAATATTGTGCCGGTGACGCCGGACGACAACACGGACCTCGCCGACATCGCGGTCGCCCTTTATGTCGAGACCGGAGGCACGCTTGCGATCCACACGCTCGGCGGTGCGCTGCGCACGATCAAGGTGGCCGATTTCTCGATTCTGCCGGTGGGCGTGCGACGTGTCCTTGCCGCCGGCACCACGGCGACCGGCATCCACGCGATGACGGTGATGGAATGATCGGCATTGGTATTGGCGTTTGCGCCACAGCCATCCGTCAGCGCCGCCGCGACGCACTGGTCCTTTTGGGGCCCGCAGGCCCTGGCGCAAACATAACCTACAGCCGCGCCTCGGTGGCGACCCGGATTTCGGCCTCGGGCACCATCGAGCTTCTTGGCCCCGATACCCTGAGGCGCGACTGGGGCCCCACCGGGACCGGTCCAGACGGCTGGTTGTTCGAGCCTGCCGCGACAAACCTGGTGCCCGACTCGGCGGCCACAGTTGCAACCTTGGGCGCAAATTTCGCGACGTTGACGAATCTTTCGCTCGCCGCGATAGGGATATTTCCCGGTGTGCTCGTTGCGTCCAATGGTTTTGAATACGGGCGCGCAAACTCTAGCCCCGTCGCGGTGACCTCTGGCACCACCTACAGCGTGAGCGTCTGGTATCGCCCGGACAGCTCGCCCAAAGCCCGGATCACCATCCGCGATGACGTTTCGGGGTCACAGTCCGTGTTTGGCGGCCCGCTTGGAAGCTTCACCCAGATCAGCGGCGCGCTTGGCCCGATTGCGCAATCCGGGTTGGTGACATTCCCGGACGGAAGCCGCCGCATCGACATGACCTTTACGCCGAACGCGACGGGCAACATTCGCTTTGGCTGGGGGCCTTATAGCTCTGTCGCAGGCGAGGCGACGGTGTTGCTCGGGATGCAGGCCACCGTTGGGACCACCGCCAGTTCCTATGTGGAAACGACGTCCACTGCCGCAACCCGTGCTGCTGATGTGGCGGGCGTAAAGGGGATTTCGGGCGTGCATGACGTTGTGGTGACCTACGCCGACGGCAGCATCGACACCCATGTCGGCGTCGCGGTTTCCGACGGCTATTGGCCCGCGTTCAGTCAGAACCGCATCGTGTCGGTTTCGTTGCGCTGAGGCCGGGCGAAGGGCCGCTCAGCTGCGGCGGCCTTTCGCGCCGGGTCAGGGCCTTGCCGCCGAGATTTCGGACCGCAGACGGCCTACGAGCCGGTCAAGGTTCGGCCCTTGCAGCTTCGACATCGGCACAATTTCCGGTTCGGCCAACAGGTCTCTCAGATCCTTGGCGGTTTCAATCACATGCACGCCGGGGATGCGCCTGAGCTGGGCGACCGTCGCGACCTGATGGTCGTTTCGGTGTTCGCCGAGCGCATGACGCCGCGCCATCACCACAACCGGCTTGCCGTGTTGCTGGCCCGAAAGCATGGTGCCGATGCCGGCATGCCCGACCACTACCCGCGCCATCTGGAAACGCTCGGTGAACTCCTCAGGCGCCATACGGGCCACATGTGCAAAATTGCGCGGCTGGTAGGCCCCGTTTCCGATCTGGGCAAAAACCTCTTCGCCCAGATCCGGCGCGACCTCGTCCATCGCTGCCACCAGGCGATCAAAGGGAAGTTGGGTGCCGACCGTCAGGAAAATCACAATACGCTCCCGGCAAACTGCACCCGCGCACCATCGGCGAGACTCTCCCACTGGGTCAGGGTCAGCGTGGCGAACTGACTGGCCAGACGCCCGCTCAGCGACAGCCTTTCGGCATTGGCGATGCTGTCAACCCAAATCGTCCGAGCCCCGATAATTCGCCCCCAGAACAGGCAGAGCAAGCCCGGCGCCGCCCCGGTCGAAATGACCACATCGGGGCGCAGGCGCCACACCAGCCGCCCGGTCTCAAGGGCCCCGGCAAGTAGGCGCAAGGGCTCGGTCTGGCTGTAGTCCTTGATCGCGTGGCGCGCTTGAATGTCGGCCTCCTCTGCCAACCGGATGTCGGTGGTCGCATAATCGACCCGGCGAGCCCCGTCAAACGCGGCGGCGATCTGCATCATCTCCGACCAGTGCCCGCCGCCAGAGGCCACCGCAAGCACATGGATGCCGTCGCGTGAATGGCCGGTCCGATCCCTCTTAGCCATTGCCGAAAAAGCCCCTTGTGAACATATCGTCGGCCACATCCGCGATGTCATCAGTGATCCGGCTGGCGCCAATGAGATCGGGGTCGCCATCTTCGGCGTCGGGGGGCCCCACGGCCACCATTGGGTTCGATGAATCCGACCTTACCCCTACCGCGGAACCCAGTGCGCGCGTTGGCAGCACCACCAGCAGATGCACAGCGACCACCTGGCCTGCAAAAATGTCCACCTCGACCACCAGTCCGCGCAAACCTCTTGTGCCAAATACCAGGGCCTCATCCGGTCGAAAATAGACCTTCATCAGCTGGTGCCGCTGGAATACGCACCGTTCGACAGTGCCCCCGCCTTACACGAGCAGATGCGATTCGGCAAAAATCATGACGTTTCGGTAGCCGGCCAGGCGCGACCATTCGCCGCCGAGAAGCTCCCGTTGCGCTTCGGACCAAGGTCAGCGGGCCGGCGCGCGCGTATTCGGACGGGGCGATGCCGGTGCCCCTAGCCCTTGCTTCGGGGTGTAGACAAATCAGGGCGGGATGCCCACTATCTGCCTATGCGCGCCAAACGCCCCAAGGGCCACGCTTGCGGGATGGCAGGCAAATTCATGATTTTATTGGGATTTTTGGCTCCGGCGGTAGGGATCGAACCTACGACCAATTGATTAACAGTTATAGAAATCCGGTTTCAGGAGCTTTCACGCGGTTTCACCCTCTTTCAATAACGCACTGTTTTCGTTTTCATAATAGTAATTTCTGCCGGACTACCTATCTTGTGGTTTCAATGATCGGTGGCGACTCGGTGGCGATTCCGCCATCAAGTCGCCACCGGGAGCCCGGAGACCGCCATGCCAGTCATCAAGATCGCGCGTCGCACCATCGCGGCAATCGAGACCCCGGAGAAGCCAGTCACATATTTCGATGACGCCTTGAAGGGCTTTGGGCTTCTAGTGCGCCCCTCGGGCTCGCGCTCGTGGATTCTCGAATACCGCCCCGGTGCAGGCGGGCGCGGCACGGCGAAAAAGCGCGTGGTGCTGGGCAATCCCGAGACTGTCACCCCGGAACAGGCCCGCGACATGGCGAGGGACATGCTCGCCAAGGTCCGCCTAGGCGCCGATCCTGCCGCCGAACGTGCCGAGGCCCGGGCGGCCGATACGATTGCCGAGATCGCCGCTGAATGGCTCTCGCGCCACGTTGAGCCCAAGCGAAAAGAAGCCACCGCGAAGCTCTACCGCGCCGTTCTCGATACGCACATTCTGCCTGCTATTGGTTCACGAAAGGCGGTGACGTTGACCCGGAGCGACGTTGCGAAACTGCATGGGGCGATTGCCCGGAAGGCCAAGGGCGCCAAGAAGGTGGGGGCCAAACGCACGGCGGCCCAGAAGACGCGCGGCGGCCCGATCATCGCCAATCGGGCGCTGGCCGTTCTCAAGGCAATGTTCTCATGGGCCATTGACCTCGGCCTTTTGCCGGAAGGTTCGCAGAATCCGGCCTCGGGAGTCGAGGCGTTCAAGGAGAGGGGCCGCGAACGATTCCTCTCCACGGAAGAAATGCAACGCCTCGGGGATGCCCTGACCTTGGCCGAGAGTGACGGGTTGCCTTGGCACGTTGACGAAAGCAAGCCCGGCGCGAAACACCTGCCGTCGCCCCAGAACCGTCGCGCCAACTTTGATGTGCATTCCGTCGCGGCGATCCGTCTTCTCCTGCTGACCGGCGCCCGCGTCCGGGAAATCTTGGACCTGCAATGGGCGCATGTGGATTTCGGGCGGGGGATGCTTCGGCTGCCAGACTCGAAGACCGGTGCCAAGGTGATCGTGCTGGGCGGGGCCGCATTGGCCCTGCTGGACGGGCTGCCCCGGGTCGGCCGTTTCGTCATTGCCAGCACCTCGGCCGGGACGAAGGACGAGAAGCCCCGCGCTGATGTAAATCGCCTTTGGCGCGCGGTCTGCAGGGAAGCGGGAATCGAGGGAACACGGCTCCACGATCTTCGCCACTCCAATGCGGCCGTGGGCGCCGGGGCGGGATTGTCGCTGCACCAGATCGGCGCGCTCCTCGGCCACTCTCAGGCTGCCACGACGAAGCGTTACGCCCACCTTGCAGCCGATCCCCAGCGCCGGGCGGCCGATCTGATCGGGAACGAGGTGGCTGCCGCGCTGGGCCTTGGGGCAAACGTGGTGCCGATTGGCGGCGGGAAACGGGGGAAACAGGCATGACCGAGGAAACGCTTGAAGCCCGCCAGATAGCGGCGTTGCGGGAATGGCTTGAACAGGACACCCTGAGCGCGCATGAGGCTGCTTGTCTCCTCGCTGGGGTTCTCCCTCCCGAACGTGAGGGGGACGAACGAGATTTCGGGGCGTGGCTGCCCGGTCGCAAGGCTTGGGAAGATGTCCGGGAGGCGTGGGCCTTCAAGGTTAAGGCAGAAATCGCGCATAAAGAGGTGATCTTGCGCGAAAACGAGAGCCGCCACGATCAATCTCCAAAAGCGTATCTCGCCCTTGGCGCCACGCGCAATTTCATGCCGCCGTGGCTCGACGCCGCCCGCGCTGACCCGGCTTGCCATTCCCTTCTGCCCGGCGAGCTACAGACAGCGCCCCCGGTGGAGCGGCCGATTCAGATCGCCAACCGAAAGAAGGCGCAGGATCAATGGGCCACCGATGACAAGCAAGCCTTGATGAAAGGCGCCGGGCGCGAGGAGTTCGACAGATTGCGGGCCGCAGGGTTCGTGGGCTGCATCCGCGAAGACGGGTCTCCTATCGTCATTCAGGTGGCCTTGGCGGTGCTTGAGGCTATTCGGAAGATCGAACCGGACCCGAAATTTCATCCGAGCCCGCGCACGGCTGAACGGCGCGTCAAGGAATGGCTTGCAGAAGACCGGCCCGACAATGCCGCTGCACTGTCTGATAATGCCGGGGCATACATGGCGAAATAAGGGTTGGGATAAGCCACCTTCGACTCAGTTGAAAAGTCGGAGGTGCCCGCGATGCAACCTGAAACTCTGCCGCTTTACGTCGATACGCCTACGGCCGCCGGGCTGTTGGGGCTTTCGCGCTCGTCGCTTGAGAAGTATCGGCATTACCACGATCCCGAGGGGCCGCCGTTTGTGGTCTTCGGGCGCGGTTCTATCCGCTATCACGTCCCTAGCCTGCTCGATTGGGCGGCCGGGCGCACCGTTCGCTATGGTGCCGCGTGATGACCGGCGCGAACCTGAGCCCGTATTGGGGCCGCTGGCGCCGCAAGCGCCGCACGGCATACCTGCGCGCGGGGGCAACCCCTTCGCAAGCCGAGACCTGCTCCCGCCTTGAGGCCGTGGCGCGCCAGCGTATCGAGAAGGCCGCGGGGCGCCGTGTCGCGTTGGCCGCCGCGTTCGGTTTGATCCCGGGCCGCGACGGTAGCGAGACGCTGGGCTTCTGGATCGACCCGAGCCTGATCGACCCGCTGGATCGGGAAGCAGCTTATCAGGCGCTCGGCGTCCGCGCGATTGCGCTGCCGACCTCGCTCCTCTGCACAGGGGGTGCCTGATGACGTTTGCACGGTTCAATGACGTGACCGGGGAGCGGCAGAAATGATGCCCAGCCCCGAAATCCCGACCTACCTCGTTCGCCCTGAATCCGAACCGCCGTGCGACACCGTGATTTTCGCGGCACCGCGCCCGATCTGCGGGCGGCGGCACATTCACGGACTTGACGATGATCTTCGCAATGGCGTCCCGAGTCATCGCGTTGCCCATTGCCCCGCACCCAAATCCCTCCCCCGGCGCTTCCGCGAAAACGGCTCGCACGAGCGCGGCTATCTCATCCACCTCAACCCCGAAAAATGAAAACGCCCGGGCGTTATCACCGCCCGAGCGCAAAATTCTGGAACTTCTCATGCACAAGAATACTACCGCGCGGGCGCTGCCCGAGCAAGATGCGCTGGCCCACCGCCCTGTTACGTTGACCCGGTTCCCGGACTGGCACGGCTACAGCAAGACCACCCCGAAAATCGCGCTGCCCGAGCTTGCCGATCAGATTGCCGAGACCACGGCTGCCAGCAAGCCCGCGCTCCCCATGTTCTCGGGGTTGACCTGGGGGAACAGCCGCTCGGCGAATAACAGCCTGCGGCATAGGCCGAATGCAGGCGCGGTTCATGCGATTTTCATTGATTACGATGCTGGCGAGATCACGCCCGAGGAGGCCGTGGAACGGCTCAAGGCGCTAGGCCTCGTCTCTCTGGTCTACACCTCGCCCTCGCACGGGATGCCCGACAAGGGCAACCGCTGGCGCCTCGTGCTGCCCCTTAGCGAGCCCTTGCCCCCGGCGGCCTATGCCGATCTCGTGGCGCGCGTGAACGGGGCCTTCGGCGGTGCGCTGGCGAACGAGTCCTTTCGCTTTTGGCAAGCGTATTTCTTCGGCTCGGTGAAGGGGCAGGCTCCCGCACAGAGTTTCGTTGTTCAGGGCTCCCGCTTCATTGACGAGGCGGCCGAGCTTGACGCTCAGGCGCTTGGCCCGAGCCGTCCGCTCAGCGACATGCTCGGTGAGGAGCCGCAAGAGGCCGTTGACCAGAGCGATATTCCCGATGCCCTTTCCCGCGCGCTGAACGGCCTGAAATACGCCAAGGCCCGGATTCTGGACGCGGCCAATAAGGGCCACTCGCGCACCGAGGAAATCCATCGGCAGGCGGTTCACCTCGGCGGCTATATTGCCTGTGTCACCCTGACGGAAGAACAGGTCCGGGAAACGCTGACCGAGGCGGCCGACGAAGTCGGCTACCTGACCGATTATTCCGAGCGCGACCTTGAGCGGCACATCACCAACGGGCTCAATTCGGGCATGGCCCGGCCGCTGCCGTGGCACGACCCTGTGGACAATCTGCCGGACTTCTCGGCCGAGCCGGAACCGGGCGAGGGCGCGATTTCCGCCGAGGAAGAGTCGGAGATAGATGCGTTGATCGGGCTTCCCACGACCGCCACCGCGCTGAGCCGGGCGGAGCCTGCGGCTGGGCTTTCCGAGGCGCGGGAGCTTGCGGACAAGAGGGCCGCTTTCGGGGATGTCTGGAACGGCGCCCGCCATGCTGACCGGCTGCGCGGCCGTCGCCTCTACGTCTCGGCCGAGGGGCATTGGCTCGAATGGACCGGCCAGCGGTGGGCGGCGATGACGCCCGAGCAAGTCGCGGATGATGCCAAGGAGACCTCTGCGGCGATCCTCGGGAAGACGGCCGAGGCGTTCCGCAAAGACAACTCCCGGGACAATCAGGCCATGATGGACAAGGCCACGAAGCTGCATGGCAACGCCGAGGCGCTGGCGCGCATGGAGAAGATGGCGCGCAGCGAGCACGGGATGCACGTCGCCAGCCCGGCGGAATTTGACGCCGATCCCTTCTCGCTAACCTGCCTGAACGGCATTGTCGATCTGCGCACGGGGCGCCTGCGCCGAGCCCGCCCTGCGGACCTCGTGTCGAAACTGGCAGGGTGCGCTTACGATCCCGACGCCGAATGCCCGATGTTCGAGTCGTTACTTGAGACGATCATGCCCGACCCGGAAATTCGGGCCTTCGTCCAACGCGCCGTGGGCTACACGCTTACGGGGCTGGTGGATGAGGAGGTTTTCTTCCTTGCCTATGGCCGAGGGCAGAACGGCAAGTCTGTCTTCGCCAATACCATCGCTGCGATGCTTGGCGAATATGTCGTTACGCTAGGCGCGGCGCTGGTCACCCTGCGCAAGCACGAAAACGAAGCCGAGCGGATGATGGCGCGTCTCCCGGGGAGCCGCCTTGCGCTCGTGAACGAGACGGCGCAGGGGGAGGTATTCGATAGCGCCCGCGTCAAGGCGATTGCGTCTCGGGAAAAGCTGTCTGCCCGGAAGCTCCGGCACGAGGGCTTCGATTTCATGCCCACGCACAAAGTCTGGATTCGGACGAACCACCTGCTCGGCTCGCTGGACTCTGGTGATGGGTTCTGGCGCCGCTGCACCCCGATCCCCTTCACCGTTCGCATTCCCGACGAGAAGAAAATCGGTGATCTTGATCGCAAGATCATCGCCGCCGAGCTTCAGGGGGTGCTGGCGTGGGCCGTGCGCGGCGCGGTGGACTGGGGGCGCAGTGGGCTCCGGGTGCCGCTGGCGATCAACGCGGTTGTCGCGCAATACCGGGAGGAAACCGACCTTCCCGGGGAGTGGCTGGCTGAGAACACCGAGCGCGACCCCGAAGCCATGGTGACGGTGATGCAGGCCTATGCCGACTACGCAGAGTATTGCCGGGAGTCGGGCATGAAGCCGGGTTCGAAGAACAACTTCTCGCGGATCATGACCGATAGAGGTTTCAAGCGCAGCGCAGACACGAAGACCCGGCGCTTCATCGGCTTCCGGCTTCGGCGCCGCCATGACGAGGATTTTCCCGAAACTGGCGACTCCGAAGCCGAAGCCCTGATTTGAAGGGGTTGTTTCTGGCGCGCTGCCGTGGGGTTGCTGCCGTGGTGGCGTGTTTTCGGCCTTCCGGACGGCTAGGAAGCGCAAGAAGCGCATTTTGGCCTGTTTTCCAATAAGCCCTAAAGGAGACTGCCTAGAAAACTATTGGAGAATCCCTTGAAACGCGCTTCTTGCGCTTCCTCTCCCCCGAAACAGGGTGAAAGGCGGCCCGGGATTACCACGGTGGCGCATGTGCCGGGAGGGCGGCCCCAAATCGCTTGCTCGGGGCTATCCGTTTCCCGTGGTGGCGCGCTGTCCGGCAGGGAGCCACGACCCCACCCACGGCGCAAGGCCCGGCTCGCCTTGTTTCTGAATCACGACTGACCGACGACCGTGGCTGCATGTTTACCGCGCTAGGGTCCTCCCCCGGCGGGTGGGGTGCGGGGGGCGCGGAGCCCCGGGCTTTCACTCTTTGAAGAAAATTTCGAATCGGAAACACCGTTTTCCGCTGTGGCGCGACGTCCGGCGCAGGCTCGCCCCTAGGCGGTGAAAATATCGTAGGAAATGCCGGAGTCTCCGAGACTAGTCGCCACCCGGGGCTCTGCGCACCCCCTGACAGGGGCACCCCCACCCCGGAAGGACCCATGCGACCCCCGGTCACTCGTCCGCCGTGGTGCTCCACTTGCGCGCTCGACGGGTTGGCCTCTTGGACAATGTGGCATGACCTGCAACCCGGCTGCGCGCGCCGAACGCCCGCCTTTGGTCATCATTAGGCCGCTGTTGCTGGTGCGCCCAGCGCGGCGAGAGCACCGTGAGTCCGGTAATCCGTTGTTTACCTGGGCAGCGCAGTTTGGGGCGAAAATTCCTCTTTTGTTCTTGTTACGGCGTGTCGAATGTTGCAAGAATGAGAAAAATCGACCTAGAGGGATCGCCCTATGTTTGATGATACCCGTTCTGACTTCTCCCGACTGCGCGAGCGCGCGGGTATCTCGCTTGAGGCACTTGCGCCAATTGTGGGCTATTCGCCTGCTACCCTCTACCGCTGGGAGCGCGGCGAGGCCATGCCCCGGCAAGCGGCGCTTGTGGTGCTGGAAGACCTCGTGAACAGGCGCGGCCCGACCGAACCCGAGAAACCGGCGTTTCGCTTCATTGACCTGTTCGCCGGAATAGGGGGGATTCGTAGAGGGTTCGAGCCTCTGGGCGGGAAATGTGTCTTCACCTCGGAATGGGATCGCTTCGCCAAGACCACCTACGCGGCGAACTTTCCCCACGACAGCCACGAGATTTCGGGGGACATAACAAGGACCGAGGCGAAGGACATTCCCGAGCATGACCTTCTGCTTGCCGGTTTCCCCTGCCAGCCATTCAGCATTGCCGGTGTGAGCAAGAAGAATGCCCTCGGCAGAGCGCATGGCTTTGCGGACGAGACGCAAGGGACGCTGTTTTTCGACGTGGTGCGAATTATTGCCGAGCACCGCCCCAAGGCGTTCCTGCTTGAAAACGTGAAGAACCTCGTCAATCACGACAAGGGGCGCACCTTCGCGGTGATCATGCGGACCCTGCGCGACCTCGGTTATCATGTTCCGACGCCGCGCGTGATCAACGCCAAAGGCTACGTCCCGCAGCACCGGGAACGCATCCTGATTGCTGGATTCCGGGAGGAATGTGATTTCACCTTTGACGATCTGGACGTGCCTTCACCGCTGAACGGACCGAAGCTCGGGACAATCCTGCACCCTGAAGACGGCTCCGAAAAAGCGCCCGACAAGCTCTATACCGATGCCAACGGGCGGGTCAGCGACCGATACACCCTGACCGATCATCTCTGGCGATATTTGCAGGACTATGCTGCGAAACACCGGGCCGCCGGGAACGGCTTTGGCTTCGGGCTCGCTGGCCGGGGCGATGTGGCGCGCACCCTGTCGGCCCGCTATTACAAGGACGGCTCCGAAATCCTGATAGACCGGGGCAACGGAAGGAACCCGCGCCGCCTGACCCCGCGCGAATGTGCCCGCCTCATGGGGTTCGACAAGCCCGGCGAGTCCAAGTTCATCATCCCGGTTTCCGATACCCAAGCATACAAGCAATTCGGGAACTCGGTGGCGGTGCCGGTGATCGAAGCGGTGGCACGGCATATGCTGCCCTACATCGCGGCCGAGGCGGCGCAGGACCAAGAGCACCTGCAAAAGCGGTTGCCGCTCGTTGGCTGACATTGTGGACGCCGCCACCCGAAGCCGGATGATGGCGGGCATC
Source organism: Paracoccaceae bacterium (assembly GCA_019429405.1). Taxonomy (GTDB): domain Bacteria; phylum Pseudomonadota; class Alphaproteobacteria; order Rhodobacterales; family Rhodobacteraceae; genus UBA6213. The sequence goes on from JAHYIZ010000019.1 coordinate 48,101, forward strand.
AAAGGGAAGGACACGCGGCCCGAAATGATCCTGCGGCGGGGGCTACATGCCCGGGGCTTTCGCTATCGACTGCATGACCGGCACTTGCCGGGTTCCCCCGATCTGGTCTTTCCGGGGCGCCGCGCGGTGATTCTTGTTAACGGGTGTTTCTGGCACGGGCATGGCTGCCACCTGTTCCGGCTGCCCGCCACGCGGCGAGAGTTCTGGCGGGCGAAGATAGAGGGCAACCGAGCCCGGGACGAGGCGACCGAGGCGGCGCTTCTGACCGATGGCTGGCGAGTGCTGACGATCTGGGAATGTGCCCTCAAGGGGCGCGAGCGGGTGCCGGTGGACGACGTGCTTGACCGGGCGGCGAATTGGCTGGCCAATGGCCCGAAACAAGGAACGATTGCGGGAGGGGCGAATGGCGGTTTCTGATTTTATGGATTGGCTCGCGGATTTTTGTGCGCCCCGGATCGCCCTTTTCGTGAAGCGCCTTTCGGGCAATGACACGCTCGCCAACGGCGCACATCAGGCAGGCCCCTACATACCGAAAGATTTCCTGTTCCGCATTTTCCCGATGATCAACCGGATAGACGCGAAGAACCCCGATCACCGCTTTGAACTTGCCGTCGACTCCCACATGGACGCCCGGGAAGTGCGGGTGATCTACTACAACTCGAAACGCCACGAGGGGAAGCCGAACGGCCGCGACGAAACCCGACTGACGAATTTCGGTGGCGGGGCTTCGGCGCTTCTGGACCCGGAAAGCACCGGCGCGCTTGCAGTCTTCGCCTTCCCTCTGGACGAGAACGGCGCCGCGACGAGTTGCCATGTCTGGGTGTGCCGCCACGAGACCGAGGAGGATATTGCCGAGGAACGGTTCGGGCCGATTGAGCCGGGACGGTTTCTCATGTGGTCCCCCGAGCAACCCGGGCTGTTCCCGCCCTATGCCGCCGGGCGCGCGAGTTGCTGGCTTGAACCGGCCGAGATTCCGCCAGCGTGGCTGGCGCGGTTCCCGACCGGGGCCGAGATCGTGCGCAAGACGGTGGAGCTTCGGCCCGAGCGCGGCACCGCGCCCGACAAGCGGCTTTTACGGCGGCGCGACTGCGAGTTTGAAATCTTCCGCAGCTTGGAGGAGGCGATAGAACTTCCCGCGATTCACGCCGGATTCACCTCCTTGGACGATTTCATTTCCCGGGCGCAGACTGTGTTGCAACGGCGCAAGGCGCGTTCCGGGCGCTCGCTGGAATTGCACACCCGGGAAATACTTATCGAGGAGCGGTTCCGCGAGGGCGTGGATTTTCAGCACGGGCCGCAATCGGAACCCGGCAAGCGCCCGGATTTCCTGTTCCCCTCGCAGGGCGCTTACCGCGACCCGGGCTTTCCCGCCGCCCGGCTTCGGATGCTCGCCACCAAGACCACATGCCGCGACCGTTGGCGGCAAGTGATCAACGAGGCAGACCGAATCCCGGTGAAGCACCTGCTGACCTTGCAGGAGGGAGTTTCCGAGGCGCAGTTCCGGGAAATGACGCAGGCGAATGTGCGGCTGGTGGTGCCCGAGCCCCTGATTGCCAAGTTCCCGGCCAGTATTCGGGCGGACCTTCAGACCTTGGAGAGCTTCATGGGCGATCTGCGCTTGCTCGGCTCGGTTTGATCGCTTTGCATCCGCTGGACTAGGGTCGCCATTTTCCATCCCTAACCCCTTTAAAACGCTTATGCGGCTACGTCATACTTCAAGATACGCTGGCCGATAGCTGAAACAGAATCCAATGCAAGCAGGCGAAGCTCTTCCTGATCCGCCTGCTTCTCAAGGGATTTCAGTGCCTCGCTGATATTCGCCTGTTGCCGCTCCGTTACCTGCGGATCATCCTTAGCAGGGCGATGCAGGAGCAATTCATGGTTGCGCCTGAACGCGTCGTGCGTTTCCCTGTCTCGCTCAACTTTCAAGTCCCAGAGTCGGCGCTTGATCAGGTGGACGGAACTTGTCAAGGAGCCAGCCCGCAGCGTCCCGAAGTTTGCCACCAGCTTTGGCCCGGCGAAGTCGATCACGATTTGATGGCTCTCACCTTTTGCACGTCTTGCCCGGCCTTCCTGCAGGTCGCGACTGAAATACTGGCTAAAGCTTTCTTTCTGTGCCCGCACATAGTCACAGACGAGGAAAGGTAGCCGGTCTCCGCTTCGCAAGCCATCAGCGACTGCTGCCACTTCCTGCCCCGGCGAAACGACAAGCGCGTCATGCTGCACGGACGCGTCGTAGAGGGACGACAGCGCGGCCATCCAGCTTGCCGCTAACTGTTGAAGACTAAAACCCTCTGCTTCGCGGCACTCACCTACAAGAACACCTGAAACAGCTGTTTCTGGTTCCCTCAGGGCATCAATAGATCTTTGCGCGAGATCATGACGCAGGCACTCTCCCGCAATTCGCACAGCGGTCACTACCGCTGGTGCGTCTTTGCCATAGAGGCAATGCAGCCGCCCCAAAGCGTTCGCCAACTCGACATGGAAGCCGTCAGCATTAACCGCCGCAACGCCTATGACAAGTCGCTCACACGATCCAGAAATGGGCCCAAGAAGGACCGGCGCCCAGAACGCTCTGACGCTCAGTTTCATCGTAAGCGCGACGGCATCACCCTATGCGGCGAGGCTTGACGGCTGGTTGAAGCGCCATGGCATGAGGTCTTCGATGCCGCTCTGCGGATGGCCGTCGAGGATGGCGCGCAGGGTGGTGGCGATATAGTCGACCGGGTTCACGTCGGACATCTTGCAGGTGGCGACCAGCGAGGCGAGCATGGCCCAGTTCTCGGCGCCGATCTCGTTGCCCGCGAAGAGCGCATTTTTTCTTGTGAGGGCTATCGGGCGGATCTGGTTCTCGACCGGGTTGGTGTCGAGTTCCAGTGTTCCGTCGTCGAGGAAGCGGATCAGGCCGGGCCAGTGCGCCAGGGTATAGCGGATGTCTTCGGCAAGTTGGGACTTCTGCGGGATACGCGATAGCTGGGCCTCCAGCCAGGGTTTCAGCGCCGCGATGATCGGGGCGGAATGCTCACGCCGGGCGGCAAGGCGCACGGAGGCCTCCTTGCCGCGCACGGTCTTCTCGATCTGATAGAGCAGCGCGATCTGACGCAGCATCTCTTCGGCGATGGGTGAGCCATCGCTCTCGAAGCGCTTCACGAAACGGCGGCGCACATGCGTCCAGCAGTAGACCAGCTGCCACGGCCCGTTGTCGCGCGCGATCTCGGTCATCGCGTTGTAGGACTGATAGGCATCGCATTGCAGGAAGCGGCCCTGATACCCGGCGAGGAACTTCAGCGGATGCTCCTTGCCCC
>JAHYIZ010000057.1 GCA_019429405.1 Paracoccaceae bacterium
CGCGCGGCGCCTATTTGCACATGATGGCCGATGCGGCGGTTTCGCTGGCGGTGGTGGCGGGGGCGGGGCTGATGCTGGCCACCGGTTCGCGCTGGCTCGACCCTGCGATCGCGATTGCTGTAAGCCTTCTGATCGCGGTGACCGCCGCGCGGCTGGTGGCGGATGCCACGCGGGGGCTGATGGATGCGGTGCCAGAAGGGCGCGATCAGGCGGCCTTGGCAGGGTTTCTGGGCCGTCAGCCGGGGGTCGTGGCGGTGCATGATCTGCATATCTGGCCGATTTCCACCACGCGCGCCGCGCTGAGCGCGCACCTGTGCATGCCCGCAGGCCACCCCGGCGACGCCTTTCTGGCCGGGTTGGCAGAAGAGCTGTCCGAGCATTTTGCCATAGCCCACGCTACCTTGCAGGTTGAAATTGGCCCCGGCCCCGGCTGCGCGACGGCAAGCGATTGCGCCGCCGCCGGCTGACCCGGCGCCCGGTGCCGCGCGGCTGCCGCTGCGGCACTTTGGGCGCTATCAATTCCCCCATGGACCTATCAGAAGCGCGTAACTAATCTGCGCGCAGTTTCCGCGCTTCGCGGAACATCGGATAGGGGGGTGACCCCTGAAAAACGGAGGACAGACATGAAGACGAAACTCTTGCTCTCGACCATCCTCAGCCTGACGCTGGCCGTGCCCGCATGGGCCGCCACCCACCCGGTTACGGGTGAAGAGCTGTCGGCGAACCAGACCTACACCTATTGGCTGCTCGACGCGATCAAGTCGCTCGATCCGCAGATCAACACTGACGTCGAAGGTTCAGACCTCATCCGTTCGCTGTTCGAAGGGCTCTACAACGAAGGCCCCACGGGCGAGCTGGAGCCGGGCGTGGCCACCAGCTATGACATTTCCGACGACAAGATGACCTACACGTTCCACCTGCGTGCCGATGCGAAATGGTCGAACGGCGACCCGGTCACCGCCAATGACTTCGTCTATGCGTGGCGCCGCCTTGCCGACCCGGCGTTTGCGTCGGAATACGCCTGGTACATGGAACTGATGCAGGTGGTGAACGCCGCTGAAATCACCGCAGGCACCGCCGCCCCCGATACGCTGGGCGTGCGTGCCGTCGATGACCACACCTTTGAAGTGAAGATCCTGGCACCTCTGCCCTATTTCCCGGCGATGACGGTGCATGGCTCGACCTTCCCGGTGCATCAGGCGACGGTCGAGAAATTCGGCAATGAATGGACCCTGCCGGGCAATATCGTCGGCAACGGCGCCTATACGCTGGCCGAACACATCCACGGTGAAAAGCTGGTGCTGAAGCGCAACCCGATCTACTGGGATGACGCCAACACCATTCTGGAAACCGTCACCGCGCTGACCATCAACGACGAAAACCAGGCGCTGACGCGGTTCCTTGCGGGCGAGCTTGACCGCACCAACGTGCCCGCCGGGCAATACCCGCGCCTGAAGGCCGAATACCCCGATGTGGCGACCTCGTCGGCCTATTCGTGCAGCTACATCTACATGCTGAACCTGTCGGACAAAGGCCCGGCTTCGCTGAAAGACACCAACGTGCGCCGCGCGCTGTCGTATGGCGTCAACCGCGACATCATCGTGGATGCCGTGCTGCAAGGCGGTCAGAAACCCGCTTTCAACTGGACCCACTGGGCGACCGCGGGCTTTACCATGCCCGAGATCGAATACGCTGGCTGGACCCAGGCCGCGCGTGAAGCGAAGGCAAAAGAGCTGCTGACGGCCGCAGGCTACAGCCCCGCCAACCCGCTCAGGCTGACGCTGAACTACAACACGTCGGAAGCGCACAAGAAAATCGCCATTGCCATTGCCCAGTTCTGGAAACCGCTGGGGGTTGAGCTGACGCTCAACAACATGGAATGGCAGGTGCACACCGACAAGATGCAGAACCAGGACTTCGAGATGGCGCGCTACGCGTGGTGTGGCGACTACAACGAAGCCTCGACCTACCTCGACCTGTTCACCTCGTATTCGGGGCACAACAACGGCAAGTTCTATTCGGAAGAATATGACCGGCTAATGAAAGAGTCGAAAACCGCCGCTGATCCGCAGCCGATGTACACGGCTGCCGAACAGATCCTTGCCGACGAGATGCCGGTGATCCCGATCTACCATTACGCCAAGGTCGACATGATTGCCGCCGATATCAAAGGCATTCCGACCGCCAACGTGATGCAGACCTGGTACGCGAAAGAGCTTTATCGCGTCGCCAAGTAACACGGGCTTAGGGGGTGCGCCGCGAGGCGCGCCCCCGACCCCCCTCCGGTCGGGAAAAGACCCATGTTTGCCTTTATTGTCAGGCGCTTGGCTATTGCCGTGCCAACGCTGCTTCTGCTTATCGTCTTCTCGTTCCTCTTGATGCATGCCGCACCGGGCGGCCCGTTCGTGTCGGAACGCGGGTTGCCGCCGGCGGTGCTGGCCAACCTTAACGCCAAATACGGGCTCGACCAGCCGATGTGGCGGCAAATGCTGACCTATGTCTGGGGCATCGTGAGCGATTTCGACTTTGGCCCCTCGTTCATCTACAAGGACCGCACCGTCAACGCGATCATCGCGCAGGGCTTTCCGGTTACGCTGACCTATGGCGCGATTTCGTTTGTGGTGGCGGTGGTGGCGGGGGTCAGCCTCGGCGTGGCCGCCGCGATCTGGCACAACAGCTGGCTCGATTACCTCGCGGTTGGCATTTCGATTGGCGCGCAGGTGCTGCCTAACTTCGTGATGGCGCCAATTCTGGTGCTGGTGTTCACGCTCTGGCTGGGCTGGCTGCCCGGTGGCGGCTGGGAAGGCGGGCAGTGGCAATATCTGATCATGCCGGTGGTGGCGCTTTCGACCTCGTTCATGGCCTCGATTGCGCGCATCACGCGCTCCTCCATGCTTGAGGTGATGAACTCGAACCATATCCGCACCGCCAAGGCCAAGGGCCTGCCGATGCGCAAGGTCATCATCCGCCACGCATTGAAGCCCGCGATGCTGCCGGTGGTTTCCTACCTCGGCCCGGCGTTCGTGACGATGATCACCGGTTCGGTGGTGGTGGACATGTATTTTTCCACCGGCGGCATCGGCAAGGCCTTTGTCGATAGCGCGCTGAACCGCGACTACGCGGTGATGATGGGGGTGACGATTCTGGTCGGCACGCTCACCGTTCTCTTCAACCTTCTGGTCGACATCCTCTACGCCTGGATCGACCCAAAGATCCGGTACTAGATCATGGTCATCGACAGCACCAAAATGAAAAGCCTCGCCGACAGACTGGCGGGCGATGAGGTCAAGGGCCGCTCGCTCTGGGCGGATGCGCGCAAGCGGTTCTTCAAGAACAAGGCGGCGGTGGGCGGTCTGCTCGTGCTGCTGCTCGTGCTGGCCTTCGCGGTCTTCGGCACCAGCATCGCGCGCTATTCCAACGAAACTCTCGATTTCTCGGTGATGGGGCAGATTGCCGAAAAGGGCGGACCGTCGCTGGCCAACGGCCATTATTTCGGCACCGACGACCTTGGCCGCGACCTGTTCGCGCGCACCGTGCAGGGCACCCAGATCAGCCTTGCCGTGGGCATTGTCGGCAGCGCCATTGCGGTGCTGGTGGGCACATTCTACGGCGCCTTCGCGGGCTATGTGGGCGGGCGCACCGACAACGTGATGATGCGGCTGGTCGATATCCTGATGTCGATCCCTTACATGTTCGTGCTGATCCTGCTTTTGGTGGTTTTCGGCCGCTCGATCATCATGCTGTTCATGGGCATCGGGCTGATCAGCTGGCTTGACATGAGCCGGATCGTGCGCGGCCAGACTTTGAGCCTCAAGCACAAGGAATTCATCGAGGCGGCCGAGGCCACCGGGGTTTCGCGGCTGACCATCATTCGCCGCCATATCGTGCCGAACCTTTTGGGCGTGGTCGCGGTTTATGCCACGCTGCTGGTGCCGCTGATGATCCTGACCGAAAGTTTCATTTCCTTCCTTGGCCTTGGCGTGCAGGAACCGCTGACGAGCTGGGGCGCGCTGATCTCGGAAGGCGCCGGCACCATGAACTATGGCACGCTGTGGCAACTGGCGTTTCCGCTTTTCTTCTTTGTCATCACGCTCTTCGCCTTTTTCTTCGTGGGCGATGGTCTGCGCGATGCGCTCGACCCGAAGGACCGCTGACATGGCTTTGCTGGATGTAAAAGACCTTGGCGTTTCCTTTACCACCAACGACGGCACCGTGAATGCGGTGAACGGCGTCAACCTGACGCTCGATCGCGGCGAAACCCTGGGTATCGTGGGCGAAAGCGGGTCTGGCAAAAGCCAGCTTGCCTTCGCGATCATGGGCCTTCTGGCGCAGAACGGGACCGCGCGCGGGTCGGTAAAGTTCGACGGGCGCGAAATCCTCAATGCGCCGGCGGCTGTCCTCAACCCGATCCGCGCCAACCACATTGCCATGGTGTTTCAGGACCCGATGACCTCGCTCAACCCCTATATGCGGGTTTCCGAGCAGATGGCCGAGGTGCTGGTGCACCACAAGGGCATGAGCAAGAGCGATGCGCTGGCGGAATCCCTGCGCATGCTCGATGCCGTGAAAATTCCTGATGCCAAGGGCCGCATTCGGCTATACCCGCACGAGTTTTCGGGCGGCATGCGCCAGCGTGTGATGATCGCGATGTCGCTTTTGTGCCGCCCTGACATTCTGATTGCCGATGAGCCGACCACCGCGCTCGATGTGACCGTGCAAGCGCAGATCATGCAGTTGCTGGTCGAGCTGCAGCGCGAATTCGGCATGGCGACCATACTCATCACGCATGACCTTGGCGTTATCGCCGGGTTCTGCGAACGGGTAATGGTGCTCTATGGTGGCCGCGTGATGGAGGCGGCCCCGGTGCATCCGCTCTTTGCCGACCCCACGCACCCCTACACCCGCGGCCTCTTGCGCGCGATCCCGCGGGTGGACCATGAGGGGGGCGAGCTTGACAGCATTCCCGGCAGCCCGCCCAACATGACGCGCGCGCAGCAAGGATGCCCGTTTGCGCCGCGTTGCGACTATGCTGGCGACGATTGTGTGCAGGCCCTCGCGCCATTGACCGAGTTTGCGCCGGGGCGCTGGCGCGCGTGCAACCGCAGCCTGGAGGAATTGGCATGACCGGCGCCCCGCTTCTGAGTGTCCGCGATCTGCATGTCGCCTTCAGCCTGCGCCGCGAGGGCGACTGGCCGTGGACCGCGCCGCGCAAACTGCATGCGGTGAACGGCGTCAGCTTCGATCTGGCCGAGGGCGAGGTGCTGGGCATCGTTGGCGAATCGGGCTGCGGCAAATCCACGCTCGCCCGCGCGCTGATCCAGATGGTACCGGCCACGGGGCAGGCCATTTGGCAGGGCAAGACCGACCTGCTGTCGCTTTCGCGCCGCGAAATGCTGAAATACCGCGCCGACATTCAGATGGTGTTTCAAGACCCGCTCGCCAGCCTCAACCCGCGCATGACGGTGGGCGAGATCATCGCCGAACCTTTGCGCACGCATCACCCCGAACTGGGCGGGGATGAGGTCAAGCTGCGGGTCAAGGAACTGATGGACCGGGTGGGCCTGTTGCCCAACCAGATCAACCGCTACCCGCATGAGTTTTCGGGCGGTCAGTGCCAGCGCATCGGCATTGCCCGCGCGCTGGTGGTGGGCCCGAAGCTGGTCATCTGCGACGAACCGGTTTCAGCGCTCGATGTCTCGATTCAGGCGCAGGTCATCAACTTGCTGATGGAATTGCAGCGCGACCTTGGCCTGACGCTGATCTTCATCGCGCATGATCTGAGCGTGGTGAAACACATCTCGAACCGGGTGATGGTGCTCTACCTTGGCCGGATGATGGAAATGGCGCCGGGGCGCGACCTTTACGCAGCACCCCAGCACCCCTATACGCAGGCGCTCTTGTCGGCGGTGCCGATCCCTGACCCGGTGCGCGAACGCGCAAAGGTCGTGATCCCGCTTTCGGGCGATCTGCCGTCACCACTGGCGCCGCCTTCGGGATGTGTGTTCCGCACCCGCTGCGCGCGGGCCAAGGCGATCTGCGCCGAGACTGCGCCGCAGCCCGCTGCGGGCGATCACCTTGTGGCGTGCCACTTTCCCGGCCCGGCAGTAGCGTGAGGCGGCGAGGTCGCGGCTGACGCTACGGGCCGGGGGTAGGGGCGTGGCCGTGGGCTGCCTGAAAGGTCGTTTGGCGGGAAGGTCATCGGGGCGCCTTGCACCGTTCACTTGTGGATGCGCGCCGATTCACTATGAAAGAGTGGCGAGAGGCAAGGGGGCAGTCATGGCGGGTATGCGCGCGGTGATCAACACCGATCCGGCGAGCGCCAACGCGGCGCTGGGTCAGGCCTTTTTTGCGAATGCCACGGCTGCGGTGGCGCCCTTAACCAGCCCCGACGGCGGTCAGCGCGACGCCGATGAAATAGGGCCAGACGACAAGCGCAAGCACCCCTTTCCAGAACCCCAGCCCAAGGTAGCCGAGGGTGAAGAGCCAGCCTGCGAACCAGAGCAGGCCGAACTCGTTTTGCACGCGGATGGTCCTTTCGGCCATGATGCACCTCCTTTTGCGCGCAATATCAGCGCGGGCGCGATGCCGCGCAATGAGGTGGATCAAGACGCGCCGCCAGAGGGCCGCCAGATCGCGGTGGCAGGTGCGACAGCGGCACCGCGGCCGACACTTGGGGCAGACGGGCGCTGGCGCGCGGAGGAGGGCTGGGTATGGCGACGATACGGGTGATGCGTGAAGACTGGGCCGATGCGTTGGTGCCGCTTCCTGCCTATGCGACGGCGGGCGCGGCGGGGGCCGATCTGCGCGCCAACCTGCCCGAGGCGGCGCGCGCCGCAGGGCTGCGGCTGGAGCCGATGCAGCGGGTGCTGGTCGCGACCGGGCTGCGGCTGGAAATTCCGCCGGGGTATGAGGTGCAGTTGCGCCCACGCTCGGGTCTGGCGCTGAAACATGGCATCACGCTGGCCAACGCGCCGGGCACGATCGACGCCGATTATCGCGGGCCTTTGGGGGTGATCCTTGTCAACCTTGGCGATGCGCCCTTCACCATCGGCCACGGCGAGCGGATTGCGCAGATGGTGCTTGCGCCCGTGGTGCGGGCGGACTTTGAAGCGGTTGCTGGTCTGGGTGAAACGGCGCGCGGCGCGGGCGGCTTTGGCTCGACCGGGCGCGGCTGAGGGGGGCAGGGCATGGTACTGCTGCTGGCAGTCGGGCTGATCGCCTTCGGGGTGGCGTTCCGGTTTTCGGCGCGCGGCATTGGCGGGCTGCTGGCGGGGCTATGGGCGGCGGTTGTGCTGGCGCATCTGGCGTTGCCGCTGGGGCATCCGTTGCTGGTGCGGATCGGGGGCAGTTTGCGCGGCTGGCTTGTGCTTGGCGGGGTGCTGGCACTGGCACTGGGCTACGGCGTGCTTTTGCCGGGG
>JAHYIZ010000020.1 GCA_019429405.1 Paracoccaceae bacterium
TCATTGGCCTGTTCAAAACCGAGGTGATCAACCAGATCGGCCCCTGGAAATCGATGCGCGAGGTCGAATGGGAAACCCTCAAATGGGTCGACTGGTATAACAATCGCCGCCTTCTCGGCCCCATCGGCTACGTCCCGCCCGCAGAAGCAGAGGAGGCCTTCTATGCAAACCTGAACTCACTCGATATGGTCGCCTAGTCGTTGAACAAATCACCCTCCGGTAAACCCGGGGCGGTTCAGTTCTTCTTCCTCGCCCGGTACACGGGCCAGCGCGTCTCAGACATCGTTCGGCTGAGCCCGAACCACATCGAGGACGACTGCTTCCACCTGACGCAGAAGAAGAGCGGCGCGCAGCCATGGTGCCCGATCTTCCCCGAGCTGCAGAAGGAGATGGCCACTTGGGAGCGGCGTCCAGGACCCTTCCTGCTGCAGGAAGATGGCAAGAGCGCTGGGCGGCCATTCACCACCAACCAGCTGTGGAAGGTTTTCGACCGGAAGCGAGCCAAGCACCCGATTCTCGAGGGGGCGGTGATGCACGGCCTCCGCGCGAACGCGACCATCCACCTGCGGCGCGGTGGTTACTCACATGGGCAGATCGGCGACATGGTCGGCATGTCGCTCGAGATCGTCGAGCACTACTGCCGACACGAGGACAAGAAGGTCAGCGCCCAGCATGTCTTGAAGGAGGAACGCGAGAAACGGCAATCCGAAATTGTAAAACCACTGGAAAATGGAAACAGAAAGTGACGGAAAATCAGCTTATTAAGGGCTGGAAAATAGAGTGCAGGCTTCTGTTGCCAGGTGCCTGCGGACCCCGCCTTACGCTGCTAGGCGCAAGGGCTTAGTTTCGGCGACCCGAACTGCTTACGCAGCAAGAGCCATTGCCGGAGCACGGTTGTCATTGGCAACTGTACTTTTGCACCGATAACGGTGGTAGCTCACCGAGACAAAGCATAACCCCTTTAGACGTTCGTCGATCCTGTTTCGGCCCCATTTGCCCCCAATGAGGGAGTGGTTGGTGGAGCCGCCGGGTACCGCCCCCGGGTCCGATCCGCGTATTACGAGCGCGTTTATGTCCATAGTCCGGGTTGCCCCGAACGGGATCAATATAGGGCGCGGCTGGGGCGGCCGCAAGCGAGCTTGTCACTGCGGATTTTTCTTTCCCAAAAGGCGGGGTGTGGCGTAGCGTCACGTCAGTCACGCGGAAGTGAATTCAAGGAGGAGATTTGACATGACCGCTCGAATCAATACCACCGTGTATCGCGGCACGGCGCTGTTGGCCGGGGCGCTGGCGCTGATCTTGGGTCTTTTTGCATCGACCCTTGCGGCGACGGCGCAGAGCCTGCCGGAATGCAACTACAGCTACCCCTCGGGGCAGGCAGAATACAGTTGTTCGTGCCCTGCGGGCCGTAGCGACGGCTCAATCTGGGGCACCGGGCTTTACACGTCAGACAGCGACCTGTGCACTGCGGCCACGCACGCGGGCATGATCGGCAAGGCCGGGGGCGATATTCGCGCCGTGTTGCAGCCGGGGCAGGGGCGATACCCCTCGACCACGCAAAACGGAATCACCTCGTCTGAATGGGGTTCGTATTCGGAAAGCGTCGAGTTCTATCTGCCGGGGCAGGCGATCGTGCAGCGGTTGCCGGGGTGCGACTATTACTTCCCCTCGGATGCCTCGCAATACGCTTGCACCTGCACGCCGGATGACTTTGACGGCTCGCTCTGGGGCAGCGGAATTTACACTTCCGACAGCAACCTGTGCACCGCCGCGCGGCACGCAGGCGCTGTCGGCCCCGGCGGAGGCGACATTCTGGCCGTGGCACGACCGGGGCAGGAACGTTACCCCTCGACGACGCAGAACGGGATCACCTCGAGCGACTGGGGCTCCTATTCCTCGTCCATCGAATTTGTGGTGGACGGGCCTTCCGTGCCGGTGCCGGTGCCGACCGCCGCAGGCCCGGCTTGCGGCAAGTTCCCGGTCGGCGCTACGACGCATGACTGTGTGTGCGCGGCACCTGGTGCGGCCGCTGGCCCGGTCTGGGGTTCAAACCCCTATGTCACCGACAGCGACATCTGCGAGGCGGCGCGCCACGCGGGCGTTATTGCTGCAAGCGGTGGCGCGGTGCGCCTGTTCGGCCTGCCCGGACTTGAACACTACGCAGGCAGCGCGCGCAACGGCGTTACCAGCTACGACTGGGGCAGCTATGGCGCCTCGTTCAGCTTTGACGGCAACCTGCGCTGAGTTGAGGCTGGGCGGGTGGGGCGGCGGCCCCCCACCCCGCGGCTCGGCGCGCGAGAGCGGACCGGATGACATGACGCAACACGCCCGGCAGGAATACCGCCGGGCGTCTTCATTTTGCGCAGCAGACGGGTTCAGAAACCCGCCTTGATCTGTTCGAACTCAGCCAGTTGCCGCTCGCGCAGGGCAGGGTCGTTCGGGGTCTGCGCGAGAATTGGCGCGTTGATATCGCTCAGGCCAGCAATTTCGCGGTCTTCTTCAGACACCAGCGCCATTGCACGGGTGTTGGTGTGACCATATCCGATCGCGTCAAGCAGTTCGGGGCCTGCCTCGGGGCGCAGCCACGAGTTGACAAAGTCATAGACCTTGTCTTCGCTGCCCGGCCCGTTCTTGAGGTTGACCAAGCCGCAGAACCAGCTTGACGAACCTTCTACGGCTTCGCGCTGGAAGGCGACCGGGTAGTCGTCATCCTGCAAATAGGCCACGCCGTCGTTCCATGACCAGGCCACCAGCACCTCGCCCGAAGCCATGATCTGGCTCATCTCGGCGGGGTCGGCCCAGTAGCTGGCGACGTTCTTGTGTGCTTGGCGCAACCATGCGGCGGCGGCCTTGAACTGGTCATCGGAAATCTCGGTCCAGTCGGTGACGCCGGTGGCCAGATAGGCCAAAGCCCAGACGTCATCGGAACTGTCGGGCAGCGAGGTGCGGCCCTGATATTTCGGGTTCAGGAACACCTGCAGGCTGGCGACATCCTCGGTGGGCACCAGATCGGGGTTATAGGCCACCGCCGTCGCGCCCCAGTCGGTGGGAATGTACCACACCCCGGTATTGTCCACGAAAATCGGCGAGTCGAGAAATTCGGGGTCGATATTGGCAAATTCAGGGATGCGGGAAACATCCCATGGCTCGATCAGCCCGGCGTCGCGGTATTTCGAAACCATTTGCGAACAGGGGTGCGCGACATCGGCGCGAAACCCCGAGGCGATCTTCTGGTAGGCCTCGTCATCATCGCCGTAGAACGAATAGCTCGGGGCCTGCCCGTGTTTTTCGACGTAACTGGCGAACAGGCCCGGCTCTTCAAACCCGGCCCAGTCGAATACCAGCAGTTGCGGATCGGCGGCACCGGCGGGAATGGCGAAGGCAAAGGTGGCCACAGAGGCCAGCAGGAGCGAGGTGGTCTTCATCGGCGTCCTTTCCGGTTTTGGGTGAATGGCGCGTAACGCTAGCGCTTGCTCGCCCGGCATGCAAAGTGAAAAAGAGGGGTGGGAAAGCAGCGGATCGCGGGGCTTGACCCTGCGCATAGGACGGGGCCAGATGCCGCGCGGTGCCACCCAGGCACCTTTGCCCTGCGCGAGGATACCATGACTCTGCCCGCCCTTGATCTGCGCCATGTGCGCGCGCAATTCCCGGCCTTTTCGCAGCCCGGTCTGGCTGACCAGGCGTTTTTTGAGAATGCGGGCGGGTCTTACGCCTGTGTGCAGGTCATCGACCGGCTGACCCGGTTTTACCGTGCGCGCAAGGTGCAGCCTTATGCGCCCTACGCGGCCGCCCAGGCCGGGGGGGCCGAAATGGATGAGGCGCGCGCGCGGCTGGCGGCGATGATGGGGGTGGCGGAAGATGAGCTGAGCTTTGGCCCTTCAACCTCGGCCAATACCTATGTGCTTGCGCAGGCGTTTCGGCGCGCGCTGAGGCCCGGCGAGGCGGTGGTGGTGACCAATCAGGACCACGAGGCCAACTCCGGCCCGTGGCGGCGGCTGGCCGAAGAGGGCGTTGAGCTGCGCGAATGGACGATCGACCCGGCCACCGGGCACCTCGACCCGGCGCGGCTGGCGCCGCTATTGGCCGACGGGCGGGTGCGGCTGGTGGCCTTTCCACACTGCTCGAATGTGGTGGGCGAGATCAACCCGGTCGCCGAGATCGTGGCGATGGCGCATGCGGCGGGGGCTGTGACTTGCGTTGATGGCGTCAGCTATGCGCCGCACGGGCTGCCAAATGTGGCGGCACTTGGCGCCGACATTTATCTTTTCTCAGCCTACAAGGTTTTTGGCCCGCATCAGGGCATCATGGTGATCCGCAGGGCCTTGGGCGCGTGGCTGCCCAACCAGGGTCACTGGTTCAACGGCGATGTGCTCTACAAGCGCTTCACCCCTGCGGGGCCGGACCACGCGCAAGTGGCGGCCTCGGCCGGGATCGCGGACTATTTCGATGCCCTGCACGCCCACCATTTCGCGCCCGAGCCAGACGTGGCCAAGCGCGCGGAAGCGGTGCATGATCTGATGCGCGCGCATGAGGTAGCGGTGATGGCGCCGCTGCTCGATTTTCTGGCGAACCGCAATGACCTGCGCCTGATCGGGCCGCGCGACGCGGCGCGCCGCGCGCCCACCGTCGCGGTGGCGCTGGGGCGCGCGGCCGAGCCGGTTGCGGCGGAGCTGGCGCGCGAGGGCATCAACTGCTGGGCGGGTGATTTTTATGCGCGCCGCCCGCTCGAAGCGATGGGGGTTGACCTGGGCCAGGGGGTATTGCGGCTTTCGGCGGTGCATTACACCAGCGCTGAAGACGTAGCGCGGCTGATCGCGGCGCTGGAGCGCGTCTTGTGAGGGCAGCGGCCTCCGGCGGGGGTATTTGACGCGAAGGAGACATTGGCATGAGCAGGGGCGGACCCGCACTGGTCTGGTTGCGCCGCGATCTGCGGCTGGCCGATAACCCGGCGCTGCATGCGGCGGCGCTGGGCGGGCGGCCTGTGGTGTGCCTGTTCGTGCTCGACCCCGAGACCGAGCGTATCGGCGCTGCCGCGCGCTGGCGGCTGGGGCAGGGGCTTGCGGCACTGTCGGCGGCGCTGGAGGCGCGCGGACAGCGGTTGATCTTGCGGCGGGGCGAGGCGCTGGCGACCTTGCGCGCGGTGCTGGCGGAAACCGGCGCGCGCGAGCTGCATTGGGGGCGGCTTTACACGCCCGCCGAGATTGCGCGCGACCGAGCGGTAAAGGCGGCGTTGCGGGCCGAAGGTGTCGTGGTGCAGAGTTACGCGGGCGCGCTTTTGGCCGAGCCGTGGCAGGTGGCGACCGGGGCGGGGGGGCCCTATCGGGTCTATACTCCGTTCTGGCGGGCGATTGCCGCGGGCGGTGTTGCACCGCCACTGGCGGCGCCATCCGCGCTGGGTGCGCCTGCGGCATGGCCCGCGAGCGAGAGCCTTGCGGACTGGCGCCTTGGTGCTGGTGTGGCGCGCGGCGGCGCGGTGTTGGCGCGCCATGCGCGGGTGGGCGAGCAGGCCGCCGCTGCGCGGATGGCGGCGTTTCTGGCGGCGGCGGTGGCCGACTATGCAACCGCGCGCGATTTTCCGGCGCAAGCGGGCACCTCGGGGCTTTCAGAGCATCTGGCGCTGGGCGAAATTGGCGTGCGGCAGGTTTGGCACGCGGCGCTGAGGGCGTTGCACGAGGGCGCGGCGGGGGCCGAACAGTTCTTGCGCGAGTTGGTCTGGCGCGAGTTTGCGGCGCATCTGATGTATCATTTTCCCGACCTTGCCAGCCGCGCGTGGCGCCCTGGGTGGGAGGCTTTTGCGTGGCGCGGTGACAGTGCCGATGCCGAGGCATGGCGGCGCGGGCAGACCGGCGAACCCATGGTCGATGCCGCGATGCGCGAGCTTTATGCGACCGGGCGCATGCACAACCGCGCGCGGATGCTGGCGGCAAGCTATCTGACCAAGCATCTTTTGACCGACTGGCGCGTGGGGCTGGCGTGGTTCGCCGAATGCCTGACCGATTGGGATGCGGCCTCAAACGCGATGGGCTGGCAATGGGTGGCGGGCTGCGGCCCCGATGCGGCGCCGTATTTTCGCGTCTTCAACCCCGCGACGCAGGCTGGCAGGTTCGACCCCGATGGCAGCTATCGCCGCTTTTGGCTCGATCCGGGGCAGGCGGGGGCCGAGGCCTTTCTGGCGGCGGTGCCGCCCGGCTGGCGGATCGGGGCCACGACGCCGCGCCTTGATCCGCTGATCGATCTGGCGCAGGGGCGGGCGCGGGCGCTTGCTGCACTCGGAGCGATGACTGCGCGCTGACCCCCTTGCGCCGCGCGCCCCTCTCGGGGAAACTGCCGCCGATCGCACCAAACAGGGCCAGACCGCCATGCCGACCGCCGCCAAGCTTTTTGCTGCCCTGTTCATGGCGCTGACCGGCGCCGCGACGGTCTGGCTCGTCAGGGCAGGCGAGCCGGGCCTGCGCACCACGATCATTGCCTTTTCGGTGACGGTGCCGGTGGCGGCGTTCATGGGCTGGCGCGAATGCGGCTCGCGGGCGGGGCGGGGCTATGGTTCGGCGATGCTGGCGGGGATTCGCGCCATGATTTACATGGTGATCGGCGCGCTTGTGGTGCTGGCGATCCTGCAGATGTTCAAGCTCGCCTGGTCGCGCCATTATGATGCCCCGACCGAGGCAGTGGTCGATATCGTAGCCCTCGCGCTTGGCTTTGGCGCTTCGTTGATGCAGGTGCCTGCGGCCACGGCGCTGGTAGCGGGCGCCCTGGTGACCGGCATCATGGCCGAATGGGCCTCGCGGCGATGGCGCTGATGGGCGTGTATTTCTTTTATGGCACGCTTTGCCACCCGCCGCTGCTTGCGGCGGTGCTGGGGCGTGCGGTTGCAGTGGTGCCCGCGCGGCTGCCCGGCTATCGGGTGGTGGAGGCCGAAGGCCCCGAGGGCGGGCGGGCGTTTCCGCTGCTGGTCGAGGGCGGCGACGCGGCGGTGGGCGTGCTGGTGCGCGGCCTGACCGAGGCGGATGCGGCGCGGCTTGACTACTACGAGGCAGGCTTTGCCTTTGCGATCCGCGAGGTGGCGGTTGAGGTGGCAGGCGGGCCGCAGCCGGCGCGGGTCTATTTTGCCGAGGCCGGGCGCTGGCGGCAGGGCGCGCCTTGGGTGCTGGCCGACTGGGTGGCTGCGTGGGGCGAGATTGTCACCGAGGCGGCGGCAGATTTCATGGCCGGTATAGGGCGCGTGGAACCCGAGGCGGCATTGGCGCGCTACCCGTCAGTGCTGGCGCGCGCCGCCTCGCGCATTCGGGCGCGCGGCGCGGGCGTGGCCACGCGGCGGCGGCAGGCCGAGGCGGGCGATGTTGCGGTTGATGCGCGCGAGCTTGCGCATGCCGGGTTCTTTTCGCTTGAGGAATACCGCCTGCGCCACCGCCGATTTGATGGCACGATGTCGGCGCCGATCCATCGCACCGCTTTTGTCTCGACCGATGTGGCGGTGCTGCTGCCTTACGATCCGGTTCGCGACCGGGTCTTGCTGGTCGAACAGTTCCGCATAGCGCCATTCGCGCGCGGCGATGAAAACCCCTGGCTGCTGGAGCCGATCGCGGGCCGGGTTGACGCCGGCGAAACCCCCGAGGCGGCGGTGCGGCGCGAGGCGGTTGAAGAGGCGGGCTTGTCGGTGGGTGCGCTGATCGCGGGCCCCCGGTTCTACCCGTCGCCGGGTGCCAAGACCGAACATGTATATTCGTTTCTGGCGCTGGCCGATCTGCCTGACAGCGCGGCGGGCTTTGGCGGCTTGCAAGGCGAGGGTGAAGATATCCGTGTGCATGTGCTCGGTTTCGCCGAGGCCGAGGCGCTGATGGACAGCGGCGAGGTTGCCACTGGGCCGCTTTGGGTGCTGCTGTTGTGGCTCGGTGCCCGCCGCGCGGCCCTGCGCGCCGAAGCGGCCGCGCGCCAGGGGGGAGAGGGCGCCAAGGGGGTTGAGGCGGAGCCGCCCCCGGCTTAAGTCTGTGGCAAGCCCGTGACGTGAAAAGGAACCCCATGCGCATTTGCATCGATCTGGCCGCAAGCATTGGCAACACCCCGTTGATCCGCCTCAAGGCGGCATCCGAGGCGACGGGCTGCGAGATACTGGGCAAGGCCGAATTCATGAACCCCGGCCAGTCGGTAAAAGACCGGGCGGCGCTTTACATCATCCGCGATGCGGTGGCGCGCGGGGCGCTGGCGCCCGGCGGCACGATTGTCGAAGGCACGGCGGGCAACACCGGCATCGGGCTGGCGCTGGTTGGCGCCAGCATGGGGTTTCGCACGGTGATCGTGATTCCCGAAACCCAGAGTCAGGAGAAGAAAGACATGCTCCGGTTGGCCGGGGCCGAACTGGTGCAGGTGGCGGCAGCGCCCTATTCCAACCCCAACAACTATGTACGCTATTCGGGCCGCCTTGCCGCGGCGCTCGCGCAAAGCGAAGCGAACGGCGCGGTTTGGGCGAACCAGTTTGACAATATCGCCAACCGGCAGGCGCATGCCGAAACCACGGGCCCCGAAATCTGGGAGCAGACCGGCGGCCGGGTTGATGGTTTCGTCTGCGCGGTGGGTTCGGGCGGAACGCTGGCGGGGGTGGCCGAGGCGCTGCAACCCAAGGGCGTGAAAATCGGCCTCGCCGACCCCGAGGGCGCGGCGCTGGCGAGCTTTTATTCCACGGGCACGCTGGCCGCACATGGCAGCTCGATCACCGAAGGCATCGGGCAGGGGCGTATCACCGCCAACCTCGAAGGGTTTCGCCCCGACATGAGCTGGACCGTGCCCGATGCCGAGGCGCTGCCGATCGTGTTCGATCTGCTGGAATATGAGGGGCTTTGCCTTGGCGGATCATCGGGCATCAACGTGGCGGGCGCCATTCGCATGGCGCGAGAGCTGGGGCCGGGGCATACCATCGTGACGGTGCTGTGCGACTACGGCACCCGCTACCAGTCAAAACTCTTCAACCCCGACTTCCTGCGCGCCCGTGGCCTGCCGGTGCCCGGCTGGCTTGACGGCAAGGGCCGCGCGCTGCCGGAAGTTTACGAGGGATGATGCGGCGTGCCGCGCCCTTCCGGCTGATTGGCGCGCTGATTCTGGTGCTGGTTTTCGCGCTGCCGCTGGCGGCTCAGGTGGCGGCGCCAAATTTCACGGTCTGGAGCAGAGTTGCCGCGCGCGCCGAAGAAAGCGTGGCTGCGGCGCGCGCCTCTGATCTGACGCTGCGCCAGTTGCGCAGCGAGGTCGTGCTGTGGCGCAGCCAGTTTCTGGCTGCGCAAAGTGCCGATCAGGCCCGGATCGAAACCCTGAAGGGCCAGATTTCGGCGCTTGGGCCGGTGCCCGAAGCGGGGGCTGTCGAGGCGCCTGAAATTGTGCAGCGGCGCGCCGAGCTTAACGATCAGCTCGCGCGGTTGCAGGCGCCGGGCATTGCGGCGATTGAGGCCTTCAGCCGCGCCGATGGCATCATCCGCGAGATCGACGTGATCCTGCGGGTGCGGCAGGCCGACGCGCTCTTGAAACTGTCGCCCACGCCGATGAACCCCGCCAACTGGCCCGCCGCCTTCATTGCGGTTTCAGGAGCGGTCAGGGCGGTGGGCGGCGAGATTCTGACGCGGGCCGAAACGCCGGGCGGGCTTGAACAGGTCAAGAACAAGGCGCCGGTGATCGTGCTCTATCTGCTGATTGCGGGGGTGCTGCTCTGGCGCGGGCGCGGCTGGATGGAGGCGCTTTCGCAGCGGCTGGTGCGTCTGACCTCGATGCGCGGGCGGCAGGTGGTCGCCACGGTTGTCTCGCTCGGGCAGATATTGTTGCCGATGGCGGGGGTTTTGCTGCTGGTCGCGGCGCTGACCGCGACCGGGCTTTTGGGCACCCGCGGCACCGCGCTGATGGCCGAGCTGCCCTTTGCGGGGCTGACACTGCTGGCGGCATGGTGGCTGGGCGGGCGCATCTTTCCGCGCGATGAGAGCGAAGAGGCGCCGCTTGCGCTGTTGGCCGAGCGCCGCGCCGAGGGGCGCTTTCTGGTGACCATGACCGGGCTGCTGCTGGCGGTGCAGGGCATCATTCAGGCCAGCGTGGTGCCTTTTGCCGGCATGGCGCTGGCGGTGGGCATGCTGCGCGGCAACATGCCCATGGTGGTGCCGCCTGAAACCACCGATGCCGCCGCAGCGGTGATCCAGTTTCCGCTGATCGCGCTGGCCGCGCTGCTTTTGTTCCGCATCGGCCAGCTGTTGCGCCGCCATGTTCGCGTGAACCAGCCGACCACACCCGACCCGAACACCCGCATGCGGATCACGCATCTGGTGGGAAGCGCGAGCCTTGCCGTGGCGCTTGTTGCGCCCACGATGGCCGCAGTGGGCTATGTGAGTGCCGCCAACGCACTGATCTGGCCGTCGCTCTTGTCGCTTGGGCTGGTGGCGCTCTTGATGGTGGTGCAGGGCTTCGCCGCCGATGTCTATGCGCTTGTGATGCGGTCGGACAATGCCGCGCGCGATGCGCTGGCGCCGGTGCTGATCGGCTTTGCGCTGGTGCTTGCGGCGCTGCCTTTGCTCGCGCTGATCTGGGGTATGCGCCCGGATTCGCTCTCCGAGCTCTGGACCTCGTTCCGCGCGGGCATCTCGATCGGTGGTGCGCGCATTTCCCCCACCGCCTTTCTGACCTTTGCGGCGGTGTTTGCCGCAGGCTACGCACTGACACGGTTTTTGCAATCGACGCTGAAAACCTCGGTGCTGCCAAAAACCCGGATCGACAAGGGCGGCCAGAACGCCATGGTCTCGGGGCTGGGCTATGTCGGCATTTTCCTTGCGGCGCTACTGGCGATTACTTCGGCGGGCATTGACCTGAGCTCGCTTGCGATCGTTGCGGGGGCGTTGTCGGTGGGTATCGGCTTTGGCCTGCAAAACATCGTGTCAAATTTTGTCTCTGGCATCATCCTGTTGATTGAAAGGCCAATTTCCGAAGGCGACTGGATCGAGGTTGGTGGCAATCAGGGTATCGTGCGGTCCATTTCGGTGCGTTCGACCCGGATCGAAACCTTTGACCGCACCGATGTGATCGTGCCGAACGCCGATTTCGTTTCGGGCACCGTTACCAACTGGACGCGGGGCAACCTGACCGGGCGCGTGATCGTGAAAGTCTCGGTCGCCTACGGCACCGACACCCGCCGCGTCGAGGCGCTGCTGCGCGAGATCGCGCACAATCACCCGATGGTGATGCTGAACCCCGAGCCGCGGGTGTTTCTGATCGGCTTTGGCGCCGACGGCATCGACTTCGAGATCCGGGCGATCCTGTCGGATGTGAACTTCAGACTGGCCACCGCATCGGACATGAACCATGAAATCGCGGCGGTGTTCGCCCGCGAAGGCATCGAGATTCCGTTCCCGCAGCGCGACCTGTGGCTGCGCAACCCCGAGGCGCTGCGCCCGCGCGTGGATGGTGCAGCACCGAAACCGGGCATGTCCAACCCCGGCGAGGGGTTTGTGCATCTGGAAAGCGTGGCGCAGGACGGCCCTCTTTCGCCGCCCGCGCCGGTCAAAAACGACCCCACCGAAGACGAAGATGACGCCTGATGCCATTGGCCGCTGACCCCTCGTGTGCGCCGGGTGGGGGCGGTGCTGACTGTGGGGCAATTCTGGCGGCTCGTTTGCTGTTTATCTTGAATTGTGCAGCCGCTAAAGAGGGGCCGGGTGCATTTGGGCGACGCCGCACCGGCGCAAACGAGCAAAGGTGAACAGGATGTCGCAAGGAAAGGGCGCCGGAAAGGCGGGGTTCCGGTCGTCATACCCCTGGCGGCTCTTGAGCGAAGGGCTGCGGACCCAGGGCCGGCTCTATGCCGTTTCGATTTTGGCGATGCTGTTCGTCGCAGCCAGCACGGCGCTGGCCGCCTGGGCGATGGAAGGCATCGTTGATGCGATGACCGAGACGGTTGACCGAACCCGCGTCTTTCTGGTGGCGGGCATGGTTGCCGCAATCTTTGCGGTCAAGGGTCTGGCGACCTATGTGCAGGCCGTTTCGCTGTCGCGCGCCGGCAACCGGATTGTTGCAACCCAGCAGGCGCGGCTTTACCGCAAACTGCTGCGCCACGGCGTTTCATTTTTTAATATAACCGAAACCTCTGATTTGCTCATGCGGGTCACGCATAGCGCGCAATCGGCGCGCGCGATGATCGACCTGATGATTACCTCGGCGGTGCGCGACACGCTGACCCTGCTCGGGCTGGTCGCGGTCATGGTCTATCAACAACCGTTGCTGTCGCTGGTTTCCCTGCTGATCGTGCCCCCCGCGATTTATGGCGTGCGCGTGCTGATGCGGCAGGTTCGGGCGATCATGGAAAAAGAGATCGCCTCGCTGACCGAGATCATCAAGGTCATTCAGGAAACCTCTGCCGGTATCCGGATCATCAAGATCTTTGGCATGGAAGACCGCATGATCACCCGAATGAACGCGGCGATTTCGCAGGTGGAAAAACGCGCCAATTCGATCGCGCGCATCGAGGCGGTCACCAGCCCGCTGATGGAAACGCTTTCCGGTTTTGCCATTGCCGCGGTTGTTTCGGTCAGCGCGCTTGACCTGCTTGGCGGCGAACCTACCACCGCCGGCCAGCTGATGTCGTTCATCACGGCGCTGCTGATGGCATATGAACCCGCAAAACGTCTGTCGCGCATTCGCATTACGGTGGAATCGCAGATGGTTGGGGTGCGGATGATGTTCGGGCTTCTGGACCAGCCCGACTCGATGATCGAAGCGCCCGACGCAAAGACGCTGGCTGCGGGCCCCGGCCGGGTGGAGTTTCAGGATGTCAGTTTTGGCTATCGCGATGAACAAAGCATCGTGCGCAATCTCAATCTGGTTTTCGAGCCGGGCAAGACGACCGCGCTGGTCGGCCCTTCGGGAAGCGGCAAGTCCACCCTGATCAATCTTGTGATGCGCCTTTATGACCCCGTCACCGGCTGCGTGCTGATTGACGGGCAGGATATTCGCGGCGTGACCTATGACTCGCTTCGCAACAAGATTTCTTTTGTCGGGCAGGACACGTTCCTGTTTTCCACCTCGGTGATGGAGAATATCCGCTGCTCGCGCCCCGAGGCGACCGATGCCGAGGTTTACCAGGCCGCGGAAGCGGCGCATGCGGATGAGTTTATTACGCAATTACCGCAAGGCTATCTGACGCAGATCGGCGAGAACGGTGCATTCCTTTCGGGCGGCCAGCGGCAGCGCCTTGCGATTGCGCGGGCCTTTTTGCGCACAAGTGAAATCCTCGTTCTTGACGAGGCCACAAGCGCGCTTGATGCGGCGTCCGAAGCGCTGGTGAAAGATGCGCTGCTTAAGATCAAGAAGGGTGTTACGACCATTATCATCGCGCACCGCCTTTCAACGATCCTTGAGGCCGACACCATTTGCGTTTTGCAAGCGGGTGAAGTGGTGGAACAGGGCACCTCGCAAGAATTGCTCGCGCAGCGCGGGGTCTTCAGGAAACTGTTTGATCAGCAGTTTGGCGAGCAGGCAGAGCAGCGCGGCTGATGTTGCACGGGGCACCGGCCGATTGGGTGCCGCAGCGCGGGCTGAAACTGCGCGTTTGCCATATCTGCGGCGTTGCAAGGGCTGCAAGCCGCCGCGCCGTCGCGGCGCTTGGCGGGCGGGGCGCCCGAAACCGGGCTTGCGCCGGGGCGCTAGGGCGCATAGCTTGGGGGCAACTTGAAATCGGAGGGCGTTCAGATGACGCCCAGGCGTCCCGTGGGTGCGGGCGCGTTCCCGAAGGCGGTAGAGCCACCCGGCACCCGACCCGCCGAGACGGGCGAGCTTTATGCCGCGCTCGACCTCGGCACCAACAGTTGTCGTATGCTGATCGCCCGCCCTGCGGGCGCGCAGTTTGTTGTCGTGGACAGTTTTTCCAAGGCGGTGCAGCTTGGGTACGGTCTGGAAGCCACCGGGCGGCTGGGCCGCGCCTCGATGGGGCGCACCGTGCAAGCGCTGCAAATCTGCCGCCGCAAGATAGAAGAACACGGCGTGGTGCGCATGCGTCTGGTCGCCACCGAGGCCTGCCGCCGTGCCCGCAACGCGCGTGAGTTCATCTGTTTTGTCACCCGCGAAACCGGCCTGCCGCTGGAAATCATCCAGCCCGAGGAAGAGGCGCGGCTGGCGGTCATATCTTGCGCGCCGCTGGTCAGCGACAAAACCGAACAGCTGCTGGTCGTCGATATCGGCGGCGGTTCGACCGAGCTGGTCTGGATCGACCTGACCGGTGTGCCGGGGCCCGAACGCGCGCGCGCGATCATGCGGCTGTCGGCGGGGTTCCATGCCGATCAGGGCGGGCGCGCGGCGGCGCGGGTGGTCGACTGGATTTCGGTGCCCTTGGGGGTGGCGACGCTGAAAGACCAGTATAGCGATGTCGAGGATGATGCCGCGCGGTTCGCGCTGATGAGCTGGTATTTCGAGGAAAAGCTGGCCTCTTTCACGCCCTATCTTGCGGGCAGTCCGCGCGAGGGGTTCCAGATCATCGGCACCTCGGGCACCGTGACCACGGTTGCCGCTTGCCATCTGGGTCTGCGTCGCTATGACCGCACCAAGGTGGACGGCTTGCAGATGACAAGCGCCGAGATCGACGCGGTCATTCGCAATTTTCTGGCACTTGGCCCTGAAGGTCGGCGCACCGACCCGCGCATCGGGCGGGATCGGCACACGTTGATCATGTCGGGGGCCGCGATCTTGCAAGCGCTGATGCGGGTCTGGCCGACCGACAAGATGTCGGTGGCCGACCGTGGCCTGCGCGAGGGGCTGCTTTACGCGCAAATGGCTGCCGATGGCGTGCTGACTGAAGATGGGATGATCTGACATGGCCAAGGCACCGGGCGACAAGGGCACCTCGGGGCGCGGCCAGCGCGACCTGCGGGTGCGGGTAAAGACCGCACGCGGGCGCAAGCTCAGCTCGACCCTGTGGCTTGAGCGGCAGCTGAACGACCCCTATGTGCAGCGCGCCAAGAAAGAGGGTTTTCGCGGCCGCGCTGCCTACAAGATCCTCGAACTTGATGACAAGTTTCGCTTTCTCGTGCCCGGCGCGCGAGTGGTTGACCTTGGCTGCGCGCCGGGGGGCTGGTGTCAGGTCGCGGTGGCCCGGGTGAATGCGCTTGGCGAGAAGTCGGGCAAGAAGGTCGGTACCGTTTTGGGCGTTGACCTGCAGGCGATTGACGCCATTGCCGGGGCGCAGCTGCACCAGCTCGATTTTCTGGCTGACGGTGCCGATCAGCAGGTGAAGGACTGGCTGGGCGGGCCCGCCGATGTGGTGATGTCAGACATGGCGGCGGCCTCGTCAGGGCATCAGGGCACCGACCATCTGCGCATCATCGCGCTCTGCGAGGCGGCGGCCGAGTTTGCCTTTGACGTGCTGGAAGAGGGCGGCACCTTTGTTGCCAAAGTGCTGGCGGGCGGGGCCGAGGCCGAATTGCAGACCAAGCTGAAAAAGAACTTCGCCAAGGTCGTCAACGTGAAACCCCCGGCAAGCCGCGCTGACAGCTCGGAAAAGTTTGTGGTCGCAACGGGGTTTCGGCGGCAGGGGGCAACCGCGCCGTCAGAGCCGGGCATCGGCGCGTAGCGCGCAGGCTATCGCGCCTGACCGTTGATCGCGCCCGCCCTCAGGCGCCGCGGCGGAACGCGGTTGGGGTCTTGCCGGTGGTGGCGTGGAAGGCGCGGGTGAAATAGGCGGGGCTGGTGAACCCGAGCGCCGATGCAATCTCTTTCACCGGTTCGCGCGTTTCGCTCAGCAGCCGGCGCGCTTCATAAAGGCGGCGGTCGGCCAGCAGCGCATGGGCCGGGCGGCCACAGGCCTCGCGGCAGGCGCGCGTCAGATGGGTGGGCGTAACGCCAAGCTCGGCGGCCATTTCGGCGATGCCTTGGCCGGTGGCGAATTCCCGTTCGAGCAGTGCGGCGTAGCGCGCGGCAAGGCGGCGTGACGCCGGAATGCGCTTGGCATCGGCCGCAGCGATCTCGGCCTGGCGTTCAAGCCAGACACCGAGCAGCCCGAGGTGGTGGCGCGCGGCGCGGTCAGACCCCGCGCGCGTGCTTTCAAGCTCGCGCTGGATATTTTCCAGAATCGCAGAAAGCTCGGTTTGTGGCGTGGTATCCCGGATGCGCAGGTGCTGGATCGAGTGCGGCAACGTCACGTCGCTGCCCGCACCGAAGTAGAGCGCAATTCCGGCCGTCTGCGCGCCAAGTTCAAAGCCGTGCATTACGCCCGCCGGAATGAACACCGCGTTGTGGGTGCCATAGCCTCGGGTGACGCCGCCAAGCGTGATCCGGCCCTGCCCGCGTGTGAACCACAACAGCACCGGCTCTGAAAGCGAGCGCATCGCCTCAACTCGCCAGCGCCCGCCCGTAGCCATGCGCTGAATCGGAACCAGCCGTACCTGGCTGGGCGGCTCCAGCATCGACAGCACCCGCGTGCGCGGGGTCTGCGCAGACGCCGGGCGGGGGCCGCCAAGATCGAGTTGCGACAGCGGAGTCGTTGAGAAGAGTTTCAAGATGGCGCGCCTCTTGGCAGTGAGTGCGCGAAGAATACCGGCGAAGTGCCTATTTTGAAAGAAGAAATCTTGGCGTTGGCGGAAAGGCTCTGATCGGCGCTCAGGCACCCATGATCTTGTGCCAGCCGTGCATGCGGCTACGAAACCATGTGCGTTGCCGCTTGGCATATTGCCGCGTCGCCGCCTGCGCGGCCTCGGTTGCCGCTTCAAGCGTGGTCTCGCCGCGCAGATGTGCGACCAGTTCCGGCGCGCCGATTGCCCGCGCCCAAGGCGCTGCGGGGTTCCAGAACGGCAGCACCGCGCGCGCTTCTTCCAGCGCTCCGGCCCCGAGCATGGCGGCAAAGCGCGCGTCGATGCGCGCGGCGAGGCGGTCACGGTCGGTCTCGATCAGCAGCGCGGAGCAGGCGGTCAGCGGTAAAAGCGGCGCGGGGGTTTCGTCTTGCCACGCGGCCAGCCCGCGCCCGGTTGCCGCCTGCACCTCCCACGCGCGCTGGATGCGCACGGGGTTCAGCCGGTCAATGCGGGCGGCGGTGGCCCGGTCAAGCTCGGCCAGCAGCGCGCCCGCGCCCTCCTGCGCCATGCGGGCGTCGGCGCGGGCGCGCACCTCGGGCGGCGTGGCCGGAATTGCGGCCAGCCCTTCGGTCAGCGCCGAAAGGTAAAGCCCGGTGCCCCCGGTCACAATCAGGCGTTGCCCGCTGGCCAGCAGCGTTGCCACCTCGCGCAGCCAGTGCCCCACCGAATACTCGGCCCCCGGTGTGATATGGCCATAAAGCGCGTGCGGCGCGGCTGCCTCATCGGCGCTTGATGGCCGCGCCGTCAGCACCCGCCAGCACGACCACACCTGCAGCGCATCGGCATTGACCACGACACCGCCCTGAGCGCGCGCCAGCGCAAGTGCCAGCGCCGATTTGCCGCAAGCGGTCGGCCCCGCGATCAGCACATGGCGGGTGGGGTCGATGCGGTCGGGGTCAAAGGTTTCGGCGGTGGTGCGCAAGTTTTTTGATTTCGCTCCAAGCTGCGGTTGAACCCGCCCGCCATTTGCGACACTTTGCGCGCCGAAGACAACAGGGCTTGCGGGGGCGGGAATGAGTGCGAAGAGCGAGCCGAAAGTGGCTTACAAGCGGGTGATGCTGAAAATCTCGGGCGAGGCGCTGATGGGCGATCAGGGTTACGGCCTGCACCCGCCGACCGTGGCGCGGATCGCGCGCGAGGTGAAATCGGTGCATGATCTCGGCGTCGAGATCTGCATGGTGATTGGCGGCGGTAACATTTTCAGGGGCTTGCAGGGTGCCGCGCAGGGCATGGAACGGGCAACGGCCGATTATATGGGCATGCTGGCGACCGTGATGAACGCGCTTGGCATGCAGGCGGCGCTGGAAGCCGAGGGTATCTTTACACGGGTGATCAGCGCGATCCCGATGGATCAGGTCTGCGAACCCTACATTCGCCGCCGCGCCATTCGGCACCTTGAGAAAAAGCGCGTCTGCATTTTTGCGGCGGGCACCGGCAACCCCTATTTCACCACCGATACCGCCGCCACGCTGCGCGCCAACGAAATGGGCTGCGAGGCGATCTTCAAGGGCACCAAGGTTGATGGTGTCTATGACAAGGACCCCAAGAAATTTTCCGACGCCAAGCGCTATGACACCGTCAGCTATGACGAGGTGCTGCAAAAACACCTCGGCGTGATGGATGCCAGCGCCATTGCGCTGGCGCGCGACAACAACCTGCCGATCATCGTATTCAGCCTCGACGAGCCCGGCGGTTTTCGCGGCGTGCTCAGCGGGCAGGGCACCTATACCCGCGTGCAGGGCTGACTTTCCAAACCTCGGCGAAGCCGTTAGAACCGCCTTGGTGCCTGTAACTAGAGGGGAAATCCCATGTCAGACGATCTCGACATTGACATTGACGGCTTGGAACGTCGCATGGATGGCGCATTGCATGCGCTGCACCACGAATTTGCCAGCCTTCGCACCGGGCGCGCCTCGGCCTCGATCCTCGACCCCATCATGGTTGATGCCTACGGCACCATGACGCCGCTCAATCAGATTGGCACGATCAACGTGCCCGAGCCACGCATGGTCACGCTCAACGTCTGGGACAAGGCATTGGTCAGCAAGGTTGACAAGGCCATTCGCGACAGCGGCATCGGCATCAACCCGCAGCTGAACGGCACCATCGTGATGCTGCCGATCCCGGAACTCAACGAAGAGCGGCGGCGCGAACTGACCAAAGTTGCCGGGCACTACGCCGAGAACGCGCGCATTGCGGTGCGCAACGTGCGCCGCGACGGCATGGACCATATCAAGAAGGCCAAGGCGGCGGGCATGTCGGAAGACGACCAGAAGATGTGGTCCGATGAAGTGCAGGCACTTACCGACAAGGCGATTGCGGCGATCGACCGGGCGCTCGATGCCAAACAGGCTGAGATCATGCAGGTTTAGGCGCGCGTACAACCGACGGGGGCGGGCCAATGGCCAGAAAGAAGGCGTCAGATGTTGCCGTGCCCTCCGGGCCGCAGGCAAACCATGTGGCGATCATCATGGATGGCAACGGTCGCTGGGCAACCAACCGTGGCTGGCCACGCCTTGTCGGGCACCGCCGCGGCGCTGAACGGGTGCGCGAAATCGTGCAGGCCTGCCCGTCGCTTGGCGTCCGCTGGCTGACGATCTACGCGTTTTCCACCGAAAACTGGAAGCGCTCGACCGAAGAGGTAATCGGCCTGATGTCGCTTTTTGGCCGCTACATCGAAAAAGAGGCCGACAAGCTGAGCGCGCAGGGGGTGCGGCTGCGCTTTATTGGCGGGCGCGCGCGGCTGGAGCCGAGGCTGCAGGACCTGATGGCGGCAATCGAGGTCCGCACCGCACCCAACACGCTGCTGAACCTGACCGTGGCGATCAACTATGGCGGGCGTGACGAGCTGGCGCGTGCAGCGGTGCGAATGGCGGGCGATGTTGCTGCCGGGCGGCTGGCGCTGGAAGACGCGGGCGAGGCGGCGCTGGCGGCGCGGCTTGATACCGCCGACATGCCCGACCCCGATCTGGTGATCCGGACCTCGGGCGAAATGCGCACCTCCAATTTTCTGCCGTGGCAGGCGGCCTATGCCGAATACGAGTTTACGCCCACGCTCTGGCCCGATTTCACGCGGGACAATCTGGCGGCCATACTTGACCGGTTTGCCGGGCGCGAACGGCGTTTCGGCGGGGCCAAGGCATGAGCGCGCCGGGCACTTGGCGCGATCTGCCCGCGCGGTTCACCTCGGCGGTCGTGATGACGGCGGTCGGGGGGGCGGCGATCTGGGCGGGGGAGCATTGGTTTTCGGCGCTGGTGGTGGCGATCACAACGGTCATGGTGTGGGAACTCGCACGCATGAGCGCGCCCGCGCGCAGTGCCGGGGCCTTGGCGCTGGCGGCTTTGGCGGCGGGGTCGCTGGCGGCGGTGCTGGTGCTGCATGTGCCCTTTGCGCTGGCTCTGCTGGCGGCGCCGGGGCTTGCGTCGCTCGCGCGGCCCCGGTTGCACCCACGCGTAGTTGCGGCCTATGCCTGCGCCCTGATGCTGAGCGGCTATGCCATGGTGGCGCTGCGCGAAGGCGCGGGGTTGGCGACGATTCTGTGGTTGCTGGCGGTGGTTGTCGCGTCGGATCTGGCGGGCTATTTTGCGGGCAAGGGCCTCGGCGGGCCAAAGTTCTGGCCCGCCATCAGCCCGAAGAAGACATGGTCGGGCACCATCGCGGGCTGGCTGGGCGCGGCGGCGGTCGGTGCGGGCTTTGCGTTTGCGGGGCAGGGGCCATGGGTATTGGTGCTGCTTTCGCCACTGGTGGCTTTCGCGGGCCAACTGGGCGACATCATGGAAAGCTGGATCAAGCGGCGCGCCGGCGTGAAAGACAGCTCAAACATCATTCCCGGCCACGGCGGTGCGCTTGACCGGTTCGACGCGCTCACGGGGGCGGTGCTGGCGGTGCTGGTGCTGGGCCTTTTGGACGTTCTGCCGCAGATCGGGGGCTGAGAGATGCGCAGCATTTCGGTGTTCGGCGCCACCGGCTCGATCGGCGAAAGCACTTTTGATCTGCTGATGCATGCGGGCGGGCGCGGTGCATTTCGCACCGTTGCGTTGACCGGCGGGCGCAATGTGGCGCGGCTGGCCGCGCAGGCCCGCGCGCTTGGCGCCGAAGTGGCGGTCAGCGCCTATGACGACTGCCTGCCCGCATTGCGCGCGGCCCTTGCCGGCAGCGGCATCGAGGCGGCTGCGGGCACCGAGGCGCTGCTCGAAGCTGCCGACCGCCCCGCCGACTGGGTAATGAGCGCGATCATCGGCGCGGCGGGCCTGGCACCTGGGTTTCGGGCGTTGCGCCACGGCGGCACGCTGGCGCTGGCCAACAAGGAAAGCCTCGTTGCCGCCGGGCCACTGCTTATGGCCGAGGCGGCGCGGCACGGCGCGCGCATTCTGCCGGTCGACAGCGAACATTCAGCGGTGTTTCAGGCGCTGGTGGGCGAAGACATCGCGTTGGTCGAGCGCATCATCATCACCGCTTCGGGCGGCGCGTTGCGTGACTGGCCGCTGGAGCGACTGGCGCACGCCACCGTGGCTGAGGCCTCGCGCCACCCGAACTGGGCGATGGGGCAGCGCATCACCATCGATTCGGCTTCGATGTTCAACAAGGCGATGGAGCTGATCGAGACGAGGGAATTTTTTGGTGTTGCCCCGGCGCAGATCGAGGTTCTGGTGCACCCCGAAAGCATCGTGCACGCGCTGGTAGGCTTTGCCGATGGTGCACTAATGGCGCATCTGGGCGCCCCCGACATGCGCCATGCCATCGGCTATGCGCTCAACTGGCCCGCGCGCGGCGCGCTTCCGGTGGCGCGGCTTGACCTGGCCGCACTTGGGCAGCTCAGCTTTCGCGCGCCCGACCCGCTGCGCTGGCCCGCGCTCAGGCTGGCGCGCGAGGTGATGGAGGTGCGCGGGCAGGCCGGCGCGGTGTTCAATGCCGCCAAGGAAGTGGCGCTTGATTCGTTTATTGCAGGTCAAGTTGGCTTTATGGATATGGCGGGGCTGGTCGAAAGCACAATTGACAAAATGGTTACGCGGCAAAGCCTTGGAAATGCCGCGACAAGCCTTGATATGGTGTTGCAGACCGATGCCGAGGCGCGCGCGGTGGCGCGGTCGCTGAGTGGCCAAGAAAAGGACTGAGGCGTGGATTTCATTTCGCTGCTGCCTGATTTCGGCAACCTTCTTTATACCCTCGCCGCCTTTGTGGCGGCGCTTTTGATCATCGTCACGATTCACGAATTCGGGCATTACATCATCGGGCGGTTGACCGGGATCCGGGCCGAAGTGTTCTCGATTGGGTTCGGGCCACGGCTGATCAGCCGTGTTGACCTGCTCGGCACCCGCTGGCAGATCGCGGCGCTGCCGCTCGGCGGGTATGTGAAGTTTCTGGGGGATGCCAACGCGGCATCGGCCGGGGCCGATGTGGAGGCGATGGCGCACATGTCCGATGAAGATCGGCGCCACACCATGCACGGCGCGCCGGTTTGGGCGCGCGCGGCGACGGTGGCGGCGGGGCCGGTGTTCAACTTCATCCTGTCGATCCTGATCTTTGCCGGGGTGTTCCTGTGGACAGGAACCGCCACCGAGGCGCCGCGCGTTGGGTCTGTTGCGGAATTGCCGGGCGGTGCGCTTGATATTCTGCCGGGCGACCGCATCGTTTCGGTGGCGGGCATCGCCACGCCCGACTACCCGGCGGTGCGCGACGCGGTGGAAACGGTGCCCGCCGTCCCGGCGCTGCCCTATGTGGTTGAACGCGGCGGGCAGATGCATGAGGTCGCGGGGCCTGCGCTGTTCCCGGCGCGGCTGTCGGGTATCGGCGCGGGAAGCGCTGCGGCTGATGCTGGCTTGCGACCGGGCGACGTGGTGCTGACTGCGGGCGGGGTGCCGCTGGTGCGCTTTGCCGATTTGCAGGCAGCCGTGCTTGCCGCCGATGGCACGCCGCTTGACCTTGCGATCTGGCGTCCCGGCATGGCGCCCGGTGAAAGCCTGAACGTCACGCTGACGCCGCGCCGCACCGACCTGCCGCTGCGCGACGGCGGCTTTGAAACCCGTTGGCTGATCGGCGCCACGGGTGATTTGTTCTTCAGCCCCGAAACCCGCCGCACCGGCCTGCTTGAAGCCGTGCAGGGCGGCGCCTCGGAAACCTGGTTCATCGCACGGTCATCGCTTTCGGGTATGTGGAACATGCTGACCGGCGCGATTTCCAGTTGCAACCTGCGCGGCCCGATCGGCATTGCCGAGACCTCGGCGCAAGCGGCTTCGGCGGGGCTTGGCAGCTTCATCTGGTTTGTCGCGGTGCTTTCGACCGCAGTGGGCCTTTTGAACCTGTTCCCGATTCCGGTGCTCGATGGCGGGCATCTGGTGTTTCACGCCTGGGAAGCGATCACCGGCAAACCCCCTGCCGAGCGTGTGCTGAACGTGCTTATGACCCTTGGTCTGGTGGTCGTGCTGGGGCTGATGGCGTTCGGGCTTAACAACGATATCTTCTGCCCCTGACGCGGCCTGACGCCCAAATTCCGCCACAAAATCCGCGTAGTTTGAGGCGGCTAGGAAAGGGCGTGAGCCATGCAAATGATCACCGAAAGCTACCGCGGAATGTCGCTGCTGCTCGAGATTAACCTCGACCGCCTGCTGGTGCCGCTGGCGCTTGTTGTGGCGCTGACCGGCACCGCCATGATCGGGACCATGCTCTACGAACGTGGTTTTCCCGCGCCGGTTTATATGCACCAGCCGTAAGGCCATTTCCCGCGCCGGCGGCTTTTGACAAGCTTCGCCAATCGGGCTAGTCACAAGTATAAGATCTACACCTGGGCGGGAGATCACGATGACGAGCTTGCGGCGTTTCGGCTGCGGTGTTGGCGCGCGCGTTTTGCGGCGTTTGCGGACTGGCCTCCTTTTCCTTGCAATTGCAATGGCTTATGGCACCCTTCCGGGTGTCTCGCTGGCGCAAAGCTACACGTTTTCTTCGATTCAGGTCAGCGGGCTTGAGCGGATCGAGGTTGCGACCGTGGTCAAGCTGTCTGGAATCGCCCGGGGGGCCACGGTCAGCGCAGGTGCCCTGAACGACGCTTATCAGGCGATTCAGGGTTCGGGCCTGTTCGAAAGCGTGGAGATCGTGCCACAGGGCGGAACTTTGTTGATCCGCGTGCGCGAATACCCGACCGTCAACATCATCAACTTCGAAGGCAACAGGATCCTCAAGGACGAAGAACTTGCAGGCCTGATCCGCTCACAGTCGCGCCGGGTCTATTCGCCCGCCACGGTTGAAGCTGACGCGCAACGGATTGCTGAAACCTATTCGGCGCAGGGGCGCGTTTCAGCGCGGGTGACGCCCCGGCTGATCCGGCTTGAAGGCAACCGCGTCGATATCGCGTTCGAGATCGTCGAGGGCGCTGTGACCGAGATCGAGCGGCTTTCGTTTACCGGCAACCGCGCGTTTTCCGATACCCGCCTGCGGCAGGTGCTCGGGTCAAAACAGGCGGGCATTTTCCGCAAGCTGATCCGCAGCGACTCGTTCGTGCCCGAACGTATTGATTTCGACAAGCAGCTGTTGACCGATTTCTACCGCTCGCGCGGCTACATCGACTTTCAGGTGCTGGGCGTCGCAACCGAGTTTTCGCGTGAACGCAACGCCTTTTTCCTGACCTTCAACGTCCTGGAAGGCCAGCCCTACAGCTTTGCCGCGATCCGCACGATCAGCGAGATTGCCGGGGTTGATGCCGCCGAGTTCGAACGCGAGGTCAGGGTCAAATCGGGTGCGGTCTATTCTCCGTCCGATATCGACAACACGATCACGCGGATGGAGGCGCTGGCGCTGAACAAGGGCCTGAGCTTTGTGCAGATCGAGCCGCGCATTACCCGCAACGACCGCGATCTGACGGTTGACCTGACGCTGGCGCTGGTGCGCGGGCCGCGGGTTTTTGTCGAACGGATCGACATTGAGGGCAATACCACGACGCTGGATCAGGTGATCCGGCGCCAGTTCCGCACGGTTGAGGGCGACCCCTTCAACCCGCGCGAAATTCGCAACGGCGCCGAACGCATCCGCGCACTTGGCTTTTTTGCCACCGCCGATGTCACCACCCGGCCGGGTACGGCCAGCGACCAGATCGTGGTCGATGTGAACGTGACCGAAAAGCCGACAGGGTCGCTTTCGTTCGGCGCGACCTATGGTGTGGCCGCAGGCTTTGGCGCCAACGTCAACTTGCAGGAATCAAACTTCCTTGGGCGCGGGCAATATGTGGCGCTGAGCTTCTCGACCGCGGCTAACAACGCCAACACGCTGATTACCTTCATCGAGCCACAGTTGCTGGGCCGTGATTTGCGGTTCAAGTTCAATGCCTCGCAAAAGGTGTCAGACAACGATTTCTCGTATTACAAGACCGACCGGATCGGCCTTCTTGTGTCGCTGGACTTTCCGATTTCGCGCAGCGGGCGGCTGGAAGTGCGGTATTCTGCGGCGCGTGACGACCTGTTCGACGTTGCCCCGGCGTCATCCGCGATCCTGCAGGCAGAGGCCGGGGCGCCGATTTCAAGCGCGCTGGGCTATACCTTTTCGCATGACACCCGGCTTGCGGGGCTTAACCCCAATGCCTCGCTGCAATTGCGCTTCGGGCAGGATTTTGCGGGTGTTGGCGGCGACGTGCAATCGCTGCGCACCACCGCGCTGATGGTGGCACAAACCAGGGTCTTCCGCGAGGCGATCACCTTGCGCGCCGAACTGGAAGGCGGCGCGGTGAACATGATGGGCGGGCAGACGAGCCGCGTGCTCGACCGCTTTTCGGGCACTGGCAAGGTTCGCGGGTTTGAGCCCAACGGCTATGGCCCGCGCGATCTCAGCGTCGGCGGCAATATGGACGCGCTGGGCGGCAACTACTTTGCGGCGCTGCGTCTTGAGGCGCAGTTTCCGCTTGGCCTGCCCGAAGAATATGGCATCAGCGGCGGTGTGTTCTATGATGTCGGGTCGGTCTGGGGGCTGAACAATACGGCAGGCACCTCGATGGCGGTTGATGACTCGATGCACCTGCGCTCCTCCATTGGCGTGTCGCTGTTCTGGGATACGGTGATCGGGCCCTTGCGCTTCAACTTCTCGCGCGCGCTGATCAAACAGGACTATGACGTTGTGCAGGACTTTGACCTGACGATCTCGACCCAGTTCTGAGGCCTCGGCACCGATGGCGCTTTTGCGCACCTTTGCATTTGCACTTGCCCTCGCCCTTGGCGGGGGCAGTGCCGTGGCGCAGGACGCGCCGCGCAGTGTGGTCAACGTGCCCAGCCCGATTCTCACGCTCGACCCTGACCGCGTCTTTGCGGGGTCGCTCTGGGGTAAGCGCGTGACGGCCCAGATCAATTCCGAGCTTGAGGCGCTGGCGACCGAGAACGCCCGCATGG
The DNA here is from genome assembly GCA_019429405.1 of Paracoccaceae bacterium. Lineage (GTDB taxonomy): Bacteria > Pseudomonadota > Alphaproteobacteria > Rhodobacterales > Rhodobacteraceae > UBA6213. Next base: position 25,941 of record JAHYIZ010000020.1, read on the forward strand.
CAGACGAGTTGACGGTGGAAGAGCGCGACCTGACCGACCGCAGGGCCAGCTTGACGCCTGATGAGTTTCGCGCCGCCGCCGACGCCTTCGACGCCAAGGTTTCCGAGATCCGTCGCACGCAGGATGCAAAGTCGCGCGACGTCGCGCGGCGTGCCGATGCCGAAAAGCTGGCCTTCTATCAGGCCTTGTTCACGCCGCTGAGCGACGTGCTCAAGGCGCGTGGCGCGGTGGCAATTCTCGACCGCGCGGCAATTTTTCTGGCGGTGGACTCGATCGACGTGACCGACGAGGTGATCGCGCGCGCCGACGCCCTTATTGGCGCGGGGCCTGCGGTCGATACACCCGAGGCCGCGCCCGCGCCTTTGGCCACCGACCCCGCAGCGGGAAACTGACCCCGCAGCTTGCCAATCGCGGCCAGCGTTGCTAGCAAGCTTGCATGACCCACGAGTGACGCCGACCAGTGCAGGAGCCGCGATGTCTGAGCCAGCCGCCTATACCGAGGCCGATATCCATCTGATTCAGAGGATTATCCCGCATCGCTACCCGTTTTTGTTGATCGACAAGGTGCGCGACATCGTGCCCTTCAAGGGTGCGGTGGGGATCAAGAACGTCACTTTCAACGAGCCGCATTTTCAGGGCCATTTCCCGGCTGAACCGGTGATGCCCGGTGTCACCATCGTCGAGGCGATGGCGCAAACGTCGGCGGTTGTGGTGGGCATCAGCCTGAATCTGATCGACAAGCCCCTGCTGACATATTTCATGGGCATTGATGGCTGCAAGTTTCGCCGCAAGGTGGTGCCGGGCGACGTGCTGGAGCTGCATGTGTCGGTGAAGCGCGGCGGTGGCAAGATCTGGAAGTTTCTGGGCGAGGCACGCGTGGACGGCCAGCTTGCCGCCGAAGCAGAGTTCACCGCGATGATGGATCTGAAGGGCTAAGCATGCGCATTGATGCGACCGCCGTTGTGCACCCCTCGGCGGTCATCGAACCGGGCGCGGTGATTGGCGCGGGCGCGCGCGTCGGCCCATTTTGCGTGGTCGGCCCGCAGGTCGTGCTGGGCGCGCGGGTCGAGCTGAAATCACATGTGGTGGTGGGCGGCGAGACCGAAATTGGCGAAGATACGGCGGTGTTTCCCTTCGCGTCGCTCGGCCAGTCGCCGCAGGATCTGAAGTTCAAGGGCGAGGCCAGCCGCCTTGTCATCGGTGCGCGCAACCGTATTCGCGAGTATGTCACCATGAACCCCGGCACCGAAGGTGGCGGCCTGGTCACACGGATCGGCAATGATTGCCTGTTCATGGCCAGCGCACATGTGGCGCATGATTGCCAGATTGGCGACCGGGTCATTCTGGTCAACAGCGTCGCCGTGGCCGGGCATTGCGTGCTGGAAGATGACGTGATCGTGGGCGGGTTGTCGGGGGTGCACCAGTTTGTGCGCATCGGTCGCGGCGCGATCATCGGGGCGCTGACCATGGTCACCGCCGATGTCATTCCGCATGGCTTGGTGCAGGCGCCACGCGGCGTGCTGGAAGGGCTGAACCTTGTTGGGCTAAAGCGGCGCGGCGTGTCGAAGGCAGATATCGCCGAACTGCGTGACCTCTATGCGGCGCTCGGCGAAGGCAATTTTCGTGATGCCGCGCGCCGTCTGGCCGACGAAGGCACCCAGGGGACGTTGGCGCGCGAGGTGCTCGACTTCATTCTCGGCCCGTCCGAGCGCAGCTTTCTGACGCCGCGATGACCGGGCTTGCGCTCATTGCCGGGGCGGGGGCCTTGCCGCGCCTTCTGGCAGGGGCGCTTGGCGAGCCGTTTCTTTTGGCTGAGCTTGAGGGTGCGCCCTCTGAGGTGGCGGGTGCACCGCTGCGGTTCCGGCTAGAGCGGCTGGTGCCGTTTCTCGACCATCTGCACGCGGTCGGGGTGCGGCGGGTGGTGCTCGCGGGCGCGGTGCGCAGGCCCCGGCTTGACCCCGAACTGTTCGATGCCCGCACGGCAAGCCTTGTGCCGCGCCTGCTGGCCGCGATGCAGGGCGGCGATGATGCCGCGTTGCGGCTGCTGATCGGGATTTTCGAGGACTGGGATTTTGAGGTGATCGGCCCCGACCGGGTCGCCCCCGATCTGGTGCCGGGCGCGGGCGTGCTGACCGGTGCGCCAACGCCGCAGGATGAGGCCGACGCCGCGCGCGCGGCCGCTATTGTGGCCGCGATCGGGGCCGAGGACGTGGGGCAGGGGGCGGTGGTGGTGCAGGGTCTTTGCCTTGCCACCGAGGCGCTGCCCGGCACCGATGCGATGCTCGACTTCGCCGCGCGCCACCGTGCGATTCTGCCCGATGCCACAGCGCGCGCGGGTGTGCTTTTCAAGGCGCCGAAGCCGGGGCAGGACCGCCGCGTTGATCTGCCCGCGATTGGCCCTGAAACGGTGTCCCGTGCCGCTGCCGCCGGCCTTGCCGGCATTGCATGGGAAGCGAACGGGCTGATCTTGCTTGACCGCGCCGCGACGGTGGCGGCGGCGCGCGCGGCAGGGCTCTTTCTGTGGGCGCGCGAGCCATGAGGTTTTTCGTGATCGCGGGCGAAGCATCGGGCGACGCCTTGGGTGCTGCGCTGATGGCGGGGCTGAAGGCGCTGGCGCCGGGGGTGCGGTTCGAGGGGGTCGGCGGCCCGCTGATGGCGGCCGAGGGGCTGGCGAGCCGATTTCCGATGCAAGAGCTGTCGGTGATGGGGCTGTGGGAGGTCTTGCCGAAATACCGCGCCCTGAAACGCCGCATTGCCGAAACGGCGGCGGCGGTTGCGGCGGCGCGCCCGGATGCGCTGATCACCATCGACAGCCCCGATTTCTGCCTGCGCGTGGCGCGTGCGGCGCGCGCGGTGCTGCCAGGCTTGCGCACCATCCACTATGTTGCGCCCTCGGTCTGGGCGTGGCGACCGGGGCGCGCGGCGAAGATGGCGCCGTTCATTGATCATGTGCTGGCGCTGTTGCCGTTTGAGCCGCCCTACATGACGGCGGCGGGGATGAGTTGCGATTTTGTCGGCCACCCGGTGGTGGCCGAGCCGCGTGCGACGGCAGCCGAGGCGGCGGAGTTTCGAGAAACCCATATGATCGGCCACGAACAGCCGCTGGTGCTTTGCCTGCCCGGCTCGCGCCGGGGCGAGGTGGCGCGGCTGGGGCCACGGTTCGATGAAGCGCTGATGCGGCTGCGCGACCGCGAACCGGGGCTGCGGGTGGTTTTGCCGACGGTGCACGGCGTGGCAGGCATGGTGCGCGAGATGACCGCGCGCTGGCCGGTGGCGCCAATCGTGGTGGAAGCCGGGCCAGACAAACGCGCGGCCTTTGCCGCCGCCAACCTCGCCTTGGCTGCCTCGGGCACGGTCAGCCTTGAACTGGCGGCTGCGCGGGTGCCGATGGTGATCGGCTATGACATGGCGCCGCTGAGCCGGGTGCTGATCTCGCGCCTGCTGCGAACTGATACGGTGACGCTGGTAAATCTCGTATCAGAAACGCGCACGATCCCCGAGTTTATCGGCGCGGCATGCCGCCCCGGCCCGATGGCGGCGGCGCTCTTGCATCTGTTGGAGGATGAGGGCGCGCGCGCGGCGCAACTGGCGGCGATGGAGCTGACGATGCAGCGGCTGGGCGAAGGCGGCGAGGCGCCGGGGCTGCGCGCCGCGCGCTCGGTGCTGCGGGTGGTTTGAGGCGTCACGTCGCGGGGGCGCCGCCCCCGCACCCCTGGGGGTATTTGGGCAAAGAAGAAATGTCAGCGGGTGCCGGTAATCCAGCCGCCGCCGAGCACGCGACTGCCATGGGGTGCGTAGAAAACGCAGGCCTGACCGGGGCTGACGCCGTCTTCCGGGGTGATCAACGTCACTTCGGCCTCGGTGGCTGAAAGCGGGCGCAGTACCGCTTCGCGCGGCGGGCGGGTAGAACGCACGCGCACCAGAACCGGCCATTCGGGGCGCGAGGCAAGCGGTTCATCGCCCAGCCAGTTGATTTCCTTGAGGGCGATGGTGCGGGTGGCAAGCAGCTCTTTTGGCCCCACGATCACCCGGCGCATGGCAGGGTCGAGTTTGACCACATAAAGCGGGTCGCCAAGGCCGCCGATGCCGATGCCGCGGCGCTGACCGACCGTGTAGTGAATCACACCGCGATGCTGGCCGAGCACATTGCCCGCCAGATCGACGATATCGCCGGGGTCGGCGGCGCCGGGGCGCAGCTTTTCGATTACCGCAGCGTAGTTGCCGTTTGGCACAAAGCAGATGTCCTGACTGTCGGGCTTGTCGGCAACGCTGAGCCCGTAGCGCGTGGCAAGCGCGCGGGTTTCGGCCTTCGATGCAAGGTGGCCAAGCGGAAAGCGCAGGAAGGCAAGTTGCTCGGGCGTGGTCGAGAACAGAAAATAGCTCTGGTCGCGATTGGCATCGGCGGCCGAATGCAGCTCGGGGCCATTGGGACCGAGTTTGCGCTGGATATAGTGGCCGGTGGCCATGCAATCGGCGTCAAGCTCGCGCGCTGTGGCCATCAGATCCTTGAACTTCACGCGCTCGTTGCAGCGGATGCAGGGCACAGGGGTGGCGCCGGCCAGATAGGCATCGGCAAACTCGTCAATCACCGCCTCGCGAAAGCTCGATTCGTAATCGAGCACATAATGCGCAAAGCCCATCGCTTCGGCGACGCGGCGGGCATCGTGGATATCTTGCCCGGCGCAGCAGGCGCCCTTTTTGGCCAGCGCTGCGCCGTGGTCATAGAGCTGCAAGGTGATGCCCACGACGTCGTAGCCCTGATCTTTCAGCATCGCCGCCACGACCGACGAATCAACGCCGCCCGACATGGCCACCACCACGCGGGTGTCGGCGGGGGCCTTGGGCAGGCCAAGCGAGTTGAGGGCGGTCATGGGGGTCTCCGGGTCCGGGTCTGCCGGAATATAGGAAAATGCGATGCAACCACAACCCCGCGTTTCACCGCTCCTTAAGGACGCCGGGGCAAGGTTGCGCCGGTGACTGCTGAAGGGGTGAGCCCATGTATCTGAAAAAAGTCGCAGGCCCGCGCGCCGTGACCTTGCCCGACGGCTCGGTGCTAAGCCGCGCCGACCTGCCACCGCGCGACACCTGCCGCTGGGTCGCAAGCCGCAAGGCGGTGCTGGTGAAGGCCGTGGCCTGCGGGCTGATTCCCCTCAAGGAGGTGCTCGAAACCTATGGGGTGAGCGAAGAAGAATTCGCATTGTGGTGCGCAGCAGTGGCAAATCACGGCGAAGCGGCGCTGAAAGTGACCGCATTGCAGAAATATCGGCAACCTCCGGTTGAATGAAACTCAATTTATGCGTTAGTAACACCACGTTAACCATTTGCCGCCAAAGTGCCGGTGATCGAGGGATTAATGCGGAGAACTGAGGATGCGGATTCTTCTGGTTGAGGACGATCCTACGACCTCGCGCAGTATCGAGCTGATGCTGACGCACGCGAATCTGAACGTCTATTGCACGGATCTGGGCGAGGAGGGGATCGATCTTGCCAAGCTCTACGATTACGACCTGATCCTGCTTGACCTCAACCTGCCCGACATGAACGGGCATGAAGTGGTGCGGCAATTGCGGCTGGCACGGGTCGAAACGCCGATTCTCATTCTGACCGGCGCGGACGATACCGAGAACAAGCTCAAGGGGTTCGGCTTTGGTGCTGACGATTACATGACCAAGCCCTTCCACCGCGAAGAACTGGTGGCGCGCATTCACGCCATTATCCGGCGGTCCAAGGGGCACGCGCAATCGGTGATCCGGACCGGCAAGATCGCGGTCAACCTCGATGCCAAGACTGTGGACGCGGAGGGTAAGCCGGTGCATCTGACGGGTAAGGAGTATCAGATGCTGGAGCTTTTGAGCCTGCGCAAGGGCACCACACTGACCAAGGAGATGTTCCTTAACCACCTTTACGGCGGCATGGATGAGCCCGAGCTGAAGATCATCGATGTGTTCATCTGCAAGTTGCGCAAGAAGCTGGCCGAAGTGACGCAGGGCGAAAACTACATCGAAACCGTCTGGGGCCGTGGCTATGTGCTGCGCGACCCGAGCCCGGCAATTGTCGAGCGGCGGATCGCCATGGGCGCCTGAACACTGGACCGCGCCGCGCCACCGGCCTAGAAATTGGGGGGCGCAAGGCGGGGGATGGGCATGGCCGGGCAACACGCGGAAGAGGACGTTGCGCGCCTGAGCGGTGCTGATGCCCGCGCCGAGGCGGCGCGGCTGCGCGCCGCAGTAGCGCAAGCGAACGAGGCTTATCACCGACGCGACACGCCCGAGATTTCGGATGCCGCGTATGACGCGCTCAAGCGGCGCCTGCTGGCGATCGAGCAACGCTTCCCCGCGCTCGCGCTGCCCGACAGCCCGACCCGCGCGGTCGGGGCGGCACCTGCCGAGGGTTTCGCCAAGGTCACCCACGCCAAGCCCATGCTCAGCCTCGAAAACGCCTTCGACGCCGAGGAGGTGGCCGAGTTTGAGGCGCGGATTCGCAAATTTCTGGGTCTCGATGCGGCGGCACCGCTGGCGTTTACGGCCGAGCCAAAGATCGACGGTCTGTCGCTGAGCCTGCGCTACGAGGGCGGGCGGCTGGTGCAAGCGGCGACACGGGGCGATGGCGCCGTAGGCGAGAATGTGACCGAGAACGTGCGCCACATTTGCGATATTCCGCAGCATTTGACCAGGGCGCCCGAGGTGCTGGAGGTGCGCGGCGAGGTCTACATGAGCCACGCCGATTTTTCGGCGCTGAACGCGCGGGCCGCTGCGGCCGGCGACAAGACCTTTGCCAACCCGCGCAACGCGGCGGCAGGCAGCCTGCGCCAACTCGACCCGCGCATCACCGCCGCGCGACCGCTGCGGTTTTTCGCCTATTCCTGGGGCGCGCTGTCCGAGCCGCTGGGGGCGACACAATCCGACGCGATTGCCCGGCTGACCGCGCTCGGCTTTGCAACCAACCCGCAAACCACCCGCTGCGACGGGCTTGAGGCGATGCTCGCCGTCTACCGCGCGCTTGAGGCGCAGCGCGCGACGCTCGGCTATGACATCGACGGAGTTGTCTACAAGGTCGATGACCTTGCGTTGCAGCGCCGCCTTGGCTTTCGGTCGACCACACCGCGCTGGGCAATTGCGCACAAGTTTCCGGCGGAACTGGCATGGACCCGGCTCGAGCGGATCGAGATTCAGGTGGGGCGCACGGGCGCGCTTAGCCCGGTGGCGCGGCTTGCCCCGGTGACCGTGGGCGGCGTGGTGGTTTCTAACGCGACGTTGCATAATGAGGATTACATCGCCGGGCGCGACGCCACGGGTGCCCTGATCCGCGAGGGGCGCGATTTGCGCGAAGGCGACTGGGTGCAGGTTTACCGCGCCGGCGACGTCATCCCGAAGGTTGCCGATGTCGACGTTTCGCGCCGCAATTTCGACTCTCAACCCTATGTTTTTCCGCATGTTTGCCCGGAATGCGGGTCTGATGCGGTGCGCGAGCCGGGCGATGCGGTGCGCCGCTGTTCGGGCGGGCTTGCCTGCCCGGCACAGGCGGTGGAAAAGCTCAAGCACTTCGTTTCGCGCGCGGCGTTTGACATCGAAGGCTTGGGCGCAAAGCAGATCGAGGCGTTTTTTCGCGAAGGCTGGCTGCGCGAGCCCGCCGATATTTTCACGCTTCGCGAAAAGCATGGCGAGCAATTGGCGCTGCGCGAAGGCTGGGGCGAGAAATCGGCGCAAAACCTGTTTTCGGCAATCGAGGCGCGGCGGCGGGTACCGCTTGCCCGGCTGATCTTTGCGCTTGGCATCCGCCATGTGGGCGAAAGTGCGGCGGCAACACTCGCAACCCACTATGGCACATGGGAGGCATTTTTGGCGGCGGTGCGCGGCGCGGACGACACTGACGGCGGCGCCTGGCACGAGTTGCTCAGCATCGACGGCATGGGTGAGGTTACCGCGCGCTCGCTGGTGACCTCGCTCAACCATTCGAGCGACCGTGCGGCGGTCGAAAATCTGATGGCTGAAATCGAGGCCGAACCCGCCACCATGCCCACCGCCGACAGTGCCATTTCTGGCCTGACCATCGTTTTTACCGGCACGCTTGAACGGATGACGCGGGCCGAGGCAAAGGCGCGGGCCGAGGCGCTGGGGGCAAAGGTTGCGGGGTCGGTTTCGGCGCGCACCGATATTCTGGTCGCGGGGCCGGGGGCGGGGTCCAAAGCTCGCAAAGCCGAGGCGCTGGGCGTGAAGGTGATTGACGAGGCGGCGTGGCTGACACTTGCGGGCGCACCGTGAGCACGCGGCCACCCGAATTGTTCCCGCTGTTCGCAGCACTCGAAACGCTGCCCGGCGTGGGCGAAAAAACCACCCAAGCCTTTGCGCAGATCGGGGTGGAACGACCGCGCGACCTGCTGTTCACGCTGCCGCATTCGGGCATCGACCGCCGCCTGCGCCGCTCGATCCGCGAGGTGGTGCCGCCCGCAACGGTCACGGTCGAGGTGGAGGTGGGTGGCCATCTGCCCGCCCGGACCAAGGGCAGGCCGACGCGGGTGATGGTGCGCGATGCCGAGACCGAGTTTCAGCTCGTGTTCTTTCATGCCAAGGGCGATTGGCTTGAAAAACAACTGCCTACGGGGCAGCGGCGGGTGGTCTCTGGGCGCGTCGAGATTTTCGACGGGGTCGCGCAAATGGCCCACCCCGACCATATCCTGCGCCCGGAAGATGCCCGCAATCTGCCGGCCTTCGAGCCGGTTTACCCGCTAGCTGCCGGGCTGACGCAGCGCGGCGTGGCGCGCGCGGTGCAGGGTGCGCTGACGCGGCTGCCGCAGGCTGCGGAATGGGCCGATCCGGCGCTGGTGGCGCGCGAGGGCTGGCCGACATGGGCCGAGGCGGTGGCGCGCGCGCACGCACCGCAAGGTATGGCGGATCTCGCGCCCACTGCGCCGGCGCGCGCGCGGCTGGCCTATGATGAGCTGTTCGCGCATCAGCTGACGCTCGCGCTGGCGCGCATGCAACTGCGCCGCGCCAAGGGGCGGGTGAGCCGGGGCGATGGCGCGTTGCGCGCGCGCACGCTGGCGGCGCTGCCCTTTGCGCCCACCGCCGCGCAGGCCCGCGCGATGGCCGAGATTGCCGCCGACATGGGCGCCGAGGCGCGGATGAACCGGCTTTTGCAGGGCGATGTCGGCTCTGGCAAGACGCTGGTGGCCTTCATGGCGCTGCTGGTTGCCGTGGAGGCCGGCGGGCAAGGCGTGATGATGGCCCCGACCGAGATATTGGCGCGCCAGCACCTCGACAGCCTCACGCCGCTGGCGCAGGCCGCCGGGGTGCGGCTTGAAATATTGACCGGGCGCGACAAGGGCGCCGAACGCGCGGCCAAGCTGGCCGATCTTGCGGCGGGGCGAATCGCCATTCTGGTCGGTACGCATGCGGTGTTTCAGCGCGAGGTGGAGTTTGCCGATCTGCGCCTCGCGGTGGTGGATGAGCAGCACCGATTCGGTGTGGCGCAGCGGATGGAGCTTGGAGCCAAAGGCCGCGCCGCCGACATGCTGGTGATGACCGCCACCCCGATTCCGCGCTCGCTCAGCCTTGCGCAATACGGCGACATGGATGTTTCGCTGCTTGATGAAAAGCCGCCGGGGCGCAAGCCGGTAAAAACCGCGCTGATCTCGACCGGACGGATCGACGAGGTGGTGGCGCATCTGCGCCGCGCGCTGGCCGAAGGGCGGCAGGCCTATTGGGTTTGCCCGCTGGTCGAAGACAGCGAAACGGTGGACCTGACTTCGGCGGAAGAGCGGTTTCGCGCGCTGCGGGTGGCCTTTGGCAAGGGCGTCGTGGGGCTGGTGCACGGGCAGCTTCCCACCGCCGAAAAAGATGCCGCGATGGCCGATTTTGTGGCCGGACGGACGCGGCTTTTGGTGGCGACGACGGTGATCGAGGTGGGGGTCAACGTGCCCAACGCCTCGATCATGGTGATCGAGCGGGCCGAAAGCTTTGGCCTTGCGCAATTGCACCAGCTGCGCGGTAGGGTCGGGCGCGGGGCCGCCGAATCGACCTGCCTGATGCTCTATCAGGCGCCGCTGACGGGGCCGGGCGAACGGCGGCTGCAGATCTTGCGCGAAACCGAGGATGGTTTTCGCATTGCCGAAGAAGACCTTGCCATGCGCGGCGCGGGCGATGTGCTGGGCACCGCGCAATCGGGGCTGCCGCGGTTTCGGGTCGCCGATCTGGAGCGGCAGGCGGGCCTGATGGCGGTGGCGCAAAGCGATGCGCGCACATTTCTGGCAGCCGACCCGGCGCTTTCATCGCCACGCGGGCGCGCCGTGCGACTGCTGCTGTGGCTGATGGAACAGGACCGTGCGATCAGGCTCATATCGGTAGGTTAGCGGAAAGTTCACGAATGTTCTTACAAAGTTCTTTACTTGGTGCCAAAATAATGAGAACAAATACGCAACACATGGGCGCGGGAGGGTTCGATCATGGCTCACAAGGTGAAAGCGGCGCTGATGCGCGATGCCGGAATGCTCTGGCAAGATGCGCTCGGCCTTGCGGCGCTTGTGGTGATCTTGATGGTCGGCCTGCACCTGCCTGATCTCGTCTGACCTCTGCCGATTTGCGCTATCGCCAAGCCTCGCGCCCTTCGGGCGCCCTGTCTGTCCCCCGCGATGCGCCAGCCTGCCGCCGCCCGAGCCAATGCTCTGGCGGCGGCTTTTTTCAAAACCGATAGCCCAGCCGCAACCCGCCCCAATGGCGCCCCGCCACATGGATCGGCGCCGAGAGGTCTTTCATCAGGGCAAACTGCCCGCCCCCCATGTCGCGGCGGTAGATTTGCAGCAGGAACGGCGCGGTCGATGCTGCCGCCCGAAGCCCGACACGATCATCAAACAGGCGGCGGTTGCGGCAATTGGCGGCGTTCCAGACCGGATCATCGCCTTGCGGATGCGAAAAATGGTTGTTGTGCGTGGGCAGATAGCCGTTGCGGTCAACCGCGGCGCAGAACACCACCCGAGGGTCGAGCGCCAGTGCGGGTTCTTGCAACGCGGGTAAAAGTCGGTCGGAAAGCCGCGTGAACGGCGCCATGTGCTGCGCAGGGTCGGTGCCGGGAATCGGCTGATAGCGGTGGTCGAACAGCGCCGCTTGCACGATGTCGCCGCGCGCAATGGCCGCCTCAAATGCCGCGCCGATTGCTGCGGCGGTGGCGCGGACATGCGCGATGAGCGGCGCATCGGCGGTGGCGCCGCCAAGTTCGACGGCACCGCAGATCAGCGCTTCGCTATGCGCGGTCAGCGCGTCCATGCGTGCATGCACGTCGCGCACATCTGCGGCCTGGCCTTCAACCCCTTCGAGAACCGCGTCAAACGCTGGGCGGAAATTCTGGTTTGCGTTACGAACCGCGTTGGCGCGCGAGGCGATTTCGGTGGCTGCGGTGCGCGTCTGTTGCACTGACCGGCTCATTTCGCCAAGTGCGGCGTCGGTTTGCCGGGTTTCTTCCAGCACCGCACCGGCGACGGTGGCGGTGGCAGTTGCCTCGTTGCGGAGCGATTCGATTATTTGCGCCAGCCCGCCGATGGCCTCGCCAATCGTTGCGGCGGCGGCGGAGGTCTTGCGCGACAGATCATTGATCGCCTCGGCGACGACGGCAAAGCCGCGGCCCGCATCGCCCGCCCGCGCCGCTTCGATCTTTGCGTTGATGGCGAGAATGTTGACCTGTGCCGCGATCGAGCCGATGCCGCTGTTGGAAGCCTGCACGCTGGCCAGCGTACGCTCAACCGTGGCCATGCGCGCATCGACCGATTGCACCCATGCCGCCACCGATGCGGTTTGCGGTGCTGCCCCGCGCAGCCGCGCCACGGTATTTTCAACCAGCGCAAAGGTGGTCTCGGCGCTGGTTGACAGCTCTTCGACGGTGGCGATCACGCGCGTATTGCCATGCGCCACGGCCTCGGCCTCGCTGCGGGCGCGGTGGAGGCGTTCAGACTGCTGCTCTGCCAGCGTATTGGCACCCTCGAGAAAGCCCGCTACATCAACAATGTCGCGCCCGAGCGCGAGCGCGTTGGCTGCCAGACTGTCGAGCAGCGGGGTGGTGCCCGGCGCGGGGGTAATGGCGGTGGGCTGAAACATGGCGCATCCTTGTCGGTGGTGCACCATCCTGCCACACGGCGGTTTGCGAAAGTGTTAAGCCGTGGCCGCCTTCAGCGCTGCAATGGCGGCATCGAAAGCAAGCAGGATCGAATCGTGCCGGTTGGTAAAGTCACGCGCGGGTTGCAGCACCTCGTAACCCTCGAAAGGCGCGCCCGGCACCGGCCCCGAACTGCGCAACATGGCGGCAAGCGCGCTTCGCCCGCGTTCCAGTTCGGCAAGGTCGCGCCCGATGATCGCGCCGCCGAGGATCGCCGCCGAGGCCTGCCCCAGCGCGCAGGCGCGCACGTCTTGCGCGAAATCGGCGATGCGCCCCTCTTGTACGACCACCTGCGCGCTGACCACCGAGCCGCAGAGCGGCGCGCGCCTGCGCCCTTCGCCTTGTGGTGCTGCAAGCGTGCCAAGGTGCGGAATTGCCGCCGCCAGCGCCAGAATGCGCGGCGTGTAGAGCTTGAAAAGGTCGGCGTCGCTCATTGCTTTCGCTCCTTGCGGATGCAGGGTAGATAAAGCGCCAAAGCCGCTATGCAAAGGTGCGCCATGCCGTTTGATGCCACGACATTGAAATATGACGCCCAGGGGCTGATCCCGGCGATCGCGCAAGCCGAGGGCACGGGTGAAGTGCTGATGTTTGCCTGGATGAACGCCGAAGCGGTGGCGCGCACGCTTGCCACCGGGCATGTCACCTATTGGTCGCGCTCGCGGCAGGCGTTCTGGGCCAAGGGCGAAAGCTCGGGCCATGTGCAGCGGCTGGTCGAGATGCGGATTGATTGCGACCGCGATTGCCTGCTTTTGCTGGTCGAGCAGCGGGGGCCCGCCTGCCACACCAACCGCCGCAGCTGCTTTTACACCGCGCTGCGCGGCGGCGATGAGGTGGAGATTCTGGCGCCCGAAAAATAGCGCCTCCGGCGGGGATATTTGGCCTGAAGCAGACCTCAGAGCCCGACGAGGCGGCGAACGTCTTGAGGCGTTGCACCCTCGGCGCGAAATCTGGCCAGCGCGCGCGCGTCATCGCGCTTGGCAAGGCGGCGGCCAGTTTCGTCGCGGATCAGGGTGTGGTGGTGGTAGAGCGGCGCCGGCAGCCCCAGCAAGGCTTGCAGCAGGCGGTGAATATGGGTGGCGGCGAACAGGTCTTCGCCGCGCGTCACTTCGGTAATGCCCTGTGCGGCGTCATCGACAACCACCGCAAGATGGTAGGACGTGCCCATATCGCGACGAGAAATAATGATGTCGCCGCAAGTGGTTAAAAGCCATTCTTCAGACGCGACATGCGCCCCCGCATGGGTGGTTCCGGTTTCTGTGAATGAAAGCGGCGCGCCGATCCGGGCCAGCGCCCGTGCCATGTTCAGGCGGATTGCATCGGTCGGGGTGGCATCGTGCATCTGGCGGGCGCGGCAGGTGCCGGGGTAGCAGGGGCCGTCGGGGCCACCTTCCTGCGGCGCGGAAAGGGCGGCCCGGATATCGGCGCGGCTGCACCGGCAGGGGTAGCAAAGGCCAAGCGAAATCAGGTGGTTGAGCGCGGATTGGTAGGCGCCAAGGCGGCCTGACTGACGCCAGACCGGGGTTTGCCATGTCAGCCCGAGCCAGGCGAGGTCGTCATAAATGGCGGCTTCCCACGCAGGTCGGCAGCGGCTGCGGTCAATGTCTTCGATGCGCAGAAGAAACTGGCCGGGGTCGGCGCGCGATTGCGCCACAAGTGCCGCATAAGCGTGGCCCAGATGCAGCGGGCCGGTGGGCGAGGGCGCGAACCGGGTGCGCTTTAGCTTTGTGCTGCAAGCCATTGTGAAAAAGTCTCTTTCGCGCGGTCGGTATAGGCCTTGTAGCGGTCTTTGCGGCCCCGGCGCCCACCCTTGGCATCAATCGGCGGGAACAGGCCGAAATTGACGTTCATGGGCTGAAAGGTCTTTGCCTCGGCGCCGCCGGTGATGTGATGCACCAGCGCGCCCATTGCGGTTTCATACGAGGGGGCTGCAAGGCTGCGCCCTTGCATTTCGGCCGCAGCCATGCGCCCGGCCAAAAGCCCCATTGCGGCGCTTTCGACATAGCCCTCGACCCCCGTGACCTGCCCGGCAAAGCGGATATTGGGCCGCGCGCGCAGGCGCATTTGCGCATCGAGCAGTGTCGGAGAGTTCAGGAAGGTGTTGCGGTGAATACCGCCGAGGCGCGCAAAACTGGCTTTGGCGAGGCCGGGAATCATTCGAAAAACATCGACTTGCGAGCCATGCTTCATCTTGGTCTGAAAGCCGACGATATTGTAAAGCGTGCCAAGCGCGTTGTCGCGGCGCAGCTGCACCACGGCATAGGGCTTATCGCCCGGCGCATGCGCGTTGGTCAGGCCCACCGGCTTCATCGGGCCAAAGCGCAAGGTCTGCGCGCCGCGTTCGGCCATCACCTCGATCGGCAGGCAGCCGTCGAAATAGGCGGCGGTCTCGCCTTCGTGGAACTGCGTCTTGTCGGCGGTGGTCAGGGCGGCAATGAAGGCATCATACTGCGCGCGGTCCATCGGGCAGTTGATATAGGCGGTGCGCTCGTCTTCGGTGTCGCCCTTGTCATAGCGCGATTGCCGCCACGCCACCGACATGTCGATGCTGTCGGCATAGACGATGGGGGCAATGGCATCAAAAAACGCCAGCGCTTCGGCGCCGGTCTCGGCGCGGATCGCGGCGGCGAGCGCGCCTGAGGTCAGCGGCCCGGTAGCGATGATCCAGCGCCCTTCGCGCGGCAGTTCGGCCACTTCGCCGCTTTCCGCCGTAATCAGCGGGTGGGTGAGCAAGCGCTCGGTCACCTCGCGGGCGAAGGCATCGCGGTCAACCGCCAGTGCGCCGCCAGCTGGCAGACGGTGGCGGGTGGCCACCTCCATCAGCAGGCCGCCCGCTGCGCGCATTTCCCAGTGCAACAGGCCCACCGCGTTCCGTTCATGGTCATCGGATCGGAACGAATTGGAGCAGACCATTTCCGCGAACAGCCCGGTGCGGTGCGCGAAGGTGCCGGTTTGCGGGCGCATTTCGTGCAAGACCACGGGCACGCCCGCGTTGGCGACCGCCCAGGCTGCCTCGGACCCGGCCATGCCGCCGCCGACGATGTGAAGTGGCTCGCTCATGTGCCGGGTGTAGCGGCCCTGTCAGATCAGCGCAATGTGCTCGCGCCGCTCAGGGTCGGGGAAGGGGCGGTAGAGGCCCACTTCGGCATGGGCGATCATGTGGTGGAACTGGTCGTAATGGCGCTGCGCCGCGTCATCGACATGGCCCAGCGCGCGGAAGGTCGCGTCAAGCTGCGCGAGGTCGGCGACCTCCACCTCCAGCAGAAAATCGCAATGCGCCCCCGAAGCCAGCCCGAGTTTGCGCCGCAAAAGCCGCCACTGGCCGATTTGCCCCTGATTGGCGAGCGTCACGAGCCAGGTTTCGGCCGCCGAGGCAAAGGCCAGCGCCTTGGCATCAGATTTCAGCTCGATCATGCAATGGTAAAGGTTCATGCCCGCCTCCGCGTCGGGCAGAGTCAAGCACGCGCGCGTTACGAAAAGTCTAACGGGTGCCTGCCAAAGCTGCCAACCGCCCGATATGCGCGCTGACATGGGCTGCCCATTCCGGCCCCGGCTGGCGCGCGGCAAGGGTGGCTGCAAGCGGGTCGGGGGCGCGCAGCGCGCTGCCCGACATTTCCTCAAGCACCGCGTGGCCGCAAAAGGGCACATGCACCTCGGAATAGCCGCCCTCATGCACCGCCACCAGACGGCCGCCGCAAAGCTGCCCGGCGGCGGCCAGCATGGCGCGGGTCATAAGCCGGAATGTCTCGGCAGTCGCCAGCATCCGCCCCAGCGGGTCAACCGCCGAGGCATCGTAGCCGCAGGCGATCACGATGACCTCGGGTTTGAACGCCGACAGCGCGGGCAGCACCAGCCGCTCGACCGCCTCCAGATAGCTCGCATGGCCGGCGCCGGGGGGCAGGGGGATGTTGAGATTGGCCCCGAGCCCCGCCCCCGCGCCGCGCGCCTCGGCCTGCCCGGTATCAAGCGGAAAGTTGCGGTCCTGATGCAGCGAGACCGTCAGCACGTTCGGGTCATCATAAAAGATCGCCTCGGTGCCGTTGCCGTGGTGCACATCCCAATCAACCACCGCGATGCGCCGTGCCAGACCCGCCGCCTGCGCCGCCCGGACCGCCACGGCGATGTTGGCCAGAAGGCAAAAGCCCATCGGCAGCGCGGGCAGGCAGTGGTGGCCGGGCGGGCGCGACAGCGCATAGGCATTGGCCGCCCGCCCTTCAAGCACCGCGAAAAGCGCGCCCTTGGCCAGCCCCGCCGACAGCGCTGCAAGTTCATACCCGCCCTGGCCGAAGGGCGCGCGCAGGCCCAACTCGCCGCCGCCCGCATCGGACGCGGCCTTGAAAGCATCGAGGTAGGCGGCGGGGTGCACGCGCAGCAGGTCTTCACGGGCAGCCTCGGGCGCGCTCTGCTCGGCCAGTTCGGCCATCAACCCGGTCACGCGCAAAAGGTTCACCAGCCGCCGCTTGGTTTCGGGGCTTTCGGGCAGGCCGCCACCGGGCTGCACCAGACCGCCGACCGGCAGCAAGAAGGCATAATTGCCGCCACCGTGCCAGAGGCAACGCTCATCGTGGAAAAAGGCGGTGGTCATGGGGCACTCCACAGGCAAATCAAGGTCAGATTAGCGTCGATCCGCCTGTGGACCAAGGGTGCGACACTTGATTTGAAGCGCGACCTCGATGGGGTCAGAACAGCAAGCTGATTTTCAGCGTCAACGCCTCATACTGCGGCGCGTAACCGCCGTTATTGGTGCGCACGGTATCGGCGCGATCATAGATAAGTTCGGCGCGCGCCAGCCCGCGGGCGGTGGCGCGCTGGACCCCCGCGCTCAACGTGTAACCGGTGTTGACCGCGTCGGCTTGAACCGTCGGTCCGATGGCGCTTGTGCCGCGAACCGCAACCAGACCGACCGAGCCGAATCCCTCGTAGTTGCTGTTGATCGGCATCCCGAAAACACCGCGCAGACGCAGCGTTGCATTATGTGTGCAGTAATAGGGGCCATCCGCATAAACCGGGCAACTGGAGCCGCTATTTCCCACGAAGTCAGAGCCAAATGAAATATCGGTGTCCGCCTCGGCGGCCCAGAAGTGGTTGGCGCCATCGACGCGGTAGCCTGCCGTTATGCCGACAACCGGAAACGTGTCTGAGGCACCAAAAGGGAAACCGGGGGCGGGAAGCGACTCCGCCGAACTCAGGCCAAAGCCGCCGCCCCAGTAGAACCCGCCTTCTGCTGAAGCGGTGGAGGTGTATGAAAGCGTGCAGGCAACTGCCAGTGCCGCCAGCCTCGAAATGGAATTTACTGCACGCATCTTGTTTTCCCTCGCTGTTTATTAAAGTGTCACAATGCCATGTATTGGACCCATACTAACCTTACTGTTCCGCCAACGAGAATTGAAGCTCTGGTTCGCTTGGGCCGCGGATTCGTCTCATTAGTGCAACATGCGGCGAATGCCGTGCCCGTGTCATGACCCCTTCCGAACTTGCCCATCTTGCCACCCCTGGCGCCGAAATCGCGGTGCGTGTTACGCCCAAGGCCTCGCGCAATGCGGTGGTGGCCGAGGGCGGGCTGGTGCGGGTCTATGTGACCGTGGTGCCCGAGGGCGGCAAGGCCACGGCGGCGGTGGTCAAGCTGCTGGCCAAGGCGCTGGGCGTTGCGAAAACGCGGCTGACTCTGGTGCGCGGCGAAACCTCGCGCGACAAGGTGTTTCGGCTCGACTGAAGCGCATTCTGAAATGTCGGGCGCGGTTTTGCGGACTAGCGGCTATTCGGTCTTGGCCGAGCCATCGGCGCGCAAACGGTAGGCGCCTTCGGGCAGGTTGAGCGCCGCTGCCAGTTCTCGCAGCTGCGCCTGGCTGAGCACCACCACCACCTCTTCGCCGGTCTCGTCGTCGAGCTGTTCAATCGTCACGCAATCCTCATAGGCACGGATGATGACATCCTCGTTCAGCCCTTCTTCAGAGCGGTCACCCTCGTCGATGAGGGTGATAACGGTAACGTCGAATTCGTGCTCGATGGTGAACATGCGGGCAATGGTAGGGCGGATTGGCGAGAATGGGAACATACGTCGGCGGCATTTGCGGCTTTTGATCTGAATCATTGCGCCAAGGCGGCGTTCGCCGCGATCTTGCACAAAATTGCCAGTATCAAGGGAATGCCGCCGTGCCTGGGTCAAGAACACTTCACCACCACGCAGCGTTGCTCAGCCGCATGGCCGAGGTGCTGGGGGTCGATATGACCGCGGCGTTGGCTCACGGCGCACTGGACGGCGAAGATTGGCGCGATGCGGTTCTGCGCTGCACCTGCTGCGACGGCCCCGACGCCTGCCTTGCGTGGCTTGCCAACTTTGATGGCGCGGTGCCTGCGCTGGCGGCACCCGGCAATTGCCGCAACGCTGCACTTTTTGACCATTTGCGGCGCGAGGCGGTGTCAGAGGTGCGCGCGTGATGGGGGGCGAGAGCAATACCGATCTGCATTTCTGGATCACCCGCGGCATGGCGCGCCGGCAGGGTATCGACCTTAACGCGTTGCTGGGCGAGGGCGTTCTGACGCGTGGCGACGTGGCCGAAATGGTGGCGCGCTGCCGCGGCTGCCCCGGCACGCAGGGCTGCCTGGCGTTTCTTTCGGAACACCCGACCCGCTCCGATGCCGCTCCTGACTGGTGCCGCAACGCGCGGCTTCTGGCCGAATTGCGCGCGATCAGCTGATGTTTCGCAAAGCGTCGGGGCCTGACGTGCCATCTGGCGCGGTGGCGGGCGCTGGCATAGGTTCGGGGCGACGGTGCCGGGGGTGGAGGACGATCATGTTACAGTGGCTGCGCGCCGAAATATGGCGGCTCCGCAACACCTGCGTCTGGTCGTGGCAGGGCTTTGCCGCCGCCTGGGCGAGCGAGAAGTCGCTGCGCCAGTGGACCACGGTACATGCAATCTCGGTGCTGCTGGCCTGCGTGCTCGATCTTGAGACGGCAGAGCGCGCGCTGATCATCGCGCTTGGCTTCGTGCTGCTTGCGGCAGAGCTGATGAATACCAGCATCGAGGAGGTGGTCGATTACCTGTCGACCGAGGCCGACCCGCGCGCGAAGAAGGCAAAGGATTGCGCTTCGGCGGCCGTGGCGCTGAGCGCGATTGCGGGCGGCGCGGCGTGGCTGGTGGTATTGATCGGCTAAATCCGGCAGCTCAGGGGGCCGCGCGCACCAGCTGCACATCCATCCGCCCCGGCCTGTCAGCCTGCCCCGAAATGATGGAAAGCGCCAGATCGTCACCGACGCGCCGCAGCTCCAGCGCGGCGATACCCTCGCCTTTCAGCGTCAGCAGGTCGGGTTCCAACGTGCCCACAAGTGCTGCGGGCAGGTTTCCCGGTTCACTGGTGCGGTTTTCGGCGGTGATCTGCCCCGCCTCGCCCTCGAATACCTCAAGCCCGAACACGTCGGACCCTTCAGAGGTGGCGCAGCGCCCCTCGACCACGTTGGTGCCGCGCGCAGTGGCGCGCAGCGTGATCTTGCAACGTATCCGCCCCGGTTCATCCGTGCCGCTGGTAAAGCTGCCGGTGCCCTGCCAGTCGCCCAGCAATTCGCCCATCCGCAGCGTGTCCGCTGCCAGCGCAGGGCTGGCGAAGGCGCACAGGGCAAATACCACGGCCATCAGGTCTCGGGTCATTTCAGGCTCCATCTTACCAGTCCCGGCAGCAGGAATACCGAAGACACCATGGCCAGCAGCAGTGCCAGCCCGACCAGCACGCCAAAGGTGGCGACCGAAGGCATTGAAGACAAGAGCACGATCGAGAAACCGCCAAGCAGCAGCAGCGTGGTGGTGATGATCGGCGGCGCCGCATGGGCCAGCGCCAGTGTCACCCGCGCCGCCACCGGGCCGGGGGGGGCCAGCCGAAAGCGGTTGAGCAGGTGGATGCTGTTGTCCACCGCGATGCCGAAAGCCACCGTGGTGGCAATGGCCGAGGTCAAGGTGATCTGCTGGCCGCTGAGGAAAAGCCAGGCATCGACGCACAATATCGGGATGACATTGGGCAGCACCGAGACCAGCGCCAGCCGCGCCGAGCCGAGCATCAGCCAGATCAGCGCGGTAATCGCGGCGATCGAAAGGTAGAACCCGAGCCGAAGCTTGCTGATCAGGCCGGGCAATTCTTCGGTCATCACAAGGCTGTAGCCGCGCACCGCCACCGTGTCGGCCAGCCCCATTTCGGCAAACCGCGCCGTCAGCCGGGTGCGCAGCGCCATCAGCTTGGCGCTGCCGTCGCTTTGCACCCCCATCGCCAGCGGCATCGCATAGGAAAGCCGGTCTTCCGACACGAAGCGGCGCAACAGCGGTGTGCCCGCGCCGCTTTCGGCCCAAGCGGCCAGCGCGTCGGTATTGTGCGAACCCGGCCCGTAAATCTCGGCGGCGACCGCGGACAGCCGCGCGGTATCGGCCGCCGAAATGCCCGCCACGCCATCGGCATCGGCGACGATCACCTGCAGGCTGTCCGATGCCAGCCCAAGTGCCGCCAGATCATCGAGCGTCAGCCCGACGTCGGTTTTGCGCGGCAGGTATTCGGTCACGCTGAAACTGGTTGTCAGCTGCGCTTCCATTGCCAGAAGTGCTGCGGTCAGACCCAGCGTCAGCGCGACCACGCGGCGCGGCCGCACGGCCAGCGCCTTGGCAAGGGAAAGTGCGGGGGCAAAATGCGGCAATGTGCGGCGCAGCGCGCCGTGCTGCGCGCCAAGCGCCCGGAACAGCAGCGGAAAGGCCAGCGCCACCGCCAGAAAGGTCAGGGCCATGCCGAAGGCGCCCGCCAGCGACAGATGGGTCAGCGCAGGCGCCTGCACCAGCAACAGACTGAGAAACGCGACAGCAGTGGTCAGGCTGGTCATGAAGGCCGCAGGCAGCGTTTGCGCCTGCGCACGCAGCACCGCGCTGTCATCATCGTGCCCGGTCTGGGCCTCGACCGAGGCGTGATAGAGATGGATGCAGTCGGAAAATGACAGCACGATCAGCACCGTCGGCACCACCGCCATGAACTGGTCCATGGCAATTCCGGCCCAACCGAGCCAGCCAAAGAACCAGCCAAGCCCGATCAGCGGTGGCAGCCCGCAGATCACCACCGCCCGCCACGACCCGAACAGCCAGAACGAGATTGCAAGGCAGATCGCGACCGATGTGGGGGTCAGCCAGATCTGGTCGCGGATCAGGCCCGCGGCGATGCTGCGCTGCATTTCGCTCAGGCCCGCCGGGCGCACCGACAGCCCCGGCGGCGGCTTTGCCACCAGCGGCGCGATAGCGGCGGCAACCGCCGTGTTGCTGTGGCCCGACGCGGGCATCACCAGCACCAGCGTTGCCGCGAGGTCTGCCGAAAGCATCTGTGCCGCGGTGGCATTTTCGCTGCGCAGATTGGAAAGGCGGGTCTGCGCGTAAAGCGCGCGCGCCGCATCCGATTTCAGCCAGGCGCGGCCCGGCTGATCGGCCGAAGGGATCGAAAAGATGCTGAGCGTCGCCGCCACACCGGGGGTAAGGTTCAGATCTATCAGCAGGTCTTCCAGTGCCAGCAGGCGGTCATCTTCGGCCAGCGTGCCGGTATCGGCGCTGACCACATAGACCTCGTCGCGCGAAAACGGCACGAAGGCACGCTCGACCTCTGCCCATTGCATATAAACCTCGGACTTGCCGCGCAAAAGTGCGGTCATGTCAACATCGGCGCGCACCCATGCCGCCCCGACCGTCGCCACCAGCGTGACCAGCGCCAGCGCCGCCACCGCAAGGCGGCGGTGCGCCTGCCATGCCCCCAGCACATGCGCCAGATCGGGAAGCCGCATCAATGTCTCCTCTGCCCGCGAGGGCGGGCGCGCCGGCAGGTAAGAGGAAATCGCGGGCAGGTTCAACCCACGAGATCGCGCGCGGGGGGCTTTACAGCGGCGCTCGCGCGTGGCGTGATGGCGGCCTCGACGCCAGAGGTATCGCGATGCCGCATGACCACGCGCACAGCCACGCAGCCCGAGCGGCGCCCGACCTGACGCCGGCCTTCCGCCTTGCGGTCGCACTCAACGCGGCGTTCGTGCTGATCGAGGCGGGCGCGGGGTTCTGGGCCGGCTCGCTCGCGCTGCTGGCGGATGCGGCGCACAACCTGACAGACGTGGCGGGGCTGCTGCTGGCATGGGGTGCCGCGGCACTGGCGACGCGGGCGGCTTCGGGCCGCTACACATGGGGCTACGGGCGCGCGACCCTGCTGGCGGCGCTTGGCAACGGGGTGGCGATTCTGCTCGGTGCCGGTGCGGTGATCGCTGAGGCCGTTGGCCGCTTTGCAGCGCCACCCGAGGTTCCGGGGCTGGTGGTGGCTGTGGTGGCGGCGGTGGGAATCGCGGTCAACACTGGCACGGCGCTTTTGTTCCTGCGACATCAGTCTGACCTGAACGCGCGCGGCGCCTATTTGCACATGATGGCCGATGCGGCGGTTTCGCTGGCGGTGGTGGCGGGGGCGGGGCTGATGCTGGCCACCGGCGCGCGCTGGCTCGACCCCGCGATCG
>JAHYIZ010000021.1 GCA_019429405.1 Paracoccaceae bacterium
CTCTATCTGACCGAAACCACCGACCCCGCCGATGTCACGGCCGCCGCAGCCGACGGGCTGATTGCGGCGGTCAAGCTCTACCCGGCAGGCGCCACCACCAATTCGGCCTCGGGCGTGCGCAATTTCGATGCGGTGCGCGGCGTGCTGGAACGGATGGCCGAAATCGGCTTGCCACTTTGCGTACATGGCGAGGTGACCGACCCTGCGGTAGATATCTTTGACCGCGAGGCGGTGTTCATCGACACCGTGCTTGACCCGCTGCGCAGCACAACCCCCGGCCTGCGCGTGGTGCTCGAACATATCACCACCGCGCAAGGGGTGGCCTATGTGCGCGCGGGCGGGCCGGACATCGCGGCCACCATCACCACGCATCACCTTGTGCTGAACCGCAACCATATCCTCGCGGGCGGCATAAGACCGCATTACTACTGCCTGCCGGTCGCCAAGCGCGAAAGCCACCGCCTTGCGCTGCGCGACGCCGCAACCTCGGGCGAGGCGCGGTTTTTCCTTGGCACCGATTCAGCCCCGCATATCGACGCGGCAAAAGAAACGGCCTGCGGCTGCGCGGGCTGCTTTACCGCCACCAACACGCTGCCGATACTGGCGCAGGTGTTTGAGGATATGGGCGCCCTGCCCCGCCTTGAAGGCTTTGTCGCGCATCACGGCGCCGCGTTTTACCGCCTGCCCCGCAACACGGGCACCCTTACTCTGGAACGGCGTGCCACCCCCTTGGCGCTGCCCGAAAAGATCCTGACCGGCGCGGGGCCGGTAACCCTCTTTGACCCCGGCTTTCCGCTTTTCTGGCATGTCACACCGTAACCCCTTGCCTTGGAATGAAATATCCCCGCCGGAGGCTGCTGCCAGCGCCGCATTGCCTCCGGCGGGGATATTTGGACCAAGGCAAGCCGCATGAAGGACCTCGAAGATGATCGCCGCCGCATTTCCACCCAAAGACGAGATCGCGCGCCTGACTGCCCGCATGTTGCTGGAAATCAAGGCCGTGCACTTCAACGCTCAGGAGCCGTTCACGCTGGCGAGCGGCCTGCCGTCGCCCACCTATATCGACTGCCGCAAGCTGATCAGCTATCCGCGCATCCGTTCAGTGCTGATGGATTTTCTGGCCGTCACCGTACTGCGCGAGGCCGGGTTCGAGGCGTTTGACAACATCGCGGGCGGTGAAACGGCCGGGATTCCCTTTGCCGCACTGGTGGCCGAGCGGCTGGCGCTACCGATGAGCTATGTGCGCAAGAAACCCAAGGGCTATGGGCGCAATGCCCGCATCGAAGGCGTGATGGGCGAGGGCGACCGGGTGTTGCTGGTCGAAGATCTGACCACCGATGGTGGCTCCAAGTTGAGCTTCGTCGATGCGATTCGCGAAACCGGCGCCAGCTGCGCGCATACCGCCGTCATCTTCTACTACGGTATCTTTCCCGAGACGCTGCCGAACCTTGCGGCACACGGGCTGGCGCTGCACCATTTGTGCACCTGGTGGGATGTGCTGGCCGAGGCGCGCGCCGAGGGTGCCTTTGACGCGGCCACCCTTGCCGAGGTCGAATCGTTTTTGACAAATCCGCGCCCCTGGCAGGATGCGCGCCGGGGCGCGTGACGATTCGCCCGAAGCGCGCTACCATGGCTGGTGGCGCGCGAGGGCGGCCATACGAAATCTGCGCGGGCGCGCCTTGTCCACAGGGTTATCCCGCCAGCTATGCACCGATCTATACACGTTGATCGCGGGCTTCGCTTGGGCGATACCGGGGGCTTGAAAACGAGGGGGCGGCCATGAGCGATGTGCGGGTTTTGCGCGAGGTAACAGCGGGCGCCACCCCCGACACGCTGCCCCACAATGTCGAGGCCGAACAGCAATTGCTGGGCGCGATTCTGACCAACAACGACATTTACGACCGCATTTCGGCACTGGTGAAGCCCGAGCATTTCTTCGAACCGGTCCATCAGCGCATTTTTGAGGTGGCTCTGGCGCGGATACAGAAGAACGCGCTCGCAAGCCCGGTCACGCTCAAGGCCTATCTGGAAGAGGATGAGGGGCTGAAGGCGCTTGGCGGGCCCGCCTATCTTGCGCATCTCGCAGGCACCGCGATCGCCGCCTATGCCGCGCGCGATTATGCGCAGATGATCTACGATCTTTCGGTGCGCCGCGAGCTGATCCGGTTGGGGCAGGATGTGGCGGCCCGCGCCAGCGAAGTGGCGGTGCATGACGACCCGCGCGAGCAGATCGTGGCGGCCGAGCAGGCGCTTTACAAGCTGGGCGAGCAGGGCCATGCCGAGCGCGGATTCGTGTCGTTCCTGAAGGCCGCGCATGATGCGGTCAGCGTGGCCAACGCCGCCTATCAGCGCGGCGGCGGGCTTTCAGGTATTGGCACCGGGCTTTCCGATCTTGACCGCAAGCTTGGGGGGCTGCACCCATCTGACCTTCTGATCCTCGCCGGTCGCCCCTCGATGGGCAAGACGGCGCTCGCCACCAACATCGCCTTCAACATTGCCAAGGCGCACAAGCGCGGGCGCCTGCAAGACGGCAGCGAAGGCTCGGTGCAAGGCGGGGTGGTGGGCTTTTTCAGCCTCGAGATGAGTTCCGAGCAACTGGCTGCGCGGATCTTGTCGGAAGCCTCCGAAGTGCCCTCGGAACAGATCCGGCGCGGCGATCTGAGCGAGCCAGAGTTCCGCCGTTTTGTCGAGGCGGCAAAGGCGCTCGAAACCTGCCCGCTTTACATCGACGACACGCCCGCGCTGCCGATCAGCTCGCTGGCGGCGCGCGCCCGGCGGCTGAAACGCACCCACGGGCTTGATGTGCTGATCGTCGATTACCTGCAACTGGTGCGCCCGGCGACCGCCAAGGACAGCCGGGTGAACGAGGTTTCCGAGATTACGCAAGGGCTTAAGGCCATCGCGAAAGAGCTTGATATTCCGGTGATCGCGCTTTCGCAGCTTTCGCGGCAGGTCGAAAACCGCGAAGACAAGCGCCCGCAGTTGAGCGATCTGCGCGAATCCGGGTCAATCGAGCAAGATGCCGACGTGGTGATGTTCGTGTTCCGCGAGGAATACTACAAGGAACGCGAAAAACCGGGCGAGCATGATCTGGAGGGCACCGCCAAATGGCAGCAGGCGATGGAGCAGGTGCACGGGCGCGCCGAGGTGATCATCGGCAAGCAGCGCCATGGCCCGATCGGGTCTGTGCTGCTGGCATTTGAAGGGCAGTTCACGCGCTTCTCGAACCTTGAACAGCATCACGCGCCGCGCGGCGACGAGGGCTTCTGAGCGGGCGCATCAGCGGCCCTTTCCGCTTGACCTTGGCGGCGCGCCTGTCACAACGGGCAATCATGGCCTCAGCAACGCTCCAGATTGATCTTGATGCGGTTCTCGCCAATTGGCGGGCGCTTGATGCGCTTTCGGGTGCCGCCTGCGAAACCGCCGCGGTGGTCAAGGCCGATGCCTACGGGCTTGGCGCCACCCGTGTCGCACGGGCACTGATGCGCGCGGGCGTGCGCAAGTTCTTTGTGGCGCTGGCCGAAGAGGGCGCGGCGCTGCGGCAGGGTTTGGGCGAGGCCCCCGAGATCTATGTGTTGTCAGGCCATATGGCGGGCGACACCGAGATGATCGCAGATCTCGACCTCACCCCGATGCTCAACGCACTCGAACAGGTGACGCGGCATTTCGAGGCCCTGCCCGGAACGCCCTTCGGGGTGCAGCTCGATACCGGCATGAACCGGCTTGGCATGGAGGCGGGCGAGTGGGCGGCGGTGGCGCCAATCGTGATGGGCGCCGGGCCGAAACTGCTGATGAGCCACCTTGCCTGCGCCGATGAACCTGAACACGGCGCGAACGCCACGCAGCTGGCTGAATTTCACCGCCTGACCGATGGCACCGGGGTGCCGCGGTCGTTCGCCGCAACCGGCGGTATCATGCTGGGGCGCGAATACACATTCGATCTGACCCGCCCCGGTATCGGGCTTTATGGCGGCGCCCCGTTCGCCGCCGCGCGCCCGGTGGTGCGGCTGTCGCTGCCCGTGGTGCAGGTGCGCGAGGTGCTGGCCGGCGAGACGGTGGGGTATGGCTGCGCCTGGCGCGCGGCCGAAGACAGCCGCATTGCCACCGTGGCCGCAGGCTACGCTGATGGGCTGGCGCGCGCGCTTTCAGCAAAGGCCACGCTTTTTGCCGATGGCACCCCCTGCCCGCTGGTGGGCCGGGTCTCGATGGATCTGATCACCGTCGATGTCACTCAGCTTGAAACCGTGCCCGACACGCTAGAGATTCTCTGCCCCGAACAAGGGGTTGACGCGCTGGCCGCCGTGGCCGGCACGATTGGCTACGAGATTCTGACCTCGCTTGGCGCCCGCTACACGCGCCGATATGCCGGGGGCGCCGCGTGAGCGTGTCCGCCCCGCTCGCGCGGCTAGGGCGCGCGGTGCTGGGCGCGCTTGCGACCACCGGCCGGGTTGCGATTTTTGCGCTCGACACCGTCAGCCACATGCTGCGCCCGCCATTCTACGGGCGCGAATTCCTGCTCGCGGTGCTTCAGATCGGATGGCTCAGCCTGCCGGTGGTGGGGTTGACAGCACTTTTTACCGGGGCGGCGCTGGCGTTGCAGATCTATGCAGGTGGCGCGCGTTTCAACGCCGAAAGCGTGGTGCCCAGCATCGTCGCCATCGGCATGACGCGAGAGCTTGGCCCGGTTCTGGGCGGGCTGATGGTGGCGGCGCGCGTGGCCTCCTCCATTGCCGCCGAAATCGGCACCATGAAGGTGACCGAACAGATCGACGCGCTGGTGACGCTTTCCACCAACCCGATGAAATACCTTGCAGCACCCCGCGTGCTGGCGGCCACGCTGACGGTGCCGGTGCTGGTGGCGGTGGGCGACAGTATCGGCATCATGGGCGGCTGGCTGGTGGGCGTGAACCGGCTTGGCTTCAATTCGGCCACCTACCTGCGCAACACTGCTGAATTTCTGGAAGGCTGGGATGTGGGCTCGGGCCTCGCCAAGGGTGCGGTGTTCGGTTTTCTCGTGGCACTGATGGGGTGCTACCACGGCATGCATTCGGGGCGCGGCGCGATGGGCGTGGGGGCGGCGACGAAATCTGCGGTGGTGGGCGCTTCGGTGCTGATCCTGGCGTCCAACTACCTGCTGACGGAGGTGTTCTTCTCGGCATGATCGAACTTCTGGGCGTGCACAAGGCTTTCGGCGCCAATGCGGTGCTGCGCGGGGTTGACCTGCAGGTGGCGCGGGGCACCTCGGTTGTGATCATTGGCGGCTCGGGCACCGGCAAATCGGTGCTGCTCAAATGCATCCTCGGCCTCGTGCGCCCGGATGCGGGCGCGATTCTGGTGGCGGGCGAAGATGCGACCATGGCAGGGCGCGAGGCATTTCTGGCACGGTTTGGAATGCTCTTTCAGGGCGGCGCTCTCTTTGACAGCCTGCCGGTCTGGCAAAATGTCGCCTTCCGGCTGCTGCGCGGCGCGAAAAAGCGCCCCCGCGCCGAGGCCCGCGAGATCGCGGTTGAAAAGCTGCGCCGCGTCGGGCTCGGGTCCGAAGTGGCCGAGCTTTACCCCGCCGAATTGTCAGGTGGCATGCAAAAACGCGTCGGCCTTGCGCGCGCCATTGCCGCCGAGCCCGAGATCATCTTTTTCGATGAGCCCACCACCGGGCTTGATCCGATCATGGCGGGCGTGATCGATGAGCTGATCCGCGAGATCGTGGTGGAAATGGGCGCCACCGCAATGACCATCACGCATGACATGCGCACCGTGCGCAGCGTTGCCGACCAGGTGGCGATGCTGCACGAAGGGGTCATCCGCTGGACCGGGTCCGTGGCGGAAATGGACGCAACACCGGACCCTTACGTGCACCAGTTCATCCACGGCCTTGGCCAGGGTCCGATCGCCGCAGTGCGCTGAACGCGCGCGCCGACCACAAGCCCGCTTGCGCGGTCTGCCTCCGGCGGGGATATTTGAACCAAGGCAAGCGCCAGGTAGCAAAGCATTTACCAAGACCTGTCATTCTGGCCCGACGGTACAGGCGGGGACGCCGATGACCGCCCAAGGCAAGGCGCCCCGCTGCCCCGGTTCCGGCCGCCCGCAGCGGGGCGTTCATGTTCTTGCCTTGGTCGAAATATCCCGGGGGGTGTGGGGGGCTGGCCCCCCGCTCTTGCCCGCCGCGCCGCTTTCGGGCAGGTAGGGCGCATGGCCAAATCCCCCGCCTCCTTCGTCTGTTCGCAATGCGGCGCCGCGCACCCCAAATGGGGCGGGCGCTGCGATGCCTGCGGCGGCTGGAACACGCTGGCCGAGGCCGCGCCGCTGTCTGCCGGTCCCGGAACGCGCTCGCTTGGGGCGGCGCGCGGGCAACGGATCGCGCTGTCCTCGCTCGCGACCGAAGAGGCGCCACCGCAGCGCGCGGTTTCGGGGATGGAGGAGTTCGACCGGGTGCTTGGGGGCGGTCTGGTGCCTGCCTCGGCAATTCTGCTCGGTGGCGATCCGGGCATCGGCAAGTCGACCTTGTTGTTGCAGGTCGCGGCGAGTTTTGCGCGGCGCGGGCTCAAGTGCCTCTATATTTCGGGCGAAGAGGCCCCGGCGCAGGTGCGCATGCGCGCGGGGCGGCTGGGGCTGACCGACGCGCCGTTGCAGCTTGGCGCCGAAACCAGCCTGCGCGACATCCTGACCACGCTTGATGCCGAGCGGCCGGCGCTGGCAGTGATCGACTCGATCCAGACGCTCTGGGCCGATATGGTCGATGCCGCCCCCGGCTCGGTCAGTCAGGTGCGCGCGGCCTGCCATGAGCTGGTGAGTTTCGCCAAGACGCGCGGCACCTCGGTGATTCTGGTCGGCCATGTCACCAAGGATGGCCAGATTGCCGGGCCGCGCGTGGTCGAGCACATGGTTGACACCGTGCTCTATTTCGAGGGCGAGCGTGGGCACCAGTTCCGCATCCTGCGCGCCGTCAAGAACCGTTTCGGCCCCGCCGACGAGATCGGCGTGTTCGAGATGACCGGGGCGGGGCTGGCCGAGGTGGCGAACCCTTCGGCGCTGTTCTTGTCGGAACGCGGGCAGGCGGCGCCGGGGTCGGCGGTGTTTGCGGGCATGGAGGGGTCGCGCCCGGTGCTGACCGAGATTCAGGCGCTGGTGGCGCCATCGACGCTGGCCACCCCGCGGCGCACCGTGGTGGGGCTCGATTCGGGGCGGGTCTCGACCATTCTGGCGGTGCTGGAAAGCCGCTGCGCGATTCCCTTCACCGGGCTTGATGTGTTTCTCAATGTCGCGGGCGGCATGAAGGTGAACGAACCGGCGGCCGATCTTGCGCTGGCCGCAGCGCTGTTGAGCGCGCGTGAAGATGTGGCTTTGCCGCCAGATCTGGTGGTATTCGGTGAAATCAGCCTCTCGGGGGCGCTGCGTCCGGTCGGGCAGGCCGAAAACCGGTTGAAAGAAGCGCAGAAACTTGGTTTCTCACAGGCTATCGCGCCGGAGCGGACCAAGGCCGAGCCGGGCGAGGGCATGCGGCTGCGCAAGCTGCCGGATCTGGTGACTTTCGTGGGCGAGATGTTTGGGGCAGGCTGACCCCCGATGTAGAGGGACGATATGGACGGCTTTACCTTCATCGACGCCATTGTGGCAGTGATCATCCTGTTGTCGGCCATTCTCGCCTACAGCCGTGGCCTCGTGCGCGAAAGCCTTGCCATCGCGGGCTGGGTTGCGGCGGCGGTTCTGGCCTACATGTTTGCCCCGGCGGCGCGACCGCTGGTGGCCCAAGTGCCGGTGATCGACAAGTTTCTGGGCGACAGCTGCGAGCTGGCGACGATCGGCGGCTTTGCCTCGGTCTTCGCGCTGGCGCTGATCGTGTTTTCAATCATCACGCCGCTCTTTGCCTCGGTCGTGCAACGCTCTGCGCTTGGCGGCATTGATCAGGGGCTTGGGTTTTTGTTCGGGGTCGCGCGCGGGGTTGTGCTGGTGGCGGTGGCCTTTGTGGTGTTCGATCGTGTGGTGGTCGACCGCACCTTCCCTGTGGTCGACGATTCGCGCAGCGCGCAGATTTTCGCCTCGGTGCAGACGAGCCTTGATGCCGAAATGCCCACCGACGCCCCCGGTTGGGTGGTGCAGCGTTTTGAGGCGCTGGTGGCCGCCTGCCCGGCCCCGGCAAACTGACCCGGCGGCGGATACCGCGCAGGCGTGACGGGTTGGGCGTGACAGTGCCGCCGAATGGCACTAAACGGACGTCAGCCTAACCGGAGCACGGATGCAAGATGCAGCCTTTCCTTTCACACCCATTCGACACCGACAAGTTGCACGAGGAATGCGGGGTGTTCGGGGTGATTGGGGTGGCCGAAGCCGCGAACTTCGTGGCGCTCGGCATGCACGCGCTGCAACATCGCGGGCAAGAGGCGGGGGGGATCGTTTCCTATGACCCTGCGGGCGGTTTCAACTCGGTGCGTCGCTTTGGCTATGTGCGCGACAATTTCACCAAGGCCAGCCTGATGGAAACGCTGCCGGGCGAGTTGGCCATCGGCCATGTGCGCTATTCCACGGCCGGGTCGAAAGGCAATACCGCGATTCGCGACGTGCAGCCCTTCTTTGGCGAATTCTCGATGGGCGGCTGCGCGATTGCGCATAACGGCAACCTGACCAACGCCGCCAGCCTGCGGCGCGAGCTGATCGAGCGCGGCTCGATCTTTCAATCGTCGTCCGACAGCGAATGCATCATTCACCTGATGGCGCGCTCGATCCAGAAGAACCTGTCGGAACGTATCAAGGATGCGCTGCGCCGGGTTGAGGGCGCATTTTCGATTGTCGCGATGACCCGCACCAAGCTGATCGGCGTGCGCGATGCGCTTGGCGTGCGGCCGTTGGTGTTGGGCCGGATCGGCGATAAAGGCTACGCGCTCAGCTCTGAAACCTGCGGGCTTGACATTATCGGCGCCGAATTCGTGCGCGAGGTCGAGCCGGGCGAAATGGTTGTGATCGCTGACGGGGTAATCGAAAGCACGCGCCCGTTCGGTGTGCCGAAAAGCCGGTTCTGCATCTTTGAACACGTCTATTTCAGCCGCCCTGACAGCATCATCGGCGGCCGTTCGGTCTATGAGACGCGCCGCCAGATCGGGGTGGAACTTGCGCGCGAGGCGCCGGTGGATGCCGACCTCGTCTGCCCCGTTCCCGACAGCGGCACCCCGGCCGCGATCGGCTATGCGCATGAATCAGGCATTCCCTACGGTATGGGGATCATCCGCAACCAGTACATGGGCCGCACTTTCATCGAGCCGACCGACCAGATCCGCAACATGGGGGTGCGGCTGAAGCTGAACGTCAACCGTGCGCTGGTCAGGGGCAAGCGCGTGGTGCTGGTCGATGACAGCGTCGTGCGCGGTACCACGAGCCGCAAGATCAAGGACATGATCCTTGATGCCGGCGCCGCCGAAGTGCATTTTCGCATCGCTTCCCCGCCCACGGCATGGCCCTGTTTTTATGGCGTGGACACGCCCGAGCGCAGCAAGCTTCTGGCCGCGAACATGACCGAAGAGGAAATGCGCGTCTGGATCGGGGTGGACAGCCTGCGCTTTGTCTCGATCGACGGGCTATACCGCGCCGCAGGCGCCGCCGAGGGGCGCGACAATGCCCGCCCGCAATATTGCGATGCCTGTTTCACCGGCGAATACCCGGTCGAGCCCGCCGACCAAATCGAGGCAGGGTTTCGGATGAAGGCGGCGGAGTGAACGACACACCCGACGCCTATCTTGCCCGCCTGCCCGCGCCGCAGCGTGACGCCTTGCAAGCCCTGCGCGCCGTGCTGCGCGCCGCCCTGCCCGGTGCCGCCGAGTGCATCAGCTACGCGATGCCGGGGTTTCGGATGCCGGGCGGCAAGATGGTGGCGGGCTATGCCGCCTTTTCGCGCCACCTCGGGCTTTACCCGCATTCGGGCGGCGTGATCCCCGGCTTTGCGGCGGAATGCGCGGCCCTTGGCTTCAAGACCTCCAAAAGCGGTGTGCTGTTCACGCCCGACCACCCGCTGCCAGATGATCTGGTGCGCCGCATCCTTGCCGCGCGGCTGGCCGAAATCGGCTGAGCCTCAGGCGGTCAGCTCCGCAACGCGGTCGGCAAGGGCCTCGGTTTGGGCGGCGATCTCGGCGAAGGTCTCGGTGACGATCGACGGGATCACCGGCACCTCGACCCGTGTCGGGTTGGCCTGTGCCTCGGCCAGTGCGGCTTCGGCGGTCTCGGCGCGCGCCAGCGCATCGCGCAACTGGTCATCGAAGGCGGCGGTCTTGTCGGCCAGCATCAAGCCCGCCATCAAGAGCATGCGCGCTTCGGGCAAGCGCCCCATCTGGCCGATCAGCACATCGGCCTCGGCGCCCAGCAGCGCCGCCGCCGAATGCAGAAAATGCTCTTCGCCCTCTTGGCAGGCGACCTCAAAGCTGCGCCCGCCAATCTCGATGCGAACCTCAGGCATGCTCGGCCTCCTGACTTTCGGCAGGCGCAACCAGCGGCGCCAGACCGGCAATGATGTCGTCAAGCTCGGCCACTTCCGCCGCGCGTTCGGCGCGCAGCGCGGTCAGTTCGGCCTGCAAGGCGCGGTTGACCGCCTCGGGGTCGGCAAGCCCCGCCCGTGCCGTCTCGGTCAGCGCGCGGTTGGCGGCGACAAGATCGGCGTTGGCGCGCCTCATGCGCACCAGATCGCGCAGGTGCTGTTCGATTTCGGTCTTTGCGGCGGCCAGCTTGCGTTCCAGCGCCCCGAGCGTGGTTTCCTGCTTGTCGCGGATCGCGCGCACGCGCTCAGAAAGTTGCGCATTGGCAAGGCGCTCGGCCTCAAGCGCCTCGCGCAGCGCCGCGTCGCCATCAGCCGCTGGCGCGGCTACCGCGCCGCCCTGCCCCAGCCGCTCCAGCCCGGCGCCGATGCGGGCCAGTGCTGCGCTGATGCGGCGCTCATAGTCGGTCGTGTCGCTCATCTGCCGTCTCCGGTGATGCGTTGCGGGGCCTGGCGCCGTCAGCGCGCCCGAATCGGCGGGGCGCCGCGTCGCAGGCTGATCTTAACGCAAACTTGGGCTTGGTGCCCCCCCCTTTTGCATCAAGGGCTTGGGGGGCGTGCTTGATCTTGCGCTGCGGCCTGCTATCAGGGGGCAACCTTGCAAACCCCAGCCGAAAGGTCACGCCCCTTGGATATCGCCACGCTTCGCGCCAACCACGCGCATCACTGGTCGCTTGCCACCGCCATTCGGGCGCTGGCGATGGATGCCGTTCAGGCCGCCAATTCGGGCCACCCCGGCATGCCGATGGGCATGGCCGATGTGGCGACGGTGCTGTTTCAGCGGCATCTGAAGTTTGACGCGGCAGCGCCGCAGTGGCCCGACCGCGACCGTTTCATTCTGTCGGCGGGGCACGGATCAGCGCTGCTTTATGCGCTTTTGCATCTGACCGGGTATCGACAGATGACGCTCGACCAAGTGAAAAACTTCCGCCAGTGGGGGGCAATTACCGCCGGGCACCCCGAATATGGCCATGCCGAAGGCGTGGAAACCACCACCGGCCCGCTGGGGCAAGGCATTGCCACCGCCGTCGGTTTTGCGATGGCCGAGCAGTCGATGCAGGCGCGGTTCGGCGCCAAGCTGGTCGATCACCGCACCTGGGTGATTGCGGGCGACGGTTGCCTGATGGAGGGGTTGAGCCAAGAGGCAATCGGGCTGGCGGGCATGCAGGGCCTGCGCAACCTGATCGTGCTTTGGGATAACAACGACATCACCATTGATGGCCGGGTTTCGCTGTCTGACCGCACCGACCAGCGCGCGCGCTTTGCCGCCTCGGGCTGGACCGTGCTGCATTGCGACGGCCATGACCCTGACGATATCGACCGCGCACTGACCGCCGCCAAGGCCGCCAAAGGCCCGGTGCTGGTCGATTGCAAGACGATCATCGGGTTTGGCTCGCCGAAAAAGGCCGACAGCTCGGGCGCACATGGCTCGCCGCTGGGTGCGGACGAAATCGCGGCGACCAAGGCGGTCTACGGCTGGCCGCATGGCGCGTTCGTGATTCCCGCCGAGATCAAGGCCGAATGGGAAGCAATCGGCGCGCGCGGCAGCGCCGAGCGCGCCCAATGGGAAGCGCGGCTGGCGGCAACCCCCGCAGGCAAACGCGCCGAATTTACCCGCCAGATGGCGGGCGAGGTGCCGAAAAAGCTCGCCGGCGTAATCCGCGCCTTCAAGAAAGAGATGGCCGAAAAGGCGCCCAAAGTGGCCACCCGCAAGGCCAGCGAAATGGTGCTGGCGGTGGTGAACCCGGTGGTGCCCGAAACGATTGGCGGCTCGGCCGACCTTTCAGGCTCAAACCTCACGAAAACCGCCGATCTGGGGGTATTCACGCCCGAGAACCGCAAGGGCCGCTATATCTACTTCGGCATCCGCGAACATGGCATGGCGGCGGCGATGAACGGCATGTGGCTGCACGGCGGCGTGCGCCCCTACGGCGGCACCTTCATGTGTTTTGTCGATTACGCGCGCGGCGCGATGCGGCTTTCGGCGCTGATGGGGCTGCCGGTGACCTATGTCATGACGCATGACAGCATCGGTCTTGGCGAAGACGGCCCCACCCACCAGCCGGTGGAGCACCTTGCCATTTGCCGTGCCACGCCCAACACCCATACCTTCCGCCCCGCCGATGTGGTGGAAACCGCCGAAGCGTGGGAACTGGCGCTTTCGAGCACCCGCACGCCCTCGGTGCTGGCGCTTAGCCGCCAGAACCTGCCGACGCTGCGCACCACACATTCGGGCGCCAACCTGACCGCGCGCGGTGCCTATGTGCTGGCCGAGGCGGCGGGCAAGCGGCAGGCGATCATCATGGCGACCGGGTCCGAAGTGGAAATTGCGCTGAAGGCGCGCGATCTGTTGCAGGCGCAGGCGATCGGCACCCGCGTCGTCTCGATGCCCTGCATGGAGCTGTTCGCGGCACAGGATGAAAGCTACCGCCGCAAGGTGCTGCCCGCCGGGGCTGTGCGCGTGGCGGTCGAAGCCGCCGCCCGCCAGCCCTGGGACCGCTGGCTTCTGGGCGAGCGTGGCCGCGACGGCAAGGCCGATTTTGTGGGCATGCAAGGGTTCGGCGCCTCGGCACCGGCCGAACGGCTTTACGCCGAATTCGGCATCACGCCCGAGGCGGTTGCGGCAAAGGTCAAGGCGCTGCTTTGAGTGCACCCAAAACTCGCGAGACTGTGACGAGGGGGCCCGGCGCCCCCTCGTTCATTGCGGGCATGGCGCCGCAGAGCAAAGGCATCGCGCTGTTGCTGCTGGCGCTCTTGATGTTCGCGCTGATGGATGCGGCGGCCAAGACGCTTGGGGGCCGCTATCATACCGGGCAAGTGGTTTGGGCGCGCTTTGCCGTCAACGCCGTGGTGCTGGTGCTGATCTATCGCGCCCGCCTGCCGCAGTTGATGAAAAGTCGCCAGCCGGGAAAGCAGTTTCTGCGCGCCCTGACGCAGATTTTGACCGTGACGCTGTTCTTTGTGTCGATCCGCTACATCGGCCTTGCCGAAGCGGCGGCGCTGACGGATGTGAACCCGGTGCTTATCACGCTCGGGGCCGCGCTCTTCTTGGGCGAACGGCTGGGGCCTCGGCGGCTCGCGGGGATCGCGGTGGCATTTTGCGGCGCCATGATCATCTTGCGCCCCGGTGCCGGGGTAATGCACCCGGCGGCGCTGCTGGCCCTGGCGGCGGCCTTTACCTATTCGGCGGGCGCGCTGCTGACGCGCGCGCTGCGCGGCGATTCGGTGGCAACCTCGATGCTCTGGTCGGCCTTTGTGGGCACCACACTCTGCAGTCTCGCGCTGCCGTTCTTCTGGCAGCCGATTGCAGCGGCGGATTGGTGGCTCTTCATCGGCATGGGCCTGTTGGGCACCGCGGCACAGGGCCTTCTGATCCGTGCCTTCAGCACCGCCGAGGCCAGCGCCTTGGCGCCGTTCGGCTACATGGGGCTGGTGTTTTCAAGCCTCTGGGGGTTTATTTTCTTTGGCCAGTTGCCCGACGGCTGGACCGTGCTTGGCGCGGTTGTGATCGTGGCGGCGGGGCTTTATGTCTGGCAACGCGAGGCGCAACTGGCGCGCGCCAAGGCACGGGCAGAGCGATGACGGCAACAGAGCGCAGGGGCAAAACGGTCGCCAACTGGCTGGTGAACCTGATCGCGCGCGCCTTCACCGGCGCTATGCTGGCGCTGCCCTATCGCTGGCGGGTGCCCTTGGCAGGCTGGCTGATGTCGCGGGTGCTGGGCCCTCTTGCGGGCTACAACCGCCGCGCCCGTGCCAGCCTTGCGCTGGCGATGCCCGAGCTGCCCGAGGCCGAGCGGCGGCGGCTGGCGCGCGCGTCGCTTGACAGTGCAGGGCGGGCGGTGATCGAATCCTACTCAGGCCCTGAATTCCTGTCACGGTTCGAGGGCCGCCTGCCCGAGGGGCCAGGCATGGAAGCACTGGCGCAGGCGCAGGCTGAGGGGCGGCCAGTCATCATCGTGTCGGGCCATATTGGCAACTACGATGTCTGCCGTGGCACATTGGCGCGCGCCGGCTACCCGATCGGGGCGCTTTACCGGCCCGCGAGCAACCCTTGGGTGAACACCCATTATGTGCGCGCGATGGCGCAGATTTCTGCGCCGCTGTTTGCGCGCGGTCGCCAGGGTCTGGGCGAGATGCTGCGGTTCTTGCGCGGCGGCGGGGTGCTGGCGCTGCTGTTCGATCAGCACCCGCCGAGCGGCGCAATGTTGCGGTTTTTCGGGCGCCCCACGCTCACGACGCTTTCGGTCGCAGAGCTTGCGCTGAAATACGACGCGCTTGTGGTTCCGATCTACGCGCTGCGCCGCCCCGACGGGCTCGGCTTTGACCTTTTCACCGAGGCGCCGGTGCCCCATTCCACCCCCGAGGCGATGATGCAGGCGCTGAACGACAGTCTAGAGCGCCAGATCCGCGCGCATCCGGGGCAATGGCTTTGGGCGCACCGGCGCTGGCGCGCGGATGACGCGCTTGCGGGTGACGCAACGCCCCCTGCCCCGCCTGCCTCGCCTCAACGCTTGTGATCTGGCGCTCGGGCGCCTAAACCTGCCGCGGTCATTCGCCCCGGAGGACCCCTTGCGCGACAGGCTTGCCGACCTGATCTTTCGCCTGCTGGTAGCCGTCGCCATGGCGCTGCCATATCGCGCGCGGGTGCGGTTTTTCGGCTGGGTGGTTGCGCATCTGATCGGCCCGCTCGCGGGCTACGGGCGCCGCGTGCGCGCCAATCTTGCGCTGATCCACCCCGAAATCCCCCCGCACGAGGTGCGCCGCCTGACCAAAGCGGTTTGCAACAACATCGGGCGCACCCTGATCGAGACCTACTCGGGCGCCGAATTCAAACGCCGCGCCGCCACCTCGCCAACCCGCGGCGAAGGGTTTGCAGCGCTTGAGGCGGCACAGAGCGCGGGCCAAGCCGTGGTGTTCGTATCGGGCCATTTCGGCAATTACGATGTGCTGCGTTCATGGCTCGGCGCGCGCGGGCAAGCGGTGGGCGCGCTCTACCGACCCTTTCCGAACATGCATTTTGATGCGCATTACCGTGCCGCGATTGCCGCGATCAGCGGCCCGATCTTTCCGCGTGGGCGCCGGGGTCTTGCCGAAATGCTGCAACATGTGCGCAGCGGCGGCATGGTCGGAATGCTGATCGACCAGCACAAGGAAAGCGGCGCCGCGTTGCAGTTTCTGGGCCATCCGGCAAAGACCGCCACATCGGCCGCGGAAATGGCGCTGAAATACGATGCGCTGCTGTTGCCCTTTTACGGCGTGCGCCGGCCCGACGGGCTAAGCTTTGAACTGGTGATCGAGGCGCCGATACCGCCCGGCACCCCCGAGGAGATGACGCAGGCGCTGAACGACAGCCTTTCACGCCAGGTGCGCGCACATATGGGGCAGTGGTTCTGGATCACCCGGCGCTGGCGCGCCGGTTCGCGCTGACGTCGCAGCCTACTCCAGCCGCGCGGCGGCAAGGACCGGGCCCGGCAGGGTCGCGTATTTTCCGCCCTGCCGCAGCGACTGTATAATGACCGCCGCGCGGTCGGGGCCAGACAACGCCGCCTCAAACAGCAACGGGGCGCGCCCGTCCCACTCGGCCACGCTGGCCCAATCGGTC
This sequence comes from Paracoccaceae bacterium, assembly GCA_019429405.1. Lineage (GTDB taxonomy): Bacteria > Pseudomonadota > Alphaproteobacteria > Rhodobacterales > Rhodobacteraceae > UBA6213. The sequence continues at coordinate 16,116 of JAHYIZ010000021.1, forward strand.
ACCACATTTGCGTAAGATGCGCGCCGACCGGCATTTTCGCCGCGCGCAATGACAACCTCGATCTCGGGCCGATAGCGCACGATCTGCACAACTGCACCGTCGCTCAGCGGCGGCTCGGCCTCGGCTTCGATCTGCCAACCTTGCGCGATCCGCGTGATCCGCAGATGCACCTGCGTCGGCGCAATCGCATGTTGGGCGATGCTGGCAAGCACCTCGCCACGGTCAGCGCCGTTCATGGCCTGCATGCCGCCCACGATCATCTGCGGCGTATAGATGGCGCGCGCGCCCGCGGCGTAAGCATAGGCCTTTTGGCGCGAGGTGAAGGCAGGCCGCGCAAGCTCATCGACCCAACCGAGATAGTCCCAGTAATCGACATGCAGCGACAACGCGATAATGTTCGCATCTTGTGCAATTTCCTGCAGGAGGGCATCGGCTGGCGGGCAGGATGAACACCCCTGCGACGTGAACAGCTCAACCACCACCTGCCGCGCGGCATCGCCTGAAATCTGTGCCGTGGCCTGCCCTGAAAGCGCGAGCCAGATGCCGACCCCCGCCCCGATCACTGCCTGTTTCATGGTCCGTTCACCCTCAACGTCGCATCTTACCTAAGCGCCTCGTGCGGGCTTTGCCAATCAAGGTTTTGCGACCGTGGTCGGGGCGTGGCCGTGCGTGACCTGATCACCACTTTTTGTGCACAATGGTATACAAAAGCCCAACGCGCCCCTTGATTGCACCGCCCGGATGCGGCAAAAGCGCCCCAGCAGTTCACCCTCGCGCCTCGGGAGGCCCGCCCATGACCATCGTCACCGGAAAAGACACCGCCAAGACCCGCCGCACCCTGACCGCGGGCAGCAAGAGCATCGCCTATTACTCGATCCCGGCCGCGCAGGCTGCGGGCCTGGGCGATTTCTCGCGCCTGCCCGCCAGTCTCAAGGTGGTGCTGGAAAACATGCTCCGATTTGAGGATGGCGGCTTTACCGTTTCGGTCGATGACATCAAGGCCTTTGCCGAATGGGCGGTCAAAGGCGGCAAGAACCCCCGCGAAATCGCCTACCGCCCGGCGCGCGTCTTGATGCAGGATTTCACCGGCGTTCCCGCCGTGGTTGACCTTGCCGCGATGCGCGACGGCATCAAGGCGCTTGGGGGGAATGCGAAAAAGATCAACCCGCTGGTGCCCTGCGATCTGGTGATCGACCACAGCGTGATGATCGACGAATTCGGCAACCCGCGCGCCTTCCAGATGAACGTGGACCGTGAATACGAGCGCAACATGGAGCGCTATGTGTTCCTGAAATGGGGCCAGAACGCGTTTGACAACTTCCGCGTGGTGCCGCCGGGCACCGGCATCTGCCATCAGGTCAACCTTGAGTATCTGGCGCAGACGGTCTGGACCGACAAAGACCAGAGCGGCGCCGAAGTCGCCTACCCCGATACGCTGGTGGGCACCGACAGCCACACCACCATGGTCAACGGCCTTTCGGTGCTGGGCTGGGGCGTGGGCGGCATTGAGGCCGAGGCGGCGATGCTGGGCCAGCCGGTTTCGATGCTGATCCCCGAAGTGGTTGGCTTCAAGCTGACCGGGGCGATGGTTGAAGGCACCACCGCCACCGACCTCGTGCTGAAGGTCGTGCAAATGCTGCGCAAGCATGGCGTGGTGGGCAAATTCGTCGAATTCTGGGGCGAGGGGCTTGACCACCTGCCGCTGGCAGATCGCGCCACCATCGCCAACATGGCGCCCGAATACGGCGCCACCTGCGGCTTCTTCCCGATCGACAACGAGACCCTGCGCTATCTGCGCCAGACCGGCCGCGACGAGGCGCGCATTGCGCTGGTCGAGGCCTATGCCAAGGAAAACGGCATGTGGCGCGGCGCCGACTATGCGCCGATCTACACTTCGACGCTGGAGCTGGACATGGGCGAGATCGTGCCCGCGATCTCGGGCCCCAAACGCCCACAAGACTACACGCCGTTGACCGAGGCAGCGCAAGGTTTCTATAAAACCGTTTCGGCCTATCGTGGCGTTGATGCATCGAATGGTGCCAAAGAAATGGCGGATCAGGGCGGCACCGTTGCCGCACCGGGCGACCTGCGCAAATCGGCGGCCGTCAAGGGCGAAGCCTACACGCTGCGCGATGGTTCGGTGGTGATTGCCTCGATCACGTCCTGCACCAACACCTCAAACCCCTATGTGCTGATCGGCGCGGGTCTCGTGGCGCGCAAGGCGCGCGCCCTTGGCCTGACCCGCAAACCTTGGGTGAAAACCTCACTGGCACCCGGTTCGCAGGTGGTTTCGGAATACCTCAACGCGGCGGGCCTGCAAGAAGACCTCGACGCGATCGGCTTCAACCTTGTGGGCTATGGCTGCACCACCTGCATCGGCAACTCGGGCCCCTTGCAGCCCGAAATCTCGGCCGCGATTGCCGAAGGCGATCTGGTGGCAACGGCGGTGCTTTCGGGCAACCGCAACTTTGAGGGCCGCATCAGCCCCGATGTGCGCGCCAACTACCTCGCTTCGCCGCCGCTGGTGGTCGCCTATGCGCTGGCGGGCGACATGAACATCGACCTGACCACCGAACCTCTGGGCACCAGCAAAGACGGCAAGCCCGTGTATCTGAAAGACATCTGGCCGACCAACAAGGAAATCGCCGATCTGGTTGAGCTGACGGTGACCCGCGAGGCGTTCTTGCGCAAATACGCAGACGTCTTCAAGGGCGACGCCAAATGGCAGGGCGTCAAGGTGACCGACAGCGAAACCTATGATTGGCCAGCGACCTCCACCTACATCCAGAACCCGCCCTATTTCCGCGGCATGAAGAAAACAGCGGGCACCATTTCCAACATCCGCGACGCGCGCGTGCTGGCAATTCTGGGCGACATGATCACCACCGACCACATCAGCCCGGCCGGGTCGTTCAAACCCACGACGCCCGCCGGCAAATACCTGACCGAGCGGCAGGTGCAGCCCAAGGATTTCAACAGCTACGGCTCGCGCCGGGGCAACCACGAAGTGATGATGCGTGGCACCTTCGCCAATATCCGCATCAAGAACGAGATGCTCGACGGGGTTGAGGGCGGCTACACGCTGGGGCCGGATGGCCAGCAGTCCAGCATCTACGACGCCTCGATGGCCTATCAGGCGGCGGGCACACCCTTGGTGATCTTCGGCGGCATCGAATATGGCGCCGGATCCAGCCGCGACTGGGCGGCCAAGGGCACCAACCTGCTGGGCGTCAAGGCGGTGATTGCCGAAAGCTTTGAACGCATCCACCGGTCGAACCTGATCGGCATGGGCGTGGTGCCGTTTGAGTTTACCGGCGGCGACAACCGCAAGACGCTTGGCCTGAAAGGCGACGAGGTGGTGACGATCGAAGGGCTCGAAGGCAAGATCGCGCCGCTCAGCCTCGTGCCCTGCACCATCCGCTATGCGGACGGCCGGGTGAAAACCATCCAGATCAAGAGCCGGATCGATACCGAGGTCGAAATCGAATACCTCGAAAACGGCGGCGTGCTGCACTATGTGCTGCGCAACCTCGCCAAAGCGTAAGACAGGCACCAGATGACGAAAGGCCCCGGAGCGTTCCGGGGCCTTATCATTTGGCGGCATCGCCTGCTTATTGCGCTGCGAAATGCTCGCGCACGCGGTACTCGACGACATTCGGCGTCAGCGCCCCGGCAAAGCGGTAAAGCACCTTGCCCTCGCCACTGATCACGAAGGTTTCGGGCACCCCGTAAACGCCCCAGTTCACGGCGGTATCAAGCCCGTTGCGATCGGCCCCGATCTGCGCGTAGGGGTTGCCAAGCTCGGCCAGAAACTTTAACGCCGCCGCCGGATCATCCTTGTAATTGATACCGTAGACGGGAATCCCTTCCGCCGAAAGCGCGGTCAGTTGCGGGTGTTCCAACCGGCATGGCGCGCACCAGCTGGCCCAGAAGTTCACCAGCTTCACGCTGCCATCCGCCAGCACCTCGCTGGTCAGCGGCGGCAGATCGGCCAGCGGCGTCACCACCAGCGCGGGGGCCACCTGCCCGATCAGCGCCGAAGGCAACTGGCGCGGGTCATCGCGGCCCATGCCCCAGACGAACATCGCGGCAAGTGCTGCAAACACCAGCGGCGGCGCCATCATCAGCGGCGAAATTTTAGCCATTGCGGGCACCCGTGCGCTGCTCTTGCGCATCCAGCGCGCGTCGCACGCGCGCGGCACGCCACAGCGACTGTGCCACGATGCCCACGAGCAATACCAAGGTCACTCCATACGCGCTCATCACCGACACCGCGTATTTGCCCAGTTCAGGTATCATGCAAGCCTCTCCCGCGCTTCCAGCGCCTTCAGGCGGCGCAAGCGCACTTCAGTGCGGGTGCGGGTCAGCACCAGCATGATGAACAACAAGATGAACCCGGTGATGCACAGCAACAGCGGGTACCAATAGACATCAGAAACGTTTTCCTGCTTGTCGACCGAAAGGCTGGCGCCCTGATGCAGGCCCTGATTCCAGAAATTCACGGCATAGCGGCTGAGCAGGGCGAAGACCGAGCCGACAAGGCACAGTACCCCGGTCAGATCGGCGGCGGTGTCGGGGTTGTCGATAGCCTGCCAGAGCGCGATATAGCCAAGGTAGAACAGCCCGAGTATCAGGAACGACGTCAGCCGCGGGTCCCATTCCCACCAGGTGCCCCACATCGGCTGGCCCCAGATCGCCCCGGTGAAAAGCGCAATCAGCGTCATCACCAGCCCCACCGGGGCAGCAGCCTTTGCGGCAAGGGCCGACACATGGTGGCGCCGGATCAGCCAGATCAGCGAGGTCACGAGCATCATCACCCAGATGTTGATCGCCATCATCGCGCTTGGAACGTGAATGTAGATGATCTTGACCGTGGTGCCGAAGTTGGCGGCCTCAGGGGTGAAAAAGAAACCCCAGACGAGCCCCGCCACCAGCGTGATCGCGGCCAGTCCCGTGACCCAGGGCAAAGCCCAGGCCGAGGTCTGCATGAACTTCTTCGGATTGGCATATTCCCAGATCGACATGGGGCTTGGCTACCTTTCTCGTCGCGTGCGCTCAACTCACTATCACGTCACCGCCGGCAATCTCTAGCGCAGATTGACACGGATTGCGGCGGCGGCGGCAAACGGCACCAGCGCCACCGTGGCGGCGGTAATGCCCGCCAGCATCAAGAGCGGCGTCGTGGTGGCGCCGCCTGACGCGCCGCGCGCAATCAGTTCGGCGCCGAAAATCAGGGTCGGCATATAAAGCGGCAGCACCAGCAACGACAGCAACAGCCCGCCGCGCTTTAACCCCACTGTCAGCGCCGCGCCAAAGGCCCCGAGCACCGAAAGCGCGGGCGTGCCCACGCCAAGCGACAGCACCAGCCAGACAAACGCCGGCCCCGGCAGATGCAGCAGCACCCCGAACACCGGCGCGGCCAGCACCAGCGGCAAGCCGGTGGTCAGCCAGTGCGCCAGCGCCTTGACGCTGACCACCGCCTCCATCGGAATCGGTGCGGTCGCCAGCAGGTCAAGCGAACCATCCTCAAAATCGAGCGCGTAGATGCGGTCGAGCGACAGAAGGCAGGCCAGCAGCGCCCCCACCCAAAGAATGCCGGGCGCGATCCGTGCCAGCGTGCCGCCCTCGGGGCCAACGCCGAACGGCACCAGCACCGTGACGATCAGGAAGAACGCGAGCGACAGGCCAAAACCGCCGCCCGCCCGCACCGCCAGCCGCAGGTCTCTGGCCAAGAGCGCGATCATGCGAAGGCCTCGTCAAACCCGCCTGCGGCGCCGCCATCTTGCGGCGCGCGCGCCTTGTGCGCTGTCAGGTCGAGCGTGGCCGTGGCGACAAGGCCGATGTCGATATGGGTTGCAATCAGCGCCGCGCCGCCGGTGCCAAGATGCGCGCGCAGCGCGTTCGCGAACAGCTCGACCGAGGCGGCATCAAGCGAAATCGTAGGCTCATCCAGCACCCAGACCGGGCGCCCGGTCACCAGCAACCGCGCGAGGCCCAGGCGGCGCTTTTGCCCGGCCGAAAGGCTCATTGCGGCGCGATGCGCAAGTGCGGCAAGGTTCATCTCGGCCAGTGCCGTGGCCACGCGGGCGGGCTGGCCATAGACCGCCGCCCAGAAATGCAGGTTCTCGACCACGCTCAGCGTGGCCTTCAGCCCGTCGGCGTGGGCGCCGTAGGCGATGACGTCGCCCGGCGCCACAATGCGCCCGGCAAGCGGTGGTTGCAGCCCCGCGATGGTGCGCAAAAGCGTGGTCTTGCCGCAGCCGTTGGGGCCGCGCAACACCAGCGCCTGCCCCGCAGAAAGCGCAAAACTGACCCCTTCGAGGATCGCAACGCCGCCGCGCGCCACCGCCAGAGACTCAATGGCAAGCAATGCGGCCACCGGTCAGGCCCCGATTTCGGGCAGCGGCAACAGGGCGGCAGCAACGCGGCGCCCCTCGGCCAGAATGTGATTGTAGCTGCGCGCGCCAACCGCCGTGCCCATGGCGTCAAACATGAGGCCCGCAGACAGAAGCTCCCGCTTCAACGCGGGCGGCAGAGGGGCCGCCGCGGCACCGGTGCCGAAGATCACCAGATCGACGGCACCATGCAGCGCCGCGAACGGCGCGATATCGTCAAGCCCGCCCCAAGAGGCGACGCCGCCGCCATGTATCAGGATCGGGCCGCGCAGCACCTCGCCCGCGACGCGGAAGAAGCCCGGCCCGATACTGTCGATTGGCAAGCCCGCGCCAAAATCGGCCTCAGGGAACTGCATCAAAGCCCTCCGCCTCGGGGCCAGCGGCGGGTTTGCGGGGCTCACGGTTCACGCCGAGGTAGAGCACGATGTTCTTGGCCACGAACACCGACGAATAGGTACCCACCACGACGCCCCAGGTCATTGCAAACACAAAGCCCCGGATCACGTCGCCGCCCAGCACCAGAAGTGCAATGAGCGCGATCAGCGTGGTTCCCGAGGTCATCACCGTGCGGCTAAGAGTTTCATTGACCGAGATGTTCATCACTTCGCGCAGCGGCATCACCTTGTATTTCACAAGGTTCTCGCGCAGCCGGTCGAATACCACCACGGTGTCGTTGATCGAATAGCCCAGAATTGTCAGCAGCGCCGCGATGATCGACAGGTCGAACTTGAGCTGCAGAACGGCGAAGAGCCCGACCGTCACCACCACGTCATGCACCAGCGCTGCAACCGCGCCGACCGCATATTGCCACTCGAACCGCAACCAGATGTAGAACAGAATCGCGGCAGTGGCGCCGAAAACCGCCAGCAGCGCGGTCTGGATCAGCTCACCCGAAACCTTCGGCCCGACCGATTCTACCGAGGCAAAGACCACCGCCGGGTCAGCCGCCTTCAGCGCCGCCTCGACCGCCGCGACCAGCTCGGGCGTGGCGCTTTCCGCGCCTTCCTGCGCCTGAATTCGGATCATCGCCACATGCTTGTCGGCGCCAAAGGTGGGGTCGAACACTTCGGTGATCGAGACATCGCCAAGGCCCAGCGGCGCAACGGCGGAACGGTAGCTGCCGACGTCGATTGCCGTGACGGTCTCGGTGCGAATCGTGGTGCCGCCACGAAAATCGATCCCGAAGTTAAGCCCAATGCTGAAGATCAGGGCGAACGAGACCAGCACCATCAGCACCGAAAACCCGAAGGTTCCCCGCTGCCAGCGGAAGAAATCTATCTTGGTGTGCGCGGGCACAAGTTTCAGACGGAATGCCATGTGTGTGCCCCTCAGACGGTGATGGTTTTCGGACGACGACGCTCAAACCAGATCAGCATGAGCAGTCGGGTCACATAGATCGCGGTGAAGACCGAGGTGGCGATGCCGACCAGCAGCGTGATCGCAAACCCGCGCACCGGGCCAGACCCCGCAAGGAACAGGATTGTCGCGGTGATGAACGTGGTGATGTTGGCATCGACAATCGCCGACATCGCCTTTTCATAGCCAAGCTCGATTGCCCGCGCCGGGCCGCGCGCCGTGCGCAGCTCTTCGCGGATACGTTCGAACACCAGCACGTTGGCATCGACCGCCATGCCGATGGTCAACACGATCCCGGCGATGCCGGGCAGCGTCAACGTGCCGCCGATCGCCGACAGGATGCCAAAGATCAACGCCATGTTGATGCCAAGCGCCACCGTCGCAAAGACCCCGAACAGGCCGTAGCTGGCAACCATGAAGAACACCACCGCCACCATGCCGACCATCGCCGCGATCGACCCTGCGTCGATGCTGTCTTGGCCCAGCTCCGGGCCGATGGTGCGTTCCTCAAGGAAGGTCATCTTCGCTGGAAGGGCGCCCGCGCGCAGCAGCACCGCAAGGTTGGTCGAGCTTTCCACCGTGAAATTGCCGGTGATGATGCCGGAACCGCCCGGAATGTGGCTTTGGATCACCGGCGCCGAAATCACCTCGTGGTCGAGCACAATCGCGAACAGTTGGCCGATGTTGGCCGCCGTATAATCACCGAATTTGCGCGCGCCGGCGGGGTTGAAGCGGAACGAAACCGCAGGCCGGCCGTTCTGATCAAAATCGGGGCGCGCGTCGGTCAGCTCTTCGCCGGTCACCACGGGCACCGCGTCGAGTGTGTAGAACAGGCCCGATTCCTCGACCGAGGGGTAAATCACCTGCCCGACGCCGGGCAACGCATTGGCATTGGCACCGCGCGCCAGAACCGGGTGAAAGCCCAGCTGTGCGGTGGTGCCGATCAATGCCTTGAGTTCATCGGCGGAACCGATGCCAGGCACCTGAATCAGAATGCGGTCGCTGCCCTGGCGCTGAATCGTTGGTTCGCGGGTTCCGACCTCGTCCACACGGCGGCGAATGATTTCAAGGCTTTGCTGCATGGTGCGGTTGTCGGTGGCAACCATTTCTGCCTCCGAGAGCGTAACCACGATCTGGTCGCCCTCGGCGCTGATCGCCAGATCGTTCTGGCCAATCCCGGTCAGCGAGACAACCGGCGTGGCAAGCCGCGCGGCAATTTCCAGCGCCCGCGTCATTGCCGCAGGCTCGCCGATCTGCACCCGCAGCGTGCCGGGGTCCGAAGGCGCGCGGCGCACCGCGCCAACGGTGGCGCGTTCAGCAGCCAGCGCCTGCCGCAATTCGGGCCAGAGCGCATCCATCCGCGCCTTGTAGACATCGGCCAGCTGCACCTCTGCCAGCAGATGCGCGCCGCCGCGCAGATCCAGCCCCAGATTGACCAGCCCCGCAGGTAGCCAATCGGGCCAGGACGCGCGCGCCTCGGCCTGAGCTTCGGTTTCAAATCCCGCTTTCGTGGCTGCGGCGATGGCATCGTTATGCGCCTCGACGCGGCCATAAAACAGGTTTGGCGCGGCGGAAACGATTCCGAACAAGCAGACTGCCAGAATCAGCACCCGCTTCCACATGGGAATTTGCAGCATGGGTCAGATCTCAGTTCGTGTTCGCGGCGGCAGGTTCGGTTTTCGAAATCACCTGCGCCACGGTGCCTTTGACGACGCGCACCTTGACGCCGGTCGCGATCTCGACCTCAAGCTCGCCGTCTTCGCGCACATGGGTGACCTTGCCGATGATGCCGCCCGAGGTCACGACCTGGTCACCCCGGCGCAGCGCCTCGACCATCGCGCGGTGTTCCTTGGCCTTCTTTTGTTGCGGCCGGATCAGCAGGAAATACATGATCGCGAAGATCAGAATCAGCGGAATGAACTGGGTCAGCGCTGACCCGGCAGAGGCGCCACCGGCGGCCTGGGCATAGGCGGGAGATGCGAACATGCTATCCTCGTGGTTGATGGGGCGCGGGCGCCCGAAAAAGCTCGGCGCACCCTATCTGTGCACCCCGGCAATGGCAAGCAAGGGGTGGCGCTAGCGCTGGAAGCGTAAAGTCAGGCGCAGCGCATAGACCGGGGCGGTCAGGGGCGCCGGTGCGGGGCCAAACGGCGCCGCTGCGCGGGCGGCGGCCAGTGCTGCGTCATCAAGCGCGGCAGTGCCGGAACCCGCGCTAAGCGTTACCGCGCGCAGCGCGCCATCGCGGCTGACCTGCATGATCAGCGTGACCGCCCCTTCTGCACCGAAAGCCGCGGCGGGTGTGCGCTTGCGCCGTTCAACCGCGGCGCGGACCTCGGCGCCCCATGCCATCAGCGCGCTTTGCCGCACCGCCTCGGCAGCGGTTGCGGCGGCGGCGGTGCCTGTGTCGCCCGCGCCCGCCCCTTGCCCTTCACCTGCCGCGCGCTGGTTTGGACGCGGCGCCGGTGGCGGCGCCGACATCGGAGCGCTGGTCGGCGCCGTCGCGGCGACGTGCGGAGCAACTGGCTCGGGCGGAGGCGACGGCGCCGATGTGGGCGGGGGGGGGGCTTCGGCTGCGGGAAGGTCGGGCAGCGTCGGCGCGACCGCGGCGGGCAGCGGGGGCGGCGCTGGCGCTGCCGGCAAATGCGGTACGCTTGCAGCGTGGTCTGCGCTTGCCCCGCGCGGGGCGGCGGGCACATCGGCGGGCGCGGGCGGCACATCCCAAGCGGCGACAAGTGCCGCAAGATCGCCCGGCGCGGCCTCAAGCGCCAGCAGGTCACGCCCGCTCTGCCCGCCCGCGCCCGAGGCGCCTTGCGGCAGATCAAACCGCGCGAGCACCGCCAGATGCAGCGTCAGTGCCCCGGCCAGCGATGCCAGAATGGGCGCAGCGCGGATCATGGCGCAGCGGTGACCACGGTCACCGAAGCAAAGCCCGCGGCACCGAGCGACGCAAGCAACGGCGCAAGTCGATCGGCAGGGGCAACAGCATCGGCGCGCAGCAAAAGCGTTGGTGGCTGGCTGGCGCAATCAACAGCGGCGCAATGCGCCACCCGCGCCGCCGCCAGCGCCGCCAGCGCCGCGTCGCCCTCGCCGTCGGCGTTTGCCAGCCGACCATCGGTGCCAAGGTGCAGCGTAAAGCCCGCATCAGGCGCCGCATCGCCCGCCGCATCGGTCGCCGCCTCGGGCAGCGTCACCGCAAAGGGTTCGGGGGGCGCGAGCGTGGCGGCGATCAGAAAGAAGATCAGCAGCAGGAACACCACATTGATCATCGGCAGCAGGTTTTCGGTGCGGCGGCGGCGCGGCGGGGCTGCAAAATCCATGGCTACGGCACCAGCATCAGCCGCGTCAGGCCCGCCGCGCTCAGCGCCCCGGTCACCGTCACCAAATCCTGCACGCTCGCGCCGGCCCGCGCGCGCAGCACAACCGCATCGTCCGGCCCTTGCATCAGCGCCGCAAGGGCCGCGGCCAGCGCCTCGGGCGCCAGCGCGACACCGTTCAGCGCCAGCGCCCCGCCCGCGCCAATTTCGACCAGCCGGGGCGGGCCGGACCATACCGCCCCCTGCCCCGGCGTCGGCGCCGAAAGCACCACCCCGCCCTCGGAGCCAAAGCGCGAGGCGAGCATGAAGAACACCAGCAACAAGAACACCACATCAATCATCGGCGTCAGGCTTACGCGCCGTCGCCTGCGGGGCTGGCCGAAGGCGAACATCAGCCCTGCCCCCCTTGCGCGCGCAAGAACACCTGTGTTGCCGCGTCTTCCATGTCGTGACGCAGGCGGTCAACCACGCTTTCAAACCATGTCAGCGCCACTTGCGCCGGTATCGCCACCGCCATGCCCGCGGCGGTGGTCAACAGCGCCTCCCAGATGCCGCCCGCAAGGGTCGCGGGGTCTGCCCGCGCACCCGCCAGTTGCAGCGCCTGAAACGCCGCGATCATGCCGGTGATGGTGCCCAAAAGGCCAAGCAGCGGCCCGATCGTGGCGGCAAGTTCGAGCGCGCGCAGGCCGGTGCCCGCATCTTGCAAAAGGCCGCGCGCCACGCGACCGGTTTCGGCTTCGGCGGCGGCGGGGCCAAGGTCGGGGTCGCGTGCCGCCTGCATCGCGGCGCGTGCCAGCCGCGCGCGCAGGCTGCGCCGCCCGGCCAGTTCGGCCAGCGCCTCGGCGCCGCGCCCTTCGGCCCAAAGCGCCAGCGCGCGGGCGGTGTGCCCGCCCCCCGACCATGCGCCCGCCGCCAGTAACACCCAGATTTTCCAAAAGATCAGCGCCAGCGTGGCCACCGAAAGCGCGGCAATCGCCCACATCGCGGCGCCGCCCATGCCAAGCAAAAGCTGCACCCGCGCGAGCGCGTCCAGGGCAATGGGGGCGGCATCAACTGGGGTCATCCGGGCCTCCGGTGGCGCCGTTGCGCAGCGCCTCCGTTCTGGTAAGTGCGCGGCCCGGCGCTGTCAAATGCGGTTACAGGAAAGCGTCGGGCACTGCAGCCTTCTTTTGCGCCACATAGGCGGCCAGCGCCTCGGCGGTGCCGGGGTCAAGGTCGGGTGCCTGATACTCGCCCAGCATCTTGCGCACGCGCGCCCCCGCCAGCGCCACGGTATCGCGCGCGCCCTCTTCCTCCCAGGTTTCAAAGGGTTTGTAATCAAGCAGGCCGGTGCGCCAGAACGCATCCTTGAAATTGGCCTGGGTGTGGGCGCAGCCTAGGTAATGCCCGCCGGGGCCGACCTCGCGGATCGCCGCCATCGCCTGCCCGTTTTCCGACATGTCGATGCCCGCCGCCAACCGGTGCAAGATGCCCAGCTGGTCGGCGTCCATCACATATTTCTCGTAGGACGAAACCAGCCCGCCCTCCAGCCAGCCGCAAGCGTGCAGCATGAAGTTGACGCCTGACATCAACCCGATATTCAGGCTGTTGGCGCTTTCGTAGGCGGCCTGCGCGTCGGGCAGTTTTGAGCCGCAAAAGGCGCCGGCGCTGCGGTAGGGCAGCCCCAGCCGCCGCGCCAGTTGCCCCGCGCCCAGCGTGATCTGCGCGGCTTCCGGCGTGCCAAAGGTGGGCGCGCCCGAGTTCATGTCGATGCTGGTGACAAAGGCGCCAAAGATCACCGGCGCGCCGGGGCGGATGAGCTGGCTGTAGGCCACCCCCGCCAACACCTCTGCCAGCACCTGCGTCAGCGTGCCCGCAACCGTCACCGGCGCCATCGCCCCGCCGACGATGAAGGGCGAAATGATGCAGGCCTGCCCCGCCGCCGCATAAACCTCTAGCGCGTCCATCATGATCGGGTCGAAGGTCAGCGGCGAGTTGATGTTGATGAGCGAGGTCATCACCGTGTTCTGGTCGACAAAATCGGCGCCAAACAGAATCTTCGACATCTCGACCGAATCGACGCAGCGGCTGCGCTCGGTCACCGACCCCATATAGGGTTTGTCGGCCAGCGTCATATGGGCGTGCAACATGTCGAGGTGGCGCTTGTTCACGGCGACATCGGTCGGCTCGCAGACGGTTCCGCCCGAGTGGTGCAGGTATTTCGACATCTGCCCGAGGCGCACGAAATTGCGAAAATCTTCAAGCGTGGCATAGCGGCGCCCACCCTCGGCATCGCGCACGAAGGGCGGCCCATAGACCGGCGCCAAGACGAGGCCCTTGCCGCCGATCGTCACGTTGCGTTCGGGGTTGCGCGCGTGCTGCACAAAACTGGCGGGTGCCGTGGCGCAGAGCGCGCGCGCAAGGCCGCGCGGCAGGCGCACCCTTTCGCCCTGCACATCGGCCCCGGCATCGCGCCAGCGCTGCAAGGCAGCAGGGTTATCGACAAAGTTCACACCAATCTCGGCCAGCACGGTTTCGGCATTGGCCTCGATGATCTGCAACGCTTCTTCGTTGAGGATCTCGAAATTGGGAATGTTGCGCTCGATATAGCGCGCAAATTCCCACCGCACCGCCGTGCGGTCTGCGCGCCGCGCCGCACCGCCGCCGCCCCGCGCCCTGCGCCCACCGGTTTCGCCGCCCATCAAAGCCTCCGCATCGCTACCCAGAAGGGTTTAGCGCGCGCGCGGGGCCGTGCAGCGACGATTTGCGGCGTTTGCCGCAGGAAAGCGACATCAGCGTGCGCGCAAGCTTTGGCCCATATGGAACAGGTGCAGCTTTTCGGGGTCGGCGGTCAGCGTGACCTTGCTGTGCCGCAGACTCGAATGGATGCCCGGAAGCTTGGCGATCATCGCGTGGTGGTCGCCCTGCGGCTCGAAATACAAGAGCGTTACCTCGCCAAGCGCCTCGACGATATCGACAGTGCCGGTGTAAATCCCCTGCCCTTCGGTCGGTTCCAGATCTTCGGGCCGCACCCCGAGCTTGACCTTCAGCCCCATGTCGGCGCTGGTGGTGGCCAAGGCGACCTGCGCGCTGCCGCCGCCGTCGAGCTTTACCGTGGTCATCTCGCCGGTGCCGGTAATCTCGCCCGCCAGCAGGTTCATCGACGGGCTGCCGATAAACTGCGCCACGAATTCGTTTTCGGGGCGCTGGTAGAGGTCAAGCGGGGTGCCGACCTGGCTGATGCCGCCGCCTGCGAGCACCACGATGCGGCTCGCCAGCGTCATCGCCTCCACCTGATCGTGGGTAACGTAGATCATCGTGCGGTCGGGCATCGCCTCCTTTAGCTGCGCGATCTCGATGCGGGTGGCCACGCGCAGGGCTGCGTCGAGGTTGGAAAGCGGCTCGTCAAACAGATACACCTTGGGGTCGCGCACGATGGCGCGGCCAATGGCAACGCGCTGGCGCTGACCGCCCGAGAGCGCCTTGGGCAGGCGGTCTAGATAGGGCGTGAGCTGCAGGATTCGGGCGGCATTATCAACCGCCTTTTCAATCTCTTGCGGGGTCTTCTTCGCAATCTTCAGGGCGAATGCCATGTTGTCGCGCACGGTCATGTGCGGGTAAAGCGCGTAAGACTGGAACACCATCGCGATGCCGCGCTGCGCCGGCGGCACATCATTGACCACGGTGCCGTCAATCTGCAATTCGCCCTCGCTGATGCGTTCCAACCCCGCGATCATCCGCAGCAGGGTTGACTTGCCACAGCCCGAGGGGCCGACGAACACGATCAACTCACCCGCCGTAATGTCGAGATTGATGTGTTCGAGGATCTTCACCTCGCCGTAGGATTTGCCAATGTCGGTCAGCTTCAGATCGGCCATGGTGTTCCCCTACCCGATGTTTTCAAGAATGACGGCCTGCCACGGCCCAAGCGAAACCTGCCCCGCAGACCGCTCGGCGCAGCCAAGATCTCGCGCCAGCGCCTTCCAGCGACCGGCGGGGGCGGCAATACTGGCCGGGCTGTCGCCAAGGTTGAAGGCCAGAAACAGCCGCGCGTCGCCGTCGCTGCGCACAAAGCTGAGCACGTCGCCCGCAGCCTGCATCGCGCCCTGCGCGCCTATGCGAAGCGCCGGGTGTGCTGCACGCAAGGCAATGGCGCGGCGATAGTGGTGCAGCAAGGCCGCAGGATTAGCCTCGGCGCTGCCAGCGGCCAGCGGCAGGTGTGAAGATGGCACCGGAAGCCACGGTTTTGCCTCGCTGAATCCGCCATTGCGATTATCAGATTGCCAGACCATCGGGGTGCGGCAGCCATCGCGGCCTTTGAACTCGGGCCAGAACTCTCGGCCATAAGGGTCTTGCAGGTCTTCAAAGGCAATCTCGGCCTCTGGCAGACCCAGCTCTTCGCCCTGATAGATGCAGACAGAGCCCCGAATGCACATTAAGAGCGTCGTATAAACCTTTGCTGCTGCATCTGAAAGCGACCAACGGCTGATATGGCGCTGCACATCATGGTTAGAAAAGGCCCAACACAGCCAGCCTTCGGCGGCAAGCCTGTCAACTTGCCCAAAAACATCGGCTATCCGGCTGGCCTGCAATGAATTTCCCGAAAGGAATTCAAAGGCGTAACACATCTGCATGCGGTCGTCGCCGCGCGTGTAATCTCCGGCGATCTCAAGGCCGCGCTGGCTGTCACCCACCTCACCCACGGCGGCGGCCTTGAAAGGCTCCATCACCGCGCGAAGTTTACACAGGAAATCAAGGTTTTCCGGCTGGTTCTTGTCGTATATGTGGCGCTGGTGGTTGTAGGGGTTCACCTTCGGCGCAGTCAGGTCGTTGCGCTCTTCGACAGGGAGCGGAGGATTGTCGCGCAAGTGCTTGTCATGCACATAGAAATTGATCGTATCAAGGCGAAAGCCATCGACCCCGCGCATGAGCCAGAACCGCGCCACATCGAGCAGCGCCGCCTGCACGGCGGGCTCGTGAAAATTGAGGTCGGGCTGGCTGGTCAGGAAGTTGTGCAGGTAATACTGGCAGCGCCGCGCATCCCACGCCCAGGCGGAACCCCCGAAAATCGACAGCCAGTTGTTGGGCGGCGTGCCGTCAGGCTTGGGGTCGGCCCAGACATACCAGTTGGCGCGCGCGCCCTCACGGGCTGCGCGGCTTTGGGCAAACCACGGGTGCGCGTCGGAGGTGTGGGACAGCACAAGGTCGATCATCACCTTGAGGCCAAGACCGTGCGCCCGCGCCACCAGCGCGTCAAAATCGGCCAGCGTGCCGAACAGCGCATCGACATCGCAATAATCGGCAACATCGTAGCCGAAGTCCTTCATCGGGCTGGTGAAGAACGGGCTGATCCAGATTGCGTCGGCGCCAAGGCCGGCAACATGGTCAAGCCTGCGGGTGATGCCCGGCAGATCACCCACCCCGTCGCCGTTGCTATCTTGAAAGCTGCGCGGGTAGATCTGATAGATCACCGCGCCGCGCCACCAATCGGCGTCTTTTTGCAATTCGTTCATTCAGCCACCTTTGACCGAGCCGGCCAGAAGGCCGCGCACCAGGTATTTTTGCATTGCGAAGAAAACGATCAGCGGCACCGAGATCGACACGAAAGCCGAGGCCGCCAGAACCTCCCAGTCGCCCCCGCGCGACCCCATCATCTCGCGCAAGACCCCGGTCATCACAAGCTGTTCGCGGGTGTTGCCAAGGAACACGGTCGCAACAAGCAGGTCGTTCCAGACCCAGAGGAACTGGAAGATGGCAAAACTGGCCAGCGCCGGGAATGACAAGGGCAGAATGATGCGGCGGAAGATCTGGAAATCGGACGCGCCATCAACCCGCGCGCTTTCGATGATTTCGCGTGGCAGGCCGACCATGTAGTTGCGCAACAGGTAAATGGCGAGTGGCAGGCCAAAGCCGGTATGCGCAAGCCAGATGCCCATGTAGCCTTTGCCAAGGCCGATGTCGTTGTGCAATTTCAACAGCGGAATCAGCGCCAGTTGCAGCGGCACCACCAAAAGCCCCACCACGGCGGCAATCAGCAGCGCGCGGCCCGGAAACTCCATCCACGCCAGCGCATAGGCGGCAAAGGCCGCAATCAGAATGGGGATGACCGTGGCCGGGATTGTCACAGTGAAGGTGTTGAGAAACGCCTGCCCCAGCCCCTCGGCACCGATCACGCGGGTGTAGTTTTCAAAGGTGAAGCGCGGCGGGGTAAGGGTGGTGACGAAGATCCGCATGCCGGTGGTCTGGGTGAACTCGGTCGGCGACGTCAGCCTGTAAGTGCCGTCTTCGGCGACCGTCAGGCTTTGCGCATTAGGCAGGTCGACACTTGCCCCCGGTGCATAGGCGCCCGGATCGCGCGAGTTGGTGCCCCAGGCCAGCAGCTTTTCGCCCGCTTCCAGCAGGTCGCCCGAAATCAGCCAGAGCGCCCCTTCGGCGACCTGATCGGCGGCGGTGCCGGCGCGCACAAAATCGCGTTGCTCTGAACTGAACGGTGCCTTCCACCAGCCCGAGGCGGCAATCTGGTCGCGGTCGCGCAGGCTGGTGACCAGAAGGCCGAAGGTGGGGATGGTCCACAAGAGCACCAACAGTGCCGCAGCAATGTTGACCGCCCAGACAAGGCTTGATCGGGTTCCGGCGTGGCCTTCCATCAGCGCATCTCCCGCCTTGCGTTGCGAATGTTCCAGATCATGATCGGGGTGACCAGAAGCATGATGACAATGGCAATGGCCGAGCCGCGGCCATAATCGGGGGCGCCGCGGAACATCCAGTTATACATCAGGTTCGCCAGCACCTGTGTGCCCCATTCGCCATTGGTCATGACAAACACGATGTCAAAGACCTTGAGCACGATGATGGTGATCGTGGTCCAGACCACCGCAATTGTGCCCCATATCTGCGGCACCTTGATGCGCATGAAGACCTGCCAGGGGTTGGCGCCATCGAGAATCGCAGCCTCGATGCTTTCTTCGGGAATGCCGCGCAGCGCGGCCGAAAGAATGACCATGGCAAAGCCGGTCTGAATCCAGACCAGCACCGCCATCAGCAGGAAACTGTTCCAGAACGGGGTCACCAGCCAAGTTTGCGGCGTGCCGCCGAAATAGACCACCATTGCGTTGAGGATGCCGATCTGTTCCAGCCCCTCGCCGCGAAAATCGTAAATGAATTTCCAGATCACGCCGGCGCCGACGAAGGAGATTGCCATCGGCATGAAAATCATGGATTTGGCCAGGTTTCCCCAGCGGATGCGGTCGGTGATCTGCGCGGCGATCAGGCCGAAGATGGTGGCAAGGGCGGGCACCACCACCAGCCAGAGCATGTTGTTGGTAAGGGATTCGTGAAACTTGCCATCGGAAAGCAGCCACTGGTAATTCTTCAGGCCCACGAAACTTGCGCCATCGGCGTCGTTGAACGACCGCCAGGCCGAGTTGATTACCGGATAGACCAGATAGGCCGACAAGAGCACAATTGCGGGGCCAAGGAACAGCCAGGGGCGAACCGCGGCGGCAACGCGCATGTTGTGGCCAGCGCGCGCGCCCCGCGCGGGGCACACCGCGTCAAGCACCATGTTCGAGCCCCAAAACCACGCGACGCAGCCAAACACCCCGGCCACGATCGTGCCAGAGGCCAGCACGAACTGTTCCATCTATCCCCTCCCCCCGCGCAAGACGAAAAAACCCCGCCCGAAAACCTTAGCGGCCTCGGGCGGGGCTTGCACCGCTTACTTCAGCGTGTCCCAGGTGGCCTGAATGGCGGCGCCTACGTCGGCGGCGGACTTGCCGCCTGCGTAGTCAACCATTCCGGTCCAGAACACACCGGCACCAACTGCGCCCGGCATCAGGTCGGAACCGTCAAAGCGGAAGGTGGTCGCGTTCAGCAGGATGTCGCCCATCTTGCGCAGGGTGGCATCGCCGTAAACCTCGGTATTCACGCCTTTATACGGGGTCAGGAACCCGGTTTGCGCCATCCAGACTTCATGCGCGATGGGCGTTTCGAGGAACTTGATGAACTCGGCCGCAACCGGGTTGTCGCTCATGATCGCGAACATCGTGCCCGCGCCAAGCACCGGCTTGCCGAGGTCTTTGCCCGCGTAGGCCGGGAAGTAGAAGAAATCGGCATCGGTGCCGATGTCGGTGCCCTCGGGGAAGAACGAGGGAATGAAGCTCGCCTGACGGTGCATGTAGCACTGCGGCGGGCTGGCGAAGAGGCCCTTCGGGCTGTCGCGGAAGTCGGTCGAGGCCACGGCACCGGCACCGCCCGAAACGAACGCGTCATTGCGCGCGAACCAGCCGAACTCGTCGATCGCGGCCAGCACCTTCGGGTCGCTGAACTTGAGCGTGTTCGCCACCCAGGCGTCGTAGTCTGCCGGGGTATTGACGCGCAGCATGAAATCTTCGACCCAGTCGGTGGCCGGCCAACCGGTCGCGCCGCCTGACCCCAGCCCGATGCACCACGGCGTGCCACCCTCGGCCGCGATCTTTTCGGTCAGGGCTTTCAGATCTTCCATCGTCTGCGGCACTTCGTAGCCTGCATCGGTGAAGTTTTCGGGCACATACCAGACCAGCGATTTCAGGTCGGCCTTGTAGGGGAAGGCAAAGAGCGCCTTGGCGCCGTCCTTGCCCGCATAGGTGCCAAGATCGGCCCAGCTTTGCCCGGCAGCGTAGTTTTCGGCCAGCCAGGCGTCGGTGCCGGCGGGCAGCGGGCGCAAGAAGCCCTTGCGCGCGAGGTCGGCGGCAAGCCCCGGTTGCGGGAACACGGCGATGTCGGGCGGGCTGCCCGCCTCGGCATCAATCACGATCTGCTGCTCGAAACTGTCCGAGCCGGAATAGTTGACCTTGGCGCCGGTCGCCGCTTCGAAATAGGCCAGAACGCTTAGAACCAGGTCCCTGTCGGGCCCGAGCCAGGGGCCAAGAATGCTGACTGACTGCCCGCGCAGATCAACCGACTTCAGCGCATCGTAGCTGGCCCAGTTGAAGCGCGCATCGGCGCCGGGTGCGAATTTCAAATCTTGCGCGGCAGCACTTCCTGCCAGAAGCGCCAGCACCGCAGCACTGGTATAAAGGGTTTTCATCGTGCAGTCCTCCCGAGACTGGGGGCGGGTTCGCCCGTCAATTGTCCATGTGCGAGGGAATCGCTCCCAAAGCGCTTTGGATGCTGCAGAGTTTCCCAACCGCGTGCAAAAGTCAACTGAGCACACATGCGCAGGATGCCAATTGCCCCATGTTTGCCAGCAGATTCCTTTGCAGCTGCAGCACCAATCATGCCGCGGCTGCGAGATTGACGTGGGCGCGGGGGCTGGCTAACCTGACCCGCAATTCAAACCGCTTTGGGCGCACACCTTGCCACCGATCACCCTCAAGCAGCTTGCCGCCGAACTCGGGCTTTCCCCTACCACGGTCAGCCGCGCGCTGAACGGCTACCCTGAGGTGAACGAAGAAACCCGCGCCCGCGTCACCAAGGCGGCAACGCGGCACCACTATCGCCCCAACACACGCGCCAAGGCATTGGCGACGGGCCGTTCCATGGCAATCGGCCACATTATCCCGATTTCCACCCAGCACGAAATCGTCAACCCGATCTTTGCCGATTTCATCGCAGGTGCGGGCGAGGTCTATTCGCGCGAAGGCTACGACATGGTGCTGTCACTGGTGCCTGACGCCGATCAGACGCGCGCCTACCGCGAAATGCGCGCCAAGGGGTCGGTGGATGGTATCATCGTGCACGGGCCGAAAGAGGATGACCCCCGGATCGCGCTACTGGACGAGCTTGGCATGCCTTTCGTGGTGCATGGCCGCGCCACCGGGGCCAAGGTGCCCTATTCATGGGTCGACGTGAACAACACCCGCGCCTTTCAGCGCGCCACCGAATTTCTGCTCGACCTCGGGCACCGGCGCATTGCGCTGGTGAACGGTCTGGAGTTCATGGATTTCGCCATTCGCCGCCGCCACGGTTATGAGGCGGCGTTGGCGGCACACGGGTTGGCGCCCGATCCGGCGCTGATGGTGCAAGGCGAGATGACCGAGGCGCAGGGCGCGCATGCGGCCCGCGCCATGCTGGCGCTACCCAGCCCGCCATCCGCGTTCTTGTGCTCATCGCTTCTGTCGGCCATGGGCGTGCGGCGCGAGGTCGAGGCGCATGGGCTGCGGCTGGGGCGTGACGTTTCAATTGTCACCCATGACGACGAGCTTGGCTATTTGCGCAACGGCGAGGCCGAGCCGATCTTTACCGCCACGCGGTCAAGTGTGCGCGAGGCCGGGCGGCGCTGCGCGCAGATGCTGCTGGGCATCATCGCCGACCCCGCCAGCGCCCCGCGCCACGAATTGCTGGAGGCGGTGCTGGTTGTCGGCCGCTCGACCGGCCCTGCCCCCGTAACCCCGAGGTGACCATGCTGCCCAAACGTTCCGATTTTCCGGCCGGATTCCAGTTCGGCGCCGCGACCTCGGCCTATCAGATCGAGGGCCACGCCTTCGGCGGCGCCGGCAGCACGCATTGGGATACCTTCGCCGCGACCCCCGGAAATGTGGTGCGGGCCGAAAACGGCGCGCGGGCCTGCGACCATTACCACCGCTGGGGCGAAGACCTCGACCTGCTGCGCGATGGCAATTTTGACGTCTACCGCTTTTCCACCTCGTGGGCGCGGGTGATGCCCGAGGGGCGCGGGCAAGTGAATGCCGAGGGGCTCGATTTCTACGACCGCCTTGTTGACGGCATGCTGGAGCGCGGGTTGAAACCCGCGCTGACGCTGTATCACTGGGAACTGCCGTCGCCGCTGGCCGATCTTGGCGGCTGGCGCAATCGCGACATCGCGGGCTGGTTTGGCGATTTCGCGGGCGTGGTGGCGGCGCGGCTGGGGGACAGGCTGTGGTCGGCGGCGCCGATCAACGAGCCGTGGTGCGTGGGCTGGCTGAGCCATTTTCTGGGCCATCACGCGCCCGGAATGCGCGATATTCGCGCCACCGCGCGCGCCATGCACCACGTTCTGCTGGCGCACGGCACCGCAATTGGTGTGCTGCGCGGCGCCGGCGTCAAAAACCTCGGCGCGGTCTGCAATTTCGAATACGCACAAGCCGCCGATGCCAGCCCAGGTGCCGCAGCCGCCGCGCGGCTCTATGATGCCTATTACAACCGCTTTTTCATCTCGGGCATGTTTCGCGGCGAATATCCGGCCGAATTGATGGCCGATTTCGCGCCCCATCTGCCGCAGGGCTGGCAGGATGATTTTGCCACCATCCGCGCGCCGCTCGACTGGTTCGGCCTCAATTACTACACCCGCAAGCTGATCGCCCCGGTGCCCGGCCCCTGGCCCTCGCATGGCGAGGTTGAAGGGCCGCTGCCCAAGACCGATGTCGGATGGGAGATTTACCCCGAAGGCTTGCACCACTTCTTGCATATGGCGCAGGGCTACACCGGCGATCTGCCGCTTTATGTCACCGAGAACGGCATGGCGGCGCCGGATCGGCTGACGGGCGGCAGGGTGCATGACGATGACCGCATCGGCTACCTTGCCGCGCATCTGGCCGCCTGCCAGCGCGCGATTGCCGAAGGTGTGCCGCTGCAAGGCTATTTCTGCTGGTCGCTCATGGACAATTATGAATGGTCCTTGGGCTACGACAAGCGCTTTGGCCTGGTGCATGTCGATTTTGAAACCTTGCGGCGCACACCCAAGGCATCCTATCACGCTCTCGCAGCCGCATTGCAGAGGTAGGCCCATGCGCCAACGCGACCGTTACTCGCTTCTGGCCGATATCGGAGGCACCAATACCCGCGTGGCACTGGCCGAAGGCGGGCAGATGCTGCCCGAAACAATCCGCCGCTATGTTAACGCCGAACACACCGGGCTTGATACCGTACTGGCAGCCTATCTGGCGGCGGAAGGCGGGGTTGATTGCGCGGGCGCCTGTGTCGCCGCTGCAGGCCCGGTGCGCGATGGCGTCGCCAGCATGACCAACCTCGACTGGACCATCGACCGCGATGCGGTGGCGCGAGCCACCGGGGCCGAGGTCGTGGCGGTGCTGAACGATCTGCAGGCACAGGGGCATGCACTGGGCCATATCGCGCCCGAAGCGTTGCGCCCGCTGGTGCGCGCCAGCAGCACGCCCGCGCACGGGGCATCGCAACTTGTTGTGGGGGTCGGGACCGGCTTCAACGCGGCCCCGGTGCACGAGGCACCGGGCGGGCGGCTGGTGGTCGCGTCAGAATGCGGCCACGCCAGCCTGCCGGTGCGCACCGAGGCCGACCTGCGGCTGATACGCTTCATCGAATCGGCGCATGGCTTTCCGGGGGTCGAAGATGTGCTTTCGGGCCGCGGGCTGGAGCGGTTGTTCACCTGGGTCAGCACCGAAGCCGGCGCCCCGCGCAAATTGCGCGCCGCCGAAATCATGACCGCGATGGCGGCGGACGATGCCCTGGCGGTGGCGACGGGGCGCATCTTTGTGCGCCTTCTGGGCACCGTGGTGGGAAATCTGTCGTTGATTCACCTGCCCTTTGGCGGCATCTGGTTGATCGGCGGCGTCGCCCGCGCCTTTACACCCTACATGGAGCGATTCGGCTTTGCCGAGGCCTTCCGCGACAAGGGCCGATTCGAAGACTTCATGCGCGACTTCTCAGTTTCGGTGATCGAAGATGACTATGCGGCCCTGACAGGCTGCGCGCACCATCTGCAGGGGCTGATGCACAAGTCGCCCTGATGGCGTCAAGCCAATCTTAACCCGCGCGTTTTATGCCTCCTTTCAATGTATATCGAAAGGGGCAACGGCGTGAGCGCTTCTGGATTCTGCCATGATCGGCCCGAAGTATGAGCGCGGCGCTGCAACTGCCCGCGCGGCTTGACCTGACTGCCGCCAAGCCGCTGCATGCGGCGCTGCTATCGCGCCGCGGCGCCGATCTTGTGCTGGACGCGGGGCAGGTTACGCATCTGGGCGCGCTCGGGCTGCAACTGCTGGCGTCGGCCGCGCAAAGCTGGCGGCTGGCCGGGCACGCGCTGGCGATCATGCCACGCACGCAAGCGTTTGACGACGCGCTCACGGTCTTTGGCATGCCGCTTGACCAATTGCAGACGGAGCCGCAGCCATGACCCTTACCGTGCTCGCGGTTGATGACAGCCGCACCATCCGCGACATGCTGAAACTTGCACTGAGCGATGCAGGTTTCACGCTGCATCTGGCCGAGGATGGCGTGCACGGGCTTGAAGTGCTGGCGGGCATCGCGCCCGACGCGATCATCTCTGACATCAACATGCCCCGGCTTGACGGCTTCGGCTTCATCGAAGCGGTGCGCGCGCAGGCCAGGCACCGCGCCACGCCGATTCTGGTGCTGACCACCGAAAGCGCGCCCGAACTCAAGGCGCGCGCGCGCGCCGCTGGCGCCACGGGCTGGATCGTGAAGCCCTTTGACCCGCCCAAGCTGGTCAAGGCGCTGCAAATGGTCGCGGGTTGAGGGGGGCACGGGATGGCACATGACCCAATGGCGGAAATCCGCGCCTCGTTCTTCATCGAATGCGAAGAGCTGCTGGAAAGCCTGCAAGATGCGCTGACGGTGATGGATGCGGGCGAACACGACGGCGAAACCATCAACGTCGTGTTCCGTGCGGTGCACTCGATCAAGGGCGGCGCCGGGGCCTTCGCGCTGAAACCGCTGGTGGCCTTCGCGCACCGTTTCGAGACGGTTCTGGACGAGCTGCGTTCCGGGCGCATGGAGCTGTCGCCCGAGGCGATCAAGCGGTTTTTTCAGGCCGCGGATCTTTTGCAAGACCATGTCCGCGCGGCCAGCACCGGCACCGCCGAACCCGACACCGCAGAAGAGGTGCTGCTTGCGCTCGAAGCCCTCGCCGTTGCGCCGCCGCAAGTGCCGGAAGACGAGGTGGCAAGTTTTCAGCCGCTGGGCCTTGCACTCGATTTCGGGTTCGATCCTGCGCCCGAATGTGTGGCCGCGCCCGACGCCACCTGGCGCGTGCATTTCGCGCCCGAGGCGGCGCTCTATACGTCGGGCAACGAGCCATTGAACCTCTTGCGGGCGCTGCAGGTGCTTGGACCGTGCACGACAGAATGTGATCTTTCGGCGGTGCCTCCGCTGGAGGCGCTCGACCCGGAGGCCGCCTGCCTTGCTTGGACGCTGCAAGTCTCGGGCGATGTTGCCGAGGCAGAGTTGCGCGAAAACTTCGATTTCGTCGAGGACGTCTGCACGCTCGAGATCACGCAGACGGGCAGCACGATGCCCGCCCCGCACGAAGTGCCGGCGCCGCCGCCCTTTGCTTCGCCGGCGCTTTTGGCGCATGAAAACCGGGGCGGCGAGCCTGCGCCCGAGGCGCCTGCCGCGCGCGCGCTACCGCCGGCGCCGGCGGCCCCCACCCCAGCACTTCCGCCCGAAACACCCCCTGCCCCAGCTGCGGTTGCGGCGTCGTTGGCCGTGCCGCAACCCGTTCATGCCGCCAAAGAGGCCGAACGTGCCACCGTGCGTGTCGATCTGGAGCGGATCGACCGGTTGGTGAACCTCGTCGGCGAGCTGGTCATCAACCAGGCGATGCTGGCGCAAAGCGTGGCCGAAGCCGGCCTGCCACCCAATTCCGCCGTGATGAACGGGCTGGAAGCCTTCATGATGCTGACCCGTGACATTCAGGACAGCGTCATGATGATCCGGGCGCAGCCGGTGAAGCCGCTTTTCCAGCGCATGGCGCGCATTGTGCGCGAAGCCTCGGCTGCGATCGGCAAGGAGGTTCGTCTGAGCACCGAAGGCGAAACCACCGAGATTGATAAGACCGTGATCGAGCGGCTTGCCGACCCGCTGACCCACATGATCCGAAACGCGGTCGACCACGGGCTTGAGACGCCTGAGGTCCGGCTTGCGGCGGGCAAACCGCGCGAAGGCGTCATCACGCTCTCGGCCATGCACCGCGCGGGTCGGGTCGTGCTAGAGATCGAGGACGACGGCGCCGGTATCAACCGCCCGAAAGTTCGCGATATTGCCATCAAACGCGGGCTGATCGCCCCCGATGCCGTGCTCAGCGATGCCGAAATTGACGCGCTCCTGTTCTTGCCCGGCTTCTCGACCGCAACCACCGTCTCGGCACTTTCCGGGCGCGGCGTGGGCATGGATGTAGTGCGCCAGGCGATCCAGTCGCTCGGCGGGCGCATCATGATTACCTCCGAACCCGGTCGCGGTTCAAAGTTCTCCATCTCGCTGCCGCTGACGCTTGCCGTGCTTGACGGCATGGTGGTGCAGGTCGCCGGCGAAACCCTCGTGGTGCCACTTTCCTCCATCCTCGAAACCGCGGCGCTGGCCCGCGATGATATCCGCGCCCTCGGCCCCCAGACCAACGTCATTCATGTCCGCGGCGCCTTTGTGCCACTTTACGATCTTGGCGCGGAACTTGGCTTCCGCCGACCCCGCGCCAGCTATGAGGGCGGCATCGTGCTGCTGTGCGCCCAGGAAAATGGCAACCGCGCGGCCATCGTGGTTGATGCCATCATGGAACAACGCCAGGTTGTGATCAAAGGCCTGCAGCAGGCCTATGGCCGTATTCCCGGCGTCGCCGCGGCGACGATCTTGGGCGACGGCCAGATCGCGTTGATCCTGGACCCCGCCGATCTCGTGCGCACCGCAACTGGCCACACCCGCTCACCCGAACTCGCGCTTGCAGGATAAACCCCATGACTGACCCGCACCTTGCCAATGGATCTGCCGATGTAGAACTGCTCTCGTTCCGCCTCGCCGAGCAGGAATACAGCGTCGACATCATGTCGGTGCGCGAAATCCGCGGCTGGACGCGGGCCACCCCGTTGCCGCATGCACCCGCGCATGTCCGCGGCGTGATCAACCTGCGCGGAACCGTGCTGCCGGTGGTCGATCTGTCAACCCGGCTCGGAATGGAGCCGGTCGCGGGTGACGCGCGCAACGTCATCATCGTGGTGCAGGTGGGCGGACAAAGCGCCGGGCTTCTGGTAGACGCCGTCTCCGACATTCTGGCGCTGCCGCGCTCCGAGCTGCAGCCACCGCCCGACCTCGTGGCAGATGCCGCTCACAGTTACATTGCCGCGCTTACCATCGTTGATGGACGGATGATCCGCGTGCTCGACCTTGCGGCCGTTCTGCCAGACGGCGCGGCGGACGCGGCATGAACCCGCCCCCCCTTTCGCCCGGCGCCTTTGCGCCCCCGAATGCCGCCGAGCTTGCCGTGATCGCACGGCTGTTGCACGAAGGCGCGGGCATTGTGATCGGCGATGGCAAGGCCAGCATGGTGCAGTCGCGTCTGGCAAAACGGCTGCGTGCGCTGGGCCTGAGCGACTATCGCAGCTACCTCGCGCTGCTCGAGACCCCGGCAGGTGCCGACGAGCGCGGCCGCATGCTGTCTGCGCTCACCACCAATGTCACACATTTTTTTCGCGAAAATCACCACTTCGAGCTGCTGCGCACCAAGGTTCTGCCGCCGTTGCTTGCCCGCGCACGCGCCGGCGGCAAGGTGCGGATCTGGTCGGCGGGCTGTTCCAGCGGGCAGGAGCCCTATTCGATCGCGATGGTGCTTTGCGATCTCGCCGACGACATCGCGCGCCTCGACATTCGAATTCTGGCCACCGATATCGACCCTGAAATGACCGCCCGCGGACGCGACGCACGTTATGACGCGGCTTCGTGCGAAACCATTCCTGCGGCGCTAGCCAAACGCTTTCTCACGCATGACGGCGATGGCGCCAGACTGTGCGACCCCGCGCGCAGCCTTGTGACCTTTCGCGAACTGAACCTGCACAGTACCTGGCCGATGCAGGGCCGCTTCGACATCATCTTTTGTCGCAACGTGGCGATCTACTTTGACAAGGTTGCACAAGAGACGCTCTGGCACCGGTTCGAAGCCACGTTGAATCCGGGCGGGTGGCTCTTTCTTGGCCACTCGGAACGCCTGCCAGCTGACGCCGCCACATGCCTCGTCACTGCGGGCATTACCAGCTATCACCTCCCCTTTCCGGGGCAGGGCACGGAGACCCTGCAATGGCGCTAAGGGACCAGTTGCGCGTTTTGGTTGTGGATGACATGTCCACCAGCCGGGGTCTGATCATGCAGGCACTCGACGCCATGGGTCTCCGGCAAGTCGGGTACGCGATCGACGGTCCAGGGGCCCTTGCGGCGATCGCCAAAAGCCCCGTGCATCTGGTGATTTCAGACTACAACATGCCCGGGATGGACGGCTTGCAGCTGTTGCACGCACTGCGCACCGACCCGCGCAGCCGCGGCGTCGGATTCATCTTGATCACCGGACGCGCCGACCGCGACATCATTGAGACCGGGCGCAAGCTTGGCATGAACAATTTTCTGCGCAAGCCGTTTGCGCCGCAGGATCTGCGGACCTGCATCGAAGCGGTGGTGGGCAGGCTATGAATGCACCATCAGCCGAGTGCGCGCACACAGCGCCCGAAATCGCGCTTGGCACCTTGACCGCGCGGGTTGCGCAGGAACTTCAAAGTCTCGCAACCCTTTCTGCCAAGCTGCAACTGGCGCTGTCACTCTGCTCGTTCGCCGGGCACACGGATGCCGAGGCGATTCGCGGCTTGCAGGGGATCGACCGCGTCACCCAGTCGCTCGAAGATCTCGCGCGCCTTGTCCATGCCCTCGCCTTGCGGCTTCCCGAAAATCTGAGCGCGCCCGCAGCGCCACTGCTTGCCAGCCTGCAATTGCACGAATTGCTTGCGCGCATAGGCTCCACGGCGCCCTACCCCGGGGTCACCGTGCCAGAGATGGAAGCCGGCGACATCTTGTGGTTCTGATCAAAGGCGATCGGACCTCTGGTCCATCCCGCGCGCATGGCTCAAAAAAGCTCGACGTCATTGCCGCGCGCCGGACCGGGCAAGCGTTTCTCGAGTTGCGCCGAGGTCAGGACCCGTTGCCGGGCACGCCCCGATTCCGGCCAGAACTCGACCCTGCGCGCGTGCATACCGCCGAGGGACGCACCGACACAAGCGATGCCTTCCTTGTGCAGAAACGCGCGTATGAATTCGCCGTTCTTGGCACCAATGTCAGTTAAACCCGCAATCATGCGCGCGCCCCCGAAAACTTTTGCCTTGAGCCGGGGCCGCTGCGCACCCTGCTTGATCAGATCATTGATTAGAAGCTCCATCGCATTGATGCCAAAACTGGCCGCCTGCACACCGACCGAGCCCCCGTCGGGAAGCAGAAAGTGATTCATGCCGCCGAGCCGCGCTTCGGTGTCGAACAGGCAACTGGCAACACAAGAGCCCAGAATGGTAGAAATCGACCCGCCGCGACCATCGCCTGTCAGATATTCGCCCTGCGCGATGTGCCGTGAAAGTTCCGACATACACACCCGGCGATCGTTCACGTTGGCCCCCCCCGCCCGTGCTCTGGCGTCGCCGCACCGGTTACGGCCAGTATGCGGGCGGCCATATCGTTGAGCGGGACTGCCGCAGAGGCAGCGCCGAGCTCGATTGCGGCGCGCGGCATCCCGAACACTACGGAACTCGCTTCATCCTGTGCCAGGCATTCCGCACCTTCGCGGCGCATGCGCAGCATCGCCGCAGAACCGTCACGACCCATCCCGGTGAGCAATACGCACAGACAACGGGATGCTATCGGCAGAGCCGAATCGAAGAGCACATCGACCGAGGGGCGATGGCCGTTCACCTTGTCGGATGCGACCAGACGACAGTGCGGCGCGGCCTCGCCGCTTAGCGCAAGGTGGTGCCCGCCGCCAGGCGCCAGATAGACGTGCCCCGGCGCGATCGGGGCACCCGCTTCGGCCAATGCCACCTGCGGGGCGAATTTCTGCGCCAGCCGCGCCGCAAAGTTTGCCAGAAAACTCGCAGGCATGTGCTGCGTGATCAGCGTGGGCGGGCACAATGCGGGATAGCCCGACAAAACGGTCTCAATCGCGTCAACCCCCCCGGTGGAGGACCCGATCAGTACGAATCGCCCGTTCCACTGAAACCTCTGCGGCGGCGGCGAAGCTTGCCTTGCCGCGCGGCCGCGCAAACTGGCCCTGGCGGCCATTGCGATGGTGTCGGCAAGCCCCGAAAAGCTCGCCGCGAGATCACCGCCGTCAGCCTTTCCGACGCAATCGACTGCCCCGAGCGAAAGCGCCTCCAGTGCCGCGGCGCTGCCGCGTTGCGTCAGCGTGGACACCATCACCACAGGCATCGGCCGCAGACGCATCAGCTTTTCGAGAAAGGCGATGCCATCCATGCGCGGCATCTCGACGTCAAGCGTCAGCACATCAGGATTGAGCGACTTGATCATTTCGCGCGCAATGAAAGGGTCCGACGCCTCGCCCACCACGACCATTCGCGGGTCGCTGTCGACGCGCGCGCGGATCATCCGGCGTATGGTAGGCGAATCATCAACGATCAGAACACGAATGGTCACTCTATCTGCCTCCGGCGCGAAAGATCCCCGGATGGATGCCTTGGCAAGACCTCAAAATTCCGCCCATCCATCATCCGGCAATGCACCTTGCGCGACCGAAAGGGTGGCCGCACCTGCAGATGCCTGCACACGCAGGGTTCGCGAACGCGCTTGCGGCAAGGCGGCAGCGGCATGAAGCGCCGCACTTCGAGATGAGGGACTCCGGGTGCGGAACCGGGCGGTCGTTTCTGCCAGCGCGACCGCGCCGCGCGTCAGGGCGTGGCTTGCAGCGGTCGTTTGTTCAAACATGGCCGCGTTTTGCTGAGTCACCTGATCAAGCTGGTTTACGGCGGTGTTGGTCTC
>JAHYIZ010000022.1 GCA_019429405.1 Paracoccaceae bacterium
GGTGCGCGGCCCACCCCGCCGGTACCCGTCGCGGCAGGCGTGGCCATGGCTTCGGCCAGCGCGGCGGCCACCGGGTCAACGGGCGGGGTGGCAGGGGCCGCTGGCCGCGCGGGGGTTGGCGGTGCGACAGCGGCCGCGCGCTGCGGGCGGGCCTGCGGGCGGGGCGAGCTTTGCGGGGCCGAGGTCAGTGGCCGGGTCTCTGTCGGCGTCGCCTCGGTGACGATCTGCGTTGTGGCCTCGGGCGGGGCGGTGGCCTCGCGCGGCGAGTCGGGCACCGGCTCGACCGCAGGTACTTCTTGCGGCGTCAGGGCGGCCACAGCGGTATCGGCAACCGTCGCGTCGGGTGGAGGGGCCTCGGACGGCGTCGGGGCAACGCGCGGCACCGGGCGCGGCGTCGGCGTGGGGCTGACCTCAGGGGTCAATTGCGGCGATGGTTCAGCCACCGGCGGGGTGGGCGGCGCAGGCGGTGCGTCGGGCACCTCGGCGAGTTGCGGCAGCGCCTCGGGCGGCGCAGGCTGCGGCTCGGGCACCGGCTCGGCCAGTGGCTCGGCCAGGGTTGGCGCCGGGGGCTGCGCTTCGGCGGCGGGCGGCACGGTCGCGGTATCGGGTTGCGGCGCCACAGGCGTGCTTTCGGGCGCCTCGGCGGCCTTGGGCGCCGCCGCCCGCATTGCCTCGAACTCGGCCTGAGACATCACCGAAACCTCGGTCATCCGCACCGGAGGCGCATGCCGGGGCTTGAACAGCGCGCCGCCAAAGGCCACCCAGGCGATCACCCCGATATGGAGCGCCGCCGAAAGGCCCGTGCCGATCCTGTCTGCCCTGCTCATCGGCATGCGTTGCCTGACCCGCCCTAGTTTGCCGGTGCAGGCTGCCCGGCAAAGCCCGGCCCGCCCGCGTCGGTCACCAGCACGATGTTGGAATACCCCGCGTTGTTCAGTGCCCCCATGACCTGCACCACCCGCGCATAGGGAATGGCGCCATCGGCACGCAAGAACAGCTTGTCGCTGCTGCGTTCCGCCGCGACGGCACGCAACCGCCCGATCAGCTCGTCGTCGGGAACGGTGGTGTTCATCACCATGATCTGGCCATCGAGCGTCAGCGAAATCGTCAGCGGCTCTTCCTGCTCGGCGGGCACTGCGCGCGCCGCCGTTTTCGGCAATTCAAGCGGCACACCCACGGTCAGCAGTGGCGCCGCCACCATGAAGATGATCAAGAGCACCAGCATCACATCAACAAAGGGCGTGACGTTGATCTCGCTCATTGCGGCATGGCGGCCGTGCGCCGCGCGCCGCCTGCGCCGCCCACCGCCGCCCGCCTTTTTCATGACACCCGCGCCCATCGCCTAATCCGCGTCCAGTTGGCGCGACAGGATGGTGGCGAATTCATCGGCAAAGGCCTCATAGCCCGAGGTGATGCGGTCGCTATCGGCCGAAAGCTTGTTGTAGGCCACCACCGCCGGGATCGCCGCCAGCAGGCCAAGCCCGGTCGCCATCAGCGCTTCGGAGATGCCGGGCGCCACCACCGCCAGCGAGGTGTTTTGCGAAATGGCAATTTCCTCGAATGCCACCTTGATGCCCCAGACGGTGCCAAACAGCCCCACGAAGGGCGCGGTCGAGCCAACCGTGGCCAGAAACGGCAAGCCCGCGTTCAGATGTTCGCTTTCCTTGGCAATCGCCACATCCATGCTGCGGTCGATGCGTGCCTGTGCACCGGCAATCAGCGCGCCATCCTGCCGGTGGCTGCGCCGCCATTCGAGCATGCCCGCCGCGAAGATCTTTTGCGACGCACCAGCGGGCGCAGGGCCGATCGCGTCGAACAGCTCATCAAGCGGCTCGCCTGACCAGAAGGCGCGGTCGAAAACCCCGCCCTCGCGCCGCGCCAGACGGTAACTGATGAACTTGCGAATGATGATCGACCATGACCAGAAGCTGGCAAGCGTCAGCAGCAGCATCACCAGCTGAACGGTGAATGATGCGCGGCCAAAGATCGCCAGCAACGAAAAATCAATGTCCTGCGCTGCGGCAAGGGTGGTGGGTTCCATCTGTCTCTGCTCGCCTTTTAGGCCACGTTTGTGTGGCTCTGATTGGCAGCCAAATTACACGCGGTGAAGGGGAAAGCCAACACATCTGCGTCATTGCTGCGCCTTGCGGCGGGTTCAGGCGATATCCTGCGCCAACAACCGGCGAATTTCCGCCGGAATCCGCGCCGCACCCCCCGTGGCGCCAAGGCAGACCACGGTCACGTCGGCGGCAAACAGCACCGTGTCGCCGCGCACGACCTGCTGGTTCATCTCGAACCGCGCGCCTGTCACCGCAGTCAGACGGCTTGCCACGCTCAGCGCATCGCCAAAATGCGCGGGGCGCAGGTAATCGGCCACCACCCGGCGCACCGCAAACACCACACCCGCATCGCGCCGCAGCGCCATCTGGTCTACCCCCAGCGCCGCAATCCACTCGCTGCGCGCGCGCTCGATGAACTTCAGGTAGTTGGCGTAATAGACGATGCCCGCAAGGTCGGTGTCTTCGTAATAAACGCGCAAATCGAAATGGTGGGTCATCGCCAAGGCTCCCTGTCGGGCGCAGCCTGCGGGGCGGGCGCGCCATTGGCAAGATGCCTTGCGCTATCCCAGCCGTGCGGCCAGCCGCAGCGCGTGGCTGGGATCGCGCGTGGCATCGGGCAAAACCGGGTCATAGGCCGCGCGGATCAGCGCCGCGACCTCGGGCCGCAGCACCGCCGTGCCCTGCACCTCTGCCAGTGCCGCGCGCGCCGCAAAGGCGCCCTCGCCCCATGCAAGGATGGCGCGCACCGCCTGCTCTAGCGCCAGCACATCGGCAGGCAGACCAGCCAACGCCGCATCGATCCGCACAAACGCGAAACACGCCTTGATCGCGCCCGCCTCGTCAAATCGGAAGCTGCGATACTGGTTGGCGCGCCGCGCCTTCAGGCGCGCCACCAGCGCGGCCATATCCCCCAGCATCCCGGCAAGCCCCGGCACCGCCAGCAATTCATCCCAGTCGCGCAGGAAGAACAGCATCAGGTTGGCGCCAAGCTCGGGGTCTGTCTCGGCCATCTTGTGGCCCGCCAGTGCGACCACCGCCTCGATCGCGCCCTTGACCACCGCCAACGTGGCCTCCTCAACGCCAAACACCACCGGCACGATGGGCCGCCCCCATCGCGCAAACCGATAGCCGCCATCGGCCTGCCTGAAATGCGCCTCAACCTCGCCCGCGTGCACACCCGCCCCCAATGCTTCAGCACAAATATCCACCGCGCCGACCCGGCCCCCGCACCACCGCCGCCATAACGCCTGCGGCAGCGGCGGTGGGCGCGCGGCCCCGGCGGGGCCCAAGCCCGCCGCCACCGCCCTCAGATCAGGCCGTGGCCCCGGAATATCTCGCGCAGATCTGCCTCCGGGCGGGCGCCGAAATGGCCGATCACCTCGCCCGCCGCCAGACACCCCATGCGCCCCGCCACCGCCAGCCTCTGCCCCGTCGCATAGCCATAGAGAAACCCCGCCGCGAACTGGTCGCCCGCGCCGGTCGCATCGACCGGCACCACGCGATGCACCGGCACCGTCAGCCGCTCGCCGTGCCCGATCAGCACCACATCGGCGCCCGAGCGGGTGCAGACCACCATCTCGCACTCGGTCGCCGCCTGCGCCAGCGCGGCATCGAGCGGGCATTGGTAAAGTGACTCCCACTCGTGTTCGTTGCCGATCACATAATCCAGCTCGTCGCGCACAAGACGGCGAAAGTCGGCGCGGTGGCGATCAACGCAGAACGGGTCTGAAAGCGCAATGCCGGCGCGCCCGCCGCCCGCGTGGCAGGCCCGCGCCGCTTTCAGAAAGGCCGCCTTGCCCTTGTCCTTGTCAAAAAGATAGCCTTCCAGGAACAGCAGTTGCGCCTGCCCGGCCACGGCTTGCGCAACATCGTCGGGCCCAAGCTCGGCAGAGATACCAAGGTAGGTGTTCATCGACCGCTCGCCGTCATCGGTCACAAAGATCATGCTGCGCGAGGTCGGCAGTTCGCCCCCCGCCACCGGGGCGTTGACAAAATCGGTGCCCTCGGCCGCCATCGACCTTGCGTAGAACCGCCCCAGCGCGTCATCGCCCACCCGGCCGATGAAGGCGGTGGAAAGGCCAAGGTTGCCCAGCCCTGCCAGCGTGTTGGCAACCGATCCGCCGGGCGCCTCGGTGCGCAGATCCATCGCGGCATAAAGCACCTCGGCGCGCTCGCGCTCGATAAGCTGCATCACACCCTTGGTAATGCCCATCCTGTCCAGAAAACCGTCATCGGTCTGGCTCAGCACGTCAACGATGGCGTTGCCGATGCCGACAACCTGATACTGGGTCACGCGGTCTTCTCCTCGAACTGGCACAGGTCGCGGATCGGGCAGATCGCGCACAGCGGTTTGCGCGCGGTGCAGATGTAGCGGCCGTGCAGAATAAGCCAATGGTGCGCGTGGGATTGAAAGGCCACCGGCACGTTGTCTTCTAGCCCGCGCTCGACCGCCAGCACATCGCGCCCCGGCGCAATGCCTGTGCGGTTTGCGACGCGGAAAACATGGGTATCGACCGCTTGCGCCGGGTAGCCAAAGGCGATGTTCAACACCACATTTGCAGTCTTGCGCCCGACACCGGGCAGCGCTTGCAGGGCCGCGCGCGAGTCGGGCACGCGCCCGGCGTGGCGGTCTTGCAATATCTGGCAAAGCGCGATCACGTTACTGGCCTTCTGCTTGTAAAGCCCGATTGTCTTGATCGCCTCGACCAGCCCCGCTTCCCCCAACGCCAGCATCGCGGCGGGCGTGGCGGCACGGGCAAATAGCCCGCGCGTGGCCTTGTTCACGCCCGCGTCCGTGGCCTGCGCGCTCAGCACCACTGCAACCAGCAGCGTGAACGCGTCGGAATGTTCCAGCTCGCCCTGGGGCGTCGGGTTGGCCGCCTGAAATCGGCGGAAGGCTTCGGTCTGGGTGGCGAAATCAAGCGGGGCGTGCATCTGCCCCCTATGCCGCCCGATCCTGCCACTGGCAAGAGCCGCACGCGTTTTCGATAAATTGCGGGCGTTCTTTTTTGGCCTCGTTAACTGAGTGTTGGTGACCAGCCGCAATACTCGGCGCCGGTCTTGCTTGCGAAAGGGGGGCAAATGCACACCTGCTATCCTGGCGCTGCGGTGCGGCGCCAACCGGCCACCGGCGCATGGATGCTTGACCCAGGGTTTGACCCGGCAAGCATGGCGTTGCACCTTGCCCTGGCCGACGACGGCGGCATTGCGGCGCTGCACGACGCCAGCGGGCGGGAACGGGCGCGCGGCGCGCTTTCGGTTGAATCGTCACAGTGGTTGGTGCGCGCCGATGGCGGCACAATTCAGGTCGAGTGGGTCGAGGTCGGCGCGGTATCGGTGGTGCTGGCATCCGAGCCATTGGAACCGGGACACAGCTATCCGCCGATGCCTGAGGCTTTGCACGCAGAGCTGTGCCTTTCTGCTGCCGGAGCAGGCGAACATGCCGCTCTTGATGCGGGCGCCATGGTCGCCACCGATGCGGGCACGCTGCCGGTCGAATGGTTGCGCGCGGGCGACCGGGTGCTGACGCGCGACAACGGCTTTCAGGCGCTGCGCTGCGTGGCGCATGTGACATTCGCCGAGGCCAGCGCCGCAACGCTGCCGTTACTGATGCCCGCCGACGCGTTCGGCGCGCACAAACCGGAACGGCCCTTGCTGGTGACGCCCGCGCAACGCGTACTGCTGGCCGCACCCGAATTGCATCTGTGGTTTGGCGAAAGCGAGATGTTTGCACGCAGCGATGCCTTGATGGCAGCATTCGCCGTCACCCCGCTTGCCAGCCCCGCGCCGCGCCTGTTCGCACTGATCTGCGCCGCACAAGAGGTGATACTGGCCGACGGGCTTTGGCTTGAAACCACCTTGGCCACGCCCGCGCTGCTGGCCGCGCTTGACCCCGCAAGCGCTGGCGCGCTGGTTCCGGGCTGCACAACGGCGGCCCGCGCGTCACTTGCGCTTTGGGAGCTTGCGATGTTTGCAGGTTCAGCGAGGGCCGAGCAGCATCGGGTCGCCGCCTGAAACCACAGCTTTCGGGTCGCGTGCGCGCCTTTGGCGGCCTATCATCGGGCGCAAGGGGGATGCCATGCGCGCCATTGAGGACCAGTACCACTATCGCGTCATTGCCCGCGCGCTGGCGCTGATCGACGCCGCCCCCGCCCCCGGCCCTTCGCTGGAAACACTCGCGGGCGCACTCGGGATGAGCGTGGCGCATTTCCAAAAGGTTTTTTCGGCTTGGGTCGGCGTTTCGCCCAAGCGCTATCAGCAGTATCTGACACTCGACCACGCACGCGCCCTGATCGCGCAGCGCTTGCCGCTTGACACGGTGGCCGACACGGTCGGGCTTTCGGGCGCAGGGCGTTTGCACGACCTCTTCTTGCGGTGGGAGGCGATGAGCCCCGGCGAACACGCGCGCGGCGGTGCGGGGCTGGTGATCCGCCACGGTCAGTTTGAATCACCGTTCGGCGAGGTGGTGGCGATGGCCACCGAGCGCGGCCTGTGCGGCATTGCCTTTGCCGCCGAGATTGGTGCTGAGGCGGCGTGGGCAGACCTTGCCCGGCGCTGGCCCGCCGCGACGTTTGAACTCGCCCCTGGGGCAATCCGGCCATGGGTTGACGCGGCACTTGGCCAGCGCGGTGAAACCGCACTCCACCTGATCGGCGCGCCGTTCCAGATCAAGGTTTGGGAGGCATTGCTGGCAATTCCCTCGGGGCAGGTCACCACTTACGGCGATATCGCGGGCGCAATCGGCGCCCCCCGTGCGGTGCGCGCCGTGGGCACGGCGGTCGGGCGCAACCCCCTGGCATTTGTCATTCCCTGCCACCGGGCCTTGCGAAAGTCGGGCGCCTTGGGCGGGTATCACTGGGGCCTGCCGGTCAAGCGCGCGATGCTGGCGTGGGAGTCGGCGCGGGTCGAGGCGGCGCGCGGCTAAGTTGCACAGATGTGATGCGCAATTTCCCGCCGGTTTGGCGCACACGCATGGTATTACCCGCGCCGCTGGCGCTATAATCGCACCAATGCCCCGAATGGGCTTCGAAAAGAGGTGTTTCATGAGCAGTAAAAAGTGTTTCACGGTGCTTGCGGTCGGCACGCTGGTTCTTGGCGCCTGCACCAACCCCGAAACGGCTGGCGCACCAACCCGCACCCAAAGCGGCGC
Source organism: Paracoccaceae bacterium (assembly GCA_019429405.1). Classification (GTDB taxonomy): domain Bacteria; phylum Pseudomonadota; class Alphaproteobacteria; order Rhodobacterales; family Rhodobacteraceae; genus UBA6213. The sequence goes on from JAHYIZ010000022.1 coordinate 7,210, forward strand.
CACAATCGGGGCAATGCTGGGCGGGTTCCTCGGCGCCTCGCGCGGCGGCGATAACGCGCTTGGCAAGGCGGCTGTTGGTGCAGTAGTCGGCGCTGCCGCGGGCGGTCTGATCGGGCAGGCGCTCGACCGGCAGGCGCAAGAGCTTCAGCGTGACCTCGGCAACGGCGTTGGCGTGGTCAACACCGGCAATTCGCTGGTGGTGACGATGCCGCAAGACCTGCTGTTCGCGACCGACAGCACCGCGCTGCGCCCCGATCTGCAACAGGATCTGCGCACCCTCGCCACCAGCCTGCTGAACTACCCCGACACCCGCGTTCAGGTGGTGGGGCATACCGACAACACCGGCTCTGCAAGCTACAACCAGACCCTTTCGCAAGGCCGTGCAGGTGCCGTCGCGGCAGTTCTGGCCAATTCCGGGGTGCCCTATTCGCGCCTGACCACGATCGGGCGCGGCGAAGACCAGCCGATTGCCTCGAACCTGAACGCGCAGGGCCGCGCACAGAACCGGCGGGTCGAAATCATCATCATCCCCAATAGCTGAGCGCCTGCTGTTCGATCCGAAAAGCCGGGCCTCGCGCCCGGCTTTTTCTTGTGCATCGCCGGATGTGGTCATACATTTTGACCAAATTCGGGGGTGCCATGCCGTTTCAGAAAATCGCGTCGGAAAAGCTCAGTCAGGCAGTCGTGCGCCAGATCGAGGGGCTGATCTTGCAGGGCGTGCTGCGCCCCGGCGAGCGGTTGCCTTCGGAGCGCGAGCTTTCAGACCGGCTGGGCGTGTCGCGCCCGAGCTTGCGTGAGGCGGTGGCAGACCTGCAAGCGGCGGGTCTGCTGACCACACGCGCGGGCGCTGGCATCTTTGTGGCCGAGGTGCTCAACGCCGCGTTTTCACCCGCGCTGATCCGGCTTTTCGCCAGCCACGATCAGGCGGTGTTCGATTACCTCTCGTTTCGGCGCGATATGGAGGGGCTTGCAGCCGAGCGCGCCGCGCGGCAGGCATCAGACACCGATTTGCGCGTTATCGGATCGATCTTCGCGCGCATGGAGGCCGCACACCAAAAGCGCAACCCCGCGGACGAGGCAGCACTCGACGCCGAGTTTCACATGGCACTTGTTGAAGCCAGCCATAACGTCATCATGCTGCACATGATGCGCGCGATGTTCGGGCTGCTGCGCGAGGGCGTGTTTTACAACCGTAGCGTCATGTTTCGCCAACGCGCCACGCGCGAGTCGCTGCTTGTCCAACACCGAGCGATCAACGCCGCCCTTCAGGCACGCAATCCGGAGGCAGCGCGGGCCGCCATAGAGGCGCATCTGGGTTTTGTCGAGGTGGCGCTGCTCGATCAGCAAAAGGCCGACCGGCACGAGGTATTGGCCCGGTTGCGTTTGCAGCACGACGGCGAACGCGCATGAAAAACCCGGCCGCGGGGGCCGGGTTCCTGGTCTTTACGCAACTGCGCCGTCAGTTCAGCCGCGCCGCGACTTCACCGATCGAGGCATCAATCAGCTTGGCCTTGGCATCGGCGCCGAGTTGTACCGCCAGCAACTCGCCAGCCGCAGCCACGGCCACGCTTACCGCCTGATGCTTGACGTCGCGCACCACCGCAGCCTCAGCCGACGCGATCTGCTCTTCCGCCGCTTTCAGACGGCGAGCAATCGACACTTTCAGTTCAGCCTTGGCCGCTTCCGCCGCGGCCATCGCATCGCGTCGCGCCGTCGCCACGATCAGATCGGCGGTGTCCTGCACTTCGCGGCTTTTGCGCTCATAGGTGGCCAGCAATTCTTGCGCTTCTTCGCGCAAGGACCGGGCCTCTTCCAGGTCAGACTTGATGCCCGCCGCGCGCTTGTCGAGCATGCCGCCCAGCATCGCGGGAACCTTGTAGTAGAACAGCACGCCCACAAACAGCAGGAACGCCAGCGTCACGATAAAGTCCGTGTTGCGCAGCGAGAAGAACGGGCCCGTGGCCGCAAAGGCCGGGCTTGCCGCAAGCACGAAGACAGCCGTCAGCTTTTTCATCGCGTCACCCTTTCAGCCGTGCATCGACCGCCTTGGCAACCGCCTTGGCGTCAGCCTTGCCGCCCATTGCGGCCACGATATCGGCGGCAGCTTCGCGTGCCACCGCCACCACGGCTTCCATCGCCCCGGCGCGGATTTCGCCAATCCGATGTTCGGATTCGCTTGCCCGCGCGGCAATTTCGGCATCGGCATGCGCGGTTGCCGCATCGAGGTCTTTCTGGATCTCGGCGCGGGCCTGCAGCACGATCTTTTGCGCGTCGGCACGGGCTTCGACCAGTGCGCGTTCATAGGCGGCCTCGGCTTCCTTGGCACGCAGCTTGAACTCTTCTGCGGCGGTCAGATCGCTGGTGATGGCACCCTGACGATCTGCCAGAACGCCACTGATGCGCGGCAGCGCAATGCGCGACAGCACCCAGTAGATCGCCACCAGCGTGACCACGAGCCAGAAGATCTGGTTCGGGAAGCTGGCAAAGTCGAGCTGCGGCATGCCCGCGGATTCCGCGGCGGCGCCCGCTGCATCGTGCGTAGTTGTTGCCATGTCGTCCCCCTGGACCCTTCAAGTACCCGGATGGGCCTGAGCCTCAGACCCACCCGACCGCAAGGTTGGAAACAGGTCTCAGACGGCGAACATCAGCAGCAGCGCGACGAGGAACGAGAAGATCCCCAGCGCTTCTGCGAACGCGATGCCGATGAACAGCGTCGCGGTCTGGCCAGCGGCGGCCGATGGGTTACGCAGCGCGCCCGACAGGAAGTTGCCGGCAACGTTGCCCACACCAACCGCGGCCCCGCCCATGCCCATGCAGGCCAGACCAGCGCCGATGTAAGCACCCATTTGTACGATATCGCCTTCCATGTTCGTCTCTCCTTGAGTTTGGAATTTGCTTAATTGGTTGTTTCGGTTGACCCGGCCCTAGTGGTGCGGATGCAGCGCATCCTTCAAATACACACAGGTCAGGATCGTGAACACATAGGCCTGGATGAAAGACACCAGGATTTCGAGCCCGTACATCGCGGTAATCGCAACGATCGAGAGCGGCGAGATTACCGCAATCGCCGCGAAACCCGCGAAGACCTTGATCACGGCGTGGCCCGCCATCATGTTGCCCGCAAGACGAATCGAGTGGCTGACCGGGCGCACGAAGTAGCTGATAAGCTCGATCAGCGCCAAAATCGGGCGCAGCGCCAGCGGCGCCGACGAAACCCAGAACAGGCCCAGAAAACTGGCGCCGTTCTTGACAAAGCCCAGAATTGTCACCGTCAGGAACACCGCCATTGCCAGAACCCCGGTTACCGCGATGTGGCTGGTAGGGGTGAATGCGCGCGGCAACAGGCCAAGGAAGTTGGCGAACACGATGAACATGAACAAAGTGAAGATGTAGGGGAAATAGCGCAAACCGTCCTTGCCGGCTACGTCTTCGACCATCTTGTGCACAAAGCCATAGGCAAGCTCGGCGATCGACTGCATCCGGCCTGGCACTACGGCGCGCCCGCGCGTTCCGACCACCAGTAGCAGAAAGATGCCAACCACCGCCAGCGCCATCCAGAGCGTGACATTGGTGGGCGTATACCAGTGGATCGCACCCTCGCCAAAAAGCGGCTTCACGATGAACTGGTCCATCGGGTGGAATGAAAGTGCGCTGCCTGATTCTTCGGTCGCCACGTCTATTTTCCCTCTTCCCGGGCAGATTGCTCTGCCAGCCGCTCGCCTTCGACCTCGCGCGCCGTGCGCAGCATCACCCGCACCCCGGCCGCAAAGCCCAGAAGCGTGAAAATCACCAGCAGCAGCGGTAGCGTGCCAAACAGCATGTCCAGCCCGTAACCGATGCCGAAGCCGATCCCCAGCCCCGAAACCATCTCGATCACCATCCGCCAGGCGATATTGGCCTGACTGAAGTGCTCGTCCGCGCGCGGCCCCGGCAACAGCGCCCGTTTCTTCTCCTCGATCCGTTCCGCAAGCGCGCGCAGGCGCTCAGGGTCGGGACCATCAGGGGGAACAACAGGCATGGTTCGAGCCCCGCACAAAGTCGCAGCCTACCTATGCGCAGACGCGCCCCGAGTCAAGTTCGATGCATCTTGCGTAACAAACTGATATATCATCATATTACTTCAGAAAGCCGCCGCGATGCCCAGCCTGGATTGGGCCTGATATTCAACCGGCAGGTTGACGATCCGGGCCTGTTTGCGCTAATTGCGCCATGCGTTCTTCCGGCCCCGACCTCGACCGCCTCTTTGCCGCGCTCGCCGATCCAACCCGGCGAGCGATCCTGACCATGCTGCTTGAAGACGACATGGCGGTAACCGATGTCGCGGCGCCCTTCGCGATGTCGCTGGCGGCAGTCTCGAAGCACCTCGCCATCCTCGCCGACGCCGGGCTGATCAGCCAGGAAAAGCGCGGCCGGCTGAAGTGGTGCAAGCTCGAGCCCGGCTCGCTGCACGTGGCGACCACCTGGATGCAGGGCTTTGGCCAATTCGACCCCGTAGACCTCGATGATTTCGAACGGTTTTTGCAAAATGAGCTTTCCGATCCGACGTCTTCTTCGTGAAAATACCCCGGGGGTCCGGGGGCTGGCCCCCGGTCACTTCACCCGCATTTGCGCAACACCTTTGCGGCTTGGCCGCAGCAAGGTCTTGATGCCTCGCTTCTCGTGTGGCAAGCCTCGCCTGATGGCCGGGCAGGCATCAGGGTAGGGAATGCCGCCGGGTCGGCAAAGGCGAACCCGTGTTGGTCGGGCCGAAAACACTGGGGGCGCGCCATGCTGCTGGAAAAATTACTGCGACGCATCGGGGCGCTCTTGGCGATCGGCGCCGTCGCGGCCTGCGCCAGCACGCAACCGATCGGCCCGGCCGACCAAGCGCTTGTCGGAACCCCGCTTGAAGGCTGCTGCCGCGAGACAGAACCCTATCCGCCGGTGCTGGTGGCGCTGATCGAGCCCTTCGCGCCCGCCTTTGGAAATCTTGTCGGCGGCAGTATCTTGCGCCCCGGCCATCTCGCTGATCCAGCGCCACAAGCCGCCGCCCTGAAGGTGATCAAGCCGCTGGATGTTGTGGTGCTGTCAAGCAAGGGCCGCGCCTCTGGCAACACCATTCCCGGCTTGTTCGGGCATCTTGCAATGTATCTTGGCAGCGAGGCCGAATTGCGTGCGCTTGGAATGTGGAACCACCCCTCGGTGGCGCCGCACCAAGCCGAAATCCGCGCCGGGGCAACCTTCATTGAGGCCGACCGCTACGGCGTGCACCTGTCGACTCCCGAGATCGTGCTTGATACCGACAAGATCTTGCTCTTGCGCCCGCAGCTTGCAGGCAACGCGCGGCGGCGCGAGATTGTCGTGGGGCTCGCATCGCGGCTGGGGATGGAGTTTGACTACCATTTCGACAACGCCACGCCGGACGTGCTCTATTGTGCCGAACTGGTTTCCATCGTGATGCCTGAACTGAACATGCCCACCCGCACCATCTATGGCCGCCAGTCGATCCTGCCCGATGATGTGGCGGCGCAGGCTGCGGTGCGGCGCTCGAATCTCACTTTTGCCGCCTATTTCCGTGGCGAGCCCGAGGGCTGGGCCCCTGCCGACCGTGGCACGCTGGTGAGCGACCTAGGCGAGTTCTGGCGCCGCGCCAAGGCGCGCACGGGTGCCTCCGCCGGACCGGGGGTCTGAAGCGCAAACGAACGAAGCGCCAGCCGGTCCGGCTGGCACTTCAGTTCCTCACATCAAGATCGCCCGACCGGGTGCCCGGTCAGACCACCCGTTCCAGCATCAACTTGCGAATGTCGGCAATCGCCTTGGCCGGGTTAAGACCCTTCGGGCAGGTCTTGGTGCAGTTCATGATGGTGTGGCAGCGGTAAAGCTTGAACGGGTCTTCCAGCTGGTCGAGCCGCTCGGGCGTGGCCTCATCGCGGCTGTCGATAATCCAGCGATAGGCATGCAGCAAGGCGGCGGGGCCAAGGTAGCGGTCCGAATTCCACCAATAGCTCGGGCACGAGGTCGAGCAGCTGGCACACATCACGCATTCATAAAGCCCGTCGAGCTTCTTGCGGTCTTCGATCGACTGGCGCCATTCCTTGGCGGGGCGATTGGTCTTGGTTTCCAGCCAGGGCATGATGCTGGCGTGCTGCGCATAGAAATGCGTGAGGTCCGGGATCAGGTCTTTCACCACCGGCATGTGCGGCAGCGGGTAGATTTTGACATCGCCCTTGATCTCGTCCAGCCCGTAGATACAGGCCAGCGTGTTGATACCGTCGATGTTCATCGAGCACGACCCGCAAATGCCCTCGCGGCACGACCGGCGGAAGGTCAGCGTCGGGTCGATCTCGGTCTTGATCTTGATCAGCGCGTCCAGAACCATCGGGCCACAGCTGTCCATATCGACAAAGTAGCTATCCACCCGCGGGTTTTCGCCGGTGTCGGGGTCCCAACGATAGATGCGGAACTTGCGAACGTTCTTGCCCTCGGGCTTCGGCCAGGTCTTGCCGACGCGGATCTTGGAGTTTTTCGGCAGGGTGAACTGAACCATGATTATCCCTTCCAGTCTGAGCGGGAATAGAGCGGCTGCGACGGGCGCTGGCCGGATTTGTTGACGACGCAGGCATCGAACACCGCCGAGGGGTCACGCCCAAGGAGGAAGTCCGATGAAATGGTGATATTGGCAAAGCCACTGGCACCGCCGGTGCCCGCACCAATGCCAACCTCGCCGCGCGGCTGCACCGCGAGGCGGGCATCTTCAAGGCACTCGGTTTCGGCTTGCTGCAACGGCATAGGGCCGCAGGCGGCCACAACGGCCGCCATCGCCAGCACATATGCCGCCGGTGCGCGCATCAGTAGACGCGCTTTTTGGGGGCAATCTTTTTCGGGTCGATGCCACCCTCGGCAAGGGTGGTCAGTGGCTCGGTATGCACCGGGCGATAGCTGAGATCGACCTTGGCGCCATCAACGCGCGCGATGGTGTGCTTGCGCCAGTTCTTGTCGTCGCGCTCGGGGTAGTCTTCGTGCGCATGTGCGCCCCGGCTTTCCTTGCGCGCCGCGGCGCCGGTGATGGTCGCCAGCGCGTTCGGCATCAGGTTGGTCAGCTCCAGCGTTTCCATCAGGTCGCTGTTCCAGATCAACGAGCGGTCGGTGACCTTCAGGTCGCCCAACTTGGCGGCGATGCCGGTCATCAGCTCGACACCTTCGGCCAGCACTTTTTCGGTGCGGAACACGGCGGCGTTGTCTTGCATCGCGCGCTGCATTTCCAGCCGCAGATCAGCGGTGGCGATGCTGCCCTTGGCATGGCGCAGCGCATCGAAGCGTGCCAGCGAGGCATCGATCGATGCGGTGTTCAGCACCGGGTTCGGGGCGGCGCCATCAACCACTTTGCCCGCCCGGATCGACGCGGCGCGACCCAGCACCACAAGGTCAATCAGGCTGTTGGCGCCAAGCCGGTTGGCGCCGTGCAGGCTGGCGCAGGCGGCTTCGCCCACCGCCATCAGACCCGGCACCACCGCATCGGGGTTGCCTTCTGCCGGGTTCAGCACTTCGCCCCAATAGTTGGTGGGAATGCCGCCCATGTTGTAGTGCACGGTCGGCAGCACCGGGATCGGCTGTTTGGTCACATCGACGCCTGCAAAGATCTTGGCGGTTTCCGAAATGCCCGGCAGGCGCTCTGCCAGCAGCTCGGGTGGCAGGTGCGACAGGTTGAGGTGGATGTGGTCCTTTCTCGGGCCAACACCACGCCCTTCGCGAATCTCGATGGTCATGCACCGCGAAACCACATCGCGGCTGGCCAGATCCTTGAAGGTCGGCGCATAGCGCTCCATGAAGCGCTCGCCTTCAGAGTTGGTAAGATAGCCGCCCTCGCCGCGTGCCCCCTCGGTAATCAGCATGCCCGGCCCGTAAACGCCGGTCGGGTGGAACTGCACGAACTCCATGTCTTGCAGCGGCAGCCCGGCGCGCGCCACCATGCCACCGCCGTCGCCGGTGCAGGTATGTGCCGAGGTGCAGTTGAAGTAGGCGCGGCCATAACCGCCCGTCGCCAGCACCACCATTTTCGCATTGAAAACGTGCATGGTGCCATCGTCGAGCTTCCAGGCCACGACGCCTTGGCACCGCCCGTCATCGCCCATGATCAGATCAAGCGCGAAATATTCGATGAAGAATTCTGCGTTGTTCTTCAGGCTCTGGCCATAAAGCGTGTGCAGCATCGCGTGCCCGGTGCGGTCGGCGGCGGCGCAAACGCGCTGCACCGGCACGCCCTCGCCGTATTCGGTGGTGTGGCCGCCGAACGGGCGCTGGTAGATCTTGCCCTCTTCGGTGCGGCTGAACGGCACGCCGTAATGCTCAAGCTCATAAACCGCCTTGGGCGCCTCGCGCGCCACGTATTCCATGGTGTCCATGTCGCCCAGCCAGTCCGACCCCTTGATGGTATCGAACATGTGCCATTGCCAGCTATCAGGGCCCATGTTGCCAAGGCTCGCGGCAATGCCACCCTGCGCGGCAACGGTGTGGCTGCGGGTCGGGAACACCTTGGTCACGCAGGCGGTGCGCAGCCCTTGTTCCGCCATGCCCAGCGTCGCGCGCAGGCCGGCACCGCCAGCCCCCACCACGACGACGTCGTATTCGTGCGTTTCATATGCGTAGGCTGCCATTTTCAGTTCCCCAGAGCGATGCGGGCAAGCGCGTAAAGCCCCGTGGCGGTAATCACCCAGGACAGCGAGATAGCAAACATGATCAATCCCCGGCGCAGCGAACCTTGCGCATAATCCTCGATCATCACGGTTGCGCCCTTGGCGAAGTGGCGCATCGCCACGACCAGCACGAGGCCGGTCAAGATGGCCGGGAACGGCCGCGAGAAGGTTGCAAGCACCTCGTCGCGGGTGCCGCCCAGGGCCGAACCAAAGACGTAAATAAAGGTCGGCACCATGAAGGCCAATGCCACCGCGCTGACATGCATTGCCCAGTAATGCTCGGTTCCGGTCTTGGCCGAGCCCTTGCCAACAGCGCGCTTGCGGTCTGTGATGTAACGCATCGTGGCCTCCCTCAGATGATGATCAGGGTGAGTGCGGTCAGCACCACCGAACCGACCACGCAGCCCCAGCCGAGCAATTCGGCGGTGCGCAGATCGAGCCCGTGGCCCGCATCAAAGTAAAGGTGCCTTAGCCCCGCGAAGAAGTGATACCAGATTGCCAGCAGCGAGAAGGCAAACACCAGATCGCCCAGCCATGAGGTCGCCACCCAGTTGGCGGTGGCAAAAGCCTCAGGCCCGATTGCCGCTGCCAGCAGCCACCAGACCCCCAGAATGAACGCAACCGGCAGCGCGTTGCCGGTGATGCGGTGCATCATCGAGGCAAACGAGGTGATCTGCGGTCGCCAGACAATGCGGTAGATGGTCAGGTGGGGGGAAAGAGGCCGGTCAACCCGGTTTGCGTCCGCCATGATGGGTTCCTCTGTCGCTTGCAATCCCGCGCGGGTGCAAAACCACCGTCGCCGGGTTGGCTGGAATGTGCCTCCTTCAATAGCGGTTTTTTTTGCCAAGTCACGCCCCACCGCACCGTTTCGGCGCATTTTCTTGCGCAGAGCAGTGGCGGGAAGCAAATGTGATCACGTTTATCGTCGCACGGGGGCGATGTTACCGCTGACGCTACGGCAGGCGCGACTCAGGCAGGCATCAGCGCCCAGTAGTCGAGGTCGAGCAGCACCTCGGGCAGGTATTTGCCGTCGTCACCCTTTAGTGCAAAGGGCGCGGCCCCCTGCTTCACCGCCACCGTGCGCAGCCGGATCGCGCCCACGCCCGGTGCCGCAGTCTGGGTACGGTCAAGCACCTCTGACCATGCCCGCATGGTATCGCCCGCGAAACACGGGTTGGCGTGCGCGCCCGCGTTCAGCGCCACGATCATCTGTGCGTTGGCAAGCCCGTTGAACGACAGCGCGCGCGCAAGGCTGATGATGTGGCCGCCATAGATCAGCCGCCGCCCGTCGGGCCGCTGGGTGGCGTCGAAATGCACCTTGGCGGTGTTCTGCCAAAGCCGCGTGGCCAGCATGTGCTCGGCCTCTTCGATGGTCACGCCATCGACATGGTCGATGCGCTCGCCCACCGCGTAATCGCCCCAGCGGTGTTTTTCACCGGCCAGTTCAAAGTCATAGCGCGTAAAATCAAGCCCTTCTGGCACCACTAGATCCGTCGCCGCCACGGTTTTGGCAAGCGGCGGCACGGCGGGCACCGGCGCGGGCGCATCAAGGTTGCGCTTGCGCACCATCACCCAGCGCACATATTCCAGCACCGCCTCGCCGCGCTGGTTCAGCCCCCGCGTGCGCACCCAGACAACGCCAGACGTGCCGTTCGAGTTTTCCTTCAGCCCGATCACGGTCGATTCGGCGGCCAACGTATCGCCCGGCCAGACCGGCTGCAGCCAGCGCCCCTCGGCATAGCCAAGGTTGGCCACCGCGTTCAGGCTGATGTCGGGCACGGTCTTGCCGAACACCAGATGAAACGCCGCGAGGTCATCAACCGGCGCTGCAGGCAGGCCGCAGGCCCGCGCGAATTCATCTGACGAATAGAGCGCCCCGCGCGCCGGATAGAGCGCATGGTAGAGCGCGCGTTCCCCCCCCGACACCGTTCGCGGCACCGCATGGCGGATCACTTCGCCCACGCGGTAATCCTCGAAAAAGCGGCCGGGGTTGGTTTTCATCTATTGCTCTCCCAGCTTCATCTCGGGGTGGTAGGGGGTCGCCACATCCTTCACTACCGCCTGCGCGCAGCGCATCACTCCGCGCAGCGGGTCAAAAGCATAGGCGGGGCTGCCGTGCAGCACCCAGCCCTTCGACAGCGCAAGGCTGACCTTGTGGCAAAAGGTCGACGTGTCATCGTCACTCAACAGCCGATAGATCTGCATCATGACACCGCGACAAAGGGGTTGTGGCCTAACCAATAGTGAATGCCGGTGATCACGGCATAAATCAGCACCGTCGCCGCAAAGTTCTTGCCGTCGCCCGCAAGGCTGCCCTTGGCCGGGCGTTTCCAGCGCCCTGCGCGGTTGATCAGCACCATCTCGGCCACCGCCCACAGGCCCAGCCCACCGAACAGCACCACCGAGGCCTGATCGCCGTTGACCATCAGGTGCGACAGCGCCCAGACCAGAACCCCGGCCAGCATCGGGTGGCGCATCTTGTCAACCAGCACGCCCTTGGTGCCGCCAACGCCCAGCAGGAAGATTGCCACCAGCATCAGGGTGTTGTTGGCATGAAATGCCCAAGTCGGCGTGTGGTAAAGCTGCACCACGTCGGCGCTGCGAAAGCCCACCACCATCAGCACGATGGCAATCAGGCTCAACCCCGCGACCATCGCCTTGCCCCGGTCGCCCATGCTGGCGCGCGCTTTTGGCGCAATGCGCTTGAAAAGGTGGGAGCCAGCCCACAACAAAAGGCCAAGAAGCAGAACCGCCATGACGCCCTCTCAGTTTGCGTTCAGCGCGGCAATCGCCCCGGCTTTCGCCAGCACTTGCCGCGCGGTGACGATATGCAGGTTTTCGACAATCTTTCCATCCACAACCGCAACCCCCTGCCCTGCGGCCTCGGCGGCATCGAAGGCGGCGATCTGGCGGCGGGCGAGGTCGATTTCCGCCTCGGACGGCGCAAAGGCCTCGTTGGCAATTTCAAGCTGTGCCGGGTGGATCAGGGTTTTGCCATCAAAGCCCATGTCACGGCCCTGCGCGCATTCGGCCCGCAGCCCCTCGTCATCCTTGAACGCGTTATAGACGCCATCGATAATGGTCAGGCCCTCGGCCTTGGCCGCAAGCAGGCACAGCCCCAGCCCCGCCTGCATCGCCAGCCGGTCGGCGCGAAAGCGGCTGCCAAGTTCCTTGGCAAGGTCGTTGGTGCCCATCACCATACCGTGCAGACGCGGGTGCGCGGCGATTTCGGCGGCGTTGAGCATGCCCCGCGCTGTCTCCATCATCGCCCAAAGCGGCACATCGGCAATACGCGCCGCCACCGCCTGCACATCGGCGGCGCTTGAAACCTTGGGGATCAGCAGCGCGTCGATATCCGCGCCTGAAAAGGCCGCGATATCCTCGGCGCCCCAAGGCGTATCAAGCCCGTTCATGCGCACGATTCGCGCGCGGGGACTAAAATCGGTGCTTGCCAGCACCTCGCGCAGCAGCGCCCGCGCGGCGGGCTTTTCATCCGGCGTCACCGCGTCTTCCAGATCGAAGATGATCGCGTCGGCCGCCAGTTCGCGGGCCTTTTCAAGCGCGCGCGGCTTGGAGCCGGGGATGTAGAGCACCGAGCGGTAGGGGCGGGCAGGCAGATCCATGATTCTCTCCCTCGCAACAATCTTTCGCCAAGGACCATATTTTCGGCATATTCGGCAAGCCCAGATTTGCCGCAACGCAGAATGGCGGCGGGGCAGAGCGGGAACGTTCGGGCGGTTCAGAGGTTGTTGGCACCGCTGCCGCAGCCTGACCTTGTTCCTCCTCGCCGAAAGACCCGCCATGCCCCCCAGACTTTTCGCAGCCTCGCTCGGCTTCGGCGCCCTCATCCTCGCCGCGCCGCAGGTGCAGGCCGCGCCCGCCAGCTGCGGCCCGCGCGCGCAGGTGCTGGCCGAAATCGCTGTGCGCCATGGCCAAAGCCGCCGCGCGGTGGGGCTTGCCTCGACCCAGGTGGTGGTCGAAATCTTCGCGTCCGACGCGACCGGCCGCTGGACCATCACGCTGACGCTGCCCACCGGCCTGACCTGTATGCTGGCTTCGGGCGAGGCCTATGAATCACTCGGGCCGGTTTTCGGCACCGGCGCTTAAAGCGCCTGCCACATGAGCTTGAGCGACATTGCCAGAAGCGCCCAGACGACAACCCGAAAGAACAGCGCCTGCGGCACCACCCGCGTCAGCCGCACCCCTGCCAGCACCGCCAACGACGCCGGCACCATCAACAGCGCCGCGACCTGCAGGTTTTCAACCGAAAGCTGGCCAAGCGCATAATATGGCACGATCTTTATGGCGTTGACCCAGGCAAACAGGATCGTCGAGGTGCCCGCGAACATCAGCTTATCCATGCCCAGCGGCAGCGCATAAACCTGCCACGGCGGCCCGCCCGAGTGACTGACAAAGCTGGTGAAGCCGGTAATCGTGCCCCAGAATATGCCCGGCCCGATGCGCGCATCGCGCGCCGTGGAAAGCCGGGGGCGCAGAATTGCATTAAGCGCGAACAGGGTGCCAATCAGCCCCACAAGGCCGCCCACCATGCGTTCAGACACCATGCTGGCCGTCGCCCAGCCAAGACCGACACCAATCGTGGCGGCAGGTGCCATGATCGCCAGTACCCGCCGGTTGAATGATTTGCGCCATGCCCAGACGCCGAAGGCATCCGACACCACATAGACCGGCAGCAGCAGCCCGGCCGCCGTGACCGGGCTCATCACCTGGGCCAGAAGCGGCACCGACAACATGCTGACGACAGGCAGGCCACCCTTGGACAATCCCACCAGAATTGCCGCAAGCCCCGCCAAGGCCCATCCCGCCACCGAAAGTTCCATTGCGCCCCCTCGTTGGGCGGCCTTTAGCGCAATCGCAGGTGCAACGGAATGCCCAGAATCATTGCTGCATCGCAGCGGACTTGCACCGGGGCGCCCAAGCGGCTAGGCAATTGCCCGTCAGTCTTTCACGCAAACACCCTGACTCGGAGGATTCAATGGCCAGACCCAAGATCGCGCTGATCGGCGCGGGGCAGATCGGCGGCACGCTCGCCCATCTCGCCGCGATCAAGGAACTCGGTGACGTCGTACTGTTCGACATCGCCGAAGGAACGCCGCAAGGCAAAGCGCTCGATATCGCCGAATCGGGCCCCTCCGAGGGTTTCGACGCGGTGCTCAAGGGCACCAACAGCTACGACGACCTCGCGGGCGCCGATGTCTGCATCGTTACCGCCGGCGTGCCGCGCAAGCCGGGCATGAGCCGCGACGATCTGCTGGGCATCAACCTCAAGGTCATGAAGGCGGTGGGCGAGGGCATCAAGACGCATTGCCCCGATGCGTTCGTGATCTGCATCACCAACCCGCTTGATGCGATGGTCTGGGCACTGCGCGAGTTTTCGGGCCTGCCGCACAACAAGGTTGTGGGCATGGCTGGCGTGCTTGATTCGGCGCGCTTCCGGCACTTCCTCTCGGTCGAATTCAACGTCTCGATGCGCGATGTCACCGCCTTCGTGCTGGGTGGCCACGGCGATACCATGGTGCCGCTGGCACGTTATTCCGCCGTTGGCGGCGTGCCGCTGCCCGACCTCGTGAAGATGGGCTGGACCAGCCAGGACAAGCTCGACGCGATCATCCAGCGCACCCGCGATGGCGGCGCCGAAATCGTTGGCCTGTTGAAGACAGGCTCGGCTTTCTACGCCCCCGCCACCAGCGCCATCGAAATGGCCGAAGCCTACCTCAAGGACCAAAAGCGCCTGCTGCCCTGCGCGGCATGGGTTGACGGCGCGCTTGGCCTCAATGGCATGTATGTCGGCGTGCCCACGGTGATCGGCGCGGGCGGCGTGGAACGCATCGTCGATATTTCGCTTAACAAGGACGAACAGGCGATGTTTGACAAGTCGGTGGATGCCGTGCAAGGCCTCGTCGCCGCCTGCAAGGCAATCGACCCCTCGCTCGCCTGAGCAACGCCAAAGACCACAAGGGCGCGCCCGACCGGCGCGCCCTTTGCCATTTGCGCACCGAATCGGTTCAGGAGCGTCTTGGAACGCCTCTTGTGATCACACCCCGGAAACCTGTGATCACAACTTGCCGATTTCCCGGCTTGTCGGTGCATTTGCAGCATTTAGCGTTTTGACTGTGCCCGTTTCCGTGGCAAAGACGGCTCCAATTGCAAGCCACATGGGACATGGGCCATGAATATCCACGAGTATCAGGCAAAAGCGCTGCTGCGCAGCTACGGCTGCCCGGTTTCCGACGGCCGCGTAGTTCTGCGCGCCGAAGATGCGAAGACCGCAGCAGGGGGGCTTGATGGCCCGCTCTGGGTGGTCAAGGCGCAGATCCACGCGGGCGGCCGCGGCAAGGGCAGCTTCAAGGAGCCTGAAGCGGGGCTGAAGGGCGGCGTGCGGCTTGCGCGCTCGGTCGAAGAGGCCGAAATTCTGACCAAGCAGATGCTCGGCCGCACACTGGTGACGCACCAGACCGGCGCAGCGGGCAAACAGGTCAACCGAATCTACATTGAAGACGGTTCCGATATCGCGCGCGAACTTTACCTTGCGCTGCTGGTCGATCGCGGCTCCAGCCGGGTTTCCTTCGTGGTGTCAACCGAAGGCGGTATGGACATTGAAGAAGTCGCCGCAAAGACGCCCGAAAAGATCATTTCCTTCTCGGTCGATCCGGCCTCGGGGCTGTCTGATTTTCACGGTCGCCGCGTCGCCTTCGCGCTCGGCCTCGAAGGCGCGCAGGTCAAGCAATGCGTGGCGCTGGTGCGCAACCTCTACCGTGCCTTCATCGAGAAGGACATGGAGATGTTGGAGATCAACCCGCTGATCGTGATGACCGACGGCAACCTCAAGGTGCTCGACGCCAAGGTGGGGTTTGATAACAACGCGCTTTACCGCCAGCCCGACATCATGGCGCTGCGCGACGAAAGCGAAGAAGACCCCAAAGAGCTTGCCGCCTCGAAGTTCGACCTCAACTACATCGCTCTCGATGGCGAGATCGGCTGCATGGTCAACGGCGCGGGCCTTGCCATGGCGACGATGGACATCATCAAGCTTTACGGCGCCGAGCCCGCCAACTTTCTTGATGTGGGCGGCGGCGCCACCAAGGAAAAGGTCACCGAGGCGTTCAAGATCATCACCTCTGATCCCAACGTGAAGGGCATCCTTGTCAACATCTTCGGCGGCATCATGCGCTGTGACGTCATTGCCGAGGGCATCGTTGCCGCGGTGAAAGAGGTGGGGCTGAAAGTGCCACTGGTGGTGCGGCTTGAAGGCACCAACGTGGAACTCGGCAAGGAAATCATCCGCAATTCTGGCCTGAACGTGATCGCCGGGGATAACCTCGCCGATGCCGCGCAGAAGATCGTCAAAGCGGTGCGGGGGTAAGAAAATGGCCATTCTCGTCAACGAAAATACCAAGGTCATCTGCCAGGGCTTCACCGGCTCTCAAGGCACCTTCCACAGCGAACAAGCCATTGCCTATGGCACGAAAATGGTCGGCGGGGTGACGCCGGGCAAGGGCGGCAGCCTGCACCTCAACCTGCCCGTCTTCAACTCGGTGCATGAGGCGCGCGCCGCTACCGGTGCCAACGCCTCGGCCATCTATGTGCCGCCACCCTTTGCCGCCGACAGCATCCTTGAGGCGATTGACGCCGAGATGGAGCTGATCGTCTGCATCACCGAGGGCATCCCGGTGCTTGACATGATGAAGGTGAAACGCGCCTTGGAGGGTTCCAAATCGCGCCTGATCGGGCCGAACTGCCCCGGCGTCATCACCCCCGACGCCTGCAAGATCGGCATCATGCCCGGCCACATCCACCGGCGCGGCAGCGTGGGCGTTGTCAGCCGTTCGGGCACGCTGACCTATGAGGCGGTCAAGCAGACCTCGGACCTCGGCCTTGGGCAATCGACTGCCGTCGGCATCGGCGGCGACCCGATCAAGGGCACCGAGCATATCGACGTGTTGGAGATGTTCCTGGCCGACCCGGAGACCACCTCGATCATCATGATCGGTGAAATCGGCGGCGCCGCCGAAGAAGACGCGGCGCAGTTTCTGGCGGATGAGAAAAAGCGCGGCCGCTGGAAGCCCACCGCGGGCTTTATCGCGGGCCGCACCGCGCCAAAGGGCCGCCGCATGGGCCACGCGGGTGCCATCGTCTCGGGCGGCAAGGGCGACGCCGAAAGCAAGATCGAGGCGATGCGCCGCGCCGGCATTGTCGTGGCCGACAGCCCGGCGGGGCTTGGCGAGGCCGTCATGAAGGCCCTTGGCAAGTAACACTTTCGCCGCACCCCAGTCATAGGGGTGCGGTTTTCCTTTCAGTCAGGTGCAGCCATGACCGACCAATCCCCCAACGACGCCTTCCATGCTTCCAGCTTCCTGCAAGGCGCAAATGCCGACTATGTCGAGCAACTCTACGCCCGATTTGCCGCCGACCCCAGTTCGGTCGATGCGGCTTGGGCGGCGTTCTTCCACTCGCTCGGGGACGCTGAGCTTGATGTGAAGCGGCAGGCCAGAGGCGCCAGCTGGGACCGACCCGACTGGCCGCCGCAACCCACCGATGACCTGACCGCCGCAATGACCGGCGAATGGCCGCTGGCACGCGAGGCCAAGGGCGCGGGCGACAAGATCCGCGCCAAGGCTGCGGAAGCGGGGGTGAAGGTTTCGGACGAAGCGGTCAAGCGCGCAGTGCTCGATTCAGTTCGCGCGATCATGATCATCCGCGCCTACCGGATTCGGGGCCACCTCGCCGCCGACCTTGACCCGCTGGGTATTCAGGGGCAGGAACAGCACCCCGAGCTTGACCCCAAGGCTTACGGCTTTGGCGATGCCGACATGGACCGCCCGATCTTCATCGACAACGTGCTGGGGCTTGAAGTCGCCAGCATGCGGCAGATCATTGACATCGTGAAGCGCACCTACTGCGGCACCTTCGCGCTGCAATACATGCACATTTCCGACCCAGAGCAGGCCGGCTGGCTGAAAGAGCGAATCGAGGGCTACGGCAAAGAGATTCAGTTCACCCGCGAGGGTCGCCGTGCCATTCTCAACAAGCTGGTCGAGGCCGAGGGCTTTGAAAAGTTCCTGCATGTCAAATACATGGGCACCAAGCGCTTTGGCCTTGACGGTGCCGAGGCGCTGATCCCGGCGATGGAAGCGATCATCAAGCGCGGTGGTGCGCTCGGTGTTTCAGACATCGTCGTCGGCATGCCGCACCGGGGCCGCCTGTCGGTGCTGGCCAACGTGTTGAGCAAGCCCTACCGCGCGATTTTCCATGAGTTTCAGGGCGGCAGCTACAAGCCCGAAGACGTGGATGGTTCGGGCGACGTGAAGTACCACCTCGGCGCCTCAAGCGACCGCGAGTTTGACGGCAACAAGGTGCACCTGTCGCTGACCGCCAACCCCAGCCACCTTGAAGCGGTGAACCCGGTGGTGCTGGGCAAGGTGCGCGCCAAGCAGGAGCAACTGGGCGACAAGACCCGCCATCAGGTGCTGCCCGTGCTGCTGCATGGCGACGCGGCATTTGCCGGGCAAGGCGTGGTGGCCGAATGCTTTGGCCTGTCGGGCCTTGTCGGGCACCGCACCGGCGGCACCATGCACATCGTGGTGAACAACCAGATCGGCTTTACCACCGCGCCGTCGTTCAGCCGCTCCAGCCCCTACCCCACCGACATCGCGCTGATGGTCGAAGCCCCGATCTTCCACGTCAACGGAGACGACCCCGAGGCGGTGGTGCATGCCGCCAAGGTGGCCACCGAATTCCGCCAGAAGTTCCATAAGGATGTGGTGCTCGACATCTTCTGCTACCGCCGCTTCGGCCACAACGAAGGCGACGAGCCGATGTTTACCAACCCCTTGATGTACAAGGCTATCAAAGGCCACAAGACGACGCTCCAGCTTTACACCGAGCGGCTGGTGGCCGATGGTCTGATCCCCGAGGGCGAGATCGAAGACATGAAGGCGGCGTTTCAGGCGAAGCTCAATGAAGAGTTTGAGGCTGGCAAGAACTACCGCCCCAACAAGGCCGACTGGCTCGATGGCCGCTGGCGCCACTTAGACCGCGAGCGCAGCGAATATGACGCTGGCAGCACCGCGATTTCGCCCGAGCTGATGGCCGAGGTGGGCACCGCGCTGACCCGCGCGCCCGACAGTTTCGATCTGCACAAGACGGTCGCGCGGCTGCTTGAGTCCAAGGCCAAGATGTTTGAAACCGGCACCGGTTTTGACTGGGCCACCGGCGAAGCGCTGGCCTTTGGCAGCCTTGTGGCCGAGGGCTTTGGCGTGCGCCTTGCCGGGCAGGATGCAACGCGCGGCACCTTCAGCCAGCGCCACTCGGGCCTGATCGACCAGACCACCGAAGAACGCTACTACCCGCTCAACCACATCAAGCCGGGGCAGGCGCGTTACGAGGTGATCGATTCGATGCTGAGCGAATATGCCGTGCTCGGCTTCGAGTATGGCTATTCGCTGGCCGAACCGAATACGCTGACCATGTGGGAGGCGCAGTTTGGCGATTTTGCCAACGGCGCGCAGATCATGTTCGACCAGTTCGTCAACTCGGGCGAGCGTAAGTGGCTGCGGATGTCGGGGCTGGTCATGCTGCTACCGCATGGTTTTGAGGGCCAAGGCCCCGAACACAGCTCGGCCCGGCTTGAGCGCTTCTTGCAGATGAGCGCTGAAGACAACTGGATCGTCGCCAACTGTTCAACCCCGGCAAACTACTTCCACATCCTGCGCCGCCAGATTCACCGGCCCTTCCGCAAACCGCTGGTGCTGATGACGCCGAAATCGCTTTTGCGCCACCCGATGTGCGTGTCGAAGGCCGATGAGTTCACCACCGGCAGCTTCTTTCGCCGGGTGCTTTGGGACGATGCGCAGGGCGGCATGTCGGAAACAAAACTGGTGGCGGATGAAAAGATCCGCCGCGTGGTGATCTGCTCGGGCAAGGTCTACTACGACCTTCTGGCCGAGCGCGACAAACGTGGTATCGACGACGTCTACCTGCTGCGGCTCGAACAGTTCTACCCGTTCCCGGCGCATTCCATGGTGACCGAGCTTGGCCGATTCAAGCAGGCCGAAATCGTCTGGTGCCAGGAAGAGCCGAAGAATCAGGGCGCCTGGACATTTGTCGAGCCAAACCTCGAATGGGTGCTGACCCGCATCGGTGCTGCCCATAGCCGTGCCCGCTACGCCGGGCGCAACGCGTCAGCCTCGCCCGCCACCGGCCTCGCCTCGCGCCACAAGGCCGAGCAGGACGCGCTGGTAAGCGACGCGCTGACCATCGAAGGCTAGGCACCACCGGCGCCGACCATACTGATCGCCGCGGCGGGCATCGCCCGCCAGGCGCCCGAAACGAAATCTGGCGCAAGCTTCAAAAAGCGCAGTGCGCCGCAAGCGAACGAGGTCAAGATGACGGATGTGATGGTGCCCTCTCTGGGCGAAAGCGTTTCCGAAGCCACGGTCGCCACCTGGTTCAAAAAGGTGGGCGATGCCGTCGCGGTTGATGAAATGCTCTGCGAGCTGGAAACCGACAAGGTTTCGGTTGAGGTCCCCTCGCCCGTGGCGGGTGTGCTGACCGAGATTCTGGCCCCCGAAGGCGCCACCGTCGATGCCAAGGCGCGCCTTGCCATCATCGCCGAAGGCGCCGCCGCCGGCGCACCCAAGGCCGCAGCCCCGGCGGCCACCGCCGCGCCGGCAGCCGCCGCAAAGGATGTCGAAGACGCCCCTGCCGCGAAAAAGGCGATGGCCGAAGCAGGCCTCGCGCGCGACGCCGTGCAGGCCTCGGGCCGCGATGGCCGTGTGATGAAATCGGATGTCGCCGCCGCTGTTGCCGCAGCCGCGCAGGTCGCCCCCGCCGTTGCCGCCGCGCTTCCCGCCGCCGCCGCAGCCCCCCGCGCCCCGATCCCCGCCGAAGACGCCGCCCGCGAAGAGCGCGTCAAGATGACCCGCCTGCGCGCCACCATTGCGCGCCGCCTGAAAGACGCGCAAAACACCGCCGCCATGCTGACCACCTATAACGAGGTCGACATGTCTGGCATCATGGGCCTGCGCAACGAATACAAAGACGTGTTCGAGAAAAAGCACGGCGTGAAACTGGGCTTCATGTCATTCTTCGTGAAGGCCTGCGTGCATGCGCTGAAAGAGGTGCCCGAAGTCAACGCCGAGATCGACGGCGGCGACATCGTCTACAAGAACTATGTCCACATGGGCGTGGCGGTGGGCACCCCCACCGGCCTCGTGGTGCCGGTGGTGCGCGATGCCGACGCCATGGGCTTTGCCGCGATCGAAAAGAAGATCGCTGAACTGGGCCTGCGGGCGCGCGACGGCAAGCTGAGCATGCCCGAACTGCAGGGCGGCAGCTTTACCATCTCGAATGGCGGGGTTTACGGCTCGCTGATGTCCAGCCCCATCCTCAACCCGCCGCAATCGGGCATTCTGGGCATGCATAAAATCCAGGACCGCCCGGTAGTGGTGGCGGGCCAGATCGTGATCCGCCCGATGATGTATCTGGCGCTGAGCTATGACCACCGGGTTGTAGACGGCAAGGGCGCGGTGACGTTCCTCGTGCGGGTCAAGGAAGCGCTGGAGGACCCGAGAAGGTTGCTGATGGATTTGTGAGACGTTGCGGGTGCCCGTCGTCCCGTGGCAGCGACATTAGGGGTTCTCTCACGTTTCTAACGTGTTGGAGGTGCTTTCAATGAAACTTCCGTTTAGATCGGCAGAGGGGTTCTTCGAATACTGTAATGGGCAGTTTTCGCCAGCCCCTCAGAGGGGCGAAGGCCGCCCGGCACTGGTTCCACAACCCGGCTTCAGGCAAATGAAAAACCTTGTTTCGAGAACTCACGACGGCAGATACCGGGTCGGTCTACTTGTTTGCGGAGCACCATCTGGTTTCTACCTAATCGCAGAGACGCCTAACGTGGGCGGTGAGCCAATAGAACACGGCGACCTATTAGTCTGGCAGGCTTTTCAGAAGCCGCCGATATTCGGAAAAGGTCTGATGGGGAGTCTCACGGGCGATAAGCGAAGCAGCTGGATTGGATTCATAGTCGCAAAAATCGCTCCCGAGATTGATGAATTCGGGAAATTTACTATATTGTCGAGGTATCCATGACCCCCGAACTCACCGCCCTCGCCCTCGCCGGCCTGCTGCAAGGCGTCCAGTATCTACTGGTTTCGATCACCGCCAACCGCGAACTCGGCCCGGCAAAAACCCTGTCGCCGCGCGACCCCGACCGGCTGGGCAAACCACTGGCCGAACAGCTCAGCCCGCGTTCGGGCCGCCTCTTTCGCGCCATGAACAACCATTTCGAGGCGCTGATCCTCTTCACCCTCGCGGTTGTCGTGGTAACGTTTGTCAAGATCACCACCCCCTTCACCGCCGTCTGCGCCTATACCTACCTTGGCGCGCGCATTCTCTACGTTCCGGCCTACTGGCTCGGTCTCGTGCCCTGGCGCTCGTTGATCTGGTCCATAGGCTTCCTCGCCACAATCGGCATGATCATCGCCGCACTCATCTGATCATGCTTTCTCAACGCCCAAATACCCCCGGCGGGTCCGGCGGGCAGTCTGCCCCCCGCCTTCGGCCAGAACAGGAGACCTGACATGTCCAGCTTTGACGTCATCATCATCGGCGGCGGCCCCGGCGGCTATGTCTGTGCCATCCGCTGCGCGCAACTGGGGCTGAAGACCGCCCTCGTCGAAGGCCGCGACACGCTTGGCGGCACCTGCCTCAACGTCGGCTGCATCCCCTCGAAGGCGCTTTTGCACGCCACCCACAGCCTGCACAATGTGCACGAGAACTTCGAGAAGATGGGCCTGATGGGCGGCGCCCCCAAGGTCGATTGGGGCAAAATGCAGGCCTACAAGGCCGATGTCGTGACGGGCAACACCAAAGGCATCGAGTTTCTGTTCAAGAAGAACAAGATCACTTGGCTGAAAGGCTGGGGCAGCATCAGCGCCCCCGGCAAGGTCAAGGTGGGCGAGGAAGTCCACGAGGCGAAAAACATCGTCATCGCCACCGGGTCGGAGCCCTCTGCCCTGCCCGGCGTCACCGTGGATGAAAAGACCGTGCTCACCTCCACCGGCGCGCTGGCGCTCGGCAAGATCCCGAAATCCATGGTGGTGATCGGCGCAGGCGTGATCGGGCTGGAGCTTGGCTCGGTCTATGCGCGCCTCGGCACGCAAGTGACGGTGGTCGAATACCTCGACGCCATCACCCCCGGCATGGATGGCGAGGTTGCCAAATCGCTGCAACGTATTCTGGCGAAACAGGGGCTGACCTTCATCCTTGGCGCGGCCGTGCAGGGCGTCAAGGTCGCCAAGGGCCGCGCCACCACCCACTACAAGCTGCGCAAGGACGATAGCGAAACCAGCCTCGGCTCGGATGTGGTGCTGGTCGCCACCGGGCGCAAACCCTATACCGATGGCCTCGGGCTTGAGGCGGCGGGCGTCGAGCTGCTGCCCCGCGGCCAGATCAAGACCGATGCGCATTTCGCCACCACCGCCAAGGGCATCTACGCCATCGGCGACGCCATCATCGGCCCGATGCTCGCCCACAAGGCCGAAGACGAGGGCATGGCGATGGCCGAAATCCTCGCCGGGCGCGCCGGTCACGTGAATTACGACGTGATCCCCGGCGTCATCTACACCACCCCCGAGGTGGCCTCGGTCGGCAAGACCGAAGAGGCACTGAAACAGGAAGGCCGCGCCTACAAGGTCGGCAAGTTTGCGTTCATGGGCAACGCGCGGGCCAAGGCGGTCTTTCAGGGCGAAGGCTTCGTCAAGATCCTTGCCGACAAGGCCACCGACCGCATTCTCGGCGCCCATATCATCGGCCCTGCGGCAGGCGATCTGATCCACGAGATCTGCGTGGCGATGGAGTTTGGCGCCTCAGCCGAAGACCTCGCCCTTACCTGCCACGCCCACCCGACCTATTCCGAAGCGGTGCGCGAAGCGGCGCTGGCCTGCGGCGACGGGGCCATCCACGCCTGAACAAGGCCGGAATGGTCGGGGGCGTAGCGCCCCCGAACCAATTATTCGGCGACGGTGGGGGCAGCACGAAACTCGATTCCACAGTTTTTCTGGATGCTCGCCTGCTCAAGTGCCTCAAACTCGCCTTTTAGGCGAGCCAGCTCGGACGCGTTCTGCTTATCGCCCTGAATGAAGAATAGGGCGGGCCAGAACAATACGAGTGCGACACCAGTGGCCACTGCGTCGCCCTGCGCTTTTGCGTCTTGCACTCCCGACATCTGCGCAGTGCGGGCAGACACTCGCCGCGCTTCCTCGCCAATTTGGCGACAGGTCAGGCTCTGATAAAGGGTCGGCGAAACGTATTGCGGCATGACCTCATTGCTGTTGCTGGCACAGCCCGCCAACAGAGAAAGTATCAATGAGATCAAAAGCGGTCTCTTAGTCATGTAGTTCTCCAATGCGGTTTGGCCCGTTCCGGCGCGAACTTATTAACTATTGTTAACGAAGTCACCCCGCCAGATGCCGCAGCCCCTGCGTTACATCCGTGCGCACCGCCAGCCGCAGGCCCGGCTCGTCGCCGGCCCGCAATGCCGCCAGAATCAGCCGGTGGTGACGCGGCGGCTCATTGCTCGCAATGCGCCCGTAAAGTGCTGCCATGCTTGGCCCGAGTTGCAGCCAGACCGTCTCGATGATCGCCAGCATCGCAGGCGCCTGCGCGCGCAAATAGAGCGTGCGGTGAAACTCGAGGTTGGTGCGCACATAGGCCACGCCATCGTGTTTGGCCACGGCTTCGGCATTGGCGGTGTTGATCGCCGAAAGCCGGTCGATCAGCGCCAGATGCGCGCGCGGCAGCGCCCTGCTGGCCAGTTCCGGCTCGATCAGCGCACGCAAGGCCGCAAGTTCCTCGATCCGGTCCTGGCTGAGTTCGGGCGTTGCCACCCGCCCCGATGACGACAGCATCAGCGCGCCTTCCGCCACCAGCCGCCGCAGCGCCTCGCGCGCCGGGGTCATCGACACGCCATAGGCCTTGCCCAGCCCGCGCAGCGTCAGCGCCTGCCCCGGCCTCATCTCGCCGTGCATGATCTGCTGGCGCAGGCTGCGGTAAATGCGGTCATGCGCGGCAAGTGTTGCGTCTGAGGGGCGCGGGGTCAGGGTCATGCGCGCAAGGGACCACAGCGCCCCGCTGCGGTCAATCGGTGAACCGATAGCTGTGCAATGCTTGCCCATTCTGCTTCAGCCACGCCCTCGGCGCCGCGTAGCCGGGGCAAAGCCGCGCCACCACGGCCCAGAACGCAGGCGAGTGGTTCATCTCGGCCAAGTGCGCCACCTCATGTGCGGCCACATACTCCAGCACTTCGGGCGGCGCGAGAATCAGCCGCCAGGAAAACATCAGGCTGCCATCGGGCGCGCATGACCCCCAGCGCGAGCGGGTATCGCGCAGCGTGATGCGCGTGAAAGAGCGGCCGAGCGCCTCTGCATGGCGGGTGCAGGCCGCCTGCAGCCGCTGGCGCGCCACAAACCGCAAAAAGGTCACCAACCGCACACCCAGCCGCGCCGCATCGGGCGGCAGCAACAGCGCCTCGGCCTCGATGCGCGGAGTGCGCACCGGCGCCGCCGTCAGCGCCAACATGCGCCCCTCAACCGGCACCGAGGTGCCAAACCCTGGCAGCGACTGCGGCGCCCTGCGGGCCAGCGCCGCGCGCACCCAGGGCGCCTTTTCGCGCGCAAAATCCATCGCTTCCGCCTCGGGCGCCCAGGTCGGAAGGGTCAGCGTCACCTGCCCGTCAACCCGCGACACCCGCAGGCTGAACCGCCGCGCGCGGGCCGATCGGCGCAGCGTCAGATGGACCTCGGGGGGGCCGGGCAGCAGCAGGCGGCGCATTGTGTTCCTTTCCCCGCGTTCGACCGTGTCGGCGGCCAGTGCAAAAGCCTTTGACACCCCGCACCTCTTGTGGCAGTTGGCTTCGACTCTCGATAACCGAGCGATGCTAGGAGTTTTCCATGCCGAAAGAGGAATGGGGCGTCAAGCGCCTCTGCCCGCATTGCGCGAGCCGGTTCTATGACCTTGCGCGTGACCCGATGACCTGCCCGGTCTGCACCAACACCTTTACCGCCGACAGTCTGACTGCGGGCCGGGGCCGGGTGATGGTTGCCGACAAGGCAAGTGTGCGCGAGCACAACCTCGAAGTCGAAGATCTCGACACCGAAGAAGACATCGACGCCGACGCGGGCGATGTCGATCTCGATGACGACCTTCTGGAAGACGACGAGGACGACACCGTTTCGCTCGACGACATCGCCGATGTCACGACCGGCGACGAAGAAGTCTGACCGTTCACGCAAGGCTGCGCAATTACGCGAGGGCACGGGGGGTAAGAAACCCGTGCCCTTCGCACGTTTTTCGCCTTGCCTGCGCGCCGCGCCATGCGCCCGCGGCCCCAGAATTTTCCGCTTGCGCGCCCGCCAGCAACTGCCTATATGACCCCCCACGCGGGCACCCAAGACCGCGCAATACGTGGGGTCATAGCTCAGTTGGGAGAGCGCTTGAATGGCATTCAAGAGGTCCGCGGTTCGATCCCGCGTGGCTCCACCAAATCTTACTTTTTCAATAGCTTAGATACGCAAGTTGTCAGGTGTGCCACGCAAGTGAGGCACAACAATGAGGCTCAGCGCCTATTTATCACGTTCCAGACATGGCATTTTTTACTTCCGCTGGCCCGTTCCGCTTACCGAAAACCACACCCGCAGAGTAACCATAAGGCTTTCGCTTCACACTCGCTGCCCTAAGCAGGCTGGCGGAGTCGCCCGACTTCTTGCAACGCGCGGCGCTGGACTGTGGCGAACAGGAGTTCCGACCCAAATGAGGCACGATGAACTCCGGGCGCCATTCTTCAAGGCACGCCTTGCCGGGCAGGTCGGCTCTGTTGCACAAATCAGGTGATGGGTGTGGTTCCCCAATCCCCGGATGGTCTCATCCGACGGCTTCAGTCACGGGTATGCCGAGCGCGGGGAAGCCGTTGAGAACGGCGACACGAACCTGGAACTCGGCAACCTGACGGTCGAAGTCCCGTGCCATGAGGCGTTGGCCCAGCAGTTTAACGCAGTGCATCTTTGTTTCGACGCGGCTCCGCCGGTGGTATCCGCTCCATCGTCGCCAGATGGTTCGACCGAAGCGGCGTGATGCGCACAATGCTTCGTTGCGCGCGATCGCTCCCGCGGTGTCAGGCTTCCATGGCTTGGCGTTCTTTCGGGGTGGGATGATCGCAGCGGCCCCCCTGGCGGCGATGGCGTCATGGCATTTGCGCGTGTCGAAGGCACCATCAGCGGTGACGCTTGCGATCTCTTGGTCGGGCGGGATCTGGTCGAGCAACTCGGGTAGCATGGGCGCGTCACCCACATCGCTGGTGGTGAACTCCGCAGCCCGGATTTCCAGTGTTTGCTCGTCAATTCCGATGTGGATCTTGCGCCAGACCCGCCGTTTCGTGCCGCCATGCTTACGCGCGTTCCATTCCCCTTCGCCCTCGACCTTGATGCCTGTGCTGTCGATCAGAAGGTGCAGCGGCCCCTGCGATCCTCGGTACGGGATGTTGACCTTCAGGGTCTTCTGGCGGCGGCTGAGCGTGCTGAAGTCGGGCACCGCCCAGTCCAAGCGGATCAGGCCCAACAGGCTTTCGACGAACCCTGTCGTCTGGCGAAGCGCCATGCCGAACAGCACCTTCATGGTCAGGCAGGTCTGGATCGCCGCGTCACTGTAGTCGGGCTGCCGGCCACGCTTCCCTGTCGGCGCAGCCTCCCAGATCATGGCGGGATCAAACCAGATCGTCAGCGAGCCGCGGCGCTTCAGCGCTCTGTTGTAGGCCGGCCAGTTCCTGGTCTTGTAGGCGGGGGGTGTAGGTCTGCTCATGCCGCCCAGATACCACACTGGATTCACAAGATGAATCCCTCACGGGATTTATGCAACAGTGCCATGCCGAAGGGAAAGGGGCAGTCACGCCTCAGGCAGGAGTTACGCAACAACGCCCCCTAGATTTGTAGACGCCTTGCTTGGCAATTTTGGAAGCAAGGAGGACGCGATGTCCGGAACCGGATTCACAGACGAGTTCAAGCGCGATGCGGTCGCTCAGGTCGAAGATCGGGGCTACCTGGAATCTCGAACAGCCCCGCTGCCCCCTGTCCGCCGCCGATGCACATCGAAACAACGGCCAGTTTGGCCCGCCTCCGCCTGCCTTCCAGCAGAGCGTGGCCGACCATGCGCGCTCCGCTCATGCCATATGGGTGGCCGATCGAGATCGCGCCGCCGTTGACGTTAAGCTTTTGCGCATCGATGCCAAGATGATCGCGACAATAGAGTAGTTGCGCGGCGAAGGCCTCGTTGATCTCCCACAGATCGATGTCGGCGATGGTCAGCCCGTGGCGGTGCAGCAGGCGCGGGATCGCCAGCACCGGGCCGATGCCCATTTCCTCGGGCGCGCACCCGGCCACCGCCATGCCGCGAAAGATGCCCAGTGGCGTCAGCCCGCGCCTTGCGGCTTCGCCCGCCTCCATTACGACGCAGGCCGAGGCCCCGTCCGACAACTGGCTGGCATTACCAGCGGTGACGCCATGACCGGCGCCCATAACCGGGACAAGGCCTTGCAGCCCCGTCAGCGTGGTGCCGGGCCGGTTGCATTCGTCGACCGCCAGCGTCACCTCGGCTCGCCCCGTCTCGCCGCCGGTCTTGTCGAATACCGTCTTCATCGTGCTGACGGCGACGATCTCATCGGCAAACAGCCCGGCGGCTTGCGCCCGCGCGGTGCGCTGCTGGCTTTCCAGCGCATAGGCGTCTTGTGCGGCGCGCGAAATGCCGTAGCGCGCGGCCACCAGCTCGGCGGTCTTCAGCATCGACATGTAGTAGCGCTCGGGGACCGCGCCGATCCGGTAATGCGTATCGTTCCAACCCCCGGTCTGCACCAGCGAGATGCTGTCAAGCCCGCCCGCCAGCGCCACATTCACCCCGTCGTGCAGCACCTGATACGCCGCAATGGCGATGGCATTCAGCCCCGAGGCGCATTGTCGGTCAATAGTCGCGGCGGCCACGCTGTCGGGCAGGCCGGCGGCCATCACCACATGGCGCGCGGTGTTGATGCCGGTGCTGCCCTGGGTCAGCGCGCAGCCCAGCGTCATATCCTCGACCTCGCCGCCCTCCAGACCGGCGCGCGCCAGCGCCGCACGCACCGCATGCGCGGCCAGCACCGGCCCCTGCGTGGCGTTGAAGGCACCGCGATAGGCTTTGCCAATCGGGGTGCGTGCGGTGGAAACGATCACGGCTTCGCGCATGGGCTGTCCTCTTCAAAGTTCTTCCAGGCCACACCAGCGCGCGATGAACAGCGCCGTGGTCTGGGTGACGCGGCGAACCGAGTCCAGATCGACCCGTTCGTTGAAGCCATGAATGGCCTCGGCGCGGGGGCCGTAGACCAGCGCGGGGGTATCGGCATAAAGACCGAAGAAGCGCGCGTCGGTGGTGGCGGTGATGGCAACCTTGTCCAGATCGGCCCCGGTGACGGCGCGGTGCGCGCCTTGCAGCGCCGCAATGGCGGGTGCGGCGCCTTCGTGGTCGGCCAGCGCGTAACCTTCGGCGAAAAAGCCGTGATAGATAATTTCGGGGGCGTTGTTGCGCAGGAACGCGTGGCTTTGGGCGGCCTCATGCAGCACCGCCTCGATCTCGCGGCGGGCATCAACCAGGCTCTGGCCGGGAAACAGCGCCATGCGCACATCAAATACGCACCAGGCGGGCACCGAACTGGTCCAGTCGCCCCCCGAAATCTTGCCGATATTTAGGTTCAGCGCGTGGTCGTGGCCCTGATAGGCGGCGTGGCGGCAGGCAGGAGCGTTCCAGCGCGCTTCCATCTGGTGCAGGGCGTCGATCAGCGGCAGCGCCGCCTCGATCGCATTGGCACCGCTGCCGGCATAGGCCACATGCACCGGAATGCCCTTCA
This sequence comes from Paracoccaceae bacterium, assembly GCA_019429405.1. Classification (GTDB taxonomy): domain Bacteria; phylum Pseudomonadota; class Alphaproteobacteria; order Rhodobacterales; family Rhodobacteraceae; genus UBA6213. Next base: position 36,826 of record JAHYIZ010000022.1, read on the forward strand.
GATGCACCTGAAACCAGATCACCCCCAGTTGCGCCGTCACCAGCGCCTCGGCAAAGGGTTCGGGGATCAGCGCGGCATCGGCGCGGTAGCCGCGTTGCAGGCAGGCAAGCGCGCCGTTGCCGGTGCATTCCTCCTCGACAACCGATTGCAGATGCACATCGGCGGCGGGAGCAAAGCCGATACGGGCCAGTGCCTCCAGTGCATAAAGGTTGCTGGCAAGCCCCGCTTTCATGTCGCCAGCGCCGCGGCCATACATCCAGCCGTCATCAATGCGCGGCGACCACGGCGGGCTGTCCCACATGTCCAAGGGCCCGGTGGGCACCACATCGACATGGCCGTTCAAAATAAGGCTCTTGCCGGTTCCGCTGCGGCTGCGGCGGGTGCCGACCACGTTCACTGCATCATCGTAGGTGCCGATGACCGGCGAAAAGCCGGGCAGATGCGCGATGTCCTCGATGCGCACCTGCCAGCGGTCAACATCCAGCCCGTGCGCCGCCATTGCGGCAGCCATGAACGCTTGCGCTGCCTGCTCGTTGCCGCGGGTCGAGGGGTACGCGCAGAGTTCCGCAAGAAATGCGACCTCGTCGTCAAAGACAGCATCGACTGCGTGCAAAATGGTGGCCTGGTGCTTGCTGTCCACGTCCGGGGCCTTTCAGAATCTGGGAAGCGGGGTTTGCGGCACGATCAATGGTGCGCCGGTGGCGGCGATGACCTGCGCAACCGTCACGCCTTCGGCCAACTCGCTCAGGCGCAGACCCTCGGGGGTGACATCGCAGACCGCCATATCGGTGAAGATGCGCTGCACGCAGCCGGGCGCGGTCAGTGGCAAGGTGCAACGCACCACGATCTTCGGGGCACCATGCTTGTCGGTGTGGGTCGTGATCACCGCCACCTTTCGGGCTTTTTGCGCCAGTTCAATCGCGCCGCCCGCGCCCGGCGTCAGGCGGCCCGGAATGATCCAGTTGGCAAGATCGCCGTTGGCCGCCACCTCAAACGCTCCGAGAAAGGTCAGATCCAGCCGACCACCGCGCACGATGGCAAATGAAACGGCACTGTCGAAATACGCGGTACCCGGCAGCGGTGACACATAGGCCCCGCCCGCGTCGATCAGGTTGCGGTCGGCATTCGCACGGTCGCGTACCGGGCCGACCCCGGCAATGCCGTTTTCCGAGTGCAGGCAGACCGCCAGATCGGCGGGCACATATTTCAGCACTTGGGTCGGCAGCCCGATCCCGAGATTGACGGTCATGCCCGCGCCGATGTCGCGCGCGGCGCGGCGAAGCATGCGTTCTCTAGCGTTCAACGACACCGTAGACCTCCGAAAGTTCGGGCAAGGCGACGACCAGATCGACGAAAGGTCCTGGGGTGTGCACGTCGTCCGGGGCGATGCCGCCCGGCGCCAGCACCGTTTCGGCCTCGGCGATGGTTGTTTTGGCTGCCATGGCGATCAGCGGGTTGAAGTTGCACGCCGTGGCCGCATAGCGCAGATTGCCGAAAGTGTCGGCGTCGGCGGCGTGCACCAGCGCGAAATCGGCCCCAAGCGCGGTTTCCAGAATACCCGACCTGTCGCCGACGCGAACTTCGGGCTTGCCCTCGGCCATCAGGGTGCCAACACCGATATCGCTGACAAAGCCCAGCATCCCGGCCCCGGCGCAGCGGATGCGCTCGGCCAGAATGCCCTGCGGCACGAATTCGACGCTGATCCGGCCGTCGTTCATCATCTGCATAGCGCGCGGATTCAGCCCGATATGCGAGGTAATCAGCCGCGCCACCTGACCATTTTCCAAAAGCCAGTCCACCCCCATGCCGGTTTCGTTGGCATCGTTCTTGATGATCGTCAGGCCTTTTTGCCCCTGCCGCACCAACTCGCGGATCAGGCAGAACGGCGTGCCGGGCACCCCGAAGCCGCCCAGCATGATGCGCGCGCCGTCGGGGATGCGGGCAATGGCCTCGGCCATGTCGCAGGTTTTGTCGAGCAGCGGCATCAGCGGTTGACCGGCAGGTTCATCTCTGCGGCCAGCGCCTCAAGGCTTTCGGTCAGCGCGCCGATGATCTCATCAATCTGGGCGCGGGTGATGATCAGCGGCGGGCAGACGAGGAAATGGTCGCCCTCATGGCCGCCACGGGTGCGCCGCGCATAGATGATCAGCCCGCGCTCGTAAGCCAGATCCACCAGCCGCGTGAATGCGTTCAACCGCTTGGGCAACGGCTCCATTGTGGCGCGGTCACCGACCAGTTCGAAGGCCAGCAGCAAGCCCTTGCCGCGCACGTCGCCGATGAAGGGAAAGTGGTCCATCAACCCGGTCAGCCGGGCCTTCAGCACCTCGCCCATGGCGGCGGCATTTTCGATAAGGTTTTCGCGCTGCAACACCTCCAGCACCGCCACACCGGCGGAACAGGCCAGCGGGTTGCCGGCATAGGTGAAGCCGTGCTGAAAGCCGCCGGCCCCCAGCACCGCATCCACGATTCCGCGTTTGGCCACCATCGCGCCCAGCGGCGCATAGCCTGCGGCAAAGCCCTTGGACAGCGCCACGATATCGGGGGTGATGCCCCAGTGCTCCGATGCGACGAACTTGCCGGTGCGCCCGGCGCCGGTCATCACCTCGTCATAGATCAGCAGAATGCCGAATTCGTCACAGATTTCGCGGATGCGGGCATAATAGCTGTCGGGCGCCACCAGCGCGCCGGTCGAGGCGCCGCCGACCGGCTCCATGATGAAGGCCAGCACCGTTTCGGGGCCTTGCGCGATGATCTCGGCGCGCAGCATTTCGGCGTATTTCAGGCCGCGCGCCGCATCGTCGAGGTTGTCGTTGTCCAGATAGCAGCGTGGTGCAGCGATTTTTGGCATGGCCCGCATCATCGGCGCGAAAGGCTCGGTCAGTGGGTCGTAGCCGGTCAGCGCCAGCGCGCCCAGGGTGCAGCCGTGATACGAAGGATAGCGCGAGATAACCTTCCAGCGCCCGGCCTGCCCCTGGGTCAGCGCATATTGCCGTGCCAGCTTGAGGGTGCTTTCCACCGCCTCTGAGCCGCCCGAGACGAAGAACACCCGGTCCAGCCCTGCGGGCATCAGATCGGCCGTCATCTGCGCCAGTCTTTCCGCCGGCTCGGTCTGGAAGTGCAACCGATAGCCGAAGGTCGCCTTGTCCATCTGCGCCTTCATCGCTGCCAGCACATGCGGGTTGGAGTGGCCGATATTGCTGACCATCGCCCCGCTGGAGCCATCAAGGTAGCGTTTGCCCGTGGTGTCGTAGAGATAGATCCCCTCGGCGTGGTCCAGCATCGGGCGAAGGGTGCCCGACTGGTAGAACAGGTTGGATGGCCGGGGCATGGCAGCGGTGGTCATTGAGCATTTCCTTGCAGGTGCTTGCGCAGAAAGTTCTTGGTGCGCTCGTGTTTGGGCGTGCGAAAGATCACCTCAGGCGGGCCTTCCTCGACCACCACCCCCTGATCCATGAACAGCACGCGGTCGCAGACATCCTGCGCAAAGCCCATCTCATGCGTGACGATGATCATTGTCATATGTTCCTCGGCGAGCTTTTTCATCGCCAGGTTGACCTCTTCGACAAGCTCGGGATCAAGCGCCGATGTGACCTCGTCAAACAGCATCACCTTGGGCTCCATCGCCAGCGCGCGGGCAATCGCCACGCGCTGTTTCTGGCCGCCCGAAAGTTGCGAGGGGTAATAGTCGATCCGGTCCAGCATGCCGACATGGGCCAGCTCGCGCTCGGCCAGCGCGTTCGCCTCGGCATCCGACAGCTTTTTGAGCATCTTCGGCGCCAGCGTGATGTTGCCGCGCACCGTCAGATGCGGGAACAGATTGAAGTGCTGGAACACCATGCCGATCTGCTGGCGCATCTGGTTGATGTGCCGCTCGTACTGGCGCGGCGGCAGCGGCTTGTTCACCTGCATGTCCTCCAGCCAGACCTCGCCTTTGGTCAGCGGGTCCAGATCGTTGATGGCGCGCAGAAGCGTTGATTTGCCAGAGCCACTGGGGCCGATGATCGCCACGATCTGCCCCTTCTGCACTTGCAGGCTGATGTCCTTGAGCACTTCCAGCGTGCCGTAGCTTTTGGCGGCGTGGCGGATATCGATGAATGGCTTCTCGGTCATGGGTGTCTCCGTAATCGCCTTACCGGGCCAACTGGATGCGGCGTTCGATGTGGCGCAGACCAGCCTCGAGCACGAGGTTTATGAGGTAGTAACAGGCCGCGGCGGCCAGATAGAATTCGAACGGATGGAAGGTCTTGGAGATCGCAAGTTGGGCGGTCAGCGTCAGTTCGGTCACGCCGATCACCGAAACCAGCGCGGAATCCTTCAAGAGCGCGATCATGTTGTTGCCGATCGGCGGGATCACCGAGCGCACCGCCTGCGGCACCACGATCCGCGCGATGGTCTGCACCCGGCTCAAGCCCAGCGTGCGCGCGCCCTCGTACTGGCCGCGGTCCACCGCAACGATGCCGGCCTGAATGATGTCGGAGTTGTAGACCGCGAAATGAAGCCCCAACCCGATCACGCCGGCCACGAAAGCAGGCAGGTCGATTCCGATCTGAATCAGCCCAAAATAGATCAGGAACAGTTGCAGCAGAAGCGGCGTTCCCATGAACAGCCAGGCAAACAGCCGGAATGGATAGCGCAGCAATGCGGGGCCATAAAGCGCGATCACTGCGAGAAGAATGCCAGCGACAAAGCTGAGGACCGCAGCAGCGGCGGTAATTGCAATTGTCCAGCCCGAGCCGATCAGCAGCAGCGTGAAGTAGCTGGGCACAATGGTGAAATCAAGACCCATGCCGGCCTCCGCCTGGGGGGAAAAGCCCGCTCATGTGATCCGCGCCCTGCGGTCGAGCCAGTTGACGCCTAGCCCGGTCACATAAATGATCACCATGTAGATAACCCCCGCCAGAAAGAACATTTCGAACGGTTTGTAGGTAGAGCCGATGTAGCGCTGCGCGGTATAGGTCAGTTCCACCACGGAAATTGCCGCCACCAGCGCGGTGCCCTTTATCAGCGCGTTGATGTTCACCCCCAGCGGGCGGATCATCAGCCGCGCCGCCTGCGGCAGGATCACCTTGCGCATCGTCTCGGACCGGCTGAGGCCAAGCGTGCGCGCCGCCTCGGTCTGACCCCGGTCCACCGCGATTATCGCACCGCGAATGGTTTCCGTCATGTAAGCGCCGATATTGACCCCAAGCCCGATCACCCCAGCCCCGAACGCGTCAAGCTGGATGCCGATCTGTGGGCCGCCAAAATAGAGGATGAAGATCTGGATCAGCGCAGGGGTGCCACGAAACACGCTGACATAACTCGCCCCCAGCGCGCGCAGCACCGTGCTGCGCGACAGCCGCGCCGCAGCCCCCAGCGCACCGCAGCCAAGGCCGAGCGCGGTGGTCAGCACCGAAAGCTCAAGCGTCACCAGCGCGGCTTTCAGAAAGAACGGGTAGACGCGCAACATCAGGTCGAAATCCATGCTACACCCCCGGATCGGGCGCGTGATGGTCAACCCGCGGCAAAATCGGCAGCGCCCGGATTTCGCGGATCAATGCGGTGGTTTCCTCGATCGCCGCTTGCAGAAACCTGCGGCCGGTTTCGGCGTCGGCCACGGTCGGGTCGCCCATGGTGCCGTCGGGCGAAACCTCGGACCACCAGCGCATCAGCATCGCGGCGCTGCCACCCGCCGCGAGATCAAGGTTGAAAAACTTGCTGGCGGGGTTGTGCACCACCTGTTTTGCGGCGCGGCCCAGGTTCACCCGCTCGGGGTGCAGATGCATATACATCGCCGCCTCGAACTCGCCCGCATGCGCAATGCCGCCAATTTCGGATTTGCGCATCGCGTTGATGCGCGCCGAGATCAGGTTCCAGTACGAGGCCGACACGCAGATGATGCCGGTTTCGATCACCGTCTTGCGCGCCGCGAGGTCGAGCACAGGATGGTTCGAACCGTGCGAGTTGAGCAACAGGATACGGCGAAAGCCGTGATGCGCCAAAGATTTTGTGATGTCGGTGACAAAGGCAAGCAGGGTTTCAGGCTGAATCCAGATGACGCCGGGAAAATCCTTGTGGTGCTCATTGAACCCGTAGGGCACCGGCGGCATTACGAAAACCTCGTCAGGTGCCGCTGCCGCCACGCCCTCGGCCACCGCCATGCCCAGCACCGTGTCGGTATCGAGCGGCATGTGGGGCCCGTGATCTTCAGTGGCCGACACGTTCAGGATCACCACCCGGTCCTTGTCGGCGTCGCGCACCTGTTCCCAGGTCAGATGTCCATAGGTTGGGGTCATGGCATAGCTCCGCCGCACCGGGGGTCAGGGGGGGCGCCCGCATGGCGCCTGGCCATGCGGGCGGTCGCGGTCATAGTGCGGTCAGCGGATGTCGCCGCCAACCCATTCGTTGGCGATCGTCAGATAGGTGCCGTCGGCTTGCATGGCGTCGAGCGCTTCTTGCATCGCGGCAATCAGTTTCGGGCTGCCCTGGCGGATGGCGATACCGGCGCCGATCGTGCCGGTGACCAGATCGGGGACCACGGCCAGGTCGTAGCTGCCTTCCTTCATCGCCAGAATCACCGGGATCGAGTCGTTGACGATTGCGTCAACGCGGCCATTATCCAGCTCCATCAGCAGTTCGGGCAGACCCTTGTAGGTGCGCAGCTTGTAGCCCTGTTCGCGCGCCCATTGCTCATGGGTTTCGCCCAAGGTCACGCCCACCGTCACATCACCGAGTTGCGCGACACTGACAATCGGCGAGCCGGCCTTGGTGAAGATCGCGCGTTTCGTATTGTAGTATGGGCCGACAAAATCGACCACCTGGGCGCGCTCTTCAGTGATCGACATCGACCCGACGATGGCATCGTATTTGTTCGCCAGCAGCCCGGCGATGATGCCATCCCAGGCGGTGGTGACGATCTCGACCTTGATCCCCATGCGGCGGCCGATTTCGGCGCCAATCGCCGGGTCAAAGCCGACAACCTCGTTCTTTTCATTGACAAAGTTGAACGGCGGATAGGCGCCGCTCATGGCAATGCGCATCACGCCCTTTTGCATGATGGTATCATATTCGTCGGCGCTGGCGGCGCCGGTGGTGGCAAGGGCTGCAACGGCAAGTGCCCCCGCGGTTACTGCGGTCTTGATGAAATTGTAAATCGTCGTCATCGTGCATCCTTTCCCTGTCAGATGTATCGGTAGGAAGCCATCGGCCTTGCGCGGCGCGGTTCTTTGCTTCGGACAATTCAGTTGCACGGCAGACCAGGATATAGCAAAGAGATAATCGGTATCTCGACTATTGATGAAATTGATGATGAAGCGATACGAACAGCGGTTTCCGTGGCATCTGGACTGGAATCTTCTGCGCACCTACATGGTCGTGGTGGACCAACGCGGCATTACGCGGGCGGCGAATTTTCTGGGTGTCAGGCAGCCCACCATCAGCGCCGCGCTCAAGCGTCTGGAAGACACTATCGGCCAGAAATTGGTCGATCGGCGCCCCAGCCACTTCACGGTCACCGAAGCGGGGCAGATCCTGTATCGTGAATGCAGCACTGTGTTCGGCGCGGTGTCGCAACTCCCCGGTCTGCTCAATACCGCCGAGAACCGTGTCAGCGGCCATATCAACATCGTCATGACCAGCCATGTCGTCTGCAGGCATTTCGATGAGATCCTCGAAACCTTCAACAAGACCCACCCGGACGCAACCTATTCGATTGTGGTGGCCGAAAGCTCGGATGTACTCAACCGGCTGCGCCAGAACCGCGCCACGCTGGGCATCTGTCTGATGCGCGAGCCCGACCCTGTGCTGCAGGCACAGGTGCTGTTTCGCGAGTATTTCGGGCTTTACTGCGGGCCGCATCATCGCCTTTACGGCAAAGAGAAGATCAGGCTTTCCGAGTTGCAGGGCGAAAGCTCGGTCTCGTTCCAGACCGACGCGGAAAGCGGCCCGCTGCACTCGGTCACGCATTTGCGCGAACAGGCGTTGCTGCGCCCCGAGTTGAAGGGCATTTCGGCAAACCTGCCCGAGGTCAGGCGAATGATCGTTGCAGGGCTCGGCATCGGTGCCTTGCCGGTGCATGTGGCGCAGAGGGATGTTCAGGCCGGCAATCTCTGGCGGTTGCCGCCCTATACCGGCATCCCGGCGGTCGATGTGCACTTCGTCACCAACCCAAACCGCAGCGCCAACCCCGCGGAAAGCAAGCTGATTGCTGCCATCGACGACCTGATCCGGACCGTAAGGCTGGAGGAGCGGACCTATCAATGACGCGAAAAGAATAGCCCCTAGATTTGTAGACGCCTTGCTTGGTCATTTTGGGAGCAAGGAGGACGAGATGTCCGCAAACAAATTCGCAGACGAGTTCAAACGCGATGCTGTCGCTCAGGTCGAGGATCGGGGCTACCCGGTGCGCGAGGTAGCCGAGCGGCTGGGGGTCAGCACCAAGTCGATCTACACATGGCCGACGCAGTTTATGCGGCCGGCCAAGGTGATCCAGGCGGGCGATGATGGCGGTATAGCAGCGGCGCGAGTCACAGGCTCCCTCGGCGGTCACCGTGCCGATCATGTCGCCTCCTTCCCGCGATCACCCCCGCGAGGCACTCAATCCACCGCCAAACATCCCTTCAGCGGGCGGTGTTCTTGCAGGCCATGTTCATCGCGGGGCGATAGGTCTCTAGGTTGAGGCGCTCAAATTCCCCCTGAACCGACCGCACGTTGGCGCCAGCGGGCACACCGCCAAAGCGGGGCAAAAGCCACCGAGTTTTGAAAACTGTCCGGGCTCCGTATTTCTGATTGATTCTCTATGCTATCGGTCACGCGCCAGTTTGAGCCAAAAAACCAGACCGGCCAGAGGTGCGCGCTGGCTGCTCTCGGGCTTTCAATTTGGCGTGTTCTTATCCGCCCACCGGCGCCAATGCTGCAGGCGCGATATTTTTGGTATACCGCCTCTACTTCAAAACCCGAAAGTTCTCGTGGGTTATGACGCGGAAGTTGTCTGAGACCTTGTCGCGGAACTTGGTCCATTCCTGCGGGATGGTTTCACGCATGAATGCAAGGATGGCGTC
>JAHYIZ010000023.1 GCA_019429405.1 Paracoccaceae bacterium
CGCGCGCGCAGGTGGTGGCACGGGGCGACATCCCCTGGCGCGCGGGGGCCGAGGTGGTGGCCACGCGCGGCCGCGCCGCCTTGCGCGCGGTGGCGGTGCGCGATGGTGCGGGCCGGGTGGACTGGCTCGCCGCCGACTGCCTCGCGGTGTCGGGCGGCTGGAACCCGGCGCTGCAACTCGCCTGCCATCTTGGCGCAAGGCCCGTTTGGAATCAGGCAATTGGCGGGTTTGTGATGGCGCCGGACGCGGTTCCCGGCATGACGCTTGCCGGGGCGGTCACGGGCGCCTTTTCCACCCGCGCGGCGCTGGCCGAGGGCATCGCAGCCGGGGCCGAGGCGGCGCGCGCGCTGAACCTTGGCCCGGTCACACCCGCCTTGCCCGAGGCGCGCGCCAATGCGGGCGACATGCAGCTGCACTGGCAGGTAACGGCGAAGGGGCGCGCCTTTGTCGACCTTGCCAATGACGTGACGGTAAAAGACCTCGTGCTTGCCGCCGCTGAGGGCATGGGCGCGCCCGAACACGCCAAGCGCTACACCACGCAGGGCATGGCCCCTGATCAGGGCCGACTTTCCAACCCCACCGCGCTGGCGGTGCTGGCCAATGCCACCGCGCGCGCGTTGGCCGAGGGCGGCACCACCACGGCGCGCCCGCCCTTCGTGCCGGTCAGCATTTCGGCAATGGGCGCGGGCGGGCTTGGGGCCGGGTTCGCGCCGGTGCGCCTGCCGCCGGCGCATGCCGCAGCGCTTGATCGTGGCGCGGTGATGATCGAGGCCGGGCCGTGGCTGCGCGCCTCGCATTATCCGCGCCACGGCGAGACCGGTTGGGCCACCGCGTGCGCGCGTGAAGTGGGCAATGTGCGCAATGCCGTGGGGGTGGCCGACGTTTCCTCCTTGTCGAGATTCGACATCCAAGGCCCTGATGCCACCGAGTTTCTGCAGCGGATTTGCACAAATACGATCATTTCGCTCAAACCCGGCCATGCCCGCTATACCCTGCTCTTGCGCGAGGATGGCATGGTGATGGAGGATGGTCCGCTGCTGCGTCTTACGCCAGAGCGGTTCTGGCTCTACACCTCGTCTGGGTCCGAGGCGGCGGTGCGGCGGCATCTGGAACTTGCCGCGCAGGGCTATTGGCCCGATCTGCGGCTGCGCATCTTTGAGGCCAGCGAAAACTGGGCGCAATTTGCCGTCGCCGGGCCGCGCGCGCGCGATCTGCTTGGCGCCACGCTCGACACCCTGCCCGATCTGCCGTTCATGGGGGTCGCCCCGGTCACTTGGGGTGGGGCACAAGGCTGGCTCATGCGCATCTCCTATTCGGGCGAGCTTGGCTATGAACTCGCGCTGCCCGCGCGCTTTGCCGATGCCGCATTTCGCGCCCTTGCCGACGGCGCCGAGGCCGAGGGCGGCGGCGCCTATGGCCTTGAAGCGATGAATGTTTTGCGCATCGAGAAGGGGTTCCTTACGCATGCCGAAATTGACGGACGCGCGACCGCGCATGACCTTGGCCTTGGCCGGATGCTGCGCGCGGATGGCGGCTATATTGGCGCCGACCTCGCCGCCCGGCCCGCGCTGACCGCGCCGGGGCGCGCGCAGCTTGTCAGCCTGCGCCCGCGTGCCGGCGGCGCAATCGCGGCGGGCGGGCACCTTTTTGAACAAGGCGCCGCCCTTACCCCTGAAAATGACCTTGGCCACGTCACATCCGCCTGCCACTCGCCCACCTTTGGCCACGCGCTTGCGCTGGCGATGGTCCGCGATGGCCGCGCACGAATGGGCGAAACCCTGCGCCTCTGGGATGGTCTGCGTGGCACCGACCAACTGGTCGAGGTCATCGCCCCCGCGCAATACGACCCCGAGGGAGGGCGCGCCCGTGGCTGATCTGACCGCAACCACCCCGCTTGCCCTGCTTGCGCAAACCTACGGCGCGCACCACCTCGCCCTTGCCCCGCAAGGCCCGATAACCGCACTCGCGCCCTTTGAAACCAAGGGCTTGCCTGCGCCGGGCCGTGCCGTGGCGCATGCCGGGGGCGTGACGCTCTGGGCCGGGCACGGGCTTTGGCTCGCCACCGGAACGCCGCCCGCCATCACCCCGCAGACCGATGCGACTGACGCCTGGGTGGTTGCCCGTCTCAGCGGCCCTGCGCCCGATGCCGTGCTTGCCCGCCTTGTGCCGGTAGACCTGCGACCGCTGCATTTTGCCCCCGGCCATGTCGTGCGCACGCTGCTGGGCCATGTCGCGGTGCTGATCCACCGCCCCGAAGGCGCCCCTGAGGTGCTTGAAATCTGGCTGCCGCGCAGCGTGGCCGCGCATGCATTGGGTGATCTTGCCGAGGCCATGCGCGGCCTCGCCGCCCGCTGAGCACTGGACTCAGCCCCAAGCGCGCCCAATATAGGCGCCATGAGTCTGCCCCACGGTTTCCTTGAAGAACTGCGCGCCCGCGTCTCGATCAGCAAGGTGGTCGGGCGCAAGGTCACATGGGATCAGCGCAAGTCAAACCAGGCGAAGGGCGACCTCTGGGCGCCGTGCCCGTTCCATCAGGAAAAAACCGCGTCTTTTCATGTCGATGACCGCAAGGGCTATTACTATTGCTTTGGCTGCCACGCCAAGGGCGATGCGCTGAGCTTTCTGCGCGAGACCGAAAACATGGGCTTCATGGAGGCGGTTGAGGTGCTGGCGCGCGAGGCGGGCATGGCGATGCCCGCCGCAGACCCGCGCGCCGCCGAGGCCGCCGACCGGCGCAGCGAACTTGCCCGTGTGATGGACGAGGCGGTGCGCCACTACCGCCTGCAATTGAAAACCGCTGCCGGGGCGGCCGCGCGCGACTATCTTGCCCGGCGCAAGCTGGGCCAGGGCACGCAAGACCGTTTTGAGATCGGCTTTGCCCCCGATGCCCGCCAAGGACTGTTCCATGCGCTGCGCGCCAAGGGAATTGACGCCGATCTGATCGTCGAGGCCGGCCTTTGCAAGCGCCCCGACGGCGGCGGCGAACCCTATGACCGCTTTCGCAACCGCATCATCTACCCGATTCGCGACTTGCGCGGGCGCTGCACCGGGCTGGGTGGCCGTGCGCTGGACCCCGGCACCCTCTCCAAATACCTCAACAGCCCCGAAACGCCGTTGTTCGACAAGGGCCGCAGCCTCTACAACGCCGGCCCTGCGCGCGAGGCCTGCGCCAAGGGCGCGCCACTGATCGTGGCCGAGGGCTATATGGATGTGATCGCGCTGGTCGAGGCGGGGTTTGCCGGGGCGGTGGCGCCCTTGGGTACCGCGGTCACCGAAGAACAGCTGCGCATGCTCTGGCGCCTGCACCCCGAGCCGGTGGTGGCGCTTGATGGAGACGCGGCGGGCATCAAGGCTGCGCTCAGGCTGGCCGACCTTGCGCTGCCGCTCTTGGAGGCGGGGCAGGGGCTGCGTTTTGCCATTCTGCCCGGCGGGCAAGACCCCGATGATCTGATTCGCGCTGAGGGTGCCGCCGCCATGGCGCGCATCATCGAGGCCGCGCAGCCGATGGTGCGGCTGATCTGGCAGCGCGAAACCGAGGGCAAGGTGCTTGACAGCCCCGAGCGGCGCGCCGCGCTTGACAAGACCCTGCGCGCCGTCATCTCGCGCATTGGTGACCCCTCGATCCAGTCGCATTATGCCGCGGAAATCAAAGAGTTGCGATATGAACTGTTTGGCACCCGCCGCGCGCGCGCGGCCCCGCGCCAGGGCCACCGCGATGCCAAGGGCAAGTGGCTGCCGCCGCCCGAGCCGCCCCGCGCCAGCACACTTTCGTCGATGCTGGCCGGTGGGCTTGGCCCGGAAGGCGCCGAGCGGCTGCGCGAGGCGATGATACTGGCGATTTGTGCCAGCCACCCCACCCTTGTGGCCGAGTTCGAAAGCCAGATTGAACGCCTCGCGCTGCATGCCCCTGCGCATGAGGCGCTGCGCAACGCGCTGCTGCGCCACTGCCATGAGGCACCCGACCAGATGCGCGCGCACCTCGCCGCCACGTCGGGTGCCGAGCTTGAAAGGCTGCTGGCGATGCCCCATGTGCGCATTGCGCCGCCCGTGCGCGCCGATGCCGAAACGGAGTTTGCGCGCATGTGCCTTGCCGAAGAGCTTGCCAAACTCGCCGCCACCCGCGCCGCCCGAATCGAAATTGCCGATGCGGCAGAAGATCTTGCGGGCCTCGCCGATGAAGGCGTGACCTGGCGGCTTGCGCATGCCGCCAGCGCGCGCCATCAGGCCGAGCGCACAAAACTCGATGAGGCCGCCGACATGGGCGAAGACCGCCGCGCCATGTCGGCCTTTTTGCAAAACCTGCTAGATACCCCGACACAGCGCAAACCCAAAAGTTGAACCGGGCGCGCGCCGCCCCCCCTGTGATTCGCCCGCATGATTCGATATACGGCGAGATGATTCGCCCCGAAGCTCGCCCATCGACCCCCCGCAGCAAGGAACGCCCATGGCCGCCAAGGACTCCGACAACGAAAAAACCACCGAACAGGATGGCGAAGACGCGCTCGACATGAGCCAGGCTGCGGTCAAACGCATGATCGCCGAAGCGCGCGAGCGGGGCTACATCACCTACGACCAGCTCAACGCCGCGCTGCCGCCCGAACATGCCTCCTCCGAGCAGATCGAAGACGTGATGTCGATGCTGTCGGAAATGGGCATCAACGTGATCGAAAACGACGAAGCCGATGAGGGCGAATCGGCGGGCGAACTGGTCGAAGTCGCGTCGACCTCACGCGAGGTCGCCGTTTCCACCTCCACCAGTGAAACACTCGACCGCACCGATGACCCGGTGCGCATGTATCTGCGTGAAATGGGCAGCGTGGAGTTGCTGAGCCGCGAGGGCGAAATTGCCATCGCCAAACGGATCGAGGCGGGCCGGAACACGATGATTGCCGGGCTTTGCGAAAGCCCGTTGACGTTTCAGGCCATCACCATCTGGCGCGACGAGTTGTTGAACGAAGACATCCTCTTGCGCGATGTGATCGACCTTGAAACCACCTTTGGCCACACGCTCAACGAAGATGGTGAGCTTGACGAAACGGTGGTGGACGATGCCGACGCTGGCGCCACGCCGCGCCGCGCCGAAAGCGAGGCGCCCGAGCTTGATGCCGACGGCAACCCGATCGTTCTGGCCGATGACGACGACGATGATGATGACGAAGGCGCCAACATGAGCCTTGCCGCCATGGAGGCGGCGCTAAAGCCCAAGGTATTGGAAACGCTTGAACTTATCGCGCGTGACTATACCACCTTGGCAGAAATGCAAGATCTGCGGATGTCGGCTACGCTGAACGAAGACGGCACATTCTCGAAATCTGACGAGGCCGCCTATCAAAAGCTGCGTTCCGAAATCGTGGTGTTCGTGAACGAGCTGCACCTGCATAACAACCGCATCGAAGCGCTGATTGACCAGCTTTACGGCATCAACCGTAAAATCATGGCGATCGACTCAGGCATGGTGAAATTGGCCGATGCCGCGCGCATCAACCGCCGCGAGTTTATCGACGAATACCGCAACTATGAACTCGACCCGACCTGGCTTGAACGTATGGCCGCAAAATCGGGCCGTGGCTGGCAGGCCTTGGTCGAGAAAAGCCGCGACAAGGTTGAAGACCTGCGCACCGAAATGGCCCAGGTCGGGCAATATGTCGGCGTCGATATTTCCGAATTCCGCCGCATCGTCAATCAGGTGCAAAAGGGCGAGAAAGAGGCCCGGCAGGCTAAAAAGGAAATGGTCGAGGCCAACCTGCGGCTGGTTATTTCCATCGCCAAGAAATACACCAACCGCGGCCTGCAATTCCTCGATCTCATTCAAGAGGGCAATATCGGCCTGATGAAGGCGGTCGATAAATTTGAATACCGCCGGGGCTATAAATTCAGCACCTATGCAACATGGTGGATCCGGCAGGCTATTACCCGCTCTATCGCCGATCAGGCCCGCACCATCCGCATTCCGGTGCACATGATCGAGACGATCAACAAGCTGGTGCGCACCGGGCGGCAGATGCTGCACGAAATCGGCCGCGAGGCGACGCCCGAAGAATTGGCCGAAAAGCTGCAAATGCCGCTGGAAAAGGTTCGCAAGGTGATGAAAATCGCCAAAGAACCGATTTCGCTGGAAACGCCGATTGGCGATGAAGAAGACAGCCAGCTTGGCGATTTTATCGAAGACAAGAACGCGATTCTGCCTTTGGATTCAGCGATTCAGGAAAACCTGAAGGAAACGACTACCCGTGTTCTTGCATCGCTCACCCCCCGCGAAGAACGCGTGCTGCGCATGCGCTTTGGCATCGGCATGAACACCGACCACACGCTGGAAGAGGTGGGCCAGCAATTCAGCGTCACCCGCGAACGCATTCGGCAGATTGAGGCGAAAGCGCTGCGGAAGTTGAAGCATCCGAGCCGGAGCCGGAAATTGCGGAGTTTCCTGGATCAGTGAGGGGGAAACATGATTGGCGCCGGAATTTTGGTGCTTACGGTAATTCTCGGGTATTCGCACGTTTCAATGTGGTCATTGCTGCCGATCGCTGTAATCAATAATTTTATCGGAATGTACCTGCCCCGCAACAGAATGAACGTCGTTGACGGGGCGGGGGTTGGCTATTGGAGAGTCTTTCTCACCAATCTTCCGCTAATTTCTATACTCACGCTCGCGGTCTATGGGCTTGGATATGGCGTCAGTCTTTTAAGTCGCTAAGCAGATGCATCCGCCGAAAAAGTTAACGCCACCCTAACGCGCCACGGAAAACATAACAAAAACAACGTATAGGCTATCATAACGCGCGTGTTATCACCCCCGCGCCCCACCGTTTTTCCCACCATTTGACATGCATCAATCCGGCCCGCCCCGCGCTCTGCTAGGGCAGGCGCATGCATGACGCTGCCACCCCCCCCGCCGCCCGCCCCGGCCTCACGCGGTTTTTGCCGCCGATGCCGCTTTTTTTGCTGCAACCGATCCTGAAGCGGATCGTGGCGCGGGTGGCACGCGAAAACCCTTCGCTTTTCAATCGTCTCGGGCCGCACAAGACCGCGCGTTTCGTGATCGACCCGCTTGGCTTGCCGTTTGGCCTGCTCTTGATCCCGAACCCCGAGGCGCTCACCTTTCGCGCCTTTCACCGCCGCGCCGAGCCTGAATCCGACGCCCGCATCGGCGGCAAGTTTCTCGACCTCATGGGCCTGCTCGACGGCGGTGCCGATGGTGACGCCTTGTTTTTCTCGCGCGATCTTGACGTGACCGGCAACACCGAGGCGGTGGTATGTCTGCGTAACGCGCTTGACGATGTAGAAGGCTCGATCGCGGAGTCGGTGGCGGGCATGTTCGGTCCACCGGGCCGCGCCACGCTTGCCGGGCTGCGCCGGATGGCTGCGAAAAAGGGAGACCACGCATGAAACGCCCCGAGCTTGTCTGCCCGGCGGGCACCCCCGCCGCCCTGCGCACCGCCGTCGAAGCGGGGGCCGACGCCGTGTATTGCGGCTTTCAGAACGCGACCAATGCGCGCAACTTTCCGGGGCTGAACTTCACGCCTGAGGAAATGCAGGCCTCGGTC
This sequence comes from Paracoccaceae bacterium, assembly GCA_019429405.1. Classification (GTDB taxonomy): domain Bacteria; phylum Pseudomonadota; class Alphaproteobacteria; order Rhodobacterales; family Rhodobacteraceae; genus UBA6213. The sequence goes on from JAHYIZ010000023.1 coordinate 7,545, forward strand.
GCGCATGCGCATGAACACGGCACCAAGGTCTTGCTTGCGGTCAACACTTTCCCTACCGCCGGCCGCTTCAACCTCTGGCGCGAGGCCGTGGATATGGGGGCGAAGTTCGGCGTCGATGCCTTCATCGTGGCCGATATCGGCGTGGCCGATTACGTCAAACGGACCTACCCGAACATCCGTCTGCACCTTTCCGTGCAGGCCGCCGCCTCCAGCCCCGAGGCGATCCGCTATTACGCGCGCGAATTCGGGGTGAAGCGGGTGGTGCTGCCGCGCATCCTCACCGTGCCCGAAATCAAGAAACTTGCGGGCGAAATTCCCTGTGAAATCGAAACCTTCATTTTCGGCAACCACGGGCTGATGGTTGAGGGGCGGTGCAGCCTGACCAACTACGTCACCGGGCTTTCGACCAACATGGACGGGGTCTGCTCGCCTGCCGCCGACGTGCATTACGACAAGCAACCCGATGGCTCGGTTACGACGCGGCTGGCCGATTTCACAATCGACAGTTTTGCCCCAGATGAGCAGGCAGGCTACCCCACGATCTGCAAGGGCCGCTACAACGCCCCGAACCGCCCCGACGCCTACTATGCCTTTGAAGAGCCGATCAGCCTCAACCTGTCGGGCCTGCTGCCCGCGCTGATTGAAGCCGGGGTGGACGCCTTCAAGATTGAAGGCCGTCAACGCTCGCGCGCCTATGTGAAAAGCGCGGTTTCGGCGTTCCGCAAGGCGGTCGATTCCATCCTTGCCGGGCAGGAGCCCGAACTTGCCGACCTGCTGGCCCTGACCGAAGGGCAAAAGCAGACCGAAGGCGCCTTCAAGACCAAGAAATGGCGGTAAACCCATGCAAAGCCTGACCCTCGGACCGATCATCTACCACTGGAAGCCAGAAGAGCGGCGCGACTTTTACGCGCGTATCGCCGATGAGGCGCCGGTGGGCACGGTCTACCTTGGCGAGGTGATCTGTTCCAAGCGCACGCCCTATTTTGAGGGCGACTACCCCGAGATCATTGAGCGGCTGGAGCGTGGCGGCAAGCAGGTGGTGCTGTCGTCGCTTTCTGAGGTGGTTCTGAAGCGCGAGCGCGAGATGCTGGCCGCGATTTGCGATACCGAGGGCCACGAGATCGAGATCAACAATACCGCGGGGCTTCTGGATGTGGCCGAGCGCCCGCACCGCGTTGGCCCGCTGATGAACATCTACAACGAGGAAACGATGCGCTACCTCGCCGGCAAAGGGGCCACGCATTTCAGCCTTCCGGTTGAACTGCCGGCCGCCGTGGTCGGTGAAATGGCCAAGGCGGCCAAGGACTTGGGCGTGGGCGTTGAAGTGCAGGTGTTCGGGCGCGCATCGCTTGCGGTTTCGGCCCGCTGCTACCATGCGCGCGCACACTGCCGCACCAAGGACAATTGCCAGTTCGTCTGCGAGGAAGACCCCGACGGCATGCCGCTGAAAACCGTGACCGGCCAGTCGTTCCTGACCATCAACGGCATCCAGACGCTGTCGCACAGCTACGTCAACCTTGCGGGCGAGACAGATGAGATGCAGGCGATGGGGGTCACGCATTTTCGCCTGCTGCCACAGCGGGTTGATATGGTGGCGGTGGCGCGGGTCTTTGCCGACCGTATCAGCGGCGCGATTGACGCGGGCGAAGCCGATGCGCGGTTGGCAATGCTGGCCATGCCTGCCCCGTTTTCGAACGGCTTTTGGCATGGGCAGCAAGGCCGCCGCCAGTTCGGCCCCAAGGTCGCCTGAACACTAGATATTGGGGCTGAATTGCCCCCTACCCAAGCCCTCGCGGCTGCCCTATAGTGCCTGTGGATAACACCCCTTTGGCACCGAGGAAATCGCGATGCGCTGCCCTTTTTGCGGTAATGTTGATAGCCAGGTCAAAGACAGCCGCCCGGCCGAGGACCATGTAGCCATACGGCGGCGCCGGTTCTGCCCCGCCTGTGGCGGTCGTTTCACCACCTATGAAAGGGTGCAGTTGCGCGACCTTGTGGTTATCAAGAGCTCTGGAAAACGCGAAGATTTTGACCGCAGCAAGCTGGAACGCTCAATCCGCATCAGCATGCAAAAACGCCCGCTCGACCCCGAGCGGGTGGATCAAATGATCTCGGGCATTGTGCGACGGCTGGAAAGCCTGGGCGAAACCGACATCCCCTCAAAGGTGATCGGTGAGATTGTCATGGAAACGCTGGCGCGGATCGATACTGTTTCTTATGTGCGGTTTGCAAGCGTTTACAAGAACTTCCAGGCTGCGGACGACTTTGACAAGTTCGTTTCCGAGTTGCGCCCGCAGGGTGGCGCCGACGAGTGAACCCGCAGGCGGATCTCCGCTTCATGGCGCTGGCCTTGGGCCTGGCGCAGCGCGGTCTGGGCAATGTCGCGCCCAACCCGGCAGTTGGCTGCGTGATAGTTCAAGGCTCAATCATTATTGGCCGTGGCTGGACGCAACCCGGTGGGCGACCGCACGCCGAGGTCTGCGCGCTGGCGCAGGCAGCGGCGTCGGCAGCAGGTGCGACGGCTTATGTGACGCTTGAACCCTGCGCGCACCACGGGGTGACGCCCCCCTGCGCCGCGGCACTGATCGCGGCGGGCGTCCGGCGCGTGGTCTCTGCTACCACCGACCCTGACCCCCGCGTTGCGGGCCGTGGCCATGCGATGTTACGCACGGCTGGGGTTGAGGTGGTTGAGGGTGTGCTGGGCTCTGAGGCGCGGGCGCTCAACGCGGGGTTCTTGTCACGCGTGACCCTTGGGCGACCATGGCTGACGCTCAAGCTTGCACTGACGCTCGACGGCCGCATTGCCACGGCGGCGGGTGCAAGCCGCTGGATCACTGGGCCCGAAGCGCGCCGCGCGGTGCACCTGATGCGGGCGCGGCATGACGCGGTGATGGTGGGCATTGGAACCGCATTGGCCGACGACCCCGGCTTGACCGTGCGCGATCTTGGAATAGCCCGCCAACCCATTAGAATCGTTGTCGATAGCAAACTTCGGTTGCGACCAGACAGCGCGCTTGCGCGAACCACGTCCGAGGTTCCGGTCTGGCTTTGCCACAGCGCGCCGGCGCGCCCTATGACTGGGGTGCACCTTGTCGGCTGCGCCGCTGACGCAGTCGGCCGCGTTGATCTCGCGGATGCAATGCGGCGGCTGGGCGCTGCGGGGTTGACGCGGGTTCTGTGCGAGGGCGGCGGTACGCTTGCCGCCGGGCTGCTCGAAGCAGGGTTGGTTGATGAACTCGTCTGCATCTCTGCGGGCCGGGTGTTTGGCGCCGGGGGTGCGGCCTCGGTGGCCGCACTGGCGGGGGTCGCGCTCGCCGAGAGGCCCGATTTTCATCTGGTCGAGCATCGGCGGCTTGGCGACGACATCCTGCATCGCTGGCAGCGGGTAAAACCGTTCAGTGGTTGAACAATAAAGGTCAGCGCCAGAACGGCGTGCTTGCGAACAGCCCTTGCAGCTTTGCCAGCGCCCGGTTGATCGCGCCGCGTCCGGGCGGGATGCCTTCGGCGAGGCGCGCGATGACCACCTCGGGGGGGCAGGGTCGGCGGCTGACAGGGTCGAAATAGCGCGGATAGGCAACCAACGCAGCATGTGCAAGTTGCAGCAAATCCGGCCGTGCGCTACGCCGCGCCGGCGTGGGGGCGAAGTCTCGTGTAAGCCCCCAGCCCGCATAGAACGGAATGCCGAGGCAAGTAACCGGTTTGCCACGCAGCAACGCTTCAAACCCGAGCAGTGAGGTCATCGTCCAGACCTCGTCGCAGGCGTCGATCAGGGCAACTGGGTCCACTCTGCGGGCAATGACGTCGGCATGGCGCAACGCTTCGGCATCGTTGACTGCGCCGGGCCGCAAACCAGCCTCAACGTCGGGGTGTGGTTTGAAGATGACAATTGCGTTCGGGTTTTCATGCCGCACACGGGCAAGTAATGACAGGTTTGTGCACTCAAAGGGTGCCCCGGCCAAAATCGACGCGTCGTCCTCGACCTGACCGGGGACCAGAATCCGATGCCCGACGGGCAAATCGGGCAATGGGCCGCCTGCGAGGTTGTATTTTGAGAGGCGCGCCGCACGCAGAGTCTCGATCAGAGCCTCGGTGCGGCGCGCGCCCAAGGGGGCGGGCGTGGCAATCAGTGTTTCAAGGTCTGATGCGCGGGTGGGGTCGTAGTAGATGCCCTGCGCATCACGCACCAGCGACAGCGGCGGCACAAGATCGGCCCCGAGCCCGCGTGAGCGCAAAAAGCCATCCTCGATCCGCGCAAGCGCCAGCCCGCTCGCGCGCAAATCAGGTGTTTCCTTCGCGGCCCAGACAAGCAGCCCGCGGTCGCTGGCACCGGCTTTGGCTATTGCCCGCGCGGGATTGTTCTCAAAGGTCAGTCGCCGCTCGCGGCCGAACACCTGTTGCAGCGCGCGCCGCTTCCAAAGCCGCATCCCGACCGCGACATAGCCTCGCCGGTCTTCCCGAAATGCGCGCACCTCGGCTTCGAGCGTGTCCAGCGCCTCCTCGAACCGGCACAGACGGTCACGGCAGGGGTCATACCAGAGCGGTGCGAGAATGTGCGTAACGGCGAAAATCTGCGCCCGCGTCAAGGTGCGGTTGCGCCGCGCCACCGGGTTTTCGTCGGAGGTCAGGCCCCAGCCCGCGTAGAACGGTTGCCCGAAGACCCGCGGCTTGTGCCCGGCGAGGATCGCTTCATAGCCGAGCTGCGACGAGACAGTATAGACCGCGATGGCGCCGTCGAGCAGGCGCCAAGGGGAAACCGGCGTAGCAAGAACTGTGACCCGGCCCGACGCGGTATCAGTGCCGTAATGCCCGGCGCGCAGACCCATTGCGGTTTCAGGGTGCGTCTTGACGACAATCCGCGCGCCTGGGTTTTCGATTTGCGCGACCGCAAGCATTTCGCGGAAGGTGGTGGCTTTTGCGCCGCCATGGCCGATCGAGGCATCGCCCGCAGTCTGATCAACCACCAGCACATAGCCGGGATCGGGCACCGGGGCCGCAGGATCGTGATTATTGTATTTTGAAAGATCCGAGGCCTTAAGCCGCGCAATTCCTTCTCTTGATCGTCGCAAAAGGTCTGAATCATCCAGTGGCGCGCGGGCCAGAAGCGCCTCGATCCGGGATGGAACGGAGCTGTCGAAATGCACCCCGAGCGGGTCGATCAGCAAACCCATCGGCGGATCACCCGACCGCCCTGGCCGGATCGAGCGCAAGAACGCATCTTCAATGCGAACCACGGGCACGCCACGATGCGCCGCGACTCGTTCGCCCCGCCAGGCGGTGGGGCTGTGGCCCCAGACCGCCACCGCATCGGCCTTGCCGGGCAAACCCAGCCGCAATTCGTGCCCGGCGAGCGCAAGTATCCGCCGCAGACGTGGCGCCAGAAAGCCGCCGTTATACGCAAAAAGCCGCCGAGGAATTGCCTCGGCGGCCTCGCTGCGCGGCGTCGCGGCCATCAGTTTCCTGCGAGTGTGTTCAATGTGTTGGCCGTCTGAAGCGGGCCGATGATGGCGGAAAGAGTCTTTTGCCACTGCACATAGGGCGCCTCGGTCACATAGACGGTATCGCCGTCGCGGATGACAAAGTCGCGGGCCATGAACATGCCATTCGGCTCGGTCAGGTTCAGCACATAGACCATCCGCTGCGCGCCGACCAGATCGTTGCGCCCGAGCACGATATTGGCGATTTCGGCAGGCTCGTTGCGGAATACGAACACGCCCTTGGGGTCGGCGAGTTGCGAGTTGAGCCCGCCCACCGTTGCAATCGCTTCAAGCGCCGAAAGCGCTTGCGTGTCGAACGGCACCCTTGCCTGCGCCCCAGTGGCGCCAAGCGCGGTGAAGGCGCGGGTATCTTCTTCTACCAGAATGACGTCACCCGACCGCAGTGCGATGTCCATGCGCGGGTTTTCATAAAGATCGCGCAGCCAGATGGTGCCGTTTTGACCGCCGCGTTTTACCGTAATGCGCGCAATTTCAGGCTTGACCGTAACGCCGCCTGCGCGCGCAATCATCGCCGAAAGCGTACGCGTGGGCCGCTCGATCGCATAGACGCCTTGCCCGCCGATCGTGCCCATGACCGACACCGTCGAGCCATTTCCCGCCAGCCGGGTCACCATGACCTGTGGCTCGGGGGTCTGGGTGTCGAGCTTCTGGGTGATAAGCTGGCGCAGAGCCTCGGGCGAATTGCCTGCGGCCTTGATCCGCCCGGCGTAGGGCACGAAGATGAACCCGGCGCCATCAACCTGCACTTCGGTCAGTTGCGTGGTCTTGGTGCCGCGGTTGGCCAGAAGCCCGTCATCGACGTTTTCCCACACCGTCAGGCCCAACGTGTCGCCCGGATTGATGGTGTCAGAGCCGACAACCCCGGCGCGCTGGAACGCTTCGCTAAAGCCGAACGCAGGCACCACGGCGGTGGCGCGCGTGACGTAGTCGTTGACCTCGATCACGAAGGCGTCGCCCTCGCGCTGCACGGAACCGGCGAAGATTTCCCGCTTGTTGGGGCCGGAGCGGGGGAGGGCACAGGCCGCGACCACCGCGACAAGCATTAACAGAGCCGCCGCGCGGGCGCCCCTTTTGGCCGAAACTTTCACTGCTCGGGCTCCTCTTGCCGGGAAACTGCCTCAAGTTTTGCCTGTAACACTAGCGAATCCTGCAACAATATTCCAGCACAGTTATTTCATGCCCGGCAACTGTTGCCGTGGTGCCGCTTTGCCTGAGGTTAACGCATCATAGGGGTCTTCGGCGGCGAGCATCAGATCGACGATCTGGCGCATCAGTTGCCGCCGCCCGCGCGCCGAATAGTAGCCGCCGGGGATCTGGCTGGTCTCAAGCAGAAACTGCCGATAGTCGCGGTAGGCGCGGCTGTCGGGGCGGTCGGGGCGGGCGAAGAACTCGGGCAGCGGCTGGGTTGAGACGAACTCGGGCTTGTCGAACACGGCGCGGCCAAAGGCGCGCAACGGCAAGCCGCGCCAAAGCACCTGCTGCGCCGCCGTTGAATTGACCGTGACGGCGCCGCGCGCCTCGGCGAGCAGGGCTGCAAGCTTGCCTCCGCGGATGAAGTGCACGCGCTCCGCCACGCCATGGCGCGCCGCCGCCGCGCGGATGGCGGCGCGGATACCGACCCGCCCGTCTTCAAGCGGGTGCGCCTTGAAGACAAGGTGATGGTGGCGCGGCGCGCCCTCGGCAAAGCCTTGCATGCACAGATCAATGAACTCGGTCATCGAGGCAAACGGGCTATGGTCACGAAAGCTCGCATCATGTTCGAGCTGCAAGAGCACGAGGTGAAAGGGAAATCCGCCGTTTTTCAGGCGCAGCCCCGCCAGCCTGCGCTCGACCATATGAAATGGCATCAGGAAAAGCCGACGGAGGTAGAGGCGAAACTCGGACAACACCGAAAGGTCGCGGTGCGGGCGAAAATGACGGTAGCGGCCATTCATCAGCATGACGAAAAAGTGGTAGAGCGCGCCGTAGAACACATGCTGGCGCATGTCGCCCCAGCTTGCGGGCGCAGGCGCCGAGTCGGATTGGGTGCGCGCCAGCGCCGCGCGCATGTCCGCCACGCTCATCTGCATCAGGCGTGAATGGCCATTGGCGCCGCCGCGTTCGTAACTGACCCAGTAGGGGCGCAGGTAGCCTTCTTCAAAGACATGCACCGTCAGCCCAAGCGCCTTGGCAATGGCAACCGCCTGCGCATGGATCGGGCGGGTATCGCCGTAAAGTGCGAGGTCGGTGATGGCATGGCGTTCGATGATGTCGCGGCAGGTCTCGGGCCAGCTTTCAGGCGGCGCGTCAAAGCGGATGTAGCCCGCGCGGTCATGCCAGAACACCTCGTCGCCGCGGTTGAACCCGACCCGCCAGACGCCACAGCCGGCGGCGGTGAGCATGGCGCCAAGCTGGCTGAAAAACGGGCCGTGCGGGCCTTGCAAAAGCAGAAATCGCCGGTCGGGCTGCGGCATGGACGAAAACCTTGTGGGGCTGTTCAGCCGCGTTTTACGGCAAACCTCGCGGCTGTCACGGAAAATCTTGCGTCAGCGCACAGCGACTGCGCGCGCGCACACCGGGGCGCGGGCCTTGCGATGGCGCCCGCCGCGGTCTAGGCAGGGGCAAGCGAAAGGGGGTGGCCATGTTCACCGGCATCATCACCGACATGGGCGAGATACTGGCGGTTGAAGCGCGCGGTGACCTGCGCGCGCGCATTGGCACCGCCTACCCGGCCTCGGGCATCGACATTGGCGCGTCCATCGCCTGCGACGGGGTCTGCCTGACGGTCGTGGCCAAGGGCGAGGCGCCGCGCAGCTGGTTCGATGTCGATATTTCTGCCGAAACGATCAGCAAGACCAATCTGGGCCGTTGGGCGCCGGGCCGCCGGGTCAACCTTGAACGCGCGTTGCGGGTGGGCGACGAGCTGGGCGGCCATATCGTTTCGGGCCATGTTGACGGGCTGGCCGAAATCATCGCGCTCCACCCCGAGGGCGACAGCACCCGTTTCACGTTCCGCGCGCCTGCCGCGCTTGCAGGCTATATAGCGCCCAAGGGGTCGGTCGCGCTTAACGGCACCTCGCTGACGGTGAACGAGGTTTCGGGCGCCGATTTTGGCGTCAACATCATTCCGCACACCAAATCGGTGACCACATGGGGCACCGCGGCGGTGGGCGACACCGTGAACCTCGAAATAGACACGCTCGCGCGCTATGTCGCGCGGCTGGCGGAGTGGAAAGCATGACATTCGAAACCCCCGGCCCGGTCGAGGAAAACTGGCGCGACGCGATTTCTTCGGTGGAAGAGATCATCGAAGACGCCCGCAACGGCAAGATGTTCATTCTGGTCGATCACGAAGACCGCGAGAACGAGGGCGATCTGGTCATTCCGGCGCAGATGGCTACGCCAAACGTGATCAACTTCATGGCGATGCACGGGCGCGGGCTGATCTGCCTTGCCCTGCCGGGAGACCGGATCGACGCGCTCGGGCTGCCGCTGATGAGCCCGAAAAACTCCAGCCGCCACGAAACCGCCTTCACGATGTCGATCGAGGCGCGCGAGGGTGTCACCACCGGCATTTCCGCGCATGACCGCGCCCGCACCGTTGCCGTGGCGATTGACCCGAGCAAGGGCGCCGCCGACATCGCCACCCCCGGCCACGTGTTCCCGCTGCGCGCGCGCGATGGCGGCGTGCTGGTGCGCGCGGGCCATACCGAGGCAGCGGTTGATGTGGCGCGGCTGGCGGGGCTGAACCCGGCCGGCGTGATCTGCGAGATCATGAATGAAGACGGCACCATGGCGCGGCTGCCCGACCTTGTGACCTTCGCGCAGAAACACGGGCTGAAGATCGGCACTATTTCTGACCTGATCGCCTATCGCCGCCGCTATGACCACCTCGTGAACGAAACCGCACAACGCGCCGTGACTTCGGTGCATGGCGGCAGTTGGGCGATGCGCGTGTTCAGCGATGAGACCCAGGGCGCCGAACATATCGTGCTGACCAAGGGCGATATTACCTCGCCCGAGCCGGTGCTGGTGCGCATGCATGCACTTGACCCGCTCGACGATGTTCTGGGGCTGAACCCGGATGCCGCAGGCATCCTGCCGGCCGCGATGCAGGCCATTGCCGCCGAAGGGCGCGGCGTGGTGGTGCTCTTGCGCGATACCGCGATGAAACTGGTGCCGCCCGGCGAGACCAGCCCGCAAACATTGCGCCAATACGGGCTCGGGGCGCAGATCCTGTCGGCGCTGGGCCTCAGCCGGTTGATCCTGCTCACCAATTCGGCGCGGCCCAAGGTGATCGGGCTTGATGCCTATGGCCTGACGATCGAGGCCACCCGACCGATTGCGAAGGACTAAGCCATGGCCGCCACGGAGACCCATCATACCCTGCCGCTGCCCGCCTTTTCCAAACCGGTGCGCCTCTTGATCGTGGTGGCGCCCTACTACAAGGACATTGCCGATAACCTTGTGGCGGGTGCCCGTGCGGTTGCTGCCGAAGCCGGGGCCACGGCCGACCTGATCGAGGTGCCCGGCGCGCTGGAGGTGCCATCAGCGATTGCCACCGCCGCACGGCTGGCCAACTACGATGGTTTTGTAGCACTTGGCTGCATCATTCGCGGCGAGACCACCCATTATGATACCGTCTGCAACGACAGCTCACGCGGGCTCATGTTGCTGGGGCTTGATGGCGTGGCGGTAGGTAATGGCATCCTTACGGTCGAAAACCGCGATCAGGCGGTGGTGCGGGCTGACCCGGCTGGGCAAAACAAGGGCGGCGGTGCTGCAGCTGCGGCCTTGCATCTGGTGGCACTTTCACGCAAATGGGCGGGCCAGAGCAAAGGCATCGGATTTCTGCCCGTGGGCGAGGAAATCCGCATTGCCGGTGACGACAAAGGACCGATCCGCGCATGACCGACAAGCCTCGAAAACCCAGCGCCGCTGAAAAGCGCCAGATGAAGTCTGCCGCGCGGCTTTACGCGGTGCAGGCGCTGTTTCAGATGGAGGCTTCGGGGCAGGCGCACGACCGGGTGCGGTCTGAGTTTGAGACGCACCGTTTCGGCGCCATTTACGAAGGCGACGAGATGGCCGAGGGCGATACGGTGCTGTTCAGGCGCATTCTGGAAGATGCTGTGACCTGGCAAGCCAAGATCGACCAGGCGACCGATGCGGCCTTGCTGGCAACCTGGCCGATTGACCGCATCGACCCCACGCTGCGCGCGCTCTTTCGTGCCGCCGGGGCCGAGCTGCAAAACCCGGCGACGCCGCCAAAGGTGGTGATCACCGAATACGTCGATGTCGCCCGTGCCTTCTTTCCCGAGGGCAAAGAGCCGAAATTCGTCAACGCCGTGCTCGACCACGTCGCGCGCGCGTTTCGCCCCGAGGCCTTCGCGGCGAATTGATCTGCAAATCTTGACGGCCTGCGTTAGCATGGCCGCGCCATTGTGGAGGACCAAATGCCCAGACTCGTGCGCCTGTACCTGATCAACATCGCGCTTGGGCTTGCCCTTTCGGTGGTGTTCGTGGGGCTTTTGCTGTGGCTCAATGTGGCCAACCTTTGGCACCTCGTTTCGACCTCGCCGATGGGCTGGGTCGCGGTGGCAATGCTTTTGGCATTCAATGCGCTGGTGTTTTCTGGCGTGCAGTTCGCCATTGCGGTGATGCGCATGGCCACGCCCGAGGGCGGGGCAGGCGGCACCCGCGCGCCCGTCGCCACGCAGCACCCGGCCAAGGTTACCGTGACCGCGCGCAAATAGGTGGCGGAAACCGCAGCAGCCGTGCCAGCGTGGTTTTCCCGAGAGCCTGTTTGATACAGGTGGGTGCCAGATACCAAGGCCACGGCCTTGACAGAGCCAGCCCCCTCGGAGTGCTTATCGGCCACTGGAAAAGTTGCCGGACACGAGAAGAGCAGTAACCGCCGCCCTCACATCTAGGGCTGGCGCGCCCACCGCGCAAGGCTTGCGCTGATGTTCCCCTTGTGTTCATATTTGCCCATGTCGCAAGCACCCGCACCCCTGCTGCCCGGCCAGTTGCTCGCGCGCGGGGTGGCGCGGGCGCTTTTGGGGTTCGATTTCGTCAGCTTGCCCGAGTTTGTGCCTACGCCGGGGCTGCGGGTAGACCTCATGTGCCTTGGCCCCAAGGGCGAGGTCTGGGTGATCGAGTGCAAATCAAGCCGCGCCGATTTCATGGCCGACAGCAAATGGCGCGGCTACCTTGAATGGTGCGACCGATTCTTCTGGGCCGTTGATGGCGATTTTCCGACCGAACTGTTGCCCGACGAAACCGGGCTGATTCTGGCCGATGCCTACGGCGGCGAGATTGTGCGCATGGGGCCCGAGACGCCACTGGCCGGGGCGCGGCGCAAGGCGCTGTTGCGCGCCTTCGCGCGCGGGGCCGGCCTGCGCCTGCAGGCGCTGCGCGACCCCGGCGTTATTTCCTTGGTTTCTTCGGATTTGCCTTAGTTGCGCCCATCGCGCGCGCGGCTTCGGCGGCGGCGCGCAGTTCATCGGCGATTTCCTCAGCCTCTTCCGGCTCGAAATCAAGCGGCAGTTCCAGCCCCTCGGCCTCCAGGTAGATCCGCACCATGCCCAGCGAGGTGGGGCCGATCTGAAGGTTTGCCGCAATGTCGCTTTGCTTGTCGATGCCCATGGCCGCCTCCGCCGCTGCGTGTGGCCTTGGGGCTAGCGCGAAAGCGCGCGCGCTGGCAACAGCGAAATGCTTGACCCTGCGGCGCCGGCGCGCTCCAATCTGGCGCAAACGGGGGCGGGCATGGCGGATACCATCGACTTGCGCGATCTGGCGCCGGGCGACGCGGGCTGGGTCATCAGCCGCCACGGCGCGCTTTATGCGCTCGAAGCGGGGTTCGATGCCAGCTTCGAGGCGCTTGTGGCCGAGATCGTCGCCGACTTTTTGCGCCGGGGCGACCCGATGCGAGAACGCGGCTGGATCGCATGGCAAGGTGGCCAGCGCGTTGGCTGCATCTTTTGCGTGAGGGTAAGCGACGAGGTGGCAAAGCTGCGCTTGTTCCTGCTTGAACCCGAGCTTCGCGGGCGCGGGATTGGGCGCCTTTTGCTGACAACGGTGCTCGATTTTGCCCGCGCCCGTGGGTACCGCCGCCTGACGCTCTGGACCCATGAAAGCCACCGCGCCGCCTGCGCGCTTTATGCCGCCGCGGGCTTTACGCTGACGAGCGCAAGGCCCGTGCACAACTACGGGCACGATCTGGTGGAACAGGAATGGCAGATTGCGCTTTGACCGCCGCGGCCAATCGGCCCCTTGCATTCGCGCGCGCACGCGGCTAAATCGCCCCAAGTGCCGCCTTAGCTCAGTTGGTTAGAGCACCAGATTGTGGATCTGGGGGTCCCCCGTTCGAGCCGGGGAGGCGGTACCACCGAAGGCCGTGGCGCCCCGAGGAGCCGGAATGCGCAAGCCCGACATTCTCTGCATTGGCGCCCAAAAAGCCGGAACCACTTGGTTTCACGTCAATTTCGGGGCGCGCGACGACGTGTTCGTGCCGCCGTTCAAGGAATTGCACTTTTTCGACTACCACCATGCGCCCGACAGCGCGAAATGGGCGCCCCAGCACATCCGCAAAAGCGTGAAAGACGCGATCCGCAAGCATGTGATGGCCACGCCCGACATTGACCTTGATTTCATCGCCTATCTCGTCCGCGCGCAGGGCCCGCATATGTTTACCCGTAAATGGTATGGCGAAATCTTCGAGCGCGCCGGGGCGGCACAAAAGGCGCTGGATGTAACCCCGGAGTATTGCTGCATTTCCGAGGATGGGGTGGAATTCGTGCGCAAGTTTCTGCCTTCAGCGCAGCTTCTCTATTTCGTGCGCGACCCGGTGGAACGGGCGATTTCGCAGATACGGATGAACCTGAAGCGCAAGGCGAAACTGCCCGAAACCCGCGCCGAATGGCTTTGGGCCGCAAAGCTGCCGGTGATCGGGGTGCGCGGCGATTATGCAAGCTATGTGCCGCGCTGGCGCGAAGCCTTTGGCGAGGACCGGCTGATGTTCATGCCCTTCGGCATGATCGCCGCGGCCCCCGAAGCCTTCATGGCGCGGATTGAGACCTTTCTCGGCATGCCGCCCGCTGCCTACCCGAATGCTGCGAAAAAGGTGCACTGGGCGGCGGATATCGAAATACCATCCTTTGTGCGCGACTATCTGGCCGAGGCCACACGACCGCAGCGCGTGTTTCTGCAAGCCGAGTTCGGGCCTGAGTTCTGCGCGCAGATCTAGCCTGACCGCACCGTTATCGCGCGGGGCAGGGGAAACTCCTCAAGGTTCGGGCCTGGCCCGATGCGGTCTATCACCGCGAACAGGCCGGGGGCCGCAAGCGGCGTCAGCACGCCGTGCCAGATGCCGCGCAAAAGGTTGACCGCCTGCCCCGGATCCGCAAGAAACGCGCGCGGCGTACCGGGGGTGCCGCCCGCATCGGGGGCCACGATCACCAGAAACGGTGTCGCGGCCATCGGGATAAAGGCCTGGCTGCCAAGCGGGTGGCGTTCGAGCAGATCGAGCGGGTAGGGCAGGGCGCGCGGTTGCGCCTGAAAGATCGAAAGACCCGCCCGGCCATGAGGGCCGAAATCAAGCCGGGCGCGGTCATGAAACCGCGCACAAAGACCCGCGTTGATCATCGCATCGGGCATGCCATCGGCTGCAAGCACGTCGCCGAAGGGGGCAAAGGCGGCGGGTAGCAGTTGTTCGGTGCGAATCGTCTGCATGGTGTTCTCGTGTCAAGGCCGGGGGTTTTCCACCCCCGGACCCCCGGAGGGTATTGTTACGTTGGAGAAGCCCAGGGCGCGCCAAAGGCACCGGGGCCGCGCAGGCGGGCGTGGCGGTTGACATCCTTATAGAGCAAATAGCGGAACAGGCCGGGGCCGCCGGCGTAGCAGGCCTGCGGGCAAAAGGCGCGCAGCCACAAATAATCTCCGGCCTCGACCTCGACCCAATCCTGATTGAGCCGATAGACCGCCTTGCCTTCAAGCACATAGATCCCGTGCTCCATCACATGCGTTTCCTCAAACGGAATGGTGCCGCCGGGTTGAAAGGTGACGATGTTCACATGCATGTCATGCGAAAGGTCCGCGGGGTCGACAAAGCGGGTAGTAGCCCAGCGCCCCTCGGTGCCGGGCATCGGATCTGGGGCGATTTCGGTCTCGTCGGTGACAAAAGCGGCTGGCGGGGCGAGGCCGGGGGCCGGTTCGTAAAGCTTGCGCAGCCAGTGAAAGCGCGCGGCCAGCGCGGTGCCGTTGTGCAGCTGCCACTGGCTGCCGACGGGAAGGTAGGCATAGCCGCCCGGTGCCAGTTCATGTTCCTGCCCGTCGATCGACAGCCAGACGTGCCCTTCGGTGACGAAGATCACCGATTCGGCGCCCTCGTCGGGTTCGGGCGTATCGGAACCGCCGCCGGGTGCCACCTCCATCAGGTAATGGCTGAAGGTTTCGCAAAAGCCGGTCAGCGGGCGCGCGATCAGCCACAGGCGCGTGCCCGACCAGCCGGGCAGGTAGCTGGTGACAATATCGGAAAACACCCCGCGCGGGATCACCGCATAGCTTTGCGTGAAGGCGGCGCGGCCGGTGTGCAGCGTGGTTTGCGGCGGCAAGCCGCCGCTCGGGCTGTGGTAACGGGTCATGGCAGCATGTCCTTGAGACGGAGAAGGGCGATCCGCTCGACCTGGCGGCAGGCGGTTTCAAATTCGACTTCGGGCGCGGCTTCGAGGCGCGTCTCAAAGGCGGCGAGAATGCCGGATTTGCCATGGTCGCGCACTGCGATGATGAAGGGGAAGCTGTGGCGCGCGGTGTAGGCGGCGTTGAGCGCGCTGAAGCGGGCGCGTTCGGCATCGGTCAGCGCATCAAGGCCCGCCGAGGCCTGTTCGGAGGCAGAGGCCTCGGTCAGGCGGCGCGCGGCGGCAAGTTTGCCCGCAAGATCGGGGTGGGCGCGCAACACGTCCAGCCGTTCAGCGCCGCTTGCGGCCCGAAAAGCGCGGGCAAGGGCCGCGTGAAGCCCCGCCGCGCTGTCATGCGCGGGGCCGAGTTCGAGCGCAAAGGCGCGCTCGGCCACCCAGGGCGAATGTTCGAACACGCCGCCAAAGCGGGCGACGAAATCTTCGCGGGCTAGTGTCGAGGGGCGCAGGCGAGGCTGGTGCGGGTGCCGCGCGGCCCAATGCGCCGCGATCTGGGCGCGGGTGGCGAACCAGACCCCCGCATGCCCGCGCGCATGGTCGAGAAACCGCCGTAGCCCCTGCACCCGGCCGGGGCGCCCGATCAGCCGACAATGCAGGCCGACCGACATCATCTTGGCCGCACCCGTGGCCCCTTCGGCATAGAGTGCATCGAAGCTGTCGCGCAGATAGCAAAAGAAATCTTCGCCGGTGTTGAAGCCCTGCGGCGTGGCAAAGCGCATGTCATTGGCATCAAGCGTGTAGGGAATGACCAGTTGCGCGCGCCCACCCGTTTCAAGCCAATAGGGCAGGTCATCGTCGTAAGCGTCTGAAATCCAGTCAAATCCACCATCTTCGGCGGTCAGCCGCAGGGTATTGGCCGAACAGCGCCCGGTGTACCATCCGCGCGGGCGCGCGCCTGTAACCTGCGTGTGCAGGCGGATACCCTCGGCGATCGTGGCGCGTTCCTCTGCCTCGGGCATGTCCTTGTGTTCGACCCATTTCAGCCCGTGGCTGGCAATTTCCCAGCCCGCGGACTGCATGGCGGCCACCTGCTCGGGGTTGCGCGCCAGCGCGGTGGCGACGCCGAACACCGTAACCGGCAGGCGCAGGCCGGTAAAAAGCCGGTGCAGGCGCCAGAACCCGGCGCGGGCGCCATAGTCGTAAAGGCTCTCCATGTTCCAGTGCCGTTGGCCGGGCCAGGGCTGTGCCCCGACAATCTCCGAAAGGAACGCCTCGGACGCGGCATCGCCATGCAACAGGCAGTTTTCGCCGCCCTCCTCATAGTTCAGCACCAGCGAAATGGCGATGCGCGCGCCACCCGGCCATGCCGCATCGGGGGGGCTGGCACCGTAGCCGCGCAGGTCTCGGGGGTAACGTGGCATCGGGGCCTCATCGCTCGGGTGCGCGCAGTATCACGACATCGGCACGCGCGATGCAAGCGCCGCGCAGGGCGGTTGCCCCCGCATGCGCGATGCGGGCATAGTCGGGGCAGACGGGTTGCGGGGGAAAATGGATGGCCGGATATCTGACTACGCATGTGCTCGATACGGCGCGAGGCTGTCCCGCCGCGAGCTTGCGGATAGAACTCTTCCGGCTTGAGGGGGCTGCACGGCTGCCATTGGCCGAAGTCTGGACCAATGCCGACGGGCGCACGGATGCGCCGATCCTGCCGCCGGGGCGGTTTACGGCCGGGGTTTATGAGCTGGTGTTTCATGCCGGCGCCTATTTCGGCGCCAGCGCCGCCAGCCCGCCGTTTCTCGACGAAATTCCGATCCGGTTCGGGCTGTCGGATGCGTCGGCGCATTACCATGTGCCGCTGCTGCTTTCGCCCTACGGCTATTCGACGTATCGCGGCAGCTAGGGGCGCGGGCATGGGGCTTGACAAGCGCGCGCCCTCCGCGTCGCCTTGTCGCAGGCGGATGAGGGGGGGCAGGCAATGATGGACTGGGCGTTCGCGCTGGAATGGGCGGGTTTTGCGGTGCGCTGGCTGCACGTTGTTACCGCCATCGCCTGGATCGGTTCGTCCTTCTACTTCATTGCGCTCGATCTGGGGTTGCGCGCCGAACCTGTGCCGATGCCGGGGGTGAAGGGGGCCGCGTGGCAGGTGCATGGTGGCGGCTTTTACCACATCCGCAAATATCTGGTGGCACCCGACGAACTTCCCGCCGAACTCACATGGTTCAAATGGGAAAGCTACGCGACCTGGCTCAGCGGTTTTGCGATGCTGGTGCTGGTCTATTACCTTGGCGCCGAGTTCTACCTGATCGACCCGGCGGTGGCCGATCTGACGGTCTGGCAGGCGGTGGCGGTCTCGGCAGGGTCGCTGCTGATTGGCTGGCTCGCCTATGATGCGATCTGCCGCTCGCCGTTCGGGCGCGACAATACGCGGCTGATGCTGGGGCTCTATGTCATTCTTGTGGGGGTGGCCTGGGGCTATACACAGCTTTTCACGGGCCGCGCGGCGCTGCTGCATCTGGGCGCGTTCACCGCCACGATCATGTCGGCCAATGTGTTCTGGGTGATTATTCCGAACCAGAAGATCGTTGTGGCCGACCTGATCGCGGGGCGGGTGCCGGATCCGAAATACGGCATCATCGCCAAGCAGCGCAGCACGCATAACAATTATCTGACGCTGCCCGTAGTATTTCTGATGCTGTCCAACCACTACCCCTTGGCTTTCGCGAGCGACTGGAACTGGCTGATCGCAAGCCATGTGTTCTTGATGGGGGTGATGATCCGGCACTGGTTCAATCGCCGCCACGCGCATCTGCCGGCGCCATGGTGGACATGGTTTGCAACGGTCGCGCTTGGCGCGCTGATCGTCTGGCTGTCGCAGCCGGGGATGCGCCTGGCCGCCAATGCGCCGAACGCGGTGCTCAGCCCTGGGGCTGCGCGCTTTGCCGCGGCTGAGGGGTTTGACGAGGTGGCGGATATCATTCTCGGGCGCTGTTCGATGTGTCACGCGGTTGCGCCCGTCTATGCGGGCCTGGGCCGCGCACCAAAGGCAGTCGCGCTCGAAACCCCGGCGCAGGTGGCGGAGCACGCTGCGCGCATCTATGTGCAGGCGGGCATCAGCACCGCGATGCCGCCGGCGAATCTCAGCTTTATGGAGCCGGGCGAACGGGCAGCGATTGTCGCGTGGTATCGTCGCGCCCGCGGGTTCGGTGCGCCGGGCTGATCGTTGCCGCGCCGGGTAGGCGCGCGCGCATTGCTGCAACGACGGTCTTGGTGCACGACCGGGGCTATAGCGGTTTGCCGTCATCCTGAATCGCAGACCGTTGTAGCAATATGTTCTTGCGCGCATTTCATCCGAAAACCGCA
Organism: Paracoccaceae bacterium; assembly: GCA_019429405.1. Lineage (GTDB taxonomy): Bacteria > Pseudomonadota > Alphaproteobacteria > Rhodobacterales > Rhodobacteraceae > UBA6213. The sequence goes on from JAHYIZ010000023.1 coordinate 26,011, forward strand.
CCACAGTTTTCGGAATGCGCTTTGGGCCCACTCAGAAATCCTCCCAGTCGGTTTCGACGGGCGCCGTTGCCGCCGCAGTCAGCGGCCTGCGGTGTCCGCCAGCAGCGCCGGTTGGCGCCGCGCGCGCGAAGCTTGCGGGTGTGGGTGTCGATGCCGGGCTGGCGCGGCGCTGCCCGGTGGTGTCTGGCGCGCGCTTCGCCGCGTTTGTCAGCGCATGCGCTGTGCCGCCCGCCGGGACCCGGCGCGCTGACTGGAAAGCAGGTTCGGCGGCGGCTGCCTCCAGCCCGATCCGGAACTGCGCGGTGGTTGCGGCCAGGGTTTCGGCTTCGCAGGTCAGCGAATGGCTCGCCGCAGTGGTCTGTTCGAACATCGCTGCGTTTTGCTGGGTGACCTGATCGAGCTGGTTCACGGCGGTGTTGATCTCGCCAAGTCCGACCGATTGTTCCCGTGCCGAGGCGGCAATTTCGGAAACCGCGCCGAAGATTTCACCCACCGAGGTCTCGATCCCGCCGAGCGCGTCGCCTGCCTGCCCGACCAGCCCGACGCCGCGCTTGACCTGGCTTGACGATGAGGCAATAGGCCGGCGATTTCGCGCGCCGCTTCGGACGAACGTTGTGCCAGCGCGCGCACTTCCGAGGCGACGACCGCGAAACCGCGCCCTGCCTCGCCGGCGCGGGCCGCCTCGACCCCGGCGTTGAGCGCCAGCAGGTTGGTCTGGAATGCGATTTCGTCGATCACCGAGGTGATCTTGGAAATCTTGCCCGAGCTTTCAGCAATTTCCCCCATCGCCTGGATCGCTTCACGCACGACAGTGCCTGAGGTTTCGGCATTGGATTTAGCGCTCGCCACCATCTCGTTTGCGCGGGCGGCAACCTCGGCTGCGGATTTGACCGAGGCGGTCAGCTGGTTGAGTGCGGCGGCCGTTTCTTCAAGTGTCGCAGCCTGTTGCTCGGTGCGGCGCGAAAGGTCATCGGCCGCCGATGAAATCTCGCCGGCCTCGCTGCGAATTGCGGCGGCGTTTTCGACCACGCCCCGCATTGCCTGCCGCAGGTTCTGCAGAGCCTGGTTGAAGTCGGCGCGCAGTTGTTCGTATTCGCCGCTGAAAGCGGTGCCGATGGCTGCGGTCAAATCCCCTTCGGAAAGCTGCGAGAGCGCCTGGCGCAGTACCTCGACTACAGCTTGCTGTGCCGCCTGGGCCTGTGCGCGGGCGCGTTCATTCGCGGCGCGTTCGGCTTCGGAGTCGGTCACATCGGTGCCGAGCAAGACGAAATGTTGCGGCTGGCCCTGCGCATCGAGCACAGGGCTTATCGCGCCGCGCAGAACGATCGGCATCTCGGCGCCGGTCTGCATTTCGAATGCGCCGCTGATCGGCTGCCCCTGCGCCAGTTCGGCGAAAAGGGCTGCCCCCTGCGCGCCTTTGCGCAGCGAGAGCGCGCTCTGCAGGTTGCGGCCAATGGCTGCCGCACCCGCGCCGCCGAAAAGCGCAAGAAACCTGTCATTAGCCGCAACCAGACTGCCCTCGACGCTGAACTCGGCGCGCGCCTGTGACAGATCGATGGCGGAAACCACTGCGGCGGAGCGTTTTTCCTCGGTCACGTCGCGCCACTCGGAGACATAACCCAGGCTGGCGCCGGCGGCGTCGCTTACACGGTTGATCGAGATTGCGACGGTGCCAGACTCAAAGCGATGCTCGTGGCTGAGCTTTTCCCCGGAGGCGAGCTGTTCGGCAATCTCGGCGCCGCTGCCGATCAGTGATTCGGCCTGCATTCCAGGCAGGTTTTCGGGATCGAATCCGGGGTTCGCGGCCCGTATCGCCCCGGCGTGGCGCCGCAACAGCGCCTTCATCGCGTCATTTGCGTAGGTGATCACGCGGTCGGTGTCGGTCAGCAAAATTGCGGTCGAGCCTGCCTCAAGTGCCGCACCGCGCATCAGGCCAACGCGGTTGGCCACTTCCGTGGCCGCGAGTACCGCGCGGAACGATTCGAGCGAGCCCGCCATGGCCCCGATTTCGTCGCGCCGTGTCAGATAGGGAACTATTGCCGTGTAATTGCCTGCGGCGACCTGCGTCATCGCGGCATTGACCCGTGCAATTGGCCGCGCGATGACCCTGTAAAAGGCATAGGCTGCGGCGAGGAGTGCTGCCAGAAAGATTGTGCCGGTGATTCCCGCAGCGCGCAGTAACCCCGCCTGCAGTTCCGCAATGGCAATATCGGCGGTCCAACTGGTCGCCATGGCGCCATAAATGATGCCCTCTTCGCCTGCGGTTACCGGGATCGCGTAGGTAAAGCCGTCTTCGCTGCGATAGGCGCTGCCCGAAAAGAGCGCTTCAAGTGCCGCTTCCTCAAGCGCTTCGGCATTGCCGCCCGCAATGCTTTGGGCCATACGGCTGCCCTCGGCATTGATCGCCACGGCGCCCAGGCCCTCGCCTTGCCCGTCGGCGATGACCCGGTCAAGCACCGCGCGCGCCTGATCGGCCTTGCCAAAGCGCAACGCCCCCGAAAGCTGGCGCGCGATCAGCGGGCTGACCGCTTCCGCGTGTACCTGCGCCTCGTGCACCGCCGTGGCGTGCGCGTCGAGGTAGCTGACCCAAGCCATCACGGCGGTGACGGTGGCCACCGAAAGCGCAACGATCAGCGTGGCCTTGAAGAAGACCGAGCGGAAAAATTGGGCCGAGGCGAACCGTGGCAAATGCAGGAATTTCATGCGAGTATCCTCTGGGTTCAGGTCAGTCGAGCGCTTCGGCGTTAAGCGCGACCGTCATCGCCCCGATCGGCGCGCCGCTGGCATCGGTAAAGGTGAACGAGACCTGGATTTCGAAAAGCTGCGAAGACTCGTCAAAATCGACCTCGCCGACGTGAATGGCATCGGCGCCGACCGGGTATGTGGCGGTGAATTTTTCCTCGTCGCCTTGCCAGTAGTCTGATGTCACATCAGCGACGGCGACATTGAGGCCGCGGTTGTCCATCACAAAGACCTCGGCAACGGTGCCGCCAGCATCGTGTTCAATGGCGCGCAGCACCTGCGCCGCTTCGTTGGTCAGCACGGGCCTGATAGTTGGCTGCTCCGATTGCCCGACTTCGGCGCGCCATTTGGTGTCAAGCTCCAGAATCGCGGCTTCGGTCAGGCTGGCATGTGCGGCATTTTGCGCCAACACGGCTGCGATCAGCACCGGGTCTGCCCGCCACTGTGGGATGCGCGCTTCAACATAGTCGCGCGCCGCCACGGGGATGTCGACGGCGCCCGCGACGGTGGCGGTGCAGGCCAGAATCAGGACCAACGCTGTGTTTTTCATGGCAGAACCTTTCGACAGAATGTGTGAATATCGGCGTTCGCCCGCCACATTAGCCCGCAACCCTTGCCGTGCGATTAACCGCAGCCGGGGGCAACTGTCGCCCCCGCGTCCGCGTGCCCTTGCAGCCCCCGGCCCGCGACACTAAGACTCCGGCAAGGATCACGGGCTAATGAGCCCGCATCAAGGGAAGGCAGGCGCGATGAGAGACCCGATCGACACCTACATGAACACGCTTGTGCCGATGGTGGTCGAGCAGACCTCGCGCGGCGAGCGTGCCTATGATATCTACTCGCGGCTTTTGAAGGAGCGGATCATCTTTCTGGCCGGGCCGGTGCATGACGGCATGTCAACGCTGATCTGCGCGCAGCTTTTGTTCCTTGAGGCGGAAAACCCCTCGAAGGAAATCTCGATGTATATCAACAGCCCCGGCGGCGTTGTTACCTCGGGCCTGTCGATCTACGACACCATGCAATACATCAAGCCCAAGGTCTCGACGCTGGTCATCGGCCAGGCGGCCAGCATGGGTAGCCTGCTTCTGACGGCGGGCGAAAAGGGCATGCGCTTTTCGCTGCCCAACAGCCGCGTGATGGTGCACCAGCCCTCGGGCGGCTATCAGGGCCAGGCCACCGACATCATGATTCACGCGCAGGAAACGCAGAAGCTGAAAGACCGGCTGAACGCGATCTATGTGCGCCACACCGGCCAGCCGATGGACAATGTTGTGGCAGCGCTGGAGCGTGACAACTTCATGTCGGCAGAAGATGCCAGGGATTGGGGACTGATCGACGAGATCCTTGAAAGCCGCGGCAAGGCCGAACCGGCAGAAAAATGATGCCGCCCGCCTCGCGGCAGTTTGACGCAATCGGGGGCATTTTGGCGTTGTGATGAATTGGGGGCTGCCCTAGTCTGACCTTGAAGGGCAGCCCATGAATGGCCCCGGGTGCGCGAACCCCGGCCAAGCCGCAGAGGGAAACTATGGCGAATAATTCAGGCTCAGACAGCAAGAACACGCTCTACTGCTCGTTCTGCGGCAAAAGCCAGCACGAGGTGCGCAAGCTGATTGCGGGCCCGACCGTTTTCATCTGTGATGAATGCGTTGAATTGTGCATGGATATCATCCGCGAAGAAACCAAGGCTTCGGGGCTGAAAACCACCGGCGGCGTGCCCGCCCCGCGTGAAATCTGCAAGGTGCTCGACGATTATGTGATCGGGCAGGAGCATGCCAAGCGCGTGCTTTCGGTTGCCGTGCACAACCATTACAAGCGGCTCAACCACGGCACCAAGGCCGAGGTCGAACTGGCAAAATCGAACATCCTGCTGATCGGCCCCACCGGCTGCGGCAAGACGCTGCTTGCGCAAACGCTGGCGCGAATTCTCGATGTGCCCTTCACCATGGCCGATGCCACCACGCTGACCGAGGCCGGCTATGTCGGCGAAGATGTGGAAAACATCATTCTCAAGCTTCTTCAGGCCAGCGAATACAACGTTGAGCGCGCGCAGCGCGGCATCGTCTACATCGACGAGGTCGACAAGATCACGCGCAAATCCGACAACCCCTCGATCACCCGCGATGTCTCGGGCGAGGGCGTGCAGCAGGCGCTTTTGAAGATCATGGAGGGCACCGTGGCCTCGGTGCCGCCGCAGGGCGGGCGCAAGCATCCGCAGCAGGAATTCCTGCAAGTCGATACCACCAACATCCTGTTCATCTGCGGCGGCGCTTTTTCGGGGCTGGAGCGGATCATCGCGCAGCGCAACAAGGGCAGCGCCATGGGTTTTGGCGCCGAGGTGAAAGACCCCGACGCGCGCGGCGTGGGTGAACTGTTCGGCGAGCTTGAGCCGGAAGATCTGCTGAAATACGGCCTGATCCCCGAATTTGTCGGCCGCCTGCCGGTGATCGCCACCCTGACCGACCTCGATGAGGCGGCGCTGGTGACCATTCTGACCGCGCCGAAGAATGCGCTCGTCAAGCAGTATCAACGCCTGTTCGAGATGGAAGACGTGAAGCTGACCTTCACCGATGACGCGCTCAAGGCCATCGCCCACCGCGCCATCAAGCGCAAGACCGGCGCGCGCGGCCTGCGTTCAATTCTCGAAGACCTGCTGCTCGATACCATGTTTGAATTGCCGGGGCTGGATACGGTGCAGGAAGTCGTGGTGAACGAAGAATCGGTCACCAGCCCGACCGTGAAACCCCTGCTGATCCATGCCGACGCCAAAAAAGGCGCTTCGGCGCGCTAAGGCGCCTTCCGAAACGTGTGGCGCGGCGCGGGCCTTCCTGCGCGCGCGCTACACTTCGGCAAACCCAACCACGAAGTTCTCGCCATAGGCTTTGGCGCATTTGGGGCAGGTGGTGTAGTAGAAATACGCCCGCCCCTCGGGCTTGCCATGCGCCGCTGAGATCGCGTGCAGCGCATCGTGCCACTTGCGCGCATCGGCATAGGGGCCCTCGAACACCTTGGTCACAAAGTCGCCGCTGAGCGTGGTCACCTCTTCACCCTGCACCGGCGCGGTAATGGCAAACAGGTGCTCGCCGCTCCAGGGTGAAAGATCGCGGCTCAGCACTACAAAGCCGTCAGGCGCGGTTGCTGCGCCCGCGTCCAGCTTGCCAAGGACGCGGGTGAAAACCTTGTCCATGTTCAGCGGAATGTGCATCACACTGCGCGTCAAGGCCCGCACAAAAGGCTTGTCGCGAAAATGCACTTCGGCGCCATCCCAGCCTTCAGGCACGAATTTGGCGCAGCACCCGGTGGTGTTTAAGCTGGTGTCGAGGCGCGGTAACACGTTCACGTTCATCGCAATCTCCTTTCGAAGAAGCCGCAACGTGAAAAGTATACCGCCCGCGGTCGAGGGCCGCGCTGACTTGCGTCAATTCGCAACAAAAAACCGCGCCCGGTTGCCCGGACGCGGTTGGGTTCAGCCCGTGGGCCGAAGATCAGAGGTCTTCGCCGTCTTCGTTGGCGGCGCCGATATCGTTGAACAGCTCGGCAATCTCGAAGTCGGCGGCAGCGTCGGCTTCGGCGGCCAGCTGCTGGATCGACTTGCCCTCGGCCTGCAGTTCGGCTTCTTCGGTCGAACGCGCAACGTTCATGGTGATCGTCACCGAAACTTCGGGGTGCAGCACCACCGAAATGTCGTGCAGACCGAGTTCCTTGATCGGGGTCTCGATGATCACCTGCTTGCGATCAACACTGAAGCCCGCCGCGGTGGCAACCTCGGCGACATCGCGCGGCGAGACCGAACCGTAAAGCGCACCGGCGTCTGAGGCAGAGCGGATCACGACAAAGCGCTGCCCTGCGAGCTTTTCACCAGCGGCCTCGGCCTCTTTGCGGGTTTCAAGGTTGCGCGCTTCAAGCTGTGCCTTGCGGGTCTCGAAGCTTTTGATATTGGCGTCCGAGGCGCGCAGCGCCTTGCCCTGCGGCAACAGGAAGTTGCGCGCATAGCCGTCACGCACCTTGACCACTTCGCCCATCTGGCCAAGCTTGGCCACGCGTTCCAAAAGGATGATTTGCATCTGCTTGCTCCTTAATTCACGGCATAGGGCAGCAGGGCGAGAAAGCGGGCGCGCTTGATCGCGCGGGCCAGCTCGCGCTGCTTGATTGCCGAAACGGCGGTGATGCGGGCGGGCACGATCTTGCCGCGCTCAGAGATGTAGCGCTGCAGCAGACGCACGTCCTTGTAGTCGATCTTCGGCGCGTTGTCGCCCGAGAACGGGCAGACCTTGCGGCGGCGGAAAAACGGTTTGTTTGCCATGGTTTATGTCCTTTCCTGCTGCCAGATCAACGACGGTCGAAGCCGCCGCGGCGTTCGCCGCCACGGTCGCCACGATCACCACGGTCACGGTCGCCACGGTCGGGGCGGTCGCCACGCTCACGGCCCTCGTCGCGCTTTTGCATCTGCACCGAGGGGCCGTCTTCGTGCGCATCGACCTTGATGGTCAGCACCCGCATGACGTCGTCGTGCAGACGGGCCAGACGCTCCATTTCCTGCACGGCGGCCGCAGGGGCATCCGATTTCAGAAAGGCGTAATGGCCCTTGCGGTTCTTGTTGATCTTGTAGGCCATCGTCTTGACGCCCCAGTATTCGTGTTCGACGATCTTGCCGCCGTTATCCGCGATCACTGTGGAGAAATGTTCGATCAGGCCCTCGGCCTGCGCGTTGGAAAGGTCCTGACGCGCGATCAGCACATGCTCGTAAAGCGGCATGCATGCTCCTTTTCGTTTCAGGCGGCTTCATAGGCGGGCGAACACTTCCGCGACCCGCCACGAGAGGCTGCGCCAATTACGTGAATGCGGAAGATGCGGCTTCATAGAGGGCAAGCGGGTGCGGCGCAAGTGAAATGGCAGCTATTCCTGCTTGGGCAGCGCATAGCGGGCAAACAGCCGCCCCTGCGCCATGAAGAATCCAAATACCAGCACGCTAAGGCCGAAGGTCTTGAAATTGACCCAGGCCTGGTCTGACATCGTGCGCCAGATCACCTCATTGGCCAGCGCAAGGCCCAGAAAAAAGGCGATCAGCCGCCAGGTCAGTATGCGCCAGCCCTCGGGCATCAGCGGCAGCACCTCATCCATCACCAGCGCCAGCCAGCTTTTGCCCAGCACCATGCCAAGGGTCAGGATGCCTGCGAACAGCAGGTAGATGATCGTCACCTTCATTTTCAGAAAACGAGGATCATTCAGCCAGATCGTCAGCCCGCCGAACACGATGACCAGCACCAGCGTAGCCACCTGCATCGGCGAAAGCCGCCCCGTCAGGCGCCACAGAATGCCGGTCGAAAGCACCATCAGCGGCACGAAAATCGCGGTGGCAAGGATAAAACCGGAATATTCGGTGCCCGCCAGCGTAAAGCTTTGCGCCTTCAGGCGACCAAAGGCGATGAAGAAAGCCAAAAGCGGGCCGAACTCCAGCCCGAATTTTACCCAAGGGTTGATCTTTTTGCCTGCCATTGTCTCTATCCTGCCATTTCCACGATCACCGCGCCCGCCGCGATCAGCGCCATCAGCCCGACCCGGCGCGGCCCGGTCTTTTCGCCCAGAATGAGCCATCCGATCAAGGCCGCAAATACCGTCGAGGTTTCGCGCAGCACCGCCGCCTCGCCGACCTTGTCGAGCCGCGTCGCCAGCATGATCGAACCGAACGAGAAAAAGGCGACGAAAGCGCCGATCACGCCGCGCTTTGCCAGCGGGGCAAACTCGGCCAGCGCAAGCCCGCGCCAGCGGCGAAAGGTCAGCGCCGGCATGAACCAGCCGTCGATGAAAAAGAACCACGCCAGAAAGGTGAAGGGGTCGGCGGTGGCGCGGATGCCGTAGGCGTCATAGGTGGTGTAAAGTGCCACGAACGCCCCGGTCAGCACTGCAAAGCCAAGGGCCGCGACCAGCGTTTCACGCGCTAGCGTGATGGTGCGCAGATTGTATATCGCCAGCCCGAAGATGCCCGACAAGAGCACCGCCAGCCCCGCCCATTGGCCAGCGGTGAAATGCTCGCCGAAAATCACCATGGCGCCCAGCACCGCGAACAGCGGCCCGGTGCCGCGCACCACCGGATAGACCACGGTATAGGCGCCGCGCTGATAGGTCATCGCTTGCGCTAGCTTGTAGCCGGCATGGATGATGAAGGCGCCCGCAAAGATCGGCCACATATGCGGCTCGGGCCAGGGCACCACGAAAAGCGCGAAGGGCGCCGCAATGAGGCCATAGCTTGTGTCGATCGCGGCGCGGCTGAGCCAGGGGTCGTGGCGGCCCTTTTGCAGGGCGCCGAATACCGCGTGCAAAAGCGCGGCCAGCAGTGCCAGCGCCAGCGCCAGTTGGTGACCGGCGGCGGTGCCTTCGAGGCTGATCAGCCAGTCGCTCATCGCCGCGCTCTGCGCCTGCGGCGGGCAAGGGCGGGGGGCCTTCTGCCCCCCGCACCCCCCGAGGGTATTTGGGCAAAGAAGACGCCGTTCGGGGTCACGCCTCGGCACCAACCAGCGCGCGCGCGAAATCCTCAGGGTCGAAGGGGGCGAGGTCGTCGATCTGTTCGCCCACGCCGATCGCGTGGATCGGCAGGCCGAAGCGGTCGGCCAGCGCCACCAGCACGCCGCCCTTGGCGGTGCCATCGAGCTTGGTCATGACAAGGCCGCTGACATCCGAGATCTTGCGGAAGATCTCGACCTGATTGAGCGCATTCTGCCCGGTGGTAGCGTCGAGCACCAGAAGCGTGGTGTGCGGCGCGCTGGGGTCTTTCTTGCGGATCACGCGCACGATCTTGGCCAGCTCTTCCATCAGGTCGGCGCGGTTTTGCAACCGGCCCGCAGTGTCGATCAGCAAGATGTCGGCGCCATCGGCCTGCGCGCGGGCCATCGCGTCAAAGGCAAGGCTCGCGGGGTCGGAGCCTTCGGGCGCGGTCAGCACCGGCACCCCGGCGCGGCTGCCCCAGACCTGAAGCTGTTCGACCGCCGCCGCGCGGAAGGTATCGCCCGCCGCGATCACCACCTTCTTGCCCGCAGCGCTCAGTTGCGAGGCAAGTTTGCCGATGGTCGTGGTCTTGCCAGAGCCGTTGACGCCCACCACCAGCACCACCTGCGGGTGCGCCGCGATCAGCGGCAGCGGGCGCGCCACCGGCTCCATGATGCGGGCGATCTCGGCGGCGAGCGCCGCCTTGATCTCGGGCACCGACAGCCGCTTGCCCAGCCGCCCTTCGGCAAGGTTGGCAGTGACGCGCGCGGCGGTTTCAACGCCCATGTCGGCTGCGATCAAAAGGTCTTCGAGCCCTTCAAGCATGGCATCGTCAAGCACCCGGCGCGGCTCGGCCTCGTCTGCCCGCCCGAGCATGCGGCCCAAGAGGCCCGGCTTGGCGGCGGGCTGTGGTTCGGGCGTAGCGGTGGGCGCGTCGGTGACAATCGCCGCCAGCCCCGCGTCGAGTTTTTCCGAACTTCGGGTGAGGCGGGATTTGAGCTTGGCGAAGAACGACATATGCGACCCTTTCGGTTGCCTCCCACCTAATCAATCCGGGGCGGCGTGGAAAGGGTCAGATGGCCCCGGTCAGCGCGCCGCCAAGGCTGCCAAGCAAGATCAGCGCCTGACCCGCCCAATAGGCGGGCCAGAGCGCGCGCGCCAGCAGGCGGCGCGGGCCGGGGGCGCGGACCACGAAGCGTTCAAGCGCCAGCATCACATCGGAGGCGACGAAGAGCGCGGCCCCGATGCGCAGCAGGGCAGCACCCGGCCCGGCGGGCACCAGCGCCGCCGCCGCCATCAGGCCGATCACCGCCACATAGCCGCGCACCGGGGCGGCAAGCGCGCCGGTCTGTGGCGCCAGCCAGAACTCGGTTGACCCGAGCAGCACCACCAGCACCGCAAAGGCGGCAAGGTCGGGGGCATTCGGCACCCAGGGTTGCCCTGCCGAGAACCCCGCCAGCACCAGCAGCGCTGGCGCGGCGAAGGCCGCCGCATAGGCAAGGTGCCCCGCCGCAAACGCGCCCATCCCCGCGAGAAATGCCGGCGTTCCGGGGCGCGTAAGCGCGAAATCGCCCGCCGCGCCAAGTGCCAGCCCCGCCACGATCAGCCCCGGCGCCCCCGCCACCCATGCGGCCAGCGCAAGAAGCGCGACCGAGGCGGTCTTGGTGGCGCTGCGCGGCCAGCCCGTGGCAGTAGCTGCTGCCCAACGAAATTCGTAAATCAGCGCCAGGCCCGCCGCCGCCGCGATCAAAACCATTGCCAGCTGCATGTGCGCCTCTCTCAAGGGGTCCGAGCCAGACTGCGCTGAAATCCTTGCCGGGGCAACGGCGCGCACCAGCAAGAGACCCTGCCAATTGCCGCCTTGGCGCGCTAGAATGGCGCCCGGAGGTGCCCCATGCCCGCTCGCCCGCTTGCCCGTTTCATCCGTCAGCCGCCGCCTGTCTCGGCCTTCGCCATGGTCACGTTGCTGCCGCTGCTGGTGCTGGCGCTGGGCGCGCTTGTGGGCGGCTGGCTGGCATGGGCGGCGCTGGCGCTGATCACGCTGGTGACCTTTGCGCTGGATGAGTTGGCGGCGCGCGCCTTTCCCGACGCGCCCGAGGGGGCCGCGTTTCCCACCGCCGACCGGCTTTCGGTGGTGTTGGCGGCCGCGCATTTCGCGGCACTGGCGCTGGCGATCTGGGCGCTTTCCGGCGGCACCGGGCTTGGCGCGACAAGCGCGGTGGCGGTGTTCCTTGGCTTTGGCCTCTTTTTCGGGCAGGTGAGCAACGCCAATGCGCATGAGCTGATCCACCGCAGCCAAAGGCCGCTCTTCTGGCTTGGCATGTGGGTCTATATCTCGCTCGGCTTTGGCCACCACACCTCGGCGCACCGCCTTGTGCACCACCGCTTTGCCGCCACCGATGATGACCCCAGCTCGGCCGAACTGGGCGAGGGGTTCTGGGATTTCGCGCCGCGTGCGTGGTGGGGCGGGTTCGTCGCGGGATACGAGATGGAACAGGGGCTGCGCGCGCGTCAGGGGCAGGGCAGGGCACGGGGCAGGGCGCGGCGCAACCCCTATCTGCTTTACCTTGGCGGTGCTGCGGCGGTTGCGCTGGCGGTGGCGCTTGGCTCTGGTTGGCGCGGGCTCATGGCGTGGCTTGCGCTTGCAGCCTATGCGCAGGTGCAACTGCTGCTGTCGGATTATGTTCAGCACTATGGGTTGCGCCGCAAGACCCTGCCCGGCGGCGACCCTGAACCGATCGGCCCCGCGCATAGCTGGGATGCGCCGCACCCGGCCTCGTCGCTCTGGATGCTGAACGCGCCGCGCCATTCCGACCACCACGCCCACCCCGGCCGCCCCTACCCGGCGCTGCGGCTGGGCGCGGTCGGCCCCGGCCGCCCGATCCTGCCCCGATCCTTGCCCGCCATGGCGGCGCTGGCGCTGGTGCCGCCGCTTTGGCGCCGGGTGATGGACCGGCGCGTGCGCGCGCTCCAAAAGCTGTGATCGGGGCGGGGCTTTCGCATCGGCGCCAGATCTGGCAGGCTGTCGCAAACGGAGGGTCGGCCCATGCGGCTTTTTCTCGCAGCAACGCTCGCGCTGGTTCCCTTCGCTTCGGCGGCGCAGGACGCCCTTGATGCCGAGGCGTTCGATGCCCGCACCGTCGGACGCACCATCACCTACAGCCGTCAGGGCGAGGTCTATGGCATCGAGGAATATCTGCCCGGCAGGCGCGTGCGCTGGGCCTTCAAGGGCGACACCTGTCAGGAAGGTATCTGGTTTCAGCGCGAAAGCTACATCTGCTTTGCCTATGACAACCGGTCCGATCTGCAGTGCTGGACCTTCACCGATACTGACGCCGGGCTGACGGCGCAGTTCATGGGCGATAGCGGCGCCGACCGGCTGGTGTCGCTTGCCGAAAGCCCGCAGCCGCTCGCCTGTGCCGGCAGCTTTATCGGCGCCTGAGGTGCTGCGTCAAAACAGGCTGCCCTGATCGTCCGGGCCGCCGCCGTGGTCACCCCTGGCTTTACGCGGCTTGGGCGGTGGCGCAGGTTCGGCCCCCGGCACCAGCACCACCAGCCGCCCGTCGTGAAACTCGATCTCCAAGGCCGCGGCCAGCGCCGCCGCCGCCCTTGACCCGACCAGCGCATCCTGCGCCCGCACCACAGCAAAGCCGCGCCGCAGGGTTTCGGTGTAGCCCAGCGTCTGGCGCATCCGGTCAAGCCGCGCCAGCCGCTCGGCCAGCGCCTCGGCGCGCGCGCGCGGCGCCGCATGCAGCCGCTCGGCCAGCCCCGATAGGGCGCGCCGGCGCTCGGTATTGGCGCGCAGCGCATCGACGCGCGCGCGCACCAGCGCGGGCGCAAGGCGCGTGGCAAGCCTGCCAAGCGCCTCGCGCGCCCGTGCCAGCCGCGCCATTTGGGCAGGGTTCAGCCGCGCCGCGCGCTCGGTGATCCGGCGCGCTTCGTCGGCCATGAAGCGGCGCAACAGCTCGGGCCGCACCAGTGCGGCCACCGGGCCAAAGCCGTTGCGCTTGCGCGCCGCGAAGCCGTGCAGCGCGGGCCCCAGCCGCTCAGACCAGAGGTCAAAGCGCTGCCGTGCCGGGCCGGTCAAGGCGGCGGGCCGCCCCAGCCCCCGCCCCAGATCGGCCAGCCGCTGGCGCCGCGCGTCGCCACGCTGGGTTACGGCGCGGGTCAGCCGCGCGCCCTGTTCGCCCGCCCAGGCCAGCAGCTCCAGCCGCACCGGCACCGCCATTTCGGCCGCAGCCGTGGGGGTGGGCGCGCGCAGGTCAGCGGCATAATCGAGCAAGGTGGTGTCGGTTTCGTGGCCCACGGCGGAAATCAGCGGTATGCGGCTGGCCGCCGCCGCCCGCACCACGATTTCCTCGTTGAAGCCCCAGAGGTCCTCAAGGCTGCCACCGCCGCGCGCCACGATGATCAGGTCGGGCCGTGGCAGCCCCGCCGCAGGCTGCGCGTTGAGCCCGCGTATCGCCGCCGCCACCTCGGGCGCGCAGGCCTGCCCCTGCACCGCCACCGGCCAGATCAGCACCCGGCGCGGGAAGCGGTCGCGCAGGCGGTGTAGAATGTCGCGGATCACCGCGCCCGTGGGCGAGGTCACCACCGCGATCACGCCGGGCAGATAGGGAATGGCCTGCTTGCGCGCGGCTTCAAAAAGCCCCTCTGCCGCCAAAGCCTGCCGCCGCTTTTCCAGCATCGCCATCAGGGCGCCCGCCCCGGCGGGTTCCACCTCATCGACGATCAGCTGATATTTCGACTGGCCGGGAAAGGTGGTCAGCCGCCCGGTGGCGATCACCTCCATGCCCTCTTCGGGGCGCACCGCCATGCGCGCGACCTGCCCCTTCCAGCTGACGGCGGCCAGCACGGAACGGTCATCCTTGAGATCGAAGTAGAGATGCCCCGAGCCGGGCCGTGAAACCCGCCCGACCTCGCCGCGCACCCGCACCCGGCCAAATTCGCCCTCAAGCACCCGCTTCACCGCGCCGGAGATTTCCGAAACGGTGAACTCGGGCGCATTGCCGCCGGGGCCTTGGGTGTCGTCGTCGATCAGATCCATGCCTTGCCTCGCTTGCCCGCTGACCTTAGAACGCGGCGCAGGCAAGGCCAAGGGGGCGGGGCGATGAACATTCTGGTGCTGGGGGGCGGCGGGCGCGAACATGCGCTGGCGTGGGCGATCAAGCAAAACCCCAGATGCGACCGGCTGATTGTGGCGCCGGGCAACGCGGGCATCGGCCAGCTTGCCGAGGTGGCCGATATCGACATTCTTTCCGGCGCCACCGTGGTAACCTTCTGCGAGGAAAACGCCATTGATTTCGTGGTGGTCGGCCCCGAGGCGCCACTCGCCGCCGGCGTTGCCGACGCGCTTGCCTTGGCGGGCATTCTGGTTTTCGGTCCGTCGGCTGCGGCCGCTCGGCTTGAGGCGTCAAAGGCCTTCACCAAGGAAATCTGCGATGCCTGCGGCGCCCCCACCGCCGCCTGGGCGCGCTTTACCGAAGCCGCCCCGGCGCGCGCCTATGTGCGCCGCATGGGCGCCCCGATCGTGGTCAAGGCCGATGGCCTCGCCGCCGGCAAGGGCGTGGTCGTGGCGATGACCGAGGCCGAGGCGCTTGCCGCGATTGACGAGATGTTCGCGGGCAGCCTTGGTGCCGCGGGCGCCGAGGTGGTGATTGAAGAGTTCATGACCGGCGAAGAGGCGAGCTTCTTCGTGCTTTGCGACGGCACCGAGGTGCTGCCCATCGGCAGCGCGCAAGACCACAAGCGTGTCGGCGAGGGCGACATCGGCCCCAATACCGGCGGCATGGGCGCCTATTCCCCCGCCCCGGTGCTGACCGAAGCTATCGCCGCGCAAACGCTCGATGAAATCATCCGCCCCTGCCTTGCCGAAATGGCGCGCCGGGGCACCCCTTACCGGGGTGTGCTCTTTGCCGGGCTGATGATCGAGAATGGCCGCGCCCGGCTGGTCGAATACAACTGCCGCTTTGGCGACCCCGAAACGCAAGTGCTGATGTTGCGGCTTGGCGCGCAGGTGCTCGACCTCATGCTGGCCACCGCCGAAGGTCGGCTCGCCGGGGCAGGGGTCAACTGGGCCGATGACCACGCGTTATGCGTGGTCATGGCGGCGCGGGGTTACCCCGGCGCCTACGCCAAAGGATCGGTGATCAAGGGGCTTGAGGCTCTGCCGCAAAGCTCGCGCCAAATGGTCTTTCACGCTGGAACCGCGATGCGCGACGGCCAGATTGTCGCCAATGGCGGCCGCGTGCTCACTGTCAGCGCGCGCGGCGCCACGCTGTCCGAGGCGCATGCCCGTGCCTATGCCATGGTCGATGCAATAGACTGGCCACAGGGCTTTTGCCGCCGCGATATCGGCTGGCGCGCGCTCTGAAACGCCCAGCCTTGCCTTGGAATCAAATATCCCCGCCGGAGGCTCCCGGACTATCCGTAATGTGCCTCCGGCGGGGATATTTCGACCAAGGCAAGGGGTAAGGTCTAGTTTCCCGCAGGGGGCTGCGCCGCTTCGATCGCGCGCCATCGTGCGACATTGCGGTTGTGCTCGGCCAGCGTTGCGGCAAAGGCGTGGCCGCCGGTGCCGTCGGCGACGAAGAAGATGAAGTTGGTGTCGGCCGGGTTCAGCGCCGCCTCAATGCTCGCGCGGCCGGGGTTGGCAATGGGCGTGGGCGGCAAGCCGTCGATCAGATAGGTATTGTAGGGGGTTTCGCGCTGCAATTCACTTTGGCGCAGGCCGCGCCCGAGCGGTGCCTTGCCTTGGGTAACGCCGTAGATCACCGTCGGGTCGGTTTGCAGCCGGATACCTTGCTCCAGCCGGTTGACAAACACGCTCGCGACCTGACGGCGTTCATCGGGCACGCCGGTTTCCTTTTCCACGATCGAGGCCATTACCAGCGCCTGCGCGGGGCTGGTGTAGGGCAGACCGTCGGCCCGCGCGGCCCAGGCTTCGGCCAGCACCGCGTCTTGCCGCCGCGCCATTTCGGCAAGCAGCGCCGCGCGCGTTGACCCGCGCGCCACCTCATAGCTGTCGGGGGCAAGGCTGCCCTCGTCGGGCAGGTCCGTCACATCGCCGGTCAGGAAATCGGCACGTTTCAGCGCCTCGACCACCTGCCAGACGGTGGCACCCTCGGCCAGCGTCACGCGCAGCCGCAGATCGGGCTTGGCCACCGCATCGAGGTATTCGGTGGGTGCAGCGCTTGCCGCCGGGTCGAATTTCACCCGCTCCACATAGCGCGCGGTCGCTGGGTCCACCTCGCGCAGGATCACGTCGGTTGCATTCACGCCGATGCGGAAGTTGACCTCGGCGCCACAAGTCGAGGGGCCGCCTGCGGTGACGGTGGCGACAATGGCTTGCATCGAGGCGCCCGGCGCGACGAGATAGGAGCCGAACTTGAGCGACCCGGCCTTGCCCTCAAGATCAGCCCCGGTGCGGAAGATGTAGCCCGAACTGATGGCGCCTTGCGAAATCAGGGCGTCGGAGACCTTGCGAAAGCTGTCGCCCGGCGCCACCCGCAGGCAGGCGTGGGCCGCAAGCGGGCCGGGCCCGCTATATTCCCGCTGCGCCCATGTGACCGCACCCGCCACCGCCACCAGCAGCACGATCAGGATGGTCAGGAAATTCGCAACGATGTGGCGCCACATCAGGCGCGCACCCTGCCCAGCACGAGGCTGGCGTTGGTACCGCCAAAGCCGAAACTGTTGGAAAGCACCACGTCGATGCGCCGCTTGACCGCCGCGTTCGGGGCAAGGTCGATGGGGGTGGCCACTGCCGGATTATCCAGATTGATGGTCGGCGGCGCCACTTGGTCGCGGATCGCGAGGATGCAGAAGATCGCCTCGACCGCGCCAGCGGCCCCCAGAAGGTGGCCGATCGAGGATTTGGTAGAGGACATCGTGGCACCCGCCGCATGCGCGCCCAAAAGCCGCTCGACCGCCGCCAGTTCAATCGTGTCGGCCATGGTCGAGGTGCCATGCGCGTTGATGTAGTCAATCGCCTCTGGGCCGATTCCGGCGCGCTTCAGTGCCGCCTGCATGGCGCGAAAGCCGCCGTTGCCATCTTCGGCGGGGGCGGTGATGTGGTAGGCATCGCCCGACATGCCGTAGCCCAGCACCTCGGCGTAGATTCTGGCGCCACGCGCCCGCGCGTGTTCGTATTCTTCCAGCACCACCGCGCCCGCGCCTTCGCCCATCACAAACCCGTCGCGGTCGGCGTCATAGGGGCGGCTGGCCGCTGCCGGGTTATCGGCGCGTTTGGTGGAAAGCGCCTTGCAGGCGTTGAACCCGGCAATACCGATTTCCGATATCGGCGCCTCGGCGCCGCCTGCCAGCATCACATCGGCGTCGCCCCACTGGATCAGCCGGGCCGCATCGCCAATCGCATGCGCGCCGGTTGAACAGGCGGTGACGACCGCATGATTCGGCCCCTTGAAGCCGAAGCGGATCGAGACCTGACCTGAAATCAGGTTGATCAGCGCTGACGGGATGAAGAACGGTGAAACCCGCCGTGGCCCCTTGTCGCGGATCAAGAGCGCGGTATCGGCAATTGCCGAAAGCCCGCCGATGCCTGACCCGATCATCACCCCGGTGCGCTCGCGGTCTTCTTCGGTCTGTGGCTCCCAGCCGGAATCGCGCACCGCCTGCACGGCGGCGGTAACGCCGTACAGGATGAAATCATCGACCTTGCGCTGGTCTTTCGGTTCCATCCAGTCATCGGGGTTGAAGGTGCCATCGCTGCCATTGCCGCGCGGAACTTCGCAGGCGTATTGGGTGATGACGTTCGAGGCATCAAAGCGGGTAATCTGCCCGGCCCCCGATTGCCCGGCCAAGAGCCGCGCCCAGGTTTCCTCGACCCCGCAGGCAAGCGGTGTGACCATTCCCAAGCCCGTGATAACGACGCGACGCATGCGACCCTCCGGCAGCCCCCAGTTTCCCGCCTTGATACAGGCTCGCAATTGGCTGCGCAACCGAAGGCGGTGCGCCGGGTGCCGCAGGCGGGGCTTTGCCGAGTGTGCGGGCGCACGCTTTCCCCAAAGCGGCTTTTGCGCTATGTCCGGCGCGCACAAAACCGGAGCGTCCATGCCCCCAATGACCCGTCGCAGCGCAATCGTGCTGATGCTGGCAGCCGCTGGCTGCGGCCGCGCGCCCGCCGAGGCCTCGACCCAGCCCCCGCTTTACCCCGGCGAAACGCCCGAGATGCGCGCACTGGTGCGCAAATACGCGGCCCTGCACGACATCCCCGAGTCGCTCTTGCACCGCGTCATTCAGCGTGAGAGCGACTACCGCCCCCACCTGCGCGCCGGGCCCTATTACGGGCTGATGCAGATCCTGCCCGCCACCGCCCGCTCGATGGGGTTTCAGGGCGCGCCTGCGGAGCTGCTCGATGCCGAGGTGAACCTGCTTTACGCCGGGCGCTACCTGCGCGGCGCGTGGATGGTTTCAGGCGGCGACGAGACGGCGGCAGTAATGTGGTATGCGCGCGGCTATTATTATGAGGCCAAACGGCTGGGGCTGCTGGAAGAAACCGGCGTCGGGGGGTAGCGATTCCCCGCGCCTCGGCGTGACGCCCTGGGCTCGGTGCGCGCCATCACCGACGCCGCCGGGGCGAAGGTCGAGAGCGCCTTCTACAAGCCCTTCGGCGAACAGACCGAATGGCTCTCGCCCGCAGCGCCTGCGCCCGAGGCCAAGGGCTGGATCGGCGAGCGCTACGACGCCTCGGCGGGCTTGCAATACCTCAACGCCCGGTATTACGATCCGGAACTGGGGATGTTCATCCAGCCGGATTGGTTCGAGGTCACCGAGCCGGGGGTGGGAAGGAATCGGTACAGCTACGCGGGCGGCGATCCGGTGAATGCGAGAGATCCGGGGGGTAACTCGTGGCTTGATCGTGCGTGGGACAGCATATTTGGCGAAGACTCGTTCAACAAGGTGTTTGGCGATAAAGCCAGCGCTTGGTCGGACCAGACGTTTGGCCAAGGTATGGGGCTTTGTTGCACAAATCAGGTGATGGGTGTGGTTCCCCAATCCCCGGATGGTCTCATCCGACGGCTTCAGTCACGGGTATGCCAAGCGCGGTGAAGCCGTTCAGGACGGCAACACGAACCTGGAACTCGGCAACCTGACGGTCGAAGTCCCGTGCCATGAGGCGTTGGCCCAGCAGTTTAACGCAGTGCATCTTTGTTTCGACGCGGCTCCGGCGGTGGTAGCCGGACCATCGTCGCCAGATGGTTCGACCGAAGCGGCGTGATGCGCGCAGGGCTTCGT
>JAHYIZ010000024.1 GCA_019429405.1 Paracoccaceae bacterium
CGGCACGATCCGCATTCGCAGCTTTTACGACCGTTCGTTGCGCTTGCGCCGGGCGGATGGCAGCGGTTCGGCGCTGCCGCTTCAGGTCGAGATCATCGACGATGGTCCCGGCATTCCGCCCGCCATAGCCAGCGAAATCTTTGAGCCCTTCGTATCGGGGCGCGAGAATGGCACCGGGCTAGGGCTGGCGCTGGTGTCCAAGATCCTGTCGGAACAGGGCGGCTGGATCGGCGTTGAATCGGCGCCCGGCCGCACGGTTTTTCGCGTTTCATTGCCGCTGGCACCCAAGCATCTGGAGACCGATTGATGGACGGCACCGTTCTGGTCGCTGACGACGACCGCACCATTCGCACCGTGCTGACGCAGGCCCTGACGCGCGCGGGCTGCCGGGTGCACGCGACCTCAAGCCTGACGACGCTGATGCGCTGGGTTGAAGAGGGCAAGGGCGATCTGGTCATTTCCGATGTCGTAATGCCCGATGGCAACGGGCTTGAGGCGCTGCCGCGCATCGGCGCGCTGCGGCCCGGCCTGCCGGTGATCGTGATTTCGGCGCAAAACACGATCATGACCGCCGTCAAGGCCGCCGAGGCAGACGCCTATGATTATCTGCCCAAGCCCTTCGATTTGCCCGATCTGATGAAACGTGCCGCCCGCGCGCTTGAACGGCGCAGCCGCGCTGCCCGCGTGCGCAGCGGTGCCCCCCGCGAGGCGGCAAGCGATTTGCCGCTGGTCGGGCGCACACCCGCCATGCAGGCGCTTTACCGGCTGGTGGCGCGGGTGATGAATGCAGATCTCGCGGTGCTGATTGCCGGGGAATCGGGTACCGGAAAATCGTTGATCGCGCGGGCGATCCACGATTTTTCCGACCGTCGCAACCAGCCCTTCGTGGTCGCGCAGGCCGCCGACCTTGCCGGGGCCGATGGCCCGGCGCAGCTTTTGGCGCGGGTGCGCGGCGGCAGTCTGGTGTTTGACGAGGTCTCCGATTTCGATGACGAGGTGCAGGCGCGGCTGGTGCGCACGCTCGATGCGCTGCCCGACCCCGCGCCGCGGATCATGGCGACCAGTCAGGGCGATCTGGCGGCGGCTCTTGATGCGGGCCGGTTTCGGCAAGACCTCTATTACCGGCTGGCCGGGGTGACGCTTTCGGTGCCGAGCCTGCGTGAACGGGTTGAGGATATCGCGCTCTTGGCCGAGCATTTTCTTGCCCGCGCCGAAGCATCGGGCGCGCCCCGCCGCCGCCTTTCGCCCGAGGCGCTGGCGTTGGTGCGCGCCTACAGTTGGCCCGGTAACGTGCGCCAGCTGGAAAATGCGCTTCGGCGGCTGGTGGTGACCGCCGCCGAAGACGAGATCAACCGCACCGAGGTCGAGGCCGTGCTGGGCAGCCAGCCCGCCGCCGAGCCGCTGCAGCTGGGCGCCACGGGCGAGGGCGACCGCCTTTCGGCCTCGGTCGCGCGCCATCTGCGCCGCTACTTTGACCTGCATGGCGGGGCGTTGCCTGCGCCCGGTCTTTACGACCGGATTCTGCGCGAAATCGAGGCGCCGCTGATCGAGATCGCGCTGGATGCGACTGCGGGCAATCAGGCGCGCTGTGCCGATCTGCTGGGCATCAACCGCAATACCCTGCGCAAGAAGATTACCGAACTGGATATACAGGTGACACGCCGCCGCAAGCTGATGTAAAGATGCAACAGACCAGCGTGGCATTTCCGCATTAGGGGATTCGTCTGCGCCGGGGCTGGCCTTGGGGGGCAGCGCTTGCAGGAAGCGGCAGAACGCACAACGTGGGACTGGCTGAGCCGCTTGCGGCACCAAAAGCGCGTGCAGAACGCAGCAACGCTTGGGGTCGCAGTGCTTGGGCCGTTGCTGGCCGGGGCCACCTATCTGGCGTTGGGGCCGTTGGAGCAAGGCGCGGGCTCAACCGCGCTGCGGTTGGTGTTGCTTGCCGACTTCGTTTACCTTTTGTTGCTTTCGGGCCTCGTGCTGATGGCGCTGATGCGGGTCGTCTCGGCGCGGCGCGCGCGCTCTGCCGGGTCCAAGCTGCATTTGCGTCTGACCGGGGTGTTTGCCGGCGTGGCGCTGGTGCCGACCGTGCTGGTCGCGGTGTTCGGCGTGCTGACCATCAACATCGGGCTTGAGGGCTGGTTTTCCGACCGTGTGCGGCAGGTGGTTTCCACCTCGCTGGCCGCCGCCGAGGCCTACCGCGATGAACACCGCCGCGACCTTTCAACCGACGCGCAATCGCTGGCAAATTATCTGATCACGCGGCGCGCGGCGGTTGGTTTTTTCGGTGACGGTGATCTGCGCGAGGCGCTGGGCGAGGGCCAGCCGCTGATTCAGCGCGGCTTGCGCGAAGCCTTTGTGATTGACGGCGCGGGCGAGATCCGCGCGCGCGGCGAGCGCAGCTATCTGTTCGATTTCGAGAAACCGGGGCTTGCGGTGCTCGAAGAGGCGCAGGCAGGCGACCCGGTGCTGATCGAAGACTGGGCCAACAACGAATTTCGCGCGGTACTGAAACTGCCGGGCTTTGCTGACCGCTACCTCTACATTTCGCGCGTGGTGGATGGCGAAATCCTGAGTCTGCTCGACAATACGCGCGCCACGGTGGGCCTTTACCAACAGCTTGAGGCGACGCGCGGGCGGGTGCTGTTTGAGTTCGGGCTGGTTTATATCGGCTTTGCGCTGATCCTGATTCTCGCAGCGATTTGGCTGGGGTTGTGGTTTGCCGAGCGTCTTTCGCGCCCGATCGGCCAGCTTGTGCAGGCCGCCGAGACTGTGGGCACGGGCGATCTGGAGGCGCGCGTGGCCGAGGCGCCGGGAGACGACGAGATTGCCCTGCTGGGCCGTGCCTTCAACCGCATGACGCGGCAACTGAAAGGGCAGCGCACCGCGCTGGTCGAAAACAACCGGGTGACCGAAGAGCGCCGGCGGCTGTTTGATTCGGTGCTCTCGTCGGTCACTTCCGGGGTGATCGGGCTTGATGCCGGGGGGAATGTCGATTTTCTCAACCGCGCCGCAACGCGGATGCTGGCGCTCGATGCCGACGCCAGCCACGATCACCCGCTGGCTGCGGTGGTGCCCGAATTCGCGCCGCTGCTGGCGCGGCTGCGCGACAGCCTGGCCGAGGTGGCGCAGGAAGAGGTGCGCATCAGCCGCGCCGGGCGGCTTGAAAGCCTGTTGGTGCGGATGGCGGTACGGCGTGGCGCTGGTGGTGCGCTCGAAGGCTATGTGGTGGCCTTCGATGATGTGACCGAGCTGGTCTCGGCGCAGCGCATGGCCGCCTGGGGCGATGTGGCACGCCGCATCGCGCATGAAATCAAGAACCCGCTGACCCCGATTCAACTTTCGGCAGAGCGGCTGCGGCGCAAGTTCGCGCCGCTGGCGCAGGGCGACGATGCCGAGGCGCTGGAGCAGATGACCGGCGTCATCATCCGCCAGACCAACGACCTGCGCCGCATCGTTGACGAGTTTTCGCGCTTTGCGCGGATGCCCGAACCCGACCGGCGCGACCATGACATCGCCAAGCTTGCGCGCGATGCCGCAACTTTGCAGCAAGACGCGCTGCACGGCGCGCACCTTGTGACCGACATTCCCGAGACGCCCGAGGTAGTGGAACTGGATGCAACCATGATCTCGCAGGCGCTGACAAACCTGCTCAAGAACGCGGGCGAAGCCATTGAAGGGCTTGCCGAACGCGGCGCCCCCGAAGGCTGGCAGCCCGAGGTGCGCATGGCGCTGCGCGCCACTTCGGATGCGGTGGTCATCACCATTGCCGACAATGGCACCGGCTTGCCGCCCGACCGGTCACGGCTGTTTGAGCCCTACGTGACCACCCGCGCCAAGGGCACGGGGCTGGGCCTGCCGATCGTCAAAAAGATCATCGAAGAGCACGGCGGCACCTTGACCCTGACCGATGCCCCCGCCTTCGCCCCCGGCGCGCATCAGGGTGCGCTGGCCGAAATCCGCCTGCCGCGCGCCCGCGCGCAGGCAACGCGTGCGATCAAGGAGCGGGCATTCGACGCCCCGGCAGGAACGACATGAGCGATATTCTGATTGTTGACGATGAACGCGACATTCGCGAGCTGATCGCGGAGATCCTGAAGGACGAGGGTTTTGCCACCCGCATGGCCTCGAACTCGGATGAATGCATGGCCGAGATCAACGCCGAGCCGCCGGCGCTGATGATCCTCGATATCTGGTTAAAAGACAGCCGCATGGACGGGATCGACATTCTGACGCGCGTCAAGCGCGACAACCCCGAAGTGCCGGTTGTCATCATCTCGGGGCATGGCAACATCGAAATCGCGGTGGCCGCGATCAAGCAGGGCGCCTATGATTTCATCGAAAAACCGTTCAATATAGACCAGTTGCTGGTGGTGGTCGGCCGCGCGATGGAAACCGCGCGGTTGCGGCGCGAGAATGTCAGCCTGCGCAAGCGCGAGACCACGTCATCCGAAATGCTGGGCGCCTCGACGGCGTTTCGCAAGCTCAAGGAGCAACTCGATAAGGTCACCAAATCGAACGGCCGGGTGATGCTGACCGGGGCGCCGGGTTCGGGCAAAGAGGTGGCGGCGCGCTACATCCATACCCATTCGGGGCGCGCGGGCGGGCCGTTCATTACCGTCACCTCGGCCTCGATCGCGCCCGAGCGCATGGAAGAGGTGCTGTTCGGGCGCGAGACGCCCGAGCGGGGTGTGGAAAAGGGGCTGCTGGAACAGGCGCATGGCGGCGTGGTCTATTTCGATGAGGTGGGCGACATGCCGCTTGGCACCCAGTCAAAGATTCTCCGGGTGCTGACCGAACAGCAGTTCATGCGTGCAGGGGGCACTGACAAGGTGCGGGTCGATCTGCGCGTGATCTCCTCGACCACGCGCGATCTGCCGGGCGAAATCACGGCCGGACGGTTCCGGCAAGAGCTTTACGACCGGCTGAACGTGGTGCCGATTGCGGTGCCCGCGCTGGCCGAACGGCGCGAAGACATCGCGATTCTGGCGCACCATTTCATCGAAATGTTCAACCGGGTGCAGGGGCTTGCGCTGCGCGCGCTGTCTGATGAGGCGGCGGCGCTCTTGCAGACGATGGACTGGCCCGGCAACATCCGGCAGCTGCGCAACGTGATCGAGCGGGCGCTCATCTTGGGCGATAGCGCCGAGCCGATCCAGGCGCGCGAGCTGCCCGGCCAGAGCGCGCCGCCAGATGAAGGGCGGGTGGTGCTGGGCGGCGCGCTGGCCGCGCTGCCGCTGCGCGACGCACGCGAATTGTTCGAGCGCGAATACCTGCTGACCCAGATCAACCGTTTCGGCGGCAACATCAGCCGCACCGCCTCGTTCGTCGGCATGGAGCGCTCGGCGCTACACCGCAAGCTCAAGTCGCTGGGGGTGGTGACTTCGGCCAAACCCGGCGGTCGCGTGGCGCATTTTGATGACGATGACGAAGGAGCCGAAGAATGATGCGCTCGACCCTGTTCGCAGCAGCAATTGCCGCGGCCATCCCGGGCGGCGCCATCGCCGAGAACGATAGAATTGCCTTCCCATTTGATCCAGACCGGCTGTTTGGCGACAATGCCGCGCGCATCGAACGCCGGCCGGATGGCACCGAGGTGCTGGCGATGCCCGGCGGCGTAATCGTGACGCGCAAGGGCGACACGGTCCTCGAGAATGATCCTTCAGGCGCAGTTGGTTGCTCGTTGGTGCTGTGGATAAACATGCGGATTATTGTCGATGCCTGTGTCGGCCTGTCGCCAAGCGAGGCGGCCATGGCCGACGCGCGTATCGAACGGCAGATGCGGTTTGCCGCCGAGAATTCCTGGCCACCGATTGCGGTCGAGGACTTGCGCGCAGCCTTTGCGCGCCATGCCTGGCCGGTGACAGAGAAACAGTGTGACCAGGCCCGGAACGAGGGCTGGCTGAAAAGCGAGCTCGAAATGCTGCGCGACCCTGCCGGCGATGCAAAGCTTGACAGACTTCTGGCAACCCCGCGCTTGCCTGTGATGAACCCCTGCCTCTGACCAGCACCCCCGGCCATTGACCCGTTGCGCCGCCCGTGTCATCCCTTGCCGCGTCCAAGGCGCGGAGCAAAAGTATGAAAGTGATCATCTGCGGCGCGGGGCAAGTGGGCTGGCAGATCGCCCGCCATCTTGCGGGCGAGCGCAACGATGTGACTGTGGTTGACATGAACCCCGAACTGGTGCGCCGCGCCACCGACACGCTCGATGTGCAGGGCGTGGTCGGATATGCCTCATATCCCGATGTGCTGGAACGTGCGGGCGCGCGCGACTGCGACCTGATCATCGCCGCGACCCATTCCGACGAGGTGAACATGGTCACCTGCCAGGTGGCGCATTCGGTCTTCGGCATCACCCGCAAGATCGCCCGGCTGCGCGCGCAAAGCTATATGGACCCGCGCTTTGCCGATCTTTATCGGCGCGACCATTTGCCGATCGACGTGATCATCAGCCCCGAGCGCGAGGTGGCCGAGGCGGCCTTGCAGCGGCTTTCGGCGCCCTCGACCTTTGACACCGAAAGCTTCATGGGCGGCAAGGCGCAGCTTCTGGGCATCGCGCTGGGCGAGGAATGCCCGGTGCTCAACACGCCGCTGCGCCAGCTGACCGACCTCTTTTCAACCTTGCGCGCAATTGTCGTGGGTGTGCGCAGGCGGGGCCGTCTGTTTGCCCCCGACCCCGGCGACCAGCTTTTTGCGGGCGATCAGATCTACGTCTTCAGCGATGTCGAAGACGTCACCCGCACGCTTGAGATTTTCGGCAAGACCACCCGCAAGCAAGAGCGCATTGTCATTGTGGGCGGCGGCAACGTGGGTCTGGCGGTGGCACAGACGCTTGAGGCGCGCACCGACCGGGTTCGGGCAAAGATCATCGAGATGAGCCGGGCGCGGGCAGAGTTTGCGGCGGATGCGCTGAACCGCACCATCGTGCTCAATGGCGACGGCATGAATTCGGAGCTTCTCGCCGAGGCCGACGTGGGGCGCGCCGACGCGGTTCTGGTGGTTACAGATGATGACAAGACCAACATCCTTGTGGCGGTCCGCGCCAAACAGGCGGGGTGCCCGATGGCGATTGTGCTGGTCAATGACCCCACCATCGTGCCGCTGCTTGCGGCGCTTGATATTGACGCCTACATCAACCCGCGTGCCACCACGGTTTCCTCGATTCTGCGCCATATCCGGCACGGGCGGGTGCGCGCGATCTATTCCATCGGCGATGCCGAGGCCGAGATGATCGAGGCGCAGGTGCTGTCGACCTCGCCGCTGACCGGGCGCTACATCCGCGACATCGAGTTTCCCGAAGGGGTGCTGGTGGGGGCGCTGATGAAGCGCGGCAAGGTGGTGAAGCCCACTGGCGACACCCGCGTGGAAGAGGGCGACGTGATCGCGCTGTTCGCCCTGACCAAGGACATCCCCGAGGTGGAGCGACTGTTGCAGGTCTCCATCGACTTCTTCTGATGCGTCACCTGCGCGCCCTGCCTTTGTTTGTGCAACTGATGGCGATTGCTGCGGCGGCGATGCTGGTGCCTGCGGCGCATGCCCTTGTGCAGGCAGACCATGCGGTGGCGCGGGCGTTTGGCTATTCTGCCATTCTGTTTGGTCTTTTTGCGGCAGTTCTGGCGATTGCGACCGCCGCGAACCGCTCGGCCAATCTTGCGCGCGACCATTTGCTGACCATGCTTGCCACCTTTACCGTCTTGCCGCTGATGCTGGCGGTGCCGTTCGTGCAGGTCGCGCCGGGGGGCAGCTATTACAACGCCTGGTGGGAAATGGTGTCGTCGCTGACCACCACCGGCGCCACGCTCTATGCGCCGCGCGATCTGGCCCCGAGCTTGCATCTGTGGCGGGCAGAGGTTGGCTGGCTCGGCGGCTATTTCATGCTCGTGATGGCGATGGCCGTGCTGGCGCCGATGCGTCTGGGCGGCTTCGAGGTTTATTTTGCGGGGGGCACCGGCAGCGGCGCCGCGCCGGCGGACCGCATCGCCGACCCGCGCGGGCGCATTGCGCGCGCGGCGCTGAATTTGGCGCCGGCATGGCTTGGGCTGACTCTGGCACTGTGGGTCGGGTTGCTGATTGCCGGTGATCCGCCGCTGCTGGCGCTGATTCATGCGATGTCGACGCTTGCAACCTCTGGCATCACGCCGCTTGCGGGGCTGGCGGGGGCGCCGTCGGGGATTGCGGGCGAAATGCTGATCTTTCTGTTTCTGGTGCCGGCACTGTCGCGGCGGCTTTGGCCGGGCGCGGGCGAGCTGCGCGCCAGCGCGCGGCTCGTGCAAGACCCCGAGCTGATGCTCGCAGCGGTACTGGTGGTCGCGGTGGCGCTGGTCTTGTTCCTGCGGCACTGGCTGGTCACGTTCGACATCGCGTTTCTGAGCGAAGGGGGCAGGCTTGCCTCGGCGCTTTGGGGGGCGGCGTTCACGGCGCTTTCGTTTCTGACCACCACCGGCTTCGAATCTTCGGGCTGGCTTGCGGCGCGGGCCTGGTCGGGGCTGGATGCGCCGGGGTTGCTGATGGCGGGGCTGGCGATTTTTGGCGGCGGCGTTGCGACCACCGCAGGCGGCGTGAAACTGCTGCGCGTCTATGCCTTGATCCGACATGGCGAGCGCGAGATGGACCGGCTGGTGCATCCGTCTTCGGTCGGCGGCGGCGGCATAGCGGCGCGGCGCTTGCGGCGCGAGGGCGCCTATATCGCCTGGGTCTTCTTCATGCTTTTCGCGATCTCGATCGCGGTGATGATGCTTGCCGTTTCGTTCGCCGGGCTGGCGTTCGAGCCTGCAACGCTGCTCTCCATCGCGGCGCTTTCAAACACCGGCCCGCTGGCGACGATTTCGGGGCAGGGGGCCGATGTCTGGGTGCGGCTGGCACCCGCCGCCAAGGCGGTGCTGGCAACGGCGATGGTGCTGGGAAGGCTTGAAACGCTTGCGATCATCGCGCTCTTTAACCCCGAGTTCTGGCGCCGCTGAGGCTTTGGCGCGACAGGCGCGGGGCTTCGCGCAAATAGGGGGTGGAAAGTCACCCGCAGTTGCGCATACTTCGCGCAGGCTCGGGAGGTAGATCCGCAGGGCGCTGGACAAGAACAAAGGCAAAAGAACAATGGCAGCCGATAAGCAAAATCTGCAAGACGCCTTTCTGAACCATGTGCGCAAGACCAAGGTTCCGGTCACGATCTTTCTGATCAACGGCGTCAAGCTGCAGGGTGTGATCACTTGGTTTGACAATTTCTGCGTGCTTTTGCGCCGCGACGGGCAAAGCCAACTGGTCTATAAACACGCGATCTCCACGATCATGCCGGGGGCACCTATAAGCCTCTATGAGGGCGAAGACTGAGCGAACTTCATACATCCGAAGCCGCGCCCACCCGTGCCTGGGTGCTGCATATCGACTTGAAAGACGCGCGCCACGCCCGCCGCCTGCCTGAACATGGGCTGGCCGAAGCGGTGTCTTTGGCGCATGCGCTGCCACGGCTTGAGGTGGTGGGGTCGGAGGTGGTGCGGCTGGGCAAACCGGCGCCCGGCACGCTGTTCGGTTCGGGCAAGGTGGCCGAGCTCAAGGCGCGGCTGGCCGAGGCTGAAACCGACCTGGTACTGGTTGACGGCATTGTCAGCCCGGTGCAACAGCGCAACCTAGAAAAGGCCTGGGGCGTCAAACTGCTCGACCGCACCGGCTTCATACTGGAGATTTTTGCTGATCGGGCGCGTACCCGCGAAGGCGTGTTGCAGGTAGAGCTTGCGGCGCTCAGCTATCAGCGCACCCGCCTTGTGCGCGCATGGACCCACCTAGAACGCCAGCGCGGCGGGCTTGGCTTTGTCGGCGGCCCTGGCGAAACCCAGATTGAAACCGACCGGCGCGCGATCGACGAGCAGATCATCAAGATCAAGCGTCAGCTGGAAAAGGTGGTGAAGACCCGCGAGTTGCACCGTGCCGCGCGGCGCCGGGTGCCGTTCGCGCTGGTGGCGCTGGTGGGCTATACCAACGCAGGCAAATCGACGCTGTTCAACAGCCTGACCGGGGCCGAGGTGATGGCCAAAGATATGCTTTTTGCCACGCTTGACCCGACCATGCGCGGCCTTGTGCTGCCCTCGGGGCAAAAGGTCATTCTGTCTGATACCGTCGGTTTCATTTCCGATCTGCCGCATGAACTCGTCGCCGCCTTCCGCGCTACGCTGGAAGAGGTGCTTGAGGCCGATCTCATCTTGCATGTGCGCGACATCAGCCACCCCGAAACCGAGGAACAGGCCGCCGACGTGGGCGAGATTCTCGATGAACTCGGGGTCGATGAAGACGTGGCCCTGATCGAGGTCTGGAACAAGATCGACTGCCTGCGCCCTGAAACCCGAGAAGCGCTGCTGGTGCAGGATGCGCGGCGGGGCGATGTGCAGGCGGTTTCGGCGCTGACCGGTGAAGGTATCACGGCGCTGCTGGCCGCGATCGAGGCACGCCTTGGCGCGGCCTGCATTGAAGAAACGCTGGAACTCGGCCATGCCGATGGCCGCCGCCGGGCGTGGCTGCACAATGCGGGCGTCGTCACCGGCGAAACCCAGGGCGAGCAAACCTCGACCTTTGCCCTGCGCTGGACCGCCCGGCAAAAGGCCGAGTTTGCAGCGCTTTAGCGTGGCAGCAGCCGGGTGATCCCGGCAGTGGCGCCGCGCGCGATGTCGGGGTCGAGTGACATCGGAATGTACTCACCGCGCCGCCAAAGCTCGGAAAGGTCGTCATAATGGCGGCTGAGCGGGTGCCCTGACTGGCCTGTGGAAATGATGAACACCGAACTGTCGGGGTCGGCAAAGTCATATACCCCGCGATAGCCCGCCGCCTGCACGTTGCGATAGGGGTTGGCGCCGCTCATGCCGAGGCTGCCGCGGTTAAGCGTGAAATCGCCGCCCGAGGTCGATTGGCGGATGTTCACGAGCCAGCCAAGCACCGGCACCCGCCCCAGCGCCGAATGTTCGTGCACCGCCTCATGCGCATCGCCCCAGCGCCAGCTTTCGACCGTCGGCCCGAAGCGCGCGGTCAGCTCTATCAGCGCCTCGTCGAGCGCTGCGCGCGCGATGTCGGTGCAGGTTTCGGTCGGCGCCGACTGGACCACGTCGCACCAATGCGCGGCGCCCTCGGTATCGCGATAGACGCGTTCGATGAAAAGCGGCTCAAGCGCCGCGAATTCCGGCGCAAGCGGGCCAAGCTCATCGCGGATCAGGCGCGTTTGCAGCGCCCGCATCCATGCCGCATAGATCAGCGGCTCGGGCAGGTGTTCGTTCATCTCGCCGTCCCACCCGGCAAGCAGCTCCAGCGCGCGCTGGCGCTGGCGTTCGGGCGTGCCTGCAGGGGCTGCGGCCCCGGTAAACCACAGATCGGCGCCGACCAGCGGCAACAGGCCCCGCGCCGCGGGGCTGACATCATCAAGCTGCGCGGCAATGAAGCTTTCGCGGCTGTGCACCTCGCGGTCGCTCATCAGTTTTTGCCAGCGCTGCACACGCTGCGTGTCGCCCCAGTCGTAACTGACATGGTTTGGAAAGGCGCCGTCGCTGACCTTGTTGTTGGTGTTGCCGACAATGCCACCGCCGGGTTCCAGCACCTTGGGGTTGTCGGCGTAGGGCAGGGCCCCTTGCCAGCGGTTCGTGGTCACCCAGCCGGGGCTTGGCATCCGCCCCTGGGTCTGGTGCGCGGCGTCGCGTGCGGGCAGCGCACCGATGGTGACCATGCCCACACCGGTCGCGTCGGCGAGTGTGAGGTTCATCGCAGGCGCGACCCAGAGAGCGGCGGCAGCCGCGCCCTCGGCCACGTTCTGCGCCCGCATCAGGCGCAAGCCCGCGCTCATGGTGGTGTCTGCTTCCGAAAGCGCGGTCCATCCCAGCGCCACGACATGGCCGGGGGGCGTGATGGTGGCCAGATTGAAGGTGGTCGGCGGCAACACCGGGCCATTTTCGCTCCAGCGCAGGGTCAGCGTGACCGGCGTGGCATCCTTGACATCGATGATCGTGCGGCGGGTGAAAAAGCCTGCCCAGCCCTCGGGCACGCGGTAGCGGTCGGGGTTGTCGGGGGCCAACTCCTCGATGAACAGATCCTGATCGTCGGCATAGGCGGCAGTGATCCCCCAGCCAAGCGCGGCGCTTCGCCCCGCCAGCACCAGCGGCGTGCCCGGCAAGGTCGCCCCGATCACCCCGCCCGAAGCAAGCTCCAGCCGCGCCAGATACCATGCCGAAGGCGCGGCAAGCCCCATGTGCGGATCGTTGGCCAAAAGCGAGCCACCCGCAGCCGAGCGCCCCGGCGCCGCGGCAAAGGCGTTTGAGGCAGGCGCCAGCCCGCGCGGCGCGAGCGGCGAAAGCGCATCTTGTGGCGGCGCGGCGTTTGCCACGGCGCCGGGCGCGGCGCCAAACAGGCTGGCAAAGCCGGGCAGCGCGGTCACCGCCGCCCCCGGCGCGTCGGGCAGAAGGTCGCGCAGCCAGTCGGTATTGAGCAGCGACAGCCGGGCGCGCAACACTTCGGATTGCAGCGCGTGGGTTTGCTGCAGCGCGGTCAGCTTCAGCACGGCAATCGAATCGGCGGGCTGCCAGGGCGCGATGTCGGGCTCATAAAGAAAGAACTCCGGCGCGCCGCGGCCGCGTGCGCCCTCGTTGACCTGGGCGATCCAGGCATTGACACCATCGGCATAGGCATTGAGCGCGAGCAGCGCATAGCCATCTTGCGCGGTGACCGATTGCGTGGCGAGCGTGTAGATGTCGAGCCTGCGCAACAGCTCGTCGGTCGGCAGCGTGCGCGCTCCGAACAGCTCCGAAAGCCGCCCCTGCGCCGTGCGCCGCTGCAACAGCATCTGCCAAAGCCGATCTTGCGCATGCGCAAGGCCAAGCGCGAAATAGACATCGGCATCGGTGGCGCCAAAGATATGCGGCACGTTGTCGGTGGTGCGCACGATCTCGACCGGGGCAGTAATCCCGGCCACGCCAAAGCTCTCGTTGTAATCGGGCAGCGAACGGGCCGCAAAGTAATAGGCCCCGGCCAGCGCCAGAACGGAAAGTGCCAGCAGTGCGGAGGCGAGCCGGACGAGCCAGCGGAAGGCGGTCAGCATCGGGGGTCTCCGCGTCGGTGCCGCGATTGACGGGGCAGGATCAATGCGTAACTAGTTGAGACCGGAT
The DNA here is from genome assembly GCA_019429405.1 of Paracoccaceae bacterium. Taxonomy (GTDB): domain Bacteria; phylum Pseudomonadota; class Alphaproteobacteria; order Rhodobacterales; family Rhodobacteraceae; genus UBA6213. The sequence continues at coordinate 13,128 of JAHYIZ010000024.1, forward strand.
CAATGTTCAACGCGCGTTTCAGCGAGGGCGCGCGGGCGAGGGGGCAAAATGGCGAAGCTGGCGTTTCTGGGGCTTGGGGTGATGGGGTTTCCGATGGCGGGGCATCTGGCGGCCAGGGGCCACGCGGTGACGGTCTATAACCGCACCCCGGCCAGGGCGGCGGCCTGGGTTGCGCGCCATGGCGGCACCAGCGCGGCCACGCCAGCCGAGGCTGCGCAGGGCGCCGAGATCGTGCTCGCCTGTGTCGGCAATGATGACGATCTGAGCGCAGTCTGCCTTGGCCCGGAAGGGGCATTCGCGGGCATGGGCGCGGGGGCGCTCTTTGTCGATCACACCACGGTTTCGGCCAAAGTTACGCGCGCCTTGGCGGCATTAGCGGGGGCGGCGGGCAACGGCTTCGTCGATGCGCCGGTTTCGGGCGGGCAGGCGGGGGCTGAGAACGGCCAGCTTTCGATCATGTGCGGCGGGACCGAAGCCGATTTTGCCCGCGCCGAGCCAGTGCTCGCGGCCTATGCCAAGGTCTGCCGCCGCATGGGCGACAGCGGCGCCGGGCAACTGGCGAAAATGTGCAACCAGATCGCCATTGCGGGCGTGGTGCAGGGGCTGGCCGAAGCACTGCATTTTGCCGAGAAGGCCGGGCTCTCGATCCCTGAGTTGGTCGAGGTGATCGGCGCGGGCGCGGCGGGAAGCTGGCAGATGGCCAACCGGCACAAGGCGATGTCCGACAACAGCTTTGACTTCGGCTTTGCCGTCAACTGGATGCGCAAGGATCTGGGGATCTGCCTTGCCGCCGCCAATGAAACCGGCGCCAGCCTGCCGCTGACAGCACTGGTCGATCAGTTCTACAAGGACGTGCAGAAGATGGGCGGCGGGCGCTGGGATACCTCAAGCCTGATTGCCCGTCTGCGCGCGATGGGCTAGCGCTTGCCTTGGCGCAAATATCCCCGCCGGAGGCCCTTGCGGCAGATGTCGCACGCTCCGCGGGGGATATTTTGACCAAGGCAATGGGGGGTGGCAATGGCAGTGACGGTCAGACCGGTTGAGCACACCGACCGCGCGGCATGGCAGCAGCTGTTCGCGGCTTACGCGGCGTTTTACAGGCTGGCGCTGGCGGAGGATACCGCAGAGGCGGTCTGGGGTTGGATTCATGATCCGCTCAACCCGTTCTGGGCCGATCTGGCGATTGCGCCTGACGGGCTTGCGGTGGGGCTGGTGCAATACCAGCTGATGCACCGCTCGCTCGGCGGCTCGATGACCTGCTATCTGAGCGATCTTTATGTGGCGCCCGAGGCGCGGGGCACAGGGGCGGGGCGCGCGATAATTGACCATGTGTGCGCATTTGCGCGCGGGCGAGGTCTGCCGGGGGTGCGCTGGCTGACCGCCGAAGGCAATGCCGCCGCACGCAAGCTTTATGACAGCTACGCGCCGCGCAGCGAATTCGTGCTCTATTCGATCACGCCGTGAATGCGCGGGCGGGCGTGACGCCCGGCTTTCCACGACTGCCGGTCTTGCGCTAGGATCGGCCACCACGCCCGACCCCGAGGAGACCCACGCGTATGGCCGAAGCCATCGACCTTGCTGCCCACGCTATAACACGCGCCACCAGGCGGCGGCGCGGGCCGGGCTGGTTTGTGCTGTTGGTCGCGGTCGTGCTGCTGGCGGCGCTGCCCTGGGTTGGCGGGCGCGACGCGCTGGGGCTGTTCATGGGCGACACCGCCCGGCGTGGTGACACCACGTTGCGGTTGGCGGTGGCGACAATGCGCGGGCAATTGGCGCGGTTCGAGCGCCTGCCGCAGCTGGTGGCCGAAACCGCGCTGGTGCGCGCGCTTGCGGCGGCGCCAGATGACGCCGCCCTTGTGGCCAGCGCCAACGACTATTTCAAACATGTGGGTGCGGTGCTCGGCGCATCGGATATCTATTACATGGACCTTGAGGGCACCACGCGTGCGGCCTCGAACCACGATACCGAAACCTCGTTCGTGGGCGGCAACTTTGCATTCCGGCCCTATTTCTACCAGGCGGCGGCGGGCGGGCAGGGGCGGTTCTTTGCGCTGGGCACCACATCGCGCAAGCGCGGCTATTACTTTGGTGCGCCGGTGGTTGATGGCGACCGGGTGCTTGGCGTCGTTGCCCTGAAGGTCGATCTCGACGCGATCGAGGAGACCTGGCGGGGCGGCGATGACGAGATCATCGTGACCGACCCGGAGGGAATCATCTTTCTGTCGAGCCGGGCGGAATGGCTGTTTTCGGCGATTGCGCCGCTGACACCTGACCGGCTGGCGCAAAGTGCTGCAACGCGGCGCTATGCCGACGCCACATTGCACGAATTGCCGATAGCCGAGACCGACCTGCAGGGCGGGCACCGGCTCGCGAGCGTGACCGAGCCGGGCGCGCAAGAGCGCGAGTTTCTGCGACTTTCCGAGGCGATGCCCGATGCGGGCTGGACGGTGAGCGTGCTTTTGGACACGTCGTCGGCGCGGCGGCAGCGATGGACCGCGCTGATGCTGGTGGTGTTGGCGGCGGCCTTGGGAAGCATGGCGCTGGCGGTGATGGTGCAGCGGCGCGCGCGTCTGCGCGAGCGGTTGCAAATGCAGACCGAGGCGCAGGCGGAGCTGGAGCGGCGCGTGGTCGCGCGCACCTCGGAGCTGGCCTCGGTCAACGTGCGCCTTGAGGCCGAGATTGGCGAGCGCAAGGCCGCTGAGCAGGATTTGCACAAGGCGCAGGCCGATCTGGTGCAGGCGAGCAAGCTGGCAGCCCTTGGCCAGATGTCGGCGGCCCTCAGCCACGAGTTCAACCAGCCGCTTGCCGCGGCGCGCAACTATGCCGACAACGCGCTGACGCTGATCGACCGCGCGCGAGTAAGCGATGCGCGCGACAATATCGGCCGCATTCTCGATCTGGTCGACCGGATGACCTCGATCAGCAAGCACTTGCGCAGTTTTGCGCGCAAACCGGGGCAAGAGCTGGCCGCGGTCAATCTGGCCGAGGTGGTGGCGGCATCGGGCGAGATTGCGGGGCCGCGGTTGCGCGATGCCGAGGCGGAACTGGTCGTCGATCTGCCCGCCGATCTTCCGCGCGTGGTCGGTGGCCCGGTGCGGTTGCAGCAAGTGCTGGTCAACCTGATCTCGAATGCCGCCGACGCGATCGAGGGCTGCGCCGATCGCCGGATCGAACTGGCCGCGCGTGCCAGCGCCAAGGGCGTGCGTCTGACGCTGCGCGACCACGGGCCGGGGGTGCCCGCAAGTCAGCGCGAGCGGATATTCGACCCCTTCTTTTCAACCAAGGTGGTGGGCAAGGGGCTGGGGCTTGGCCTTTCCATTTCCTACAACATCATCAAGGATTTCGGGGGGGATCTGCGGGTTTCTGATGCCCCCGGCGGGGGCGCGCTGTTTACGCTTGATCTGCGCACGGCCAAGGCCAGAACCGGGGCGCGGGCATGACCGGCGCGCATGTTCTGCTGGTCGATGACGAGGCGGCGCTGCGCGCCTCAACGGCGCAACTGCTCGATCTTGCCGGGTTCGCTGTCGAAGAGCTGGCGCAGGGCGACCGTGCGCTTGCTCTGGTGGGTTTCGGCTTTCCGGGCATCGTGATCACCGATATTCGGATGCCGGGTATTGATGGCATCAGCCTGATGAACCGCATCCATGAGATCGACCACGAGATTCCGGTGATTCTGATTACCGGGCACAGCGATGTGCAACTGGCCGTGCGGGCGATGCGTGAAGGCGCCTACGACTTCGTTGAAAAGCCGTTTTCCGGCTCGCAACTGGTCGAGATTGCCACCCGCGCGCTCGACCATCGGCGGTTGGTGCTGGAAAACCGGGTCTTGCGCGCCGCGGCCGGGCAGGCCGACGACCTTGAGCAACGGCTGGTGGGGCGGTCGAACGCAATGATCGACCTGCGCCGGCGCATCCGAACGATCGGCCCGACCGAGGCCAATGTGCTGATCGTGGGCGAAACCGGTGCGGGAAAAGAGGTGGTGGCGCGCGCGCTGCATGACCTTTCGGCGCGCGCGCGCAAGCCTTTCATCACCATTGACTGCGCCGCCCTGCCCGAAACGCTGATCGAAAGCGAATTGTTCGGGCATGAAGCGGGGGCGTTTCCGGGCGCGATGCGGGCGCGGTTTGGCAAGTTTGAACATGCGCGCGGCGGCACCATCTTGCTGGACGACATCGGCTCGATGCCGATTTCGGTGCAGGGCAAGCTGCTGGGGGTCTTGCAGGAAGGCGCGATCACGCGGCTCGGGTCAAACGAGCCGGTGGCGCTTGATGCGCGCTTCATCGTGACCAGTCGGGTTTCGCTCGAAGACGAGGTCGCTGCGGGGCGGTTTCGCGACGATCTGTTCTACCGGCTGAACGCGGTGCGGCTGACCGTGCCGCCGCTGGCGGCGCGGCGCGAAGATGTGGCGCTGTTGTTCCTGCGGCTTTTGTCTGAGGCGGCCACCCGGCACCGGGTTGAGCCGGTAAAGGCGCCGCCGCAAGTGATCGCGGCGATTGCCGCGCGCGACTGGCCCGGCAATGTGCGCGAGTTGCGCAATGCGGCCGACCGGTTCGCGCTGGGTCTGGGGCTGAACGAGGCATCGTTCAGCGCGCGCGAGGGGCCGCAGCGGCTGGCCGATCAGGTTGCCGAGTTCGAGCGGCGCGCGATTGAAAGTGCACTGCGCGCGCATCGCGGCAGCCTGCGCCCGGTCTATGAACAGCTCGGCCTGTCGCGCAAGACGCTTTATGAAAAGATGCAGCGCTATGGTCTGGACAAGGCCGATTTCAGCAGCGGCGAGGGCAATTAGCGCCGGTTGGGCAGGATTCCCCACAGTAGCGCGGGGCGATGTTACGAAATCCACCCATTGTTAGCGCCACCACAGATGTTGCCCGAGGTCTTTGTCACAAAGTGGTTGATCCAGGCCTGCGGAGTCTGCTTTCTGGTCTTGCATTTCGCGCGGCGCCGCAGGGCGCCCGCGAGATCGGGGCGCCGCCCCGCATCCGAAAAACGTTCTGGGAGGAACACCATGCGATTCACCAAGTTTGCCGCTTTTGCGGTCTCTGCCCTCATGGCTATGCCCGCGGTCGCGCAAGACCGCGCTGGCTGGCCGAATGAGATGACCATCGGCACCGCGAGCCAAGGCGGCACCTATTTTGTCTATGGCAACGGTTTTGCCAGCTACATCACCGAGGCGCTTGGCCTTAGCGCCACCGGTGAGGTTACCGGCGGCCCGGTGCAAAACGTGACGCTGGTGGAAACCGGCGATCACCTGATGGGCCTTGTGACCATGGGTCCGGCGTTCGATGCCTGGAACGGCAAGTCGGAGCTTGCACCGGGGCTTGAGCACCGCTCGATCCGCGCGCTGTTCCCGATGTATCAGACCCCGTTCCAGGTGATCGCGCTGAAGAAGTCGGGGATCACCTCGATTTCCGATCTTGAAGGCAAGCGCGTCAGCGTCGGCCCGGCGGGCGGCACCCCCGGCACCTACTGGCCGTTGTTTATCGATGCACTTGGGGTCAAGGCCAATATCTCGAATGCGGGCGCCGCTGATGCCGCGGGCCAGCTTGGCGACGGGCTGATCGACGCTTTCGCCTTTGCGGCGGGGGTGCCGATTTCGGCCTTCGCGCAGCTTGCCGCCGAGCAGGACGTGGTGATGTTCGGCTTCACTGGCGACGACCTGCCGAAGGTTCTGGCCGCCTATCCGGCGATGGCGCCGCTGACGATTCCGGCGGGCACCTATGCCGGGCATGACTACGACCAGAACACGGTGGCGCTCTGGAACTTTGCCATCGCGCATTCCGATATGCCCGAAAGCCTGGCCTACGAGATCACCAAACTCGCGATGGAAAACCCCGACCGCATGGTTGGCATCCACGCTGCGGCCAAGGAAACGTTGCTGGCGAACTGGGACAAGAACACCTTCATGCCGTTCCATCCGGGTGCCGTGCGGTACTACGAGGAAAATGGCCTGACCGTTCCCGCTAACCTGAAGTAACGACTGCGTGCAAATATAGGCGGCGCCTGCCCGAACATGGGTGGGCGCCGCTTGATGATGCCGCCTTTCCCCCTGGGAGGACCACATGACCGCGACCGCCAAGGCCCCGGCCGACCTGCACGCGCTTTCGCAACATGTCGATGCCGAAATCATTTCCATCAACCAGCGCGTGCCGACCAGCTATGCGGGCTATCTCGTGATGGTGCTGTGCATTCTCTATACGGCGTTTCACGTCGGGGTCATGAACCTCTACCCGCTGGAAACCTGGACCTACCGATTGCTGCATGTGGGCGGCGGTCTAGCGCTCGGGTTCCTGCTTTTTTCGGGCACTAGCCTGCCCGGTACGGGGGCCGCAAAACCCCCCGCGCTGTTGCAGCGCACATACCTGATGATGCTTGCGCCGGGCGCGGTGATGGTTCTGTTGGCCTTCGGGCAGGCGCTCTGGTTCTGGACCACCGGAAACGGCGTCAATCAGGCCGCCGCCAAAAACGCGATGGAATGGAGCTTCAGCCTGCCTCTGGTCGGCGGCACGGTCTGGCTACTGTTGCTGGGCTGGGTATTTCCGCTGCGCGACCGCGGGCGGCTTGATCTGGCCGACGTTCTGCTGGCGATCGCGGCAGTCACGGTGGCGATGTACATCATCTTTCACGCGCCGTTCCTGCGGCTGCGGGCCGGCACGGCGCTGGCCAAACAGGCCGATATGTATGCCGCGATTGCCGGGGTGATTCTGATCCTCGAACTGACGCGGCGGCTGGCGGGGCTGGCGCTGGTGATCATCGCCTCGATCTTCATCGCCTATGCTTTTGTCGGGCCATGGCTGCCCGGCGTGTTGCAGCACCGCGGCTATACCGCGTCGCGGTTCTTTACCTATGTCTATACCGATCAGGGCATTCTCGGGCCGACCACGGCGATCTCGTCAACCTACATCATCCTGTTCGTTACCTTCGCGGCGTTCCTGCAGGCCAGCAAGGTGGGCGAATATTTCGTCAACTTTGCCTTCGCCGCGGCAGGTGGCGCGCGTGGTGGCCCGGCCAAGGTGGCGGTGTTCGGGTCGGGCCTGATGGGCATGATCAATGGCACCTCGGCGGGCAACGTGGTGGCAACCGGGTCGCTGACGATTCCGCTGATGAAGCGCGTCGGCTACAAACCCCAGACCGCCGCGGCGGTTGAGGCGGCGGCCTCGTCGGGCGGGCAGATCCTGCCGCCGATCATGGGGGCAGGCGCCTTCATCATGTCTGAAATCACCGCGATTGCGTACCGCGACATCGTGATTGCCGCGATCATTCCGGCGGTGCTCTACTTTGCCTCGGTCTTCTTCATGGTCGATTTTGCCGCGCAGAAGTTTGGCATGAAGGGTCTGCCGCGCGACGAGTTGCCCAAGTTTTCCAAACTGGCGCGTCAGGTCTTTCTGTTCATTCCGATCTTCATTCTGATCGGGGCGCTGTTCATGGGCTATTCGGTGATCCGCGCGGGCACGCTTGCGATGGCGGCGGCGACCGTGGTCAGCTGGCTGACGCCTTACAAGATGGGCCTGCGCTCGATCCTCTACGCGCTGGAAATCGCGGCCAAGATGACGCTGCAACTGGTGGCGGTCTGCGCCGCTGCGGGTATCATCGTGGGGGTGATCGCGCTGACCGGGGTCGGCACGCGGTTTTCATCGCTGCTGCTGGGGCTGGCCGGCCAAAGCCAGGCGATGGCGCTGTTCTTTGCGATGATCGTGGCGATCATTCTGGGCATGGGCATGCCGACCACGGCGGCCTATGCGGTGGCGGCCTCGGTGATCGCGCCGGGACTTGTGCAGATGGGCATTCCGATGCTGACCGCGCATTTTTTCATCTTCTACTTCGCGGTGATGTCGGCCATTACCCCACCCGTGGCGCTGGCGGCCTATGCGGGGGCGGCAATCGCGCAGTCGGACCCGATGCGAACATCGGTGGAAAGCTTCAAGATCGGGCTGGCGGCCTTTGTGGTGCCGTTCATGTTCTTCTCGTCTCCTGCGCTCTTGATGCAGGGCACGACGCTTGAGGTTCTGCATGTGTTCATTTCGGCGGCCTTCGGCATCTATCTGCTGTCGGCGATGGTGCAGGGCTGGTTCTTCGGCGCCCTGTCGTGGCCGCTGCGGCTGGTGTTGCTGGTCGCGGCGCTGAGCATGATCGACGGCGGCTGGCTGACCGATGCCATTGGCGTCGGGGCGGGGCTGCTGGTTTGGGCGCTACAAAAGAATCTGCTGACACCCAGCAAGGTTTCACGCGGCGCTGACTAAGCGGCGCGCGCCCTGAAAACATCGCGCAACGGCCCCCGGAAACGGGGGCCGTTTGCGTTCAGGCCGCCTCGAGTGCTGCGATAATGGCGCCGAAATCACTGGCCGTCAGGCTGGCGCCGCCCACCAGCGCGCCATCGACATCGGACAGCGCGAAAATCTCGGCGGCGTTCGAGGGCTTGACCGAACCGCCATAAAGCAGCCGAAAGGCCGCGCCCTCAGCGCCAAATCGCGCTACCAGTTCGGCGCGCAAAAAACCGTGCACCTCGGAAATTTGCGCCAGCGTGGGGGTGCGCCCGGTGCCGATGGCCCAGACCGGCTCATAGGCCACCACGGTCACGGCGCCGGTGGCGCCATCGGGCACAGAGGCCGCAAGCTGCGCCCCGATCACCGCGAGCGTGGTGCCTGTGTCACGCTCGGCCTCGGTTTCGCCGAGACAGATCACCGCCGTCAGCCCCGCGTCGCGCGCCGCCAATGCCTTGGCGCGAACCTCGGTATTGGTCTCGCCATGGTCGGCACGGCGCTCGGAATGGCCAAGAATGACGTAACTGGCCCCGGCATCGGCCAGCATCGCGGCCGAGATGTCGCCGGTATGCGCGCCCGCCGGTTTGGCGTGGCAATCCTGCCCGCCGATGGCCAGCGGGTGCTTGCCCTTGGCCCAGTTCATCTGCGCGATCAGCGTGGCGGGCGGGCAGATCAGCACCTCGCAGCCGGGGGCGGGGTGGGCCGCAATCAGCGCTACGACCTCGGCGAGGTTCGCGCGCGTTCCGTTCATCTTCCAATTGCCTGCCGCCAGTTTTTGCCGCATCTGCCTGCCTCCTGCGCTTGCGTTGCCAGACTAGGCGCCGCGTGGCGGGCTGCAAAGGGGCAAAAGCGCCTAGGAGGCGTCGGGGGCATCCTTGAAGCGGATCGATTCACCGCAGCCGCAGGCCTCGGCCACATTGGGGTTGTTGAAGCGGAAACCCGATTCGATCAGCCCTTCCTGGTAGTCGATTTCGGTGCCGAACAGAAACATCTGCGCCATCGGCGCGATCAGCACCCGCGCGCCATCCTGTTCAACGACCTCATCCATCGGCCCGGCGACCTCGGCCAGCTCAAGCGTGTATTCCATGCCCGCGCAGCCGCCCTTTTTCACGCCAAGCCGCAACCCCGCGCCACCTTTACCCGCCATCAGCCGCGCCACCTGCGCCACCGCGCGTGCGCTCAGCGTGACCGCCGCCTTGCCGGGGGTGCCAAACATCACATGAACCCCAGTTCGAGCCGCGCCTCGTCTGACATCATCTCCATGCCCCACTGCGGCTCAAAGGTCATCTGCACGTTGACCCGTTGCACGCCGTCCAATGGTTCCACGGCATCGGCAACCCAACCCGGCATTTCGCCCGCCACCGGGCAGCCAGGGGCGGTCAGGGTCATCACGATTTCAACCGCGTTCTCGGGGCTGATATCGACCGTGTAGATCAACCCGAGATCCCAGATATTGACGGGAATTTCGGGGTCGTAAACGGTGCGGCAGGCATCGACCACGCGCTCATAAAGCGGGTGTTCGGTGGTCGAGGGGCGGATCAGCGGTTCGCCTTCAAGCTGGCCTTGGGCTTCGGTCATGGGATCACTCGCGCGGGGTTGTTGACTGATTATATAGGGAATGCGCCGGCGCAGGTCCAGAGCCATGCAAAATGCTTCAGGTCAAATATCCCCCGCGGAGCGGCGACGGCCGCCGCAGGCGCCTCCGGCGGGGATATTTGACCCAAGGCAAGCGGCAAGGGGTGGCACTTGGCAAGGGGGCGGGCTTGGCATATTGCGGCGCGAGATGGGCAGGGGGTGCAGGGTGGCACAGGGCTTTGGGTTTTCGCTGACGGCAACCGACGGCGCCGCGCGGGCGGGGGTCATCTCGACGCCGCGCGGGCAGGTGCGCACGCCCGCCTTCATGCCGGTCGGGACTGCCGCCACGGTCAAGGCCATGCTGCCCGAAAGCGTCGCGGCGACGGGCGCCGACATCCTGCTGGGCAACACCTATCATCTGATGCTGCGCCCCACCGCCGAGCGGATCGCGCGGCTTGGGGGGCTGCACCGGTTCATGAACTGGGAGCGCCCGATCCTGACCGATTCGGGCGGGTTTCAGGTGATGAGCCTTGCCGCCCTGCGCAAGATGACCGAGGAGGGCGTGCGCTTCAAAAGCCATATCGACGGTTCGGCGCACCACCTTACGCCGGAGCGCAGCATGGAGATTCAGCGCCTTTTGGGGTCTGACATCGTAATGGCCTTTGACGAATGCCCGGCGCTGCCTGCTACCGACGCGGTGGTGGCCGCCAGCATGCGCCGCTCGATGCGATGGGCGGCGCGGTCGCGTGAGGCCTTTGGCGAGCGGCCCGGCCACGCGCTTTTCGGCATCATGCAAGGCGGCGTCACGCAAGAATTGCGCGCCGAAAGTGCCGCCGCGCTGCGCGGTATCGGGTTTGAGGGCTACGCGGTGGGCGGGCTTGCGGTGGGCGAGGGGCAAGCGGCCATGTTCGGCGTGCTCGACTATGCGCCGGGGATGCTGCCTGCCGACAAGCCGCGCTACCTGATGGGCGTCGGCAAGCCCGACGACATTGTGGGCGCGGTGGAACGTGGTATCGACATGATGGATTGCGTGCTGCCCTCGCGGTCAGGGCGCACCGGGCAGGCCTTTACCCGCAGGGGCGTGGTCAACATCAAGAACGCGCGGCACATGGATGACCCGCGCCCGCTCGATGCCGCCTGCACCTGCCCTGCCTGCCGCAGCTACAGCCGGGCTTATCTGCACCATGTGTTCCGCGCGCAGGAAATTATCGCCTCGATGCTGATCACTTGGCACAACTTGCATTATTATCAAGAGCTTATGGCTGGCCTGCGTAGCGCAATCGAGGCCGGGAAACTGGCGCCATTCGTGCAGGCCTTCCACGCGCAGCGCGCAGAAGGCGACATTGAGCCGCTCTGAGCCTGTCAGCCCATCGCTGCGACGAAGGCTTTCAACGTGGCCACCGGGTCGGGGGCTTGCCAGATTTCTTCACCAAAGGCGAAGAAATCGGTGACGGGGGCGAAGTCGGCCACCAGCGTCGGGGTCAGGGCGCCCTCGGCGACCACCGGCACCTCGATGACCTCGGACCACCAGGCAAAAAGCTCGCGCCCGGCCAGTGCGCCGTTGTGCAGCGCGGTTTCGGCCAGCGGGCCGAAGCAGACGTAATCGGCCCCCGCCTCGCCTGCCGCCATGCCTGCGTGTTTCGATGCCCCGCACCACGCGCCCACAATGGCATCGGCCCCCAGTTCCTTGCGTGCCAAGCGCACCGAACGCGCCGCATCCATCAGATGCACGCCGTCGAGCCCGTGCGCCTCTACCAGTTTCACATGGTCGGTTATCACAATCGCCACATCGCGTTCATGCGCGGCCATACGGCAGGCATCGGCGGCGCGCGCAATGGCATCTTCATCATGCCCGGCAAGCGACAGGCGCAGGCAGGCGATATCGACCGCGTCAAGCACGGCACCAAGACGGGGAATGAAGGTTTCAAGCGCAAATGCGGGGGGCGTGATCAGGTAAATCTGCGGGCGGTCGTCGGTGGCCATGATGCGATCCTCGGGCTTGGTTGGCGCTACCTACCCTTTCGCGCCCTTGGGCGGAAGCCCCCGCGCATGGGCAAGTGCCAGCGCCACGAGGTGCGCGCGCGGCGCGTCTTCGGCGGCTTCGGGCGCCACCTCGACAAAGCCTGCCATGGCGCGCCCGGTAAAGGTCATCTCGCGCACACCCGGCTGCGCCAGCGCTTCGGCCTTGGCCGCCTTGCCGATACGAAACATAAACCCGGCAGCGCTGATGCCGCAGACCATGTTGCCATCGAGCAAAAAGCAGATGCCGCCGAACATCTTCTTTTCGGCAATGCCGGGGGCGTCGGCCAGATCTTCGCGCATCAGTTCCAGCAGGCCGGGGTCGAGCGCCATCGGGCCTCTCCTTGTCAGAGTGTCGGGGGCAGCGTATCAGGCACGCAGATTTTGGAAAGTAGCATGACAGAGCAGCCCGTCATCATTCTCGTGCGCCCGCAGATGGGCGAAAACATCGGCGCGGCGGCGCGGGCGATGCTGAATTTTGGCCTCACGCGCATGCGGCTGGTCGACCCGCGCGATGGCTGGCCCAACCCGCGCGCGGTGGCGATGGCCTCTGGGGCGGCGGCGGATGTGCTTGATCATGCGGGGGTCTTTCCCGATCTGGCGGGCGCCATGGCCGATTGCGACTATATCTTTGCCACCACCGCGCGCGGGCGCGAGCTTTCAAAGCCGATCTTCACGCCCGAGGCCGCGATGGCGCATGCGCGCGCGCTGATTGCGGGGGGGGCGCGGGTGGCGGTGCTTTTTGGCGCCGAGCGCGCGGGGCTTGAAAACGACGATGTGGCACGCGCCAGCGCGATCATCACGATCCCCGTCAACCCGGCCTTCTATTCGCTTAACCTTGGGCAGGCGGTGCTGCTGACCGCCTATGAATGGGCGCGCCGAGGCGATGTGCCCGCGCTGCCCGACGGTCTGGGTGAGCTTGCGAGCGCGGTCGAGGTGGCCCGGCTGGGCGACCATTATGAGGCAGAGCTGGAAGCGGCCGGGTTCTTCTTTCCCGCCACCAAGGCGCCCCGGATGCGGCTCAACCTGCGCAACATGTGGGCGCGCCTTGCGCTGACCCGGTCCGAGGTGCAGACCCTGCACGGTGTGCTGCGCCAGCTTTTGCGCAAGGCGCGCTGAACGACCCGCGACACTTTTGCGTGAGGCGCACTGCGGCACTTGCGTGTAGGCTCTGGCGGCGCTTTAGCGTGACGCAGGTTTCATCTTGAAAGGTTCGCGCCATGAAACAGCTTGCCCTTGCCCTTGCCCTGCTGCTGGCAGCCCCTGCGGCACAGGCCCACGATGTCATCACCAGCGGTCTCCATTTCGTGCATCCCTACGTTTCAGAGCCGATCAAGGGCGCGATGGCGGGTGCCGCATATGTGGTGATCGCCAATGAAGGCACCGCTGCCGATACGCTGATCGGCGTTGAAACCGACATTGCGATGATGGCGATGATGCACAAGACCGAGTTCAGCGCGAATGGCGTTGCCAGCATGGTCGAATTGCCCCCCGTCACGATCGCGCCGGGCGATGTCTACAGTTTTGAGCCGGGCGGCGCGCATATCATGCTGATGATGATCGACAGCGGGCTGAAGGTGGGCGACATGGTGCCCTTCACGCTGATCTTCCAGAACGCGGGCCGCATTGAGGTTGAGTTCATGGTTGACCCAGCCGACCCGAACGCGCCTGCGGCGGAGCACATGCACTGATTGCTCGGCCTTGAAGCCCCGGCGTCGGCGCCCTAGTGTCTGGCGCGAAACCGCATAGGGGCATCGGGTGGCCACGAAACGCAGCATTTTTGAAGAGGTCGGCAGCACCCCGCCGCCGCCCCCGCCCAAGGGCGGCATGATCGAGCGCGGCCCGCGCGGCGCGCGCAGCGCGGTGCGGGTATGGCTCGGGCTGCTGTTCGTGCTGGTCATGGCGATGATCGCCGTGGGCGGGCTGACCCGGCTGACCGACAGCGGCCTGTCGATCACCGAATGGCGCCCGCTTGCCGGCGCGCTGCCGCCGATTGGCACCGAAGCCTGGATGCGCGAATTTGCGGCCTATCAGCAGAGCCCCGAGTTCCGCCTGCAAAACAGCACGATGACGCTCGATGCCTTCAAGAGCATCTACTGGTGGGAATGGAGCCATCGCCAGCTGGGCCGTGTGATCGGGCTGGTCTGGGCGCTGGGGTTCTTCGGCTTCTGGGCACTGGGCCGGATACCGCCGGGCTGGAAGGGCAAGCTACTGGCGCTTGGCTTTCTGGGCGGTGCGCAGGGGGCGATTGGCTGGTGGATGGTGGCCTCGGGGCTGACCGGCGACGCGGTTGATGTGGCAAGCTACCGGCTCGCCACGCATCTTGGGCTGGCCTTCGCCATTCTGGGGCTGATCGCGGTGCAGATATTTGAGCTTACGCGCAGCGAGGCCGCGTTGATGGTGGCGCGGCGGTCGGGCGAGGCGCGGCTGGTGCGCGTCGGTGGCTGGCTGGCGGCTATCGCGTTCGTGCAGATATTGCTTGGCGCGCTGGTGGCGGGCATTGATGCCGGGCGCGGCTTTCCAACCTGGCCACTGATGAACGGCAGCTTCTTTCCCGCCGATGCCTTCGTGGTGCCGGGCGGTGGGGCGGCGTGGCGGGCACTGTTTGAAAACCCCGGCCTCGTGCAATTCCTGCACCGTCTGGCGGGCTATGTGCTTCTGGTGGCGGTGTTTTTAGCATGGTGGCGGGCACGGACCTCGGCCCAGCCGACCATTCGCGCGGGCTTTGGCGCGGTGGCGCTGATGACGCTGGCGCAGGCTGTGCTTGGCATCTTTACCGCGCTTTACGCGGCGCCATTGGCGCTGGGGCTGGCGCACCAACTCGGGGCGGTGGTGCTCTGGGTGCTGATCTTGCGCGCGCGTGCCGAGGCCCGCGCGCCCCATGCAATCTCAATCCGGGGAACCCGATGACCGCATTTTCCGACCTTATGGCCTATCAGCGCACGACCGAAGCCTTGTCACTGGTGGCCGAACGCCTTGGCTGGGATCAGGAAACGGTGATGCCGCGCGGTGCTGCCGAACAGCGCGCCGAAGAACTGGCGGCGATGGAGCTGGTGCTGCACGCGCGCCGCACCGACCCGCGACTGGCCGACTGGCTTGCGGCGGCCGAGGCACCCGATGCGGCGGGCGCGCGCGCGATGGAGCTGATCGCGCATACGCTGCAGCGCAACGGCGCCGTGCCCGCCACGCTTGCCGAAGAACTCGCGCGCACCACCAGCCTTGCGCAGGGTATCTGGGCGGAAGCGCGGGCCAAAAACGACGTGGCGCATTTTCTGCCAATGCTGAAGCGCGTGGTGGCGCTCAGGCGCGAAGAAGGGCAGGCGATGGCCGAGGCCGGTATTGGCGGCGGCGATGCCTATGATGCGCTGATCGACGGCTATGAACCCGGCGCCACCGCCGAAACGCTGGCGGCCATGTTTGCCGCCATGCGCCCGCGTCTTGTGGCGCTGCGCGAGGCGGTGCTGGGCGCGCCCACGCCCGCCGCACTTCCCGGCAACTACCCCGCCGAAGGGCAACTGGCGCTTGCCCGCCGCGCAGCCAGCGCCTTTGGCTATGACTGGACCCGAGGCCGGCTCGACCTTGCGGTGCACCCGTTCTCATCGGGTGGCGTGAACGATTCGCGCATCACCACGCGAGTGGTCGAAACCGACCCCTTCAACTGCCTCTATTCGACCATCCACGAAGTCGGCCATTCGAGCTATGAACTGGCGATCGACGCGGCCCACCACTTCACCCCGCTTGGCCATGGTGTGTCGATGGGCGTGCACGAAAGCCAAAGCCGCATCTACGAAAACCAGCTGGGCCGCAGCCGCGCCTTTTCCGGCTGGCTTTTTGGCCAGATGCAGGCGCAGTTTGGCGATCTGGGCGTGGCCGATGCCGATGCCTTCTACGCTACCGTCAACCGGGTGCAGAAAGGCTATATCCGCACCGAAGCGGATGAGCTGCAATACAACCTCCACGTCATGCTGCGCTTTGACCTTGAACGCGCGCTGATCGGCGGCACGCTCGATGTGGCCGATATCGAAGAGGCGTGGAACGCGCGCTTTCTTGCCGATTTCGGCTTTGCGGTCGACAAGCCCGCGAACGGCGTGCTGCAAGATGTGCACTGGTCGGTTGGCGCCATCGGGTATTTCGCCACCTACAGCCTCGGCAACCTTTACGCAGGCTGCCTGCATGCAGCACTTCGCCAGGATCTGCCCGAGCTCGACGCAAGCCTTGCCGAAGGCGATGCCCGCCCCGCAACCGCGTGGCTGCGCGAGAAGTTGCAGCGCCACGGCGCGCTTTACACCCCCGCCGAGGTTGTCACCCGCGCCTGCGGTCATGCCCCCACCGAAGCGCCGCTGCTCGACTATCTCGAAACCAAGTTCCGCCGTCTTTACAGGCTGTGATCAAAGCCGGGGGGCTTTGCGCCCCCCGCACCCCTGCGGTTACCGTGGGGTCAGCGCCAGCCAGATGCCATCCTTGCCCCGCACCGTCAGATGCGCGACGGGCATTGTCTCGTGCCCCGGCACTGGCGTGATGCGGAACGCGCGGGCGATCATCGCCAGCATCAGCGGTCCTTCGGCCATGGCGAAGGCGGCGCCGGGGCAGACGCGCTGGCCGGTGGAAAACGGGATATAGGCGCTGCGCAGGCAGGCCTTGCCGTTCGGGGTTGCGAAGCGGTCAGGGTCAAACTCGTCGGGGCGATCCCAGAGCCGCTCGTGCCGGTGCAGGTGCCAGGGCGAGATCACAATTTGCGCGCCCTTGGGCACCGCGCGGTCGCGAAAGGTCTCGGGGCAGGTCGTCTCGCGCACCATCATCGGCACCGGCGGGTAAAGCCGCATCGCTTCGCGAAACACGGCGCGGGCCTGCTTGAGCCGGTTGATGATCGAGAAGTAGGGGATTTCGGGGCCGATTACCGCATCGGCCTCGACCGCCAGTCGATCCTGCCATTCGGGGAAAAGCGCAATGAGATAGAGCGACCAGGCCAGCGCCGAGGCCGAAGTTTCGTGCCCGGCCAAAAAGAAGATCGCGACCTGATCGACCATTTCGGCGGTGTCGAACGTGTCGCCCGTGACCGGGTCGGGGGTGGTCATGATCTTGGTCGCGAGGTCGTCGGGCGCTTTGCCTGCCGTGATCGCCTGCATCCGTGCGGCGGTGAGCTGGGTGATGAGGCCGCGAATGGTGGCTGCGGTGCGCCGCGCCTTGCGCGAATGAAAGCGCGGCACCCATTTGGGCAGGGGCAGCAGCGCCCCGAGGTTGACGATGGGCTGCGCCTTCTGATGCGCGCGAAACTGGGCAAAAGCCGCCCCTGCCACGGCGTTTTCGATTGGGATCGAAAACAGCGTGCGAAAGATCACGTCGGCGGCGGCGTGGCTGGTTTCGGCCTCGATCTCGATGGGGCCGCCATCGGCACGGGCGCGCAGCCGCTCAACACAGGCCACGCCTGCATCCCACATCGCGGGGAAGGTGTCGCGCAGCCGTCCACCTTCAAACGCGGGGTCGATGATGCGGCGCTGGCGCTCCCACACCGGGCCGTTGGTGATGAACACCGAATTGCCCAGCAGCGGCGCCAGCCCCTCGCGGATGCGGTCGGATTTGGGAAAATCCTTCGGGCGTTTTTGCAGCACGAGGTCCACAAGCTCCGGATCGTTGCACAGGTAAGAGTGAAAGAACGGCGTGCGGAACTCGGCCATCCAGGCGCGGTAAAGCCGCGCGGGCTGCGCCGAAAGGATGTCGCGGCGGAAAAGCTGCAAATAGCGCCAGAGAGTAACCTTGTCGGGGCGGGCGGCGGGTTTGGGCGGCAATGGGCTTTGGGTCATGCGGTGTCGGTATACCTGTTTACGGGACGTTCGATACGGCTGGCCGAAGGGTTACGCCCGGCAAAGCGGGTTTCCAGGGTCAAAGGCCCGGCGGTGATCTGGAAATAGTCGTAATCGCCGGGCTGGTCGAAAGCCGAAAGATATTGAAAATGCAGGCGGAAAAAGCGCCAGCGCAACTCGCGCCAGCGTTTGGGGCTGAGCGTCTTGGTGAAGGCAGCCGACAGCACCAGCGGCCAGCGCTTGCCCGCAGGCGCCACGCCCGACACCGCGACCGGGTCGCAAAGTGCGAATGAGCAGCCGTCGCCGGGTGCGGTGACATCGACCCAGGCGAGTTCGTCGCGGGTGCTGAGATAGGCGAGGTCGGCGCGCAGCCGCTGCGCGCGGGGCAAGAAGGAAACCATCGGCACCACCTGACCCAGCGTTAGCAGGCCAAGTGCCGGGCCATCTTCGGGCACTCTTCCGGCGCGGATCAGGTCGGCCAGTATCGACACGCCAAGGTGCGCGCCCGAGGAATGCCCCACCACCAGCACCTCATCCCAATCGCCCGTCAGCGCCGAAGCGATAGTGTCGGCGAACTGTGCCAGACGGGCTTCGAGATCGGGCGGATAGGCGCCGTGCAACTGGGCGGTATGGGCGTAATCATGCATCAGGTAATAGGCGTAAAAGCGCCCGTCGGCCTTGCGAAAGCGGCGCAACAGAACGGCGGCTACCACCGCCGCCACGGCGATGCAAATCGCGTGGTATGGCAGGAAGGGCGGCACCAGCATCATCGCCAGCCACGCCACCAGCCAGCCCGCGGCCAGCGCCACCGCCAATTGGGCCAGAAGGGCGACAACAGGGTAGAGCGCCGCAATCATCGGCCCCTTGCGCAGCCGCATCAGCCGGAAAAGCGAGCCCGAAGCCAAGTAGGCCCAGGCGGTGCGGACCATTTGCAGGTAGGTTGCCGGGATTGACTGGCCCATGCTGGCGCCAACGATATCGGACCAGACCAGCACCTCGAAATCGGCCTCGCAGGTGTCGCCGCCGATGGTCGCGGTAGCGTGCCAGCCGAAGGGGCCGCCCGCGTGTTTGGCGGCCAAAGCGATTTCATAGCCCGAAATGGCAGCCTGTGCGGCACCTTCCTTGCGGTAAAGCTCGCGGTAGCGGCGGGGGTGAATGGGGTCATAGCCGGGGATGTAAAACACCCGCCGCCGCCTGACCTCTGGCATGAAAATTCCGCTCATTGGCGCCTCGACCTGTCGCTGCGCCGAAGGCTAGCGGAAAGAATCAAAGAGTGTAAGCGTTTGCGCGGGCGCAGGGCGCGGTGATCAGTCGCGGGTGCCGGGGCGCCAGCGTGCCTCAAGCGCCTCGATCGCGGCGATGCGGTCGTGCGATTTGGGGTGCGACAGGATCCATGCCGGGGTGGTGGCGCCGGGCGCCCCGGTCAGCCGGTCCAGCCGCGCGAACAGCGCCTTTTGCGGTGCGGTGCCGATGCCCGCCTTGACCAGCAGCGCCGAGGCCCAGGCGTCGGCCTCATATTCATCTTGCCGCGAAAGCCGCGCGGCAAGCGCGCTGGCGGCGAGGTTGGCGATCCAGACCCCGATGCCGGGCAGAAAGCGGCCAAGCACTGTTGCCAGCACCATGCGCAGCGCGTTTTGCCCGGTGAAATCGATCATCCGGCGCCGCGAATGGCCCAATGCCACATGCCCCAGCTCATGTGCCACCACCGCGCCGAGTTCCTCGGGCGTCACCTGCCCGCGGTCGAGTGCGTGCAGAAAGCCTCGGGTCAGGAACACCCGGCCATCGGGCGCGGCAAGGCCGTTGACGGGGTCAATCTCATAGAGATGCAGCGGAATTTTAGGCACGCCAATGGCGCGTGCCAGTCGTGCCAGCACGGGTGCAAGCCGCGCGTCGGTCAGTGGGCGCGAGCGGGCATTGAGTTCGCGCCCCAGTTGCCACGCCGAAAACCGCCACATGGCAAGGCCATAGGCGACGAGCGCGAGCAGAGGCAGCAGCTTGATCATGGCTTGAATATGGGGCGTATTGCGCCGGGATCAATTGCTGCGGCGGCGGGCGGCACCGATCAGCCACCAGCCAAGGGCCAAAAGCACCGCGAGCGCCGCCAACAGGCCGAGGGTTGATGAGGCAAGCTCGGTCGCGGCTTCCAGATTGGCGCCGAAGGCATAGCCGATGCCGATATAGAGCGCCACCCAGACAACCTCGCCCGCCACCCCCGCCAGGGTGAAGATGCGGTGCGGAAAGGCCAGCGCCCCCGCCGCGATATTGACCGACGGCCCCAGCGGCGCAAACAGCCAGCGGCTGAAGAACACCGCCGCACCGCCATTGCGGCGCAACTTTTCGCGCGCGCGGGCCATGGTCCGGGCGCGCTTGCCGCGCAGGCGCGGAAGCACACGCCCGGCGCCTCTTCCCGCCAGAAACCCGACCTGATCGCCCAGCACCGCCCCCGCGAGCGCCCCCCCGGCAGTGGCGCCGAGTGCCAGATCGCCGGTTGCGACCAGCGCCCCCCCCGCCAGCATCAGCATCGAGGCCGGGACCGGCAGCATCAGGCACGAAAGAAACGTGGTCGCGGCCAGAAGCCACGGCCCCCACGCAGGTAACAGCGCCAGCAGCGTTTCGGTCATGGTCGGGGCAGTAACGGCAAGAGCGGGGCGAGCAGCTCATCCAGCGGCACACCGCGTTCGGCGGCAATCTCGGTCAGGGTCATGCGCCGCAACTGCCCACGGTCGAGGCCGAGCGCATCGGCCACCACATCGGGCGGCAGGTGGCGGCTGCGCGCGACCATGCCCGGCGTCATCCAGCCCTCGATCGGGCCAAAGCGATGCGCGGGGTCGGCCCAGTAGATTGTGGAAACCAGCATCCGCGTTGCGAAAAACAGCACCGCCACGGCGGCAAGGCCAAAGCCGATCACCTCCCATCGGTTGGTGCGCCATAGCCGCGCCAGCGTTCTCATCCCAGCACCTTCATTGCCTGTGTGATGCCTTGCAGCGTGAGCGGCTGCATCCGCCCCTCGAAGACTTGCGCGATCATGCCGATGCTGGGGGTATATTGCCAGAGCCGTTCGGGCACCGGATTAAGCCAGACATGCGCGG
Source organism: Paracoccaceae bacterium (assembly GCA_019429405.1). Classification (GTDB taxonomy): domain Bacteria; phylum Pseudomonadota; class Alphaproteobacteria; order Rhodobacterales; family Rhodobacteraceae; genus UBA6213. The sequence goes on from JAHYIZ010000024.1 coordinate 33,870, forward strand.
GCCATTGCGTGCGCGCACGCGCCAGCCACGTTGCGCCGCTTTCGGGGTTCCAGTGCTCATTGGCGCCGCCGGGGTGTGAAACCTCATAGGGGCTCATCGAGGCGTCGCCAACGAAAATGCATTTGTAATCAGACCCATAGCGGTTGAGCACCTGCCATGTGGGGGTTTGCTCATCCCATCGGCGGCGGTTGTTGCGCCAGACTTGCTCATAAAGGCAGTTGTGAAAGTAGAAGTGTTCGAGGTGCTTGAATTCGGCCCGCGCGGCCGAAAAAAGCTCTTCAACCGTGCGCACATGCGCATCCATAGAACCGCCGCTGTCGAGAAACAGCACCACCTTGACCGCGTTGTGCCGCTCGGGCCGGGTTTTCACGTCGATGTAGCCCGCATCGGCACTGGCGCGGATCGTGGCGGGCAGGTCAAGCTCATCCGCAGCACCATGCCGCGCCCAGTGGCGCAGGCGTTTCAGCGCCACCTTGATGTTGCGGGTGCCAAGCTCGACCCGGTCATCGAAATCGCGAAACTCGCGCCGGTCCCAGACCTTCACCGCGCGGCCCTGCCGCCCCTCGGCCTGCCCGATCCGCACCCCTTCGGGGTTGTAGCCATAGGCGCCAAAGGGGCTGGTGCCCGCGGTGCCGATCCATTTTGAGCCGCCTTGGTGGCGGCCCTTTTGCTCGGCCAGCCGCTCGCGCAGGGTTTGCATCAGTTTGTCGAACCCTCCCAGGGCGGCGATCTCGGCGCGCTCCTCGGGGGTGAGGTGCCGCTCGGCCAGCTTTTCGAGCCAGCCCTGCGGCAGCGCCACCGCCTCCAGCACCGCCTCGGGCGGGATCGCCTCAAGCCCTTTGAAGGCCTCGGCGAAAGCGCGGTCGAACCGGTCGAGGTGGCGTTCATCCTTCACCATGGCGGTGCGGGCCAGATAATAGAAAGCCTCGATGTCATAGGTGGCAAGCCCCGCCGCCATGCCCTCCAGAAAGCCCAGAAATTCGCGCAAGGACACCGGCACCCCGGCGCGGCGAAGGCTGTCGAAGAAGGGCAGGAACATCACACCTCCCTTCAGATCAGCCTGTCGATGGCAAGGGTGGCAAACATGCCGATCAGAGCAAAGACAATGGCATAGACGGCGGCGAACTGCGCGCGGTCAAAGCGGTTGCCGCCACGCCGAAATGCCTGCCGATAGCCCAGAAGTGCGCCGATAATGGCGGCGAGAATGACAATCATCGTGGCCTCCGGGCCTTGCTTAGCGCAGCTGTGCGCTGCCTTGCGCCAGCGCCGCTACCTCGGCGGCGCGGCGGTCGGCCGCCGCCTGACTGCCAAAGCCATAGCCCGCCCAACGGGCCGAGTCGAGCCGTGCCGCTGCGGCGGCGGCGATCTGGCCCTGCGCCGCCAGCGCCTCGGCGCGGATCAGCTGCAAGGTTGCCGCGAGCGCTGCGTTTTCGGCGGCAATGGCCGGTGGCAGGGCGCGGCTGGCAAGCGCCAGCGCCTCGGCGGGCTGGCGCGCCGAAAGCGCCAGCGCCGCCAGCTGCATTTCGGCATGGGCATACTGGATGTCTGCGCCCGGCAGGCCGCGATAGATCGCCGCTGCGCGCAGCAAGGCTTCACGCGCGGCGGCAGGGTCAGCGGTGGCGCTAAGCCGCCCGAGCGCGAACCACGCAAAACCCGCGCGTGCATCGGCCCAACCCGCTGCGGTGGCAAGTGCGACCGCTTCGCGGGCCGCGGCGCGGCGGCTTTGCGATGCCGCCCCGCCGCTGAGGGCTGCATCAAGGGCCGACTGGAAGTTGCGCGGGGTCGGCAGGGCGGCGGCGGGCCCGGCGATGCGCCCGCCCGCCGGGTTCAGCCGCGCCAGCAGCGCGGGCAGGGCGGCGGCCACCTCGGCCTCGCGCATGCCGCTATGCAGCTCGGGCGCATAGGTCAGGCGCAGCATCAGCATGTCGTAGCCGGTCAGAACGGCGTGAAAATTGTCGTCGTTGAAGACTGAGTCCGACAGGCGGAACAAATCGTTCAGCGGCCCCAATGCCTGCGCGATTTCCTCATGCAGGCAATCGCGAATCTCCTGCCGCGCGACATCATTTGGCAGGAACACCGACACCCGGCTGCGCTGCGTGAGGTGTGTCCAATCGGTCGCAGTGCTGCCGCGCGCGGTGCGGTAAGCCTGCCACCCCGAGACGCCAGGAACCACGAAACAGGCGGCGTTGGGCACCAGCGCCTGCATCGTTTGGCGGGGCAGAAACTCAACCGTAATCGCGGCCTGCGCGCGCTGTTCTTGCCAGATGTCGATGCCCGCCTCGCCGCGCAGTCGCGCCAACAGGCTGGCAAGCTCTTGCCCTGCGCCGGGCGGCACGGCACCTGTCAGCGCCACCGAAACCGGGCCTTCAAAGCGGGTGAGCACAGGCAGCGCGCGCCCGCTTTCAAGCCGGAATGAAAGCTCCAGAAAATCGCGCGCGATTTCGGCGTTGCTGGCGGCGCGGCGCGGCGCGGGCCCGCCGGGGCCGGGGTCAAAGCCTGCGGGCGCCGGGGGTGCCAGAAGCTCGGACGACGCGCGCGCGGTTGGGCCTGCGCGCTGGTCGGCGGCGCAGCCCGCCAGCAGGGCGGCGGCAAGAAGCAGGGCGGGGCAGCGTGGCAGCATGAAAACCTGAGTGATGGCGCAGAAGCATGAGGCTACTGCCGCGCGCGAAGTTCGCCTAGCAAAAGATTGGGAAACAATCTGTTTTCGGATTTTCGCGGGCAAATGTTGTGGTCCGATGGCGCGCGCCCACGGCCCCTAGAACGGTGCGCGCAGGGGCAGCGCGCCGCCCCCGCGTGATGATTCGCTGCGCCCGCTAGCCGCGCCCGCGCCTGCGCCCGCCGCGCGCGCCCCCCGCCGCCTGCGCCGCAGCACTCGCCTCGGCGAAGGTGGCGCCCTCTTTCACCGCGTCGAGCACGCGCGCAAAGCGGATCCATTCAAAGCCGTTGGCGTCATGGTCCATCAGCATGTTGGCGGCGCGGATCGCTTCCATCTCGACCGATCGCACCGGGTTCATGATTGCCGAGGTCATGCCCGCGCCGATTGCCATCGGCAGAAACGCCGCGTTGACGCCGTGGCGGTTGGGCAGGCCGAAGGAAATATTCGAGGCGCCGCAGGTGGTGTTTACGCCCAGTTCACGCAACCGCCGCACCAGTTCAAACACCTGCCGCCCGGCGCTGGCCAGCGCCCCCACTGGCATCACCAGCGGGTCAACCACGATGTCATGCGCCGGAATGCCGAAATCGGCGGCGCGCTCGACGATCTTTTTTGCCACCGCAAAACGCACCTCGGGGTCCATCGAAATGCCGCTGTCGTCGTTGGAAATGGCAACGACCGGCACGTTGTATTTCTTGACCAGCGGCAGCACCCGCTCCAGCCGCTCTTCCTCGCCCGTCACGGAATTGAGCAGCGGCCGTCCCTCGGCCGCCGCCAGCCCGGCCTCAAGCGCCGCCGGCACCGAGCTGTCGATGCAGAGCGGCACATCGACAAGGCCCTGCACAAGGCGGATCATCGACACCATCAGCGGCGGCTCGGTTTCATTGGGGTTGGGGTTGGAGTTGTAGACAACGCCCGCGTTGACATCGAGCACCATCGCACCGCAAGCGACCTGTTCCAGAGCATCCATTTCGACCGTGGCGTAATTGCCCGCCTCCAACTCAGCCGCCAGTTTCTTGCGGCCGGTGGGGTTGATGCGCTCGCCGATCACGCAGAACGGCTCATCAAAGCCGATGACGACGGTTTTCGATTTCGATTCCAGAACAGTGCGGGTCATGCGGTCTCGCTTTTGCTGTGTTCGGCCACCCATGTGGCGTTGGTCTTGATGCCCCCAAGCGGGAAGAAATGCACCGATTCGATGCCAAAGGCGGGGTTGGCGGCCTTGTGCGCTGCCAGCGCCGCGACCATCTCGCCCGGCTCGAACGGCAGCAAAAGCTTGGTCACGTCGCGCGCGCGCCGTTGCAGCACGCGCAGGCTGGGGCCGACGCCGCAAGCGATGGCGAACTTGACCAGCGTTTGCAGCTTGGCCGGGCCAGCGATGCCGATATGCACCGGCAAGTGGATGCCAAGGGCCGCGAGCTTGTTGACCCACGCGATGACCGGGGCAGGCTCAAAGCAGAACTGGGTGGCGATCGCCATTTTGGCGTCGGTCCGGGCTGCCCAATCCTGTTTCAGCGTCAGCGCCTGCATGGCGATGGCGTCGCCGCCGTCGGCGTCAATATCGCGGTTGCCCTCGGGGTGGCCCGCGACGTGCAGGCGGTCAAAGCCCTCAAAGGCGCCGCTTTCAAGCATCTGCATGGCGCTGGTGTAATCGCCTGCGGGGGTGTTGACGCCGCCCCCCAGCAGCAGCGCCTGCGTCACCCCGGCCTCGGCTTTGTAGCGGCCCACCCAGTCGCGCAAGATCGCCTCGGACGCGATCAGGCGCGCGGGAAAATGCGGCATCGGCTCAAACCCTTCGCGGCGCAGGCGCGCGGCGCAGGCCACCATGTCGTCAATCGGGGTGCCGTCAATATGGGCGATGTAAACGCGGGTGCCTGCAGGCAGGAGCGCGCGGAAATCTTCGACACCCGCGGCGGTGCGCGGCATCACCTCGATCGAAAACCCGTCGAGAAAGGCCGGAACCGGGCCAAAGTCGGGGGCCGCATCGCGACGAAAGTTCAAAAGCGCCATCGTGGCCTCCGGGTCAGGGGCGGGGAGGTTCCCAGCCGTTGGTTGCTATCAGCGCGGCAAGCCGTGCTGCGTCGTATTCGGCAATCAGGCGCGCGGCCTCGGCCTCGACGGCCTCGGCATCAGTGCCGGGAAGGGTGACCGCGGGCGCCTTGCGCCATTCGGCCATATAGGCATCGGCATCGCGTGCCCCGATCTTCATCGCGCACCGGTCAATCGCCTGCTCGAACCGCTCGGGCAGCGGCTTTTTCACTGCCCCGCGCCCCTTGCCCGCAATCACTTGCGCCGGGATGTCGCGCCAGAAAACGAGGGTGATTTCGGCCATTGCTGATTCCTTCCTTCGCGCCACCATTACGCCCCGCAGCACCGGCCCCGATGGCGGATTTCGACATGTTGCGCGGGGTCCGCGACGCGGCCCGCCAACAGGGCGCCAATCTCGCGTGGCGGGGCAGGGTGGGGCAATGGCAAAGCGCCCGCGCCGGGGTGAATTCGCTGCATGCTTTGCATGAGCCGGGCATGGCCCGCCATCCTCGCGCGCCCGCTCCGAATGCTACTTGCCTTGACCCCGGTCATGGGGCGGGGCGGGGAAGGGTGCTATAATGCCACGGTCTTTATGATTAAGGAGGTCGTTGCCATGTTCATTTCCGCATTCACCCCCCGTGCCGCGCTGATTGCGACCTGTCTTTGCCTTGCCGTTGCGCTTCCCGCCGGTGCCCAGACCGCCGCCGATGCCGCCGCGCGGTTTGCCACCCTTGAGGTGAAGGTGAAGAACGCGGCCGTCACCGAAGATACGCTGGCCGATGTGCAATCGCTCAGCTTCGGATCACGGATTGCGCCCCAGGTGACCGATGCCGACATCGCGCTGATGCGCTATCTGCCCAACCTTGGCTCTGCCTCGCTCGACGGGTTGAAGGGGGTGACACCGAAGGGCCTGTCGCAGCTTTCGAACGTGCCCAAACTCTGGCGGCTCAGCCTGCGCGGCAGCGAGATCACTGATGCACATGCGGCGGTTCTGCCCGGATTGCCGGGGGTCAAGACCCTAGACCTGACGATGAACGCGGGGCTCGGAGAAGCCGCGATACCTGTCATTGCCGCAATGCCGGAATTGACCGACCTCAAGCTCGATGCAACCGGCGTGACCGACGCCGGGCTGGCCGCGCTTTCGGGGCACGGCACACTGAAGGCGCTCAGCCTTGGCCGCACCGCGGTGACAGATGCAGGGATAGCGCATCTGGCCGGCATCGCTACGCTGCAAACGCTGGCAATACCCGATACCGCCGTAACCGGCGCCGGGCTGGAGCCGCTTGCGGCACTGCCGAACCTGCAAGAACTGAGCCTGATGAACAGCAAGGTCGATGACATCGGCGCCTGGCACATCAGCAAGATGGCGTCGCTGAAGCGGCTTTTTGCGTGGAACACCCTGATCACCGATAATGGCATGGTCTGGTTCAAGAACCTCACCAACCTAGAGGTGCTGTACCTTGATCGCACCGGGGTGACGGATGCAGGGCTTGCGGCACTTGCCGGGCTGCCCAAGCTGCGCACGCTGTGGCTGAACGGCACAGCAGTGGGTGACGCGGGCATGGTGCATCTGGCGACCCTGCCGCTGACCTCGGTGCAGATCGGGCAGACACAGGTGGGCGATGAGGGGCTCTTGACGCTGGCGGCGATACCGAGTCTGGCGAATATCAGCGCGCGCGGCAGCAAGGTGACCGAGGCGGGCGTGGCGGCGGCGATGGCGCTGCCGGGGCGAAACCCGGGCCTGAGCATTTCGCGCTGAGCCAGCGCATCAGCGGCGCGCGCACGCCGCTGGCTCCGCAGGGCGGGGCTCAACCATTTGTAAACCCTGATCTGGCTAGTCTTGCGCCGAAAGATCTCGCCTCGGGCGCAGGAATGACAGTGGACAAGGTGCAAAGCGTGATCCGACGCAAGGCTGAGGCGGGGCGGGTACCACCCGAAGCCGCGCCGATGACGGCTGCGCGCGCGCTTGGCCTGGCGCTCGCCAAGGCGGCGCAGGATGGCATGGCACTACCCCTGCGCGTGACGCGGATCGAAGAGAGGCGGCTTTCGCTGGCCGAGCTTCCCGAGGCGATTGAAGACCGCGCGCTGCTCGCCGTACTTGAAGGCCCGGCCGAGGGGTTGGGGCTTGCGGCCATCGCGCCGTCGTTGCTTGCCGCGCTGATCGAGGTGCAGACGACCGGCAGGCTTTCTCCGGCGCCGCCCGCCGCGCGCCGTGCCACCCGCACCGACGCCGTGATGGTCGCGGGGTTCATCGACCACGCACTTGCCGGGTTTGAGGAAATTCTCGCTGAACTGCCCGAAATCGTCTGGGCCGGGGGCTTTCGCTATGCCTCGTATCTTGACGATCCGCGCCCGCTTGGCCTGCTGCTGGAAGATATCGCCTTTCGCGTGCTGCAACTGGACCTTGCGCTTGGCCAGGGCGGGGAACGCACGGGCGGGCTGGTGCTGGCGCTGCCCGCAAATGGCCGTGGCGCAGCACCCCGCCCTGCGGCCGGCGCCAATGCGCAGGCGGGCGCGCCAGCGGCGGGATCGCTGGCAGATGCCAAACGCTGGAGCAAGGACATGGAACGCGTGGTTTTGCAGGCCCCGGCCGTGCTTGACGCGGTGCTGCATCGCCTCACGCTGCCGCTGTCGGCGGTGCTCGCACTGGCGCCGGGCGCCGAACTGCCGGTGCCGCTTGCCGCGCTTGAGGATTTGCGGGTTGAAGGGCAGGGCGGGCGGTTGCTCGCCCGCGGGCGGCTCGGGCAGAACCGTGGCTTCCGCGCAGTACGTCTGGTGAACGAGGCTGCAGAGCCCGCTCCGGCGGCGCCCGCCCTGGCCACCGCCGCCACCGAACCCGCCAGCACCACACCCCCAAGGCGTCGTGCCGCGCCGCCCCCGGACATCGCCCCAGAGCCCGCGCCACAGCGCGCCATGCCCGCACCAATGGCGATGGACATGATTGGCGCAGGCCCGGCTGCGGCGGCGGACCCGGCCCCCGAAGAGCATGAGCCTTTCGCAATGGCGCCGCTGAAGATGGGGTCGGTGTTCTGACCGCCGCCGTGGCGCAGGGGCGCGAGGCTATTCAGGCGCAAGGACGCGGCTGATAGCGGGCACGGTCTCGGGCTGGGCCGTACGCTGGTCCGGCTCGCACGTCAGGCAAGGTTTTGGCCGGCACGCCCTTCACGGCTTTTACTTTGGGCGGCGATACAGGGGTGCAAGGTGGCGGGGCGTCAGCTTGTCGCCGCAGTATCGCGGAGGTCAAACCTTTGCCGCAGCGGCGAGCTGACGGCCATGCCAGCGACCATTGCGGCCACGAAAACCCAGACCTGCCAGCCACCAAAGCTGAGCGATGCAAGCGCCGGGCCGGGGCAAAAACCCACGATGCCCCAGCCTGCGCCGAACAAGAGCGAGCCCAGCACCAACTGGCGGTCAACCAGCAGCGGCAGGTCGCGCGGCATCGGCAGGCCCAGGTACGAATGCTCGCGCCATGCCGCCAGCCGCCAGACCAGCACCATCGGGGCGACCGCACCGCCAAGCACGAACGCCAGCGTCGGGTCCCAGTCGCCAAACACGTCAAGCCAGCCTTGCACCTTGGCGGTATCGACCATGCCTGAAATCAGCAACCCCGCCCCGAACAGCCCGCCCGAAAGCATCGCCCCAAGATTGCGCAGCATCAGATCACCCCCAGAACATGGCGCCCGATGGCCAGCGCAAGGCCCCCGCCCAGAAGGTAGAAGGCCGTCGCCACGATTCCGCGCAGCGAAAAACGCGAAATGCCGCAGACGCCGTGCCCCGAGGTGCAGCCGTTGGCAAGGCGCGTGCCGATACCCACCAAAAGCCCCGATGCAACCAGCAGCACCCCATTTGATGTCGCATGCGTGGTAACGCCGTCATAAAGCGGCAGCAGCAGCACGGGCACCACAACGACCCCGGCCAGAAACCACAGCCGCTCGGTGGCATTGTCGCGCCCGCTGCCGTCAACCAGCCCGCCGATAATGCCGCTGGCGCCCAGAATGCGCCCGTGCACCAGCAGGTAAATGCCCGCCGCCGTGCCAATCATCAGCCCGCCTGCCAGGCCCCACCACCAATCCGCTTGCATGCCGTCGCTCCCAACTGCGTTGACGTGAGCACATGACGGCAGCGCTTGAGAGATTCAAGCATTTCATGCCGCGCTGCAGCGTCTTTGGAAAGTTTGACCTGTGTCATGGCGGTCGCGCGCGGTGGCGCGCAGCATTCCTTCAGCGCAAGGAGAACGTCATGAAATCCGTTGCTGATCGCAGGACCCAGCTTTTGACCCGCCTCGCCCATCTGCAATCGCGGATTTCCGAGATAGGTGGCGAGCTTCTGTCACATGACTCGCGCGATTGGGAAGAGCTCGCGGTCGAGCGCGAGGATGATCAGGTGCTGGAAGACCTCGGGCAATCGGCGCAATCCGAGATCCGAATGATCGAGGCGGCGCTGCGGCGCATCGAGGCGGGCGAATACGGCGCCTGCACCCATTGCGGCGAGCCGATCTCGGAGGCGCGGCTTGACCTTCTGCCGGGCACGCCGTTCTGCCGCAAGCACGCCCGCGCCGCCGACCGGCACTGACCGCGCCCGCGATAATCGGCGTTTTCCTAACGGGGCTAAGCGGCTACACTCTGCTCTGATACCTTCCGGGGGGCAGTAATAACGTGGCAGGGTTGGCGATGCACCGGCAGGTGAAAACGGATGTGCGCGGTGGCGTGGCGGTGGTCAGCCTCGCGCTTGCCGCCGGGGCCGATCCGCGCGCGCCAGACCGGGGCTTTGACCCCGCGCTGCGCGCTGCACTGGCAGATGCGCTCGCGGCGCTGCGCACCGACGCTGCGGTGGGCGCGGTGCTGCTTCGGGCCGGGGCGGGGGGCTGGCCGCATGCCGAAGATCCGCTGGCCGAACACGGCGATGTGCCCCCCGCGCCGGGTCTGGGTGCGCTCGCCGAGGCGCTGGAAACGATGGGCAAACCGGTGGTGGTGGCGCTTGGCGGGCGGATAGGTTCGGCGGTGCTGGCGCTGGCGATGGCTGCGGGCTGGCGGATCGCGGCGCGCGGCACGGTCATCGGGCTGCCCGAAATCGCGCTGGCGACGCTGCCGGGGGGCGGGCTTCTGGTGCGGGCGGCGCGACGCGCGGGGGCTTTGGCCGCGCTGCGGCTGGCGCAGCCCGGCGAAGCGATCGACTTGGCCGAGGCGCTGAAACTTGGGTTGCTCGATGGCGTTGTTGAGGCGGGTGACGCCGAAGCCGCAGCACTCTCGGTGGCGCAGGGTCTGGCGCGGGTGTCTGGGGGCGCAACCTTGCCGCCGCATCGCGAAGATGGTGCCGGCTTGGGCGACCCCGCGGCCTTTCTTGCTGAGGTCGCCGCCGCGCGCGGCGCCCTGCCGCAGCTGCTGCCGCCGCTGCGCGAGGCGCGGGCGCGGGCCATCGACTGTGTCGAGGCGGCGCTGCTGTTGGCCGCCCCCGAAGCGCTGCAGTTTGCAGAGGTGGCGCGCGACGATCTGGATGCGGCGCCGGTGTGCCAAGCGCTTTCGCATGTCGCGGCAGCCGAGCGCAGGGTCTTGGGCCAGATCGCACCGGGGGCTGGCGCCGCGGTGCCGCGCGTCGGGCTTTGGCAAATGGGCAGCGCGGCCGCACCTTTGGCCGATGCGCTGAGCGCTGCGGGTTTTGCGGTGGTTCTGGGGGCGCCTGACGAGGGCGTGCTGGCCGAGGGGCTTGCTGCGGTCGCCTTGCGCCAGCATGCCGCCGAAGCTGCGGGGCACATTAGCGCTGGCGCGCGCGCGGCGGCCTGGGCGCGCATCGAAGGCGCCGAGCAGGGCGCGGCCCTTACCGGGTGCAACTGGGTGCTGAGCCGCGCCGGGGCCGCGGCGGCGTTGCCGCCAGATTTGCCGCTGGTTATTGCGGGCGAGCCTGCCCCCGAATTTGCAGCGGCGCCGGCGCTGCGGCTTGTCGCGCCACGGTTGGCCGAGCTGGTGCCCCCGGCAGGGGCGCCGGTGCTGGTGGCCGCCGTTGCCGCCACGCTGGCGCGCGCGCGCATCCTGCCGCTGCCCACGGGCACCGCGCCCGGCGGCATAGCGGCCCGGCTTGTGGCGCGCCTTTACGCCGCCGCCGAACGTGCGGTGCTGGCGGGCGCGCGCCCCGATCAGG
>JAHYIZ010000058.1 GCA_019429405.1 Paracoccaceae bacterium
TCGGCAAGGACGTGGTCAGCCGGGCCTGGCGCAAGGTGAAGGTGGACTGGGACGCGTGGTGCGCCCGCAATCTGGCCGACGAAGATATCGTCCGTCTCATTCTGGACGGCACCGTCATCAAGACCCGGCTCGACAGACGGGCCACGAACATCTCGGTGCTGGCGGCCATCGGTGTGCGCCGGGATGGCCAGAAGGTTCTGTTATCCATCATGAATATGGGTGGAGAGAGCAAGGCCGCCTGGGGCCAGTTCCTCGCCGATCTCGATGCGCGCGGGCTGAAGCGGCCGGAGTTCGTCATCATCGACGGCGCCCCTGGTCTTGAGGCCGCCCTGGTCGCGCTCTGGGGCGAGGACTTGGCCATCCAGCGCTGCACGGTTCACAAGCACCGAAACCTTCTCGGCCATGCCCCGAAGACGATGCACGACGAGCTGACCGAGGACTACCGCGACATGATCTACGCCGACACCGCGGTCGAGATCGAGACCCGCCGCAAGGCCTTCCTGCGCAAATGGCGGCTGAAATGCAAGGCCGTCGCCGACAGCCTCGAAGAGGCAGGCGACCGGCTGTTCACCTTCACGCGGCTCGACCCGTCACAATGGAAATCGGCGCGGACAACGAACGCGATCGAGCGGCTGAACGAGGAATTCCGCCGCCGCGTCAAAACCCAGACCGTGCTGCCCTGCGCCGAAACCGTGCCGATGCTGCTCTGGGCGCTGCTGGCCTCCGGCCAGATCCAGATGCGCAAGGTCGATGGCTGGGAAACCCTGGATCAGCCCATCGAACCAATCACCCTTGACCTCGTCGCCTGATCAGGTCCAAAGCCCAATGCTCGGAGATCGCCGCCAGAGAATTTCCACCACATTCGAGACACGACCCGGTTAGCCGATTGCAGCATCAGCACCATGACGCAGAGGTTGGCGTCAATGTCGCGCCGGTCGAGGCGGTCGCCCTTTTCCATGATCTTGACGCGGCCCGCAGCGGCGCGGTCCAGCACCTGCCGGTAGGGGTCTTGGCGGTCTTTCAGGCGGCGCAGCGTCTGGGTGTAAATCGCCTCGTTGGGCACGATCCACAGCACGAAGCCCCGGTTGGTGCCCAGATAGCTGCCCATGATCCGCGACACGGCATTGACGGCAAGGTAGGTCTTGCCGCCAGCGGTGGGCACCTTGAGTGTGATATTGGGCACCGCACGCCCGATGCCGTCTTTACGGGGCGAAAACGGGACTACTTCTTTCGTCGCCTTGTCGATGTGAAGCGGAAGAAAACTGCCTTTTGCGCGGAGTTCATCCCATGTCAGCGCCGGAAAGTCGGGCACTGGTATGCCCAGCGTCGGGTGCTCCGCCGCGAGTTTGGCAACCTCGTCGGCCTTGGCCTTGTGCCCTTTCAGCGCCGCCAGATACACGTCCAGCGCCGCCATGACGCGTTCCTGATATGCCAGAACCCGCATCGTTCAGCCCTTTTCCACGCGGTAGAGCGCATAGGGCAGCGGCGCGAATTCGACCTTTAGCCCCTCTTTCGCCAGCATCTTGGGGTTGGTGTGGTTGGCGGGGGCAAACACGAGGTGGCGCGCCTCGGGGTGCGCTGCGGCCAAGGCCCGCGCAAAGGTCAGTGTCAGCGCCGCCTGTGGGGTTTTCAGCCAAGCCAGATCGGGCTTGTAGATCAGCCAGAGCATCTGCCCGCTGGCCTCGCCCATGCTAAAGGTCTCGGCGTTCACCTGTGCCGGGTCGCCGGGCAGGTTGGTGGCGGTGTGAAACAGCACGGTCGCCAGATCGGCAAAGGGTGGAAGCGTTTCGCCGGTCAGGATTTTGTCCATTTCGATGGCCGCGCCCAGTGTGCAATAGGTGAATTCGCCGCCAAGGCCTTCGGTGCGCTCGGCCACGGTCTTTTCGCCGGTCACGATCAACTCGCCGTCTTTGACTGTCTTTCTGATAGCGTCGTATTCGTGCCCGTGCAGGGTTTCGATGCCCTGCACCCTGTGCACCAGATCGGATGCCTTTTCGATTGCCCGCCAGTTGAGGCTTTCGCGCAGCAATTCGGTTTTCTGCGTGCCTTTGAAGTCATAGCCGTTGATCACGCGGCGCACCCGCTCGGCGGTCAGCCGGTCAGCGTAGTCTTCCATTTCGACAAGGATGAAGCGCCGGTTGCCGCCGTCTCGCTTATTGGCCTCTAGCACGGCGTGGGCGGTGGTGCCGGAACCCGCAAAAGAGTCGAGAAAAATCGCGTTTGTGCTTCCGACCACTTGAAGAATTCTGTTCAGCAACTTGGTTGGTTTTGGGGTCGAAAACAGATCGGAGGTATCAATCTCTTGGAAGATGCGCTTTAATTCATACTTCGCATTCCGCGTGTGGCCTGTGGCGTCAAGGTCAGCCCATAATGAAGACGGGGACAGCCCTTGCTGATCAGCCAAGTAAGTCTTTCTAAGTAATCCTCGTTCCGTGTCGACGAAAATAATCTCACCAGATGCAATCTTTCGCTGCATCAAGTCACGACTCCACCGCCAGCCATTCGGCGGCGGAGGAAGAGTTCGGCCGCTTGGGTGCGCAACTTCATATCTGAGGTTCTCGCGCGGGTTGGGTGAACTAAGATTTCCGGGAAACCAAGGCCCCTTTGGATCATTGTCTGGACAAGAATAATGAGCGTTTGCTGCTTCATCTCTGTCGAGCTTGGTGGCAATCCAGTCAACTTCCTTGCTATAAACAAGAATGGTGTTGTGATCCTGTGAAAACCGCTTTGCATCATTGTTGGAACTGTCAGAAGAGCGCCAGATTACTTCTGCAATAAATCCGTCCAGGCCGAAAACCTCGTCCAGCACGGCACGAAGTCTGTGTGTCTCATTGTCGTCAATAGTCACGAAGAACGTTCCGTTCTCTGAAAGCAACTCGTGCAACAGTTTCAGCCTCGGCCACATCATCGCGCACCATTTGTCGTGGCGCAGGCCGTCGTCAATGCCAATCGGGTTGCCTTCCAGCCACTCCTTGATCATCGGCGAATTGACGTTGTCGTTATAGCACCAGCCTTCGTTGCCGGTGTTATAGGGCGGGTCGATGAAAATGCAGTCTACCTTGCCCGCGTAAATCGGCAGCAGGGCCTTGAGCGCGTGCAGGTTATCGCCTTGAATGATCAGGTTGCCATCCAGTCGCGGCGCGCCAATACCCTTGTCGGCGTGCATTTCCAGCGGGCGATGCGGCACCGTAAGGTGGTGGTTGTAAACGAATTCCTTGCCCTTGAAATACAACTCGGTCACAGCCCGCCCCCCGCAGCAATCGCCTTTGCGGCATAAGACCCCGCGCGGGGGGTGTTTGCAAGCGGTCGCGGCGTCGCTGCGGGGCGGGTTCTTCCTTGTGGAAACGTTATACTATAACATTAGTCATGCGACATTCGCTTGGGAATTGAGGCGGGGCGGACATGGCGGGCGGGTATCTGAACGAGCAGCAATGGGCGGCCTTCACGGCGGCAAACGCGCGGGTTCGGCGCGGCGGCCCCGAGGCGCGTGTCTGCGGCGCGCGCACTCGCACTGGGGCTGCGTGCCAGAACGTGCCGATACGCGAGGGCAAGGGGCGGTGCCTGAACCATGCCGGGCCGCACGCGGCGCGGCTGCATCGGGCGCGCCAGATGCGGGATTTCATGTCCGGCAAGATCAGCGCCGAGGAATGGAACCGGGCCGAGGCGCGCCGCGCTGCGAACCGGCTGGGCTGGGCGTGGAAGAAAAACCCGTGGACGCCGGGGCGGACGATTGATCTGGGCACCGCCGAGGGCGACCTGCGGGCGGACCTGTCGGCACGGGGGCTGGACGTGGACGCGCTGCCCCCTGCCGTGGCCGACTGGCTGCGCTGGCGCTATCGGCGGACACAGATTGACCGGCTTGACGCGCGGGCATTGCTGCGGGTTCTAACTGAAACCCTGCCCGGACGCATCGCCAAGGCGGGTCCGCGTCCGGCGGGTTCTGGCGCGCCGACAGTGGCGCTGGCCGCTCGGACGTGGACGCCGGACGGCACAGGCGCGGACGCCACGTCCAAGCGTCGCCAGCCCGACCAGCCCCGCGCGCCGAAGGTGATCAGGGGCAAGGGCTACGGACGCCGGGGGCGGCCCCGGACGCAGGCACCGAAGGGGGATGAAATGGACGACCTCATGGCGATCTACCGCGCGCACCGCACTACCCTCGCGCCGATGCTGGACCGGTGCCGGTCCGAGGGCGAACGTCTGGCGGTGCTGCGGGCGTTGCGGGACTTCCAGACCGACCCGAACGCCCGCAGTTCGCGTGAACAATGGTTCGCTTTTTTGAGATCGCTGCGAGCGATTTAGGACAGCCACACACGGCGCCGTGCCGGGCGCATGAAACTGGGGCAGCCAATCTCCTCAAGGTCACGGCGAACCTGCGCCCGCGTCGGGGTAACCCACGGCTTGTGGTGGGGGAACGCACCAGCCTGCGACGGCACGAAAATCAGGCGCACGAGCATGGCCAACCGCGGGTCGAAGTGGGATGCCTGAGCGAGCGCCCGACCGATGAGCATATTGTATTCGGCCAATGCACAGTCATCTGCCGGTGGCCAAGCGCCACTCAAGGTTTGCCAGCCAAGTTTTTTTAAGTCGCCGCCAGCCTGCGCCATCTCGGCGAGCGAGACGCGGATAAACTCCATTTCCCACGCAGGCACGCGCGGGACCAACCCGAACGCAATGAAACGCTGGGGGAGAAGCGGCCCGGTAAACATACGCACCGCAAGAATGACGGTCGGGGCGCTGTTGCCGTTTTCGGGTGCGAAAGCTGCGACATATGCCGCATGGTCGCTGTTGGCCCGCAGGAACGCCTCGGCGACGCCCGCGTCGATCTTGTATTTTTCCGCAATGGAAATGGTTTCTTGCGAACGCCATGCGATACGCAAGTCCCAAACGCTCAGCGAGTTTGCGGGTTTACGGGCGTGCGCCCCAAGGACGTGGAGGCAGAGGGGGGTGCTAAAATCAGGCACAGGGTGACCTTTCGTCGCTTTGGCCGCACGCTCGCGTGCTGGCCGTTCATTTCAACGGGCGCGACGAGACCCCGGACACGTTCGCAGCGGGAGCGGGCGGCACTCCCACATAACCACCCTGTTGCGGGAGCAGCGAAGCCCGCGCGCGTTGTTGCTGCCGAAGCGGTGGCACTCAGCGCGACGGAGGTGTGATCTGCCGCCGTCAACGGCCTCGTTGCCGCAGTCAGTTCCGCAGTTGTGGCACCGGGCATGGGCCGTTTAGACCGTCCGCAGGCACGATTTTGGGTCGATCTTTCCGCAGTCAGCACCGCAGCCAGATCGCCAATAAAATATGGGGATTTGCCCGCACAGGCTTCCGCCGCCGCAGTCAGGTGCCTTAGAGAAACCACTGCGGCGGCGGAGGGGGAACTAACGTTTCCCCCCTCCGACGCACTCGTAGGTTTCCGTTGTCGTCCGCAGTCAACCGCCGCAGTCAAATTGACTGCGGAAGCCCCCCGTGCCTGAACGGGGCAAAGTGCCACGCCGCGTCCGGTGCGGACGCTTTGGCCCGTGGCAGGTGTGCCGCAATCACGCAGCATCGGGTTCGCTTTCGTCCGCGCTGCCACGCAGCGAGGCGGGCTGTGCGGGGCTCGACCTGAGGCTCGCGACAGCGGCTGGGGGCGTGCTAACGACGATCACCGGGGCATCGCGCCCGTTGCGCGCGTCGCGCTGGGCCTCCTGCAACAGAGTGCCGTCGCGCAGCCACGCGCTAATCAGCGTGCGGACCTTGGCGCGTGCCGCGTTCTGGGCAGGCGACCGGTCGCCCTTCGGGCAGTCGGCGGACGCGATGTCGAGCCCCAACACGTCCGCGATCAGGTAGCCGACCCAGTCCGACGAACGTTCCGAAGCGCGCGGCGCTTCTGCCGCCTGTGCTATCGCGTCAAGCACCTTCTGCCGTAGCGGCGCGCCGACGCTGGCGAGACCGGCCAGCACCTTGCCGGGGCCGCACTCGATCACGCGCTCGATGCTGGCGGCCTTCAGCGCCTGCACGGTTTCGACCCAGCGCACCGGGGTATGCAACTGCTTCGCCAGCGCAGCACGGATTGCATCGGGTTCAGTGTGGCTTTGCACATCGGTGTTGTGCAGCACCGGAATCGCGGGCGCGGCGATCATCACGCCCTGCAGGTGCGCCAGCAGCTTTTCGGCGGCTGGCAACATCAGCGAGGAATGCGACGGCACGGACACCGGCAGCGGCAGCGCGCGCTTGGCGCCCTTTTCCTTCGCCAGCACCATGGCGCGCTCCACCGCTGCCTTGTTGCCGGCAATCACCACCTGGCCGGGCGAGTTGAGGTTGACCGCCTCGACCACTTCGCCCGCTGCCGCCTCACTGCAGACTGCGCGCACCG
>JAHYIZ010000003.1 GCA_019429405.1 Paracoccaceae bacterium
GTTCTGCTGGCCAGCGAAATGGGCGCCGGGCGCGGCCATGTCACCCCGCTTGCCGCCACCGCGCGGGTGCTCGGGCCGGGGTTGCCGGTGGCCGCCGCGCTGCCAAGCCTGCGCTTCGCGGCGATCCTCGAAGGGCAGGGCGCGCATATTCTGCAGGCGCCCGCGCTGCGCTACACTGCCGCCGCCCGCGCCGACCCCGCGCATGAAGGCAATGCAAGCTGGTCCGATTACCTCGCGGCGTGCGGGCTGGCGCGCGAAGACGCGGTGCGGCGTGGTCTGACGTTTTGGCGCCGGATGATCGTCGATGGCGATATCTCGCTGCTGGTGGCCGATTATGCGCCGCTGGCGCTGTGGGCTGCGCGCGGGTTGCAGGCCGAGGGCTGGGAAATCGTCACCGTGGCAACCGGCACCGGCTATGGCTTGCCTCCCGCCGGCCTTGCCCGGTTGCCGCAGCTCTTGCCCGATTTTGGCCGTGTCGTGCACCCCGAAGCGTCGGTTCTGGCCCTGCTCAACCGGGTTGGCGCCGAGGCGGGGCTTGACCCGCTGCCCTCTGTCGCCGCGTTGCACGGCGCCGACCATGTGGTGCCGCGCAGTTTCGCGCTGTTTGACCCCTACGCGGCGCAGCGCCCGGCGGGCAGCGCACTTGCGCCCGAAACCGGGGGCAGGGTGGGTGCGGCGGCGGCGGGGGGCGATGCCGTGTTTCTGTATTTCTCGACGCAGGAACTGGCCGACCCCGAGGTGGTGGCAGCGCTTGCAGCACTGCCATTGCCGCGCTTTGGCTATCTGCCGGGCGCCGCGCCCGAGGTGCTGGCGCGGCTTGCGAGAGCGGGGGTCGAGCTGTCGCCAGTGCCGCTGGCGCCCACCGAAATCGGGCGCCGCGCGCGGTTGGTGCTTTGCGCGGGCCAGCACGGCACGTTGTCGATGGCGGCGCTGGCGGGCATGCCGCAGGTTGCGCTGCCGCAGCAGCTTGAGCAGCTTTTCAACGCCCGTCGTGCCGAGGCCGCCGGCATTGCGCGCGTGCTCTGGCGGGCAGAGCGCGCGGCGGGCGCGATCATCGAACTGGTCATGGCGGCGTGGTCCGATAGCGCCATGGCCATGGCCGCCGCGACCTTGGCGCCACCCTGCGCGTTGAGGTTGGCCCAGACCCCGAGGCGGCGCTTGCCGCGCGCCTTGCCCCCGCCGTGCAGGCGGCGCGGGAAATTGCTGCGCGTGCCGGGTGAACGCCCAAGGCGCGGGACCGCATGGGGCGGGCGGACGGGCCTTGGCCAACAGGCACTCAACCTCTTGACAATTCCTTAACGTAAGAATGCAACCAATTGACAAATAAGGAAAGAGGCGCGCGTAACACAGTGCTACGCGCGCCGTTTTCGCCTTAGTCCAGCGCTTCCAAGACCTCGCGCAGGGTTCCGATCAGCTGGTCGATCTGGCCCTTTTCAATGATCAGTGGCGGGCTCATCGCGATGATGTCTCCGGTGGTGCGGATCAGGATGCCCTTTTCATAGGCCTTCAGGAACGCCGTGAAGGCGCGCTTGGTCGGCTCGCCCGCGATCGGCTCCAATTCGACCGCGCCGATCAGCCCCTCGTTGCGGATGTCGATCACATGCCGCGTGCCGCGCAGGCCGTGCAGCGCATCTTGCCAATAGGGCGCGAGGGCTGCGGCGCGATCAAAGAGGCCCTCTTCCTTGTACACCTCCAGCGTGGCGATGCCGGCGGCGCTGGCGATCGGGTTGCCCGAATAGGTGTAGCCGTGAAACAGCTCGATCATGTGCTCGGGGCCTTGCATGAAGGCGTCGTGCACCTCGGCCGTGGTCAGCACGGCGCCCATCGGAATGACGCCGTTGGTCAGCCCCTTGGCGGTGGTCATCATGTCGGGCAGCACATTGTAATGCTGCGCGGCAAAGGCGCTGCCAAGCCGCCCGAAGCCGGTAATGACCTCATCAAAGATCAGCAGGATGCCGTGCTTTTTGGTGATTGCCCGCAGTTTCTCAAGGTAGCCCTTGGGCGGCAGCAGCACCCCGGTCGACCCCGCCATCGGCTCGACAATCACCGCCGCGATGGTTTCGGCGCCGTGCAGCGCCACGATCCGCTCCAACTCGTCGGCAAGGTTGGCGCCATGTTCGGGCTGGCCCTTGGAAAAGGCGTTCTGCGCGGGCAGATGCGTGTGCGGCAGATGGTCGACCCCGCCCAGAAGTGTGCCGAACACCTTGCGGTTGGTCACGATGCCGCCCACCGAGATGCCGCCGAAGTTGACGCCATGATAGCCCCGCTCACGCCCGATCAGCCGCGTGCGCGCGCCCTCGCCACGCGCGCGGTGGTAGGCGATGGCCAGCTTCAGCGCGGTTTCGACCGATTCCGAGCCCGAGTTGGTGAAGAACACATGTTCCATCCCCTGCGGGGCGATCTCGATGATCCGGTTGGCAAGCTCGAACGCCGCCGGGTGGCCCATCTGGAAGGCGGGGGCGTAATCCATCTCGCCCGCCTGTTTCGCGATCGCCTCGGTGATTCTCGGGCGGCAATGGCCCGCGTTGCAGCACCACAGGCCCGCCGTGCCATCGAGCACCTGGCGCCCGTCCGAAGTTGTGTAATGCATGTCCTTGGCTGCCACGAACATGCGCGGCGCCTTCTTGAACTGTCGGTTCGCGGTGAACGGCATCCAGAAAGCGTTGAGGTCATTGGGGTTCGGTTTGCGGTCCAGCGCCATGCGGTTCTCCCTTGGGATTCGCCTCGCGGCGTGCGCGCGGTGGCGGCGTCGGGGGCATAATTGTTTTTTGATGTTTGACCATCTGGTCAGTTGCAGGCTAGCAGAGCGCATGGGCCAGTCAAGCCAACGTGCAAGGCCCGATGAAAGGAGACCCGAAGTGCCCGACACCAAATCGCGCACCCGCATCCAGCGCCAGAACCGCGAAGCCATTCTCGAGGCGGCGCTTGAGGTCTTTTCGGCGCAGGGTTTTCGGGGTGCGACGCTTGACCAGATCGCCGCCGCCGCGGGCCTTTCCAAACCCAACGTGCTTTATTACTTCGCCTCGAAAGAGGCGATTCACCATGCGCTGCTCAGCGGGCTTCTGGATAACTGGCTGGCACCGTTGCGCGCGCTGGACCCGGCGGGCGAGCCGCTGGCCGAAATTCTTGGCTACGTGCGCCGCAAGGTTGAAATCAGCCGCGATTTTCCGCGCGAAAGCCGCCTTTTTGCCAATGAGATCCTGCAGGGCGCACCGCGCATGATGGCGGCGATCGAAGGCGAGTTGAAGGCGCTGGTCGATGAAAAAGCGGCGGTAATCCGCAACTGGTCGGCCCAGGGGCGGATCGCGGCGGTGGACCCTTACCATCTGATCTTTTCGATCTGGGCGCTAACGCAGCACTACGCCGATTTTGACGTGCAGGTGCGCGCCGTGCTTGGCCCCGGCCACGACCCCTTTGCCGAGGCGGGCAGCTTTATCGAAACGCTGTTCACCAAACTGCTGGCGCCCGCCGCCTAGCCCGAGGGCCGGGCAAGGCAGCCTAGAGCGGGTCGATTTCGGCGGCGATCACCTCGGCGATTTTCGCCACCGGGTGATTGGTCAGGGTCTTGGCCACCTCGGCCACGACGGTGGCCCCTAGCTCGGCGCTCATCGCGGCGCGCAGCGCGCCCAGCACCTGCGGTGGGGCGGCCAGCACCAGCCGTGTGAAGCGCCCGGCTTTGGCGGCCTTGGCGAGCGATGCGACCAATTCAACCGCGAACCGTTCGCCCGCGATGCGCGCATAATCGGGCTGTTCCAGCGCCGAAACGCGGATGCCGGGGCCGGATTCATAGACCCTGCCGGGCGGGTAGGTATCGGCGCCGGGAATTTCCAGATCGGCCTCATCACGCCGGATCAGCCGCAATTGCGGCGCCCTGAGATCGCCGATGTTTTCCAGAACAAGCGCCTTTTCGCCGTCAGCGACAACCACCCACGCACCTTTTGCAAGCAACATGACAGCCTCCTTGCTGGTTGTTCCGGGCTCTGCGCCCTGCACTTGATATGGGGATCGCTGCGGCATGAAAAAACCCCGTCGGGCAAGCCCGGCGGGGTTTCGCGCAACGGCGAGGCGGATCAGAGGCGCGCGGCGACCGCTTCCCAGTTCACCAGACGGTCGAGGAAGTTGGCGAGGTAGGCCGGGCGCTTGTTGCGGTAGTCGATGTAATAGCTGTGTTCCCAGACATCGCAGCCCAACAGCGCTTTTTGCCCGAAGCAGAGCGGGTTGACGCCGTTTTCGGTCTTGGTGACCTTGAGCGCGCCGTCCTTGTCACGCACGAGCCAGGCCCAGCCCGAGCCGAACTGGCCCGCGCCCGCAGCGGCAAAATCTTCCTTGAACTTGGCCACCGAGCCGAAGGCCTCGGTCAGCGCGCGTTCGAGCGCACCGGGCAGTTTCTTGTTTTCGCCCGGCCCCATCACCTCCCAGAAGAGAGCGTGGTTCCAGTGCTGGCTGGCATTGTTGAAAATGCCAGATTGCGCCACAGCACCCGCCGCATAGGTGCCGGCGACGATGTCCTCAAGGCTCTTGCCCTCCCACGGCGTGCCCGCAATCAGCTTGTTGCCGTTGTCGACATAGGCCTTGTGGTGCAGGTCATGGTGGTATTCGAGCGTCTCACGGCTCATCCCGAGCGGGGCGAGGGCATCGTGGGCGTAAGGCAGGTCGGGCAGGGTGAAGGCCATAGGGGTCATCCTTTCATGGGAATGCTTGCTGCCCATAGAAGGGGGTGCGGGGGGCAAAGGTCAAGCCTTGTGGCGCGGCAAGGCGGGGGGTTTTCCACCCCCCGCACCCCCCGGAGGATATTTGGCCAAGGCAAGATCAGGCGGGGGCAAGCTCGCTGCCGGGTCGGGCAGAGGTTGCGAGCAGGTCGAACATGTAGCGGGCGACCGAGCGAAAGCAGATCAGGCTGATTTCATCGGGGGCCGAGCGCCAGAGCGCGGCGGCAACCTGCGCGGCGCGGGTGCGGCGGATCTCGGCTGCGGGCAGCGCGGCGAAATCGACCGGGCAGAGCTTGGCCAGCACCTGATCGGCCTTGGCGCCGGTGATGCGGAAAAGCGCGCGCGCATCCGAGACATTGGCGACGAGCGCGTGTTCGCCTGCGAGCGCGGTCTCCAGTTTGGCGCAGATGGCAGCGGCCTCGGGGTAGGGGAGGAGGAGTAAAAGCTCATCAGGCGCCATCCAGGCCGCAAGGTTGGCGCCATGCGCGCTGATCGCGCGCTGGCCGGGCAGGGCGCAGCCGGTGGCGGCCTTGAGCGCGCGGGCCATTGCGGGCGCGGCCAGATCGCCGCGCAGGGTGATCATGCCGTGCAGGCCCGCCTCGGTGACGCGGGCGAAACCTTCGGCGCTGCTGCCGCCAAGGGCGCTGGTCGGTTCAGACATTCTGCTTTTCCCCGTCCTTGTCGTAAAACACCTGATCGCGGATGCGCGCGCGGATGGTCTTGTCCCCCGCCACGAAGTCGATCTCTTCGCCCATGCGTTCCGGGCCGCGCGCAACGAGGCCCATGGCGATGCCGCGCCCGAGCGTGGGCGAGAAGTAGGTCGAGGTGACGCGGCCTTGGGTCAGGCGCTGACCGTTTGCGTTGACCCCCGGCGCCGGCGCCAGCACGCCATCGGGCAGCACCGAGCCGTCAAGCGTTTCAAGGCCCACAAGTTTCCAGCGGTCGGGGTTGGTCATGTGGGCGCGCTCTTGCGCGCGTTTGCCAAGGTAATCGGGCTTTTTCTTCGAGATCGCCCAGCCAAGGCCGAGGTCTTGCGGAATCACCGTGCCGTCGGTTTCATCGCCGATCATGATGAAGCCCTTTTCGGCGCGCAGCACATGCAGCGCTTCGGTGCCGTAGGGCATGGCGCCGAGATCGGCCCCCGCTGCAAGGCAGGCATTCCAGAAGGCGAGGCCGTGGCTCGCGGGCACCGCCACCTCGTAGCTGAGCTCGCCCGAGAACGAGATGCGGAAGACGCGGGCGGGGATGCCCGCCAGCGTGCCCTCGGCGAAGGCCATGAAGGGCAGCGCCTCGCGCGAGACATCCAAGCCGCCAAGCCGTTGCAGCAGTTCGCGCGCGTTGGGGCCGACAATCGCGATTTGCGCGAATTGTTCGGTCAGGTTGGCGGTGTAGACCTGCCAATCCCACCATTCGCATTGCAGCCAGTCTTCCATATGGGCGTGGATGCGGTCGGCGCCGCCGGTGGTGGTGTGGCAAAGCCAGGTGTCGTCGGCCAGCCGCACCACAACGCCGTCATCCATCAGAAAGCCGTTTTCAGAGCACATCAGCCCATAGCGGCATTTGCCGACGGGCAGCGTGGACATGACCCCGGTATAGAGCATGTCAAGAAAACGCCCGGCATCGGGGCCTTTGACCACGATCTTGCCCAAAGTCGAGGCATCGAGCAGGCCGAGGTGCTGGCGGGTGTTGGTGACCTCGCGCATGACCGCCTGCGTTTGGGTTTCGCCCGCGCGCGGGTAGCAATAGGGGCGCCGCCAGAGGCCCACGGGTTCCCAATGCGCGCCGTTGGCCTCGTGCCAGCCGTGCATCGGGGTGCGGCGCAGGGGCTGGAAGATCTCGCCGCGCGCCTCGCCCGCAATGGCGCCAAAGCTGATCGGCGCGTAGGGCGGGCGGAAGGTGGTGGTGCCGGTGGCCGGGATCGGCTGGCCAAGCGCGTCGGAAAGGATCGCGAGGCCGTTGATATTGCTCATCTTGCCCTGGTCCGAGGCCATGCCGAGCGTGGTGTAGCGTTTGGTGTGCTCGACCGAGACATAGCCCTCGCGCGCGGCCAGCTGCACGTCGGAAACCTTCACGTCGTTCTGAAAGTCGAGCCACATCTTGGCGCGCAGCGCAGGCGGCGCGCCTTGCGGCATCATCCAGACCGGCTGCATCGGCGCCTCGGGCGGCGCGCTGGCCTGCGGCGCGGGGCCGGTGCCGCCGCCTGCGGCATGGGCACCTTCAAGGCAGTCGTGTGCCTGCAAGGCGCCCGAGGCAGCACCTGCGCAAGCCACAAAGGGCTGGCCGTCAGCCCCGGTGGGGGCGCGGGCGGGGTCGGGGGTGAACATGCCATTTGCCGCATCCCACGCAAGTTTGCCGCCGGGTTGCGAGAAAAGGTGCACCACGGGTGAAAAGCCGCCCGACATTGCCACGCAATCACAGGCGATGGTTTCGAGCTCCGCACCCTCGCCTGCCTGCGCGCAGACCTGCACCGCGCGCACCCGCTTGCCGCCCTTGACCTTGGCGATACCGCGCCCTTCGAGCACGCGAATGCCACGGGCGCGGGCCATGTTCGGCAATTCGCCCGAGGCGGTGGCGCGCGCATCAAGGATGGCGGGCACCACAAGCCCCGCATCAAGCAGCGCCAGCGCGGTGCGGTAGGCGTCATCGTTGTTGGTCACGATCACCGTGCGGTCGCCGGGGCTGACCGCGAAGTTCACCACATAGTCGCGCGCGGCGCTGGCGAGCATGACGCCGGGAATGTCGTTGCCGGCAAAGGCCAGCGGGCGCTCGATGGCGCCGGTGGCGGCGATGATGCGCCGCGCGCGGATGCGCCAGAGTCTGTGGCGCGGCAGATCGGCGCCGGGCAGATGGTCGGCTACCGATTCCTGCGCGATCACGAACCCGTGGTCGTAAACGCCCGCCACCATGGTGCGGCGGCGTAACGTAACGTTGGGCATGGCGCGGAGCGTCGCGAGGGCTTCGGCGACCCAGGCATCGGCAGGCTTGCCGTCAATCGCAACTCCATCGACCGGGGCGCGCCCCCCCCAATGCGCGGTTTGTTCGAGCACCAGCACCCGCTGCCCGCCCTGCGCTGCAGCAAGCGCTGCCGTCAGCCCCGCAATACCGCCCCCGGCGATGAGAACATCGGTGAAATCATAGGCTTGCTCATAGCGGTCGGCATCGGGTTCGGCCGGGGCCTTGCCGATGCCAGCCGACAGGCGCACGACCGGTTCATAGAGGTGTTTCCACGCGAAACGCGGGAACATGAAGGTCTTGTAGTAAAAGCCAGCGGGCAGGAAACGCGCGAAAAGGGTGTTGAGCGCGCCGACATCGAGGGTGAGGCTTGGCCATGCGTTCTGGCTGACCATGGCGGCATCGGCGAAAAGCTCGGTCGTGGTGGCGCGCTGATCAGGCTCGTGGCGGGGGCCTTGCCCGAGGCCCACCAGCGCGTTCGGCTCTTCAACCCCGGCGGCAAGGATGCCGCGCGGGCGGTGGTATTTGAAGCTGCGGGCGATCATCATCTGGTCATTGGCGAGCAGGGCGGCGGCGAGCGTATCGCCCGCGTAGCCGCGCAGGGCGCGACCGTCGAAGGTGAAGCCGAGGGGTTTGGTGCGGTCGATCAGGCGGCCGCCGGTGGCGAGACGGGTGCTCATCTAGAAACCCTTCCAGTCGGGGCGTTTTGCCTTGATGGCGGCGATGATCTCGGGCGGCGGTTCGGTGACCTGGGCGGGGTAGGTGCCGAAGACCTCAAGCGTAGCGGTGCAGCGCGCGGCGAGGAACCACTTGCCGCAGCCATAGGCGTGGCGCCAGCGTTCGAAATGCACGCCTTTGGGGTTCTTGCGGGCGAAGAGGTAGCCCTCGAATTCATCGTCAGACGAGCCGGGGCCGAAGCGCTTGAGGTGCGCCTGCCCGCCGGGGGCAAGCTCGGTTTCGTCGGCGGCGATGCCGCAATAGGGGCAGGTGAGGGTCAGCATGAGGGGGCTCCTGTCGTAGTGACGACGAGGCAGGCACGGGTAGCGCCCGGCCCGAAGGGGTGTGTGCATTTGAGTGTGCGCCGCGCCGCGCGACGTTCATCCACGAAGGAGAAAGTGGATGAATCAGACGAAACTCGAACAGGAAGAACAGATGGCCCGCGCTCGCAATTGGGTTGCGAAAGACCGATGCGACCTGCACCGGCAATATTGCTTGGATGCGGCGCTTGATCTGGGCACCCAAGACGCGTGGGAGAAATTGGAGATGGAAATGCATCGCAATCCGTAATCCGCCTCACCACACCTTGGCGGACTCGCCTTACCCGCCCGTGCTTCAGCACGGGCAGCGCCCGACCCGCCCCCCCACGGGGCGGGCGCTTCTCGCCCACCCCGCGCGGGCCGGGCGCCGCCCTTGCGGCGAGGAGTGGGCTTGGCACTCGGCCTATCACTGCGCCACCCCCGAAAGGCTCTCACCACCAAACCGCCCCTCGCGAAAGCGGTTCAACCCATCCTCGGCGGACATGGCAAGGCCGGGGGCGTTTAGGCCCCCGGCTATCGGGATCGATCGGGGTAGCGCGACTTTATTTGAGGACGTCGGGCACCTGAATGGTGATGGTTGCCTCGTTGCGGCCAAACATGTTGCCGTCGGTGACGAGATACCAGACCACGCCGACCAGAACCACGACCACGGCGCCAAGGATGAAGCCGGTCGCCGTCTTGTTGGAAGTGTCGATTGCCATGATGCGCGCTCCGCTGCTGTTACGTCTGAAAGCAGAACACGCAAGGGGTGCGAAAGGTTCCAGCAAGGCCGGGGGCGCTGCCCCTGAACCCCCGGAGTATTTGCGCAATGAAGAAGCGGAAAACCCATCAGTGCGCCACCCCCGCTGCCACGCTTTCATCAATGAACCGCCCCTCGCGGAAGCGGTTCAACCCAAACTCGGCGGCCAGGGGGCCGGGGGCGCCGTTGGCCACCAGTTCGGCCATTGCCCAGCCCGAACCGGGGATAGACTTGAAACCGCCGGTGCCCCAGCCGCAGTTCACAAAGCAGTTGCCGAGTGGCGTCGTTGAAAGAATGGGCGAGCGGTCGCCGGTCATGTCAACCACGCCGCCCCATTGCCGCATCATCTTCAGCCGCGACAGGATCGGAAAGGTCTCGACCAGCGCGCGGATGGTTTCCTCGATATGGTGCCAGCTGCCGCGCTGGGTGTAGTTGTTGAACCCGTCGGTGCCGCCGCCGATCACGAGGTCGCCCTTGTCGGACTGGCTGATGTAGCCATGCACGGTGTTGGCCATCACCACCACGTCGATCACCGGCTTGATCGGTTCGGAGACAAGCGCCTGCAGCGCGAGGCTTTCGATCGGCAGCCTGAAGCCCGCCATTTCGGCCAGCACCGAGGCGTTGCCCGCCACCACCATGGCGAGCTTGTCGCAGTTGATCGGCCCGCGCGAGGTATCGACCCCCACCACCTTGCCGCCCGCCGCGCGCACCCCGGTAACTTCGCAATTCTGGATGATGTCCATGCCCATGTCGGAACAGGCGCGCGCATAGCCCCAGGCCACCGCATCATGGCGCGCGGTGCCGCCGCGCGCCTGATAGAGCGCGCCAAGCACCGGGTAGCGCGGCCCGGCGAGGTTGATGATCGGCACCAGTTGCTTCACCCGCGCCGCGTCGATCCATTCGGTTTGCACGCCCTGCAAGGCGTTGGCGTGCACGGTGCGCTTGTAGCCGCGCGCCTCATGCTCGGTCTGCGCCAGCATCAACAGGCCACGGGGGCTGAACATGACGTTCATGTTCAGATCCTGGCTGAGCGTTTCGTAAAGCGCGCGGGCCTTTTCATAGATCGCGGCCGAGGGGTCTTGCAGGTAGTTTGAGCGGATGATGGTGGTGTTGCGCCCGGTATTGCCGCCGCCTAGCCAGCCCTTTTCAAGAATCGCCACGTTGCGGATGCCGAAGTTGCGCCCGAGGTAATAGGCGGTGGCAAGGCCGTGGCCGCCCGCCCCCACTACGATCACGTCATATTTCCGTTTTGGTTCGGGTGCTGCCCAGGCGCGGCCCCAACCTTCGTGGTGGCGCAGCGCCTCGCGGGCGACGGCGAATGCCGAATAGCGTCTCATGCCGCGATCTCCCGTATCTTGGGCAAGCGATTCCCGCCCGCGCCCTGATGCCTGCAAGCCTGATGGACCCATCGCGCCGCCGCAAGCCGCGCGCTAGCGGCACAATGGGGAAAAATGCGACATCGGGCCTGCGGCATGATGTGCCAGCGCGGCTTGGGGGTTTTGCTTGCCGCGTTCACGCCCTAAATGGGGGGCAACCAAAGGGAGTTCCCATGCTGTTCTGGATTCTTGCCGCCGCGCTTGCCGCCGCCATTGCGGTGCTCATGATATTGGCTCTCTGGCGCGGCGATGACGGCGCGAACGTGCCGGGCAACACGCAAGACCTTGGCGTCTACCGCGACCAGCTGAAAGGCGTTGAGGCTGATCTTGCGCGCGGCGTGATCGCGCCCGACGAGGCCGAGCGGCTGCGGTTGGAAATCTCGCGCCGGGTGCTGGAGGCTGACCGGGTCGCGCGGGGCAGTGACGTGGCGGGCCGCGCGCCAAGGTCGGCAAGCGTGACGGCGGCGGTGGCGCTGATGGCGCTGCTGGCGGCGGCATTCGGGCTTTACGCCCGGATCGGCGCCCCCGGCTACCCCGACGTGCCGTTGCAGGGGCGCCTTGCCGATGCCGAGGCGGCCTATGACGCGCGCCCCTCGCAGGCCGAAGCCGAGGCGCAGGCCGCAGCGCGGCGCGGCACGCCGCCCGCGCCCGATGCGCAGGTCGTGGCGCTGATGGAGCGGCTGCGCGCTGCCGTGGCCGAACGGCCCGACGATCCGCTCGGGCATGAGCTGCTGGCACGCAACGAGGCAATTCTTGGCGATTACCACGCGGCATGGACGACGCAGGAAAAGTTGATCGCGCTCAAGGGTGACGCGGCGACGGTGGCCGACCATGTGATGCTGGCCGAATGGATGATCGGCGCGACGGGCGGCATCATCACCCCCGAGATCGAGTCGCTGCTGGGCGATATCGTGGCAAATGACCCCGGCAACGGCACCGCGCTGTTTTACCTTGGCATGATGATGGCGCAGCTTGACCGGCCCGACCGGACCTTTGCAATCTGGTCGTCGCTGCTGGCCAGAGGGCCGGAATCGGCACCGTGGATTGCGCCGATCCGCCGCTCGATCAACGATCTCGCATGGCTTGCAGGGGCGGGCAATTATGTCGCCCCTGCGCCCGTGCTGCCTGGCCCATCCGAGGCGGACATCGCCGCCGCCGCAGCGCTGGCGCCTCAGGCGCGCGAGGCGGCGCTGCGTGCGCCTGTCGAGGCGTTGATGGCGCAGATGGCAGAGCTGGGCGGTACTGCCGATGAATGGGGGCGGCTGATCTCGGCGCTGGCGGTGCTGGACGAGACCGAGCGCGCCGCTGCGATCTGGGCCGAGGCGCAGCGGGTCTTTGCCGATCTGCCTGACGAGTTGGCGCGGGTTTCTGATGCTGCGGCGCGCGCCGGCCTGCCCGGTGGCGTTGCCGCCCCGCGCGGACCGACGGCAGGCGACATTGCCAATGCGGCGGCGCTTTCCGCCGACGAACAGGCCGCTTTCATCGAGGGCATGGTGGCACGTCTTGGGGATCGTCTGGCGGCCGAAGGCGGCAGCGCCGCCGAATGGGCGCAGCTGCTCCGCGCGCTTGGCACTCTTGGCCGCACCGACGAGGCGCGCGCGCGCTGGGCCGAGGCGCAGGCTGCCTTTGCGGGCAGGCCCGACGATCTGGCCACGATTCGCGCGGCGGCGGCAACTGCCGGGGTTGCCGAATGATCTGCGAAACCCTGCCAGAGCTTGCCGCGGCGCTGCCCCGCATGGGCGCGCTTGCAGGGCTCGACCTTGGCACCAAGACGATCGGTTTCGCGGTCTCGGACGGGATGCGGCAGGTGGCCTCGCCGATCACCACGATCCGGCGCGAAAAGTTCACGCTTGATGCGGCGGCGCTGCTGCGGCTGGTGGCCGAACGCGACCTGAGGGGCATCATTCTTGGCCTGCCGTTCAACATGGATGGCAGCGAAGGCCCGCGCTGCCAGTCAACCCGCGCCTTTGCGCGCAACCTTTCGCGGCTGACCGATCTGCCGATCGGCTACTGGGACGAGCGGCTTTCGACCGTTGCCGCCGAGCGCGCGCTTCTGGAGGCAGACACTTCGCGCAAACGCCGCGCCGAAGTCATCGACCATGTTGCGGCGGCCTATATTCTGCAAGGCGCGCTGGACCGGCTGCGCAACATCGCGGTGGCGCCATGAGCGACGAGATCTGGGCGCGCGACGAGCCCGCCAGCCCTTGCGTAAAGATCTGCCTGATGCACCCGGCCGAGGGCCTGTGCCTGGGCTGCATGCGCACTCTGGACGAGATCGCCACATGGCGGCAGATGTCGCCCGAAGCGCGCCGCGCGGTGCTGGAAGATCTGCCGGCCCGCGCCCCACGCCTGCGCCCGCGCCGGGGCGGGCGCGCCGCGCGCATCGCCAAGGGCTGACCCGCCGCCTTTTTCGCGCGCCGCGTGTTGCAGGCCACAGGCGATGTCGATATAGCGGGCGTCAGGCACCCGTAGCTCAGCTGGATAGAGCGCTGCCCTCCGAAGGCAGAGGCCACAGGTTCGAATCCTGTCGGGTGCACCAGAACCCCTGGCGTGCACCGCGATCATTCGCGGCCGCGCGCCCTGCTCCAACCTTTTGATTTCGCGTGCCCAAGACGCCAGCACCGGTTCCTACTTTCGCAAACCGCCCTGGTCACCCGGCGCGCAGAGCGTCGAGCGTGTGAGGAAGCGGCGCTCGCGACCATTGTCGAGGCTGAACATCCCGCCGCGCCCTGGCACCACATCGATCACGAGGTCGGTGTGCTTCCAGACTTCGTGCTGGCGACCCGAGATGTAAAAGGGCATGCCGCCGATATCGCCCAGCCGCACGTCATGCTCGCCCAGCCGGAATTCGCCTTGCGGGTAACACATCGGCGACGACCCGTCGCAGCAGCCGCCCGACTGGTGAAACAGCACCGGCCCGTGCTCGCCGACAATCTCGGCCAAGAGCGTAAGCGCCGCCTGCGTGGCAGATACGGTCGCCATTGCTTCCCCTCTCCTTTGTCAAATACCCTCGGGGGGTCGGGGGGGCCGAGGCCCCCCCGCCGGCGTCAGAAGAAGCCGAGCTTCTTGGGCGAATAGCTGACCAGCATGTTCTTGGCCTGCTGGTAGTGATCGAGCATCATCAGGTGCGTTTCGCGGCCGATCCCCGACAGCTTGTAGCCACCAAAGGCGGCGTGGGCCGCGTAATCGTGGTAGCAGTTGGTCCAGACCCGGCCCGCCTGGATCGCGCGACCGAACCGGTAGCAGGTGTTCACGTCGCGCGACCAGACCCCGGCGCCGAGGCCGTAGAGCGTGTCGTTGGCGATCGCCAAGGCTTCGTCATTGTCCTTGAAGGTGGTCACGGCGACCACCGGGCCAAAGATCTCTTCCTGAAAGACGCGCATCTTGTTGTGGCCCTTGAGCACGGTGGGCTGCACATAGAACCCCTCGGAAAGCCCGCCGCCAAGACGCGCACGGGCGCCGCCGATCAGGACTTCAGCACCCTCGGCGCGGCCGATATCGAGATAGGAGAGGATCTTCTCCATCTGCTCGCTCGAGGCCTGCGCGCCGATCATCGTGGCCGGGTCGAGCGGATCGCCCTGCACGATCGCCGCCACCCGTTTCAGCGCGCGTTCCATGAAACGCTCGTAGATGTCTTCATGGATCAGCGCGCGCGAGGGGCAGGTGCAAACCTCGCCCTGGTTCAGCGCGAACATCACGAAGCCCTCGATCGCCTTGTCGAAGAAATCGTCGTCGGCGTCGCAGACATCCTTGAAGAAGATGTTCGGGCTCTTGCCGCCAAGCTCCAGCGTCACCGGAATCAGGTTCTCGCTGGCATATTGCATGATCAGTCGCCCGGTCGTGGTTTCGCCGGTGAAGGCGATCTTGGCGATGCGGTTCGACGAGGCCAGCGGCTTGCCCGCCTCCAGCCCGAAACCGTTGACGATGTTGAGCACGCCCGCCGGCAACAGGTCGCCAATCAGTTCCGCCAGCAGCATGATCGAGGCCGGGGTTTGCTCGGCAGGCTTGATCACCACGCAGTTGCCAGCGGCCAGCGCCGGGGCCAGCTTCCACACCGCCATCAGGATCGGGAAGTTCCAGGGAATGATCTGGCCGACCACGCCCAGCGGTTCATGGAAATGGTAGGCGACGGTGTTGTCGTCGATCTGCGACAGGCTGCCTTCCTGGGCGCGGATGGCACCGGCAAAATAGCGAAAATGGTCGATCGCCAGCGGCATGTCGGCGGCCATCGTTTCGCGGATCGGCTTGCCGTTGTCCCAGGTTTCGGCGGTCGCCAGCAGGCTGAGGTTGTCCTGCATCCGGTCGGCGATGCGGTTCAGGATCAGGGCGCGTTCGGCCGGACTGGTGCGGCCCCAGGCGTCTTTCGCGGCATGCGCGGCGTCGAGCGCAAGCTCGATGTCGGCGGCACCCGAGCGGGCCACCTCGCACAGCACCTGGCCGGTGATCGGCGAGGTGTTCTTGAAATAGCGCCCTTCGACCGGCGGCGTGGCCTTGCCGCCGATGTAATTGTCGTAGCGCGTCTTGAACGGCGATTGCGCGGTGCGGAAATGTTCAGGTTTGTTCATGGTGGTTCCTCCCATCAGGTTGCGCGCCACCTCCTCGCGGCGCGTCCCCGGCATCTGGCCACAGTCGCAAACCCCTGTCAGCGGGGGGTGGCGCCGTGGCGCGGCGCATCTGTCGCAGTTCTGCGACAGATCGGGCGGCAAAGGTGCGAGAGGGTCTAGTGCGGCGCGCTGATGCGCATCCGCACCAGTTTGCGGTGCAGTGTGGCGCGCGAAATGCCGAGCGCGCGGGCGGCGGCGCTGACATTGCCGCCGGCGCGGGCGAGCGCGCGCAGCAGCGCCGCCTGTTCGGCGCCGTCGAGCGATTCGGCGCCGCCCAGCCCCAGCAGATCGGCCGCCGGGCGGGGGGCTGCGGCGATATCCCCCGACAACCCCAGCACCCGGCGCGCGCCGCGCGTGGCGCCGATCACCAGATCATGCACATCGACCGCCAGCAGCGCGCCGGCGCTGCGCTCGACGCCGGGCACCATGACGATGCGCGCCGAGGGAAACGCCAGACGGAAATTCTCGGCCTCGATGCGCCGCGCCGTCTGCGCCACGGTCTGGGTGATCAGATCGGTAAACGCCTCGGTCAGGTCGGCGCGCGCCGATGACACGTCGAGCACCGCCGCCAGTTCGCCGTCGGCGCCGTGGATCGGCGCGCTCATGCAGCTCATCGAGGTGTTGCGCGCCAGAAAATGCTGATCGCGGTGCACCTTGGTCGGGCGGCCCTCGGTCAGGCAGGTGCCGATGGCGTTGGTGCCCATGACCTTTTCGCACCATCGCGTGCCGGTCCAGAGCCCCCATTCGGCGAAGGCCGCATCGTCGGCGCTGCGGCCGCGCCGCTCGACCGGAACGCCGTTGCGATCGGCCAGAAGCACGCAGCAGCCAACCCCGCCGACCGCTGCAAAAAGATCGTCGAGGCTGGCGGCGGCGGCGTGCAAGAGCGGCGCCATGCGCGCCTGCGCGGCGCGAAACTCGGCCGGGTCGAGCCGTTCGGGCGCCGGTGCCCGCGTCACATCGAGCTTGAAAAGCTGCGCCGAGCGGCTCCACGAAGCGACAATTGCCGAATGCGCCGCGTCGCCCGAGGCGATCGCCGCCCAGACCCGATCCGCGTGCGGATGTGCTCCTCCCATGCGGCCCTCCCTGCCACCTTGCGACATGGTGGCGCGTCGCGGGCGCATTTTCAACCGGTTTCCGCCTGACCGGCAGGCATCCGCTTCACTGTCCTGTGACGCGGCGGCAGCCGAATTCTCGGCAAATGATCCATGTCAAGGTGCCGCACGCCATCCTGCGCAATCTCTCATGGGCGCGCTGACGGGCGCTAACATCGGTGGAGTTGGTTGCATGCTTCAGATTCGCATTCATGGCCGAGGCGGGCAGGGGGTGGTGACAGCCGCCGAAATGCTTTCGATCGCGGCGTTCAGTCAGGGTAGCCACGCGCAGGCATTTCCCTCGTTCGGGTCCGAGCGTACGGGCGCCCCGGTGGTCGCCTTCTGCCGCATCGACGACAAGCCCATCCGTCTGCGTGAGCCGATTCTGGCGCCCGATGTGCTGATCGTGCAAGATGCGCATCTGCTGCAGCAGATCGACGTGTTTCAGGGCTTGGTGCCGCGCGGCTATGTGCTGATCAACAGCCGCAAGAGCGCGGACGAGATGGGCCTTGGCGAAATGGTCGATAGGCTTCCGGCGGGCCATCTGGTCACGCTGCCTGCCACCGAAATAGCCATGAAGCACCTGCGCCGGCCGCTGCCAAACGCGGTGTTGCTGGGCGGTTTTGCCGCAATGACCGGGATGATCTCGCTGGAAGCGGTCGTTCACGCCATTGGCCACAAGTTCAAGGGCGAGGTTGCCGCGCGCAACATCGCCGCTGCCACCGAGGCGCATGCGCTGCTGGCGGCCCCCGAGGAGGCGCAAGGATGATCAAGCAAACCGAAGGTTCGCAAGCCGTGGCCGAGGCGGTGGCGCTCTGCCGCCCCGAGGTGATCTGCGCCTACCCGATCTCGCCGCAGACCCATATCGTCGAGGGCTTGGGCGCGCTGGTGAAGGGTGGCGAACTGGCGCCGTGCGAGTTTCTGAACGTCGAGTCCGAATTTGCCGCGATGAGCGTGGCAATCGGGTCTTCGGCCACCGGGGCGCGCACCTATACCGCCACCGCCAGCCAGGGCCTGCTGTTCATGGTCGAGGCGGTTTACAACGCTTCGGGGCTTGGCCTGCCGATTGTGATGACCGTGGCCAATCGCGCCATCGGCGCCCCGATCAACATCTGGAACGACCATTCCGACAGCATGAGCCAGCGCGATTGCGGCTGGATTCAGCTCTTTGCCGAAAGCAACCAGGAGGCGCTCGATCTGCATATTCAGGCCTTCAAGCTGGCCGAAGAAATGTCGATGCCGGTGATGGTGTGTATGGATGGCTTCATCCTGACGCATGCCTATGAACAGGTCGATATGCCCGATCAGGCGCAGGTCGATGCCTTTCTGCCGCCCTATGAGCCGCGCCAGGTGCTTGACCCCGCCGAGCCGGTTTCGATTGGCGCGATGGTCGGCCCCGAGGCCTTCATGGAGGTGCGCTACCTCGCACATGCCAAGCAGACAATGGCGCTGGACCGCATCCCCGAAATCGCCGCCGAGTTCCACGAGGTGTTCGGGCGCGACGCGGGTGGGTTGGTGCGTGGCTACCGCATCGAAGACGCTGAAACCATCGTGGTGGCGCTGGGGTCGGTGGTCGGTACGCTGGAAGAGACCATTGATACCATGCGCGCCGAGGGGGTGAAGATCGGGGTGCTGTCGATCCGCTGTTTCCGCCCCTTCCCGATGGCGGCGGTGCGCGCGGCGTTAGCGCGCTGCGCGCGCGTGGTGGTGCTCGAAAAAAGCTTTGCCGTGGGCCTTGGCGGCATCGTTTCCACCGATGTGCGGCTGGCAATGGTGCGGATCCATGTGCGCGGCTACACGGTGGTGGCAGGGCTGGGCGGGCGCCCGATCACGCAAGACTCGCTGTTGCGGGTGCTGCGGCTGGCGGTGGCGGATGAGTTGAAGAACCTCACCTTCCTCGATCTCGATTGGGATATCGTCAACAATCACCTTGCGCGCGAGGCGGCCAGCCGGCGCACCGGCCCGATTGCCGAAAACCTGCTGCGCGACATCGGCGCCAGCGCACCCACCAGAAAGGCCCGGCCATGACGCAACCGATCAAGTTTTACCAGACCGGCACTTTCACCGTGGGCAACCGGCTGCTGCCCGAAGACCTGCGCACCGTGCAAAGCTCCGAGGCGCGCGACAACTCGCTCAATTCGGGGCACCGTGCCTGTCAGGGCTGCGGCGAGGCGTTGGGCGCGCGCTATGTGGTCGATGCCGCGATGCGCGCGACCGGCGGGCAGCTGATCGCCGCCAACGCCACCGGCTGCCTTGAAGTGTTTTCAACGCCTTACCCCGAAACCTCGTGGCAACTGCCGTGGCTGCATTCGCTCTTTGGCAATGCGGCGGCGGTGGGTTCGGGCATCGCGGCGGCGCTGAAGGTCAAGGCGCAAAAGGCGGGGCAGGCGCAAAGCACCATCCGCGTCATCGCGCAGGGCGGCGATGGCGGCACCACCGACATCGGCTTTGGCTGCCTGAGCGGCATGTTCGAGCGTAACGATGATGTGCTTTACATCTGTTACGACAATGAGGGCTACATGAACACCGGGGTGCAGCGGTCCTCGGCCACGCCGCCCGCCGCGCGCACCGCCACCACGCAGCCTCTTGGCCCTGAACCGGGGGCCGAGTTCGGCAAAGGCAAGAACGTGCCGCTGATCGCCGTGGCGCATGAAATCCCTTATGTCGCCACCGCAACCGTGGCCGATCTGCATGACCTTGAGGCCAAGGTTGAAAAGGCCATGTCGATGCATGGCGCGCGCTATTTGCAGGTGTTTGTGCCCTGCCCCTTGGGCTGGGGTGCTGCAAGCTGCGACACGATCCGCCTCGCGCGGCTGGCGCGTGAAACCGGGCTCTTTCCAGTGTTCGAGGCGGAAAACGGCGAAATCACCGCAGTCACCAAGATCCGCCGCCCGGTGCCGGTTGACGATTACCTGCGCCTGCAAAAGCGCTTTGCGCACCTGTTCGGCCCCAAAGGCCACCCCGAAACCATCGCCCGCATTCAGGCAATGGCCGACAAGAACATCAAGCGGTTCGGTCTTATGGCCGAGGAGGGCGCGGCATGACCATGAAAAAACCCTTCGCGATCACGCTCGACCCCGGCTCATCCTTGGCCAACAAGACCGGCGCGTGGCGCACCGAACGCCCGGTCTATGTTGACCGGCTGCCGCCCTGCAACGCCGAATGCCCGGCGGGCGAGGATATTCAGGGCTGGCTATACCACGCCGAGGGTGGCGATTATCAGGCCGCGTGGCACCACCTTGTGCGCGAAAACCCGTTTCCCGCGATCATGGGGCGGGTGTGCTACCATACCTGCGAGGGTGCCTGTAACCGGGGCCAGCTTGACGCCGCCGTGGGCATCAACTCGGTGGAGCGGTTTCTGGGTGACGAAGCGTTGAAGCAGGGCTGGCAGTTTGACGCGCCCGAGCTGGAAACCGGCAAGCATGTGCTGGTGGTCGGCGCCGGGCCTTCGGGGCTGTCGGCGGCCTACCATCTGCGCCGCATCGGGCACCGCGTCACGGTGATCGAGGCGGGCGAGGCGCCCGGCGGCATGATGCGCTTTGGCATTCCGAAATACCGCCTGCCGCGCGATGTGCTCGATGCCGAGGTGGCGCGCATCGCGGCGCTGGGCGTGACCTTTAGCTACGGCGAAAAGGTGGCCGACATTCGGGCCAGCATGGCCGAAGTGGGGGCCGATGCCGCCTATCTGGCCATTGGTGCCCATATCGCCAAGCGCGCCTTCATTCCGGCCAAGGACAGTGCGCATATTCTCGATGCCGTCGCGGTGCTGCGCTCGATGGAGGGCGAGGCGCCGCCGATGCTGGGCCGCCGCGTGGTGGTTTACGGCGGCGGCAACACCGCGATTGACGTGGCCCGCACCGCGCGGCGCCTTGGCGCCACCGAGGCGATCATCGTTTACCGGCGCACCCGTGAACGCATGCCCGCGCATGATTTCGAGCTGGAAGAGGCGCTGGAGGAAGGCGTCAAGGTGAAGTGGCTTTCGACCATCACCGGGGCTGAGGGCGGCACGCTGACAATCGAGAAAATGGTGCTTGATGGCGAAGGCAGGCCGCAGCCCACGGGCGAGTTTGAAACGCTCGATACCGACAGCCTTGTGCTGGCGCTGGGGCAAGATGTCGACATGTCGCTGCTGTCAGGCGTGCCGGGGCTGGTGGCCGAAGACGGCGTGGTTCAGGTGGACGCGGCCACGCAGATGACCGGCTACCCCGGCCTCTTTGCCGGAGGCGACATGGCGCCGGGCACGCGCAATGTGACCGTGGCCATCGGCCACGGCAAGCGCGCCGCGCGCAACATTGATGCGTGGTTGCGCGGCGAGGTGCTGGCACCGAAAGTGCCAAAACCCGTGGCTGCGTTCGACGCGCTGAACCCGTGGTATTATTCCGACGCGCCCAAAACGCTGCGCCCGCAGCTTGATATCGCGCGGCGCACCAGCAGTTTTGACGAGGTGCAGGGCGGGCTGACCGAGGCGACCGCGCTCTTTGAGGCGCGCCGCTGCCTGAGCTGCGGCAACTGCTTTGAATGCGACAACTGCTATGGCGTCTGCCCTGACAACGCGGTGATCAAGCTGGGGCCGGGGCTGCGGTTCGAGATCAACCTCGACTACTGCAAGGGCTGTGGCATCTGCGCCTCCGAATGCCCCTGCGGCGCAATCGAGATGGTGCTGGAAGAAGGCTAGCGCCGAGGCTTTACCAGACTGCCTGCAAAAGTGCCAATTGGCGCGCCAACTGGCGCGGCGAGGTGCGCTGCCAAAAACCTGTCGCGGTGGAAGGCCAGAAATCCGTTGACCGACCTCGCGGCTTGTGATGCTCTTGGTCTTGACCAGACGGTCAGAAAAAAGAGTCGTCGCCAGCGCGCCTGCGCCAACGATCGACCGCAGGGAGGAGATTGAAGTGAGCAAGCTGCGCGGTGGCCTGATTCAGATGGGCCTGAAAGGAAGTACGTC
Organism: Paracoccaceae bacterium; assembly: GCA_019429405.1. Lineage (GTDB taxonomy): Bacteria > Pseudomonadota > Alphaproteobacteria > Rhodobacterales > Rhodobacteraceae > UBA6213. The sequence continues at coordinate 21,451 of JAHYIZ010000003.1, forward strand.
GGAATCACCATCGGCGATCCGTGACAAGATGATCGCGGCGCATTTGCCGTTGATTGACGAGGCCGGCAAGCAGGGTGTGCAAGTGCTCTGCATGCAAGAGGTCTTTACCCAGCCCTATTTCTGCCCGAGCCAGGACAAGAAGTGGTACGCCGCCGCCGAGGCGATCCCGGATGGCCCGACCACGAAACTGATGCAGGAATACGCAAAAAAGTATTCGATGGTCATCGTGGTGCCGATCTATGAAGAGGCGATGCCCGGTGTCTACTACAACACCGCCGCGGTGATTGACGCCGATGGCAGCTACCTTGGCAAATACCGCAAGACGCATATCCCGCATGTTGCTGGGTTTTGGGAAAAATTCTTTTTCAAGCCCGGCGCTTCGGTCTGGCCGGTTTTTCAAACCGCCTATTGCAAACTTGGCGTCTACATCTGTTACGACCGACATTTCCCCGAAGGCTGGCGGGCGCTGGCACTGAATGGGGCGGAATACATCGTCAACCCCTCGGCCACGGTTGCGGGGCTTTCGGAATACCTCTGGAAGCTCGAACAGCCGGCTTCGGCGGCGGCCAACGGAGTTTATATCGGCGCCATCAACCGGGTCGGCACCGAAGGCCCGTGGAATATCGGCGAGTTCTACGGCCAGAGCTACTTCGTCAACCCGCGCGGCCAGATCGAAAAGCAGGCCAGCCGCGATAAAGACGAGCTGATCGTGCATGACATGGACATGGACATGATCCGTGAGGTGCGCGACACATGGCAGTTCTTCCGTGACCGGCGGCCCGAAACCTATGGTCGGTTGACCGATCTGAACTGATTGCGCCGCATGGCGCGCAGGCGCGGTGCAGCAACCTGCGGCACCGCGCGGGCGGGAATACGGGACATGGAGTAGCGGCATCGTGACAGCACCGGCAGCAAACCTGCGCATCAACAGCACGCGTCTTTGGGACAGCCTGATGGAGATGGCGAAGATCGGCCCCGGCGTGGCGGGTGGCAACAACCGCCAGACCCTGACCGATGCCGATGCCGAGGGCCGCGCGCTCTTTGCCCGCTGGTGCGAGGCGGCGGGCCTGAGCATGGGCGTCGATGAAATGGGCACCATGTTTGCCCGGCGCGAAGGCACCGACCCTGATGCCCTGCCGGTCTATATCGGCAGCCACCTCGACACCCAGCCTACGGGCGGCAAATACGATGGCGTTTTGGGCGTGCTGGGCGGGCTTGAGGTGATCCGCACCTTGAATGACATGGGCATCAAGACGCGCCACCCGATCGTCGTGACGAACTGGACCAACGAGGAAGGCACGCGCTTTGCCCCCGCGATGCTCGCCAGCGGCGTCTTTGCCGGGGTGATTGATCAGGATTTTGCCTATAGCCGCAAGGATGCCAAGGGCTTGCGCTTTGGTGATGAGCTGAAGCGGATCGGCTGGGTAGGCCCGGAAAAGGTCGGCGCGCGCAAGATGCACGCGATGTTCGAGTTGCACATCGAGCAGGGGCCGATTTTGGAGGCCGAGGGCAAGGATGTCGGCGTCGTCACCCACGGGCAAGGGCTGCGCTGGGTCGAATGCACGGTGGTGGGCAAAGGCAGCCACACCGGCAGCACGCCAATGCGGATGCGCCGCAACGCCGGGCGCGGGTTGGCGCAGATCACCGAGCTGGTGCACGAGATCGCCATGCAGCACCAGCCGAACGCGGTCGGCGCCATCGGCCATATCGACGTTTACCCCAACAGCCGCAACATCATCGCCGAAAAGGTGGTGTTCACCATCGACTTCCGCAGCCATGTGCTGGAAACGCTCGACGGCATGGTTGCCGAGCTGAACGCCCGCGCGCCGGGCATTTGCGAAGCCTTGGGGTGCAGTTTCTCAAGCGAGCTTTCGGGCTTTTTCGACCCGCCGGCGTTTGACCCGGTGCTGGTGGGCCGCGTGCGCGCCGCCGCCGAGCGGCTTGGCTACAGCCACATGGACATCATTTCAGGCGCCGGGCACGACGCCTGCTGGATCAACCGCGTCTACCCGACCACGATGATCATGTGCCCCTGCGTCGATGGGCTTTCGCATAACGAGGCCGAAGAGATTTCGCCGGAATGGGCGTCGAAAAGCGTCGATGTGCTCTTGCACGCGGTCTTGGAGACGGCGGAGGTTGTGGGGTGAATTTGCCTTCTAAGAATACTTCTGCCGAATATGGCAAGATCATAACTTTCTACGTGATCAGCCGAACTGACCACGAAATGGGACCGTCGTTTCATTTTAGAACCATTAGGCGACAGTTGCTCTCTACGCATACGGGAAACAGCGTAAGATACTCAAACTACTATTGGCCATTGCGGTCGGCAGCCGAGTTTGGGGATCTGCTGGCGGAGTTGGAAAATCAGTCAAAGCCGGGGCCGGTTTATGCCAGCGGCATTGATTTGATTAGCGCTGAGGCGCGTCCATACATTTTGCTCTATCAGCCCGAGCTTTCGCGACCGGCTCCAATGAACTGAGAAGGTTAAAAAAATGATCACCATCATCAAGAACGGAACCATCGTCACCGCCGACCTCACCTACAAGGCCGATGTGCTGATCGAGGGCGGCAAGATTGCCGCGATCGGGCAGGGGCTGGTGGGCGACACGGTGCTCGACGCCACTGGCTGCTATGTGATGCCGGGCGGGATTGACCCGCACACGCACCTCGAAATGCCGTTCATGGGCACCTATTCGAGCGACGATTTCGAAAGCGGCACCCGCGCGGCCTTGGCGGGCGGCACCACGATGGTGGTCGATTTTGCGCTGCCAAGCCCCGGTCAGGGGCTGATGGACGCGTTGAAGATGTGGGACAACAAGTCCACGCGGGCAAACTGCGACTACAGCTTTCACATGGCGATCACATGGTGGGGCGAAAAGGTGTTTGACGAGATGGCCGAGGTGGTGGACCGCGGCATCACCACCTTCAAGCATTTCCTCGCCTACAAGGGCGCGCTGATGGTGAACGACGACGAGCTTTATGCGAGCTTCCGCCGCTGCGCCGCCTTGGGCGCGCTGCCACTGGTGCATGCCGAAAATGGCGATGTGGTGGCGGAATTGTCGGCGCAACTGCTGGCCGCTGGCAACACCGGCCCCGAGGCGCATGCCTACAGCCGCCCGCCGCAGGTGGAAGGCGAGGCCACCAACCGCGCCATCATGATTGCCGACATGGCCGGGGTGCCGCTTTATGTAGTGCATACCAGTTGCGAGGACAGCCACGAGGCCATTCGTCGCGCCCGCCAGCAGGGCAAACGGGTCTGGGGTGAGCCTCTGATTCAGCACCTGACGCTCGACGAGTCCGAGTATTTCAGCGCCGACTGGGACCATGCCGCGCGCCGCGTGATGTCACCCCCGTTCCGGTCGAAACACCATCAGGACAGCCTCTGGGCGGGGCTGCAATCGGGGTCTTTGAGCGTGGTGGCCACCGACCATTGCGCCTTTACCACCGAGCAAAAGCGCTTTGGGGTGGGCGATTTCACCAAGATCCCGAATGGCACGGGGGGCCTGGAGGACCGCATGCCGATGCTCTGGACGCACGGCGTACGGACCGGGCGCATCACCATGAACGAATTTGTCGCGGTGACTTCGAGCAACATCGCCAAGATCTTGAACTGCTACCCGCAGAAGGGGGCGATTCTGGTGGGGTCGGATGCCGATATCGTCGTCTGGGACCCTGAAGCGAGCAAGACGATCAGCGCCAAGACGCAGCAATCTGCCATCGATTACAACGTGTTCGAAGGCAAGGAGGTAACGGGCCTGCCGCGCTACACGCTGACGCGGGGCAAGGTGGCGGTGAGCGAAGGAACAGTGCAGACCGAATCGGGGCACGGGGCATTTGTGCCGCGCGCGCCGGGGCAGGCGGTGAACCGCGCGCTAAGCCAGTGGAAAGACCTGACCGCGCCGCGCCCCGTGCAGCGCACGGGCATTCCGGCGAGCGGGGTGTGACGTGAAAGACCTTTCAGGCGCGCAGACGGTGATCGAGGCCAAGGGTGTCGGGCTGGTGTTCGAGACTGGCGACGGGCCGTTGCAGGCGCTGAAAGACATCAGCCTGACCATCGAGCGGGGCGAGTTCGTCAGCTTCATCGGGCCGTCGGGTTGCGGCAAGACCACGTTGCTGCGCGCCATCGCGGCGCTGGAATACCCGAACGAAGGCACGCTGACGGTCAACGGCATGCCCCCTGACAAGGCGCGCCAGAGCCGCGCTTATGGCTATGTGTTTCAGGCGGCGGGGCTTTACCCGTGGCGCACGATTGCGGGAAACGTGCAACTGCCGCTGGAGATCATGGGGTTTTCGCGCGCCGAGCGGGCCGAAAGGGTGGCGCGGGTGCTGAAGCTGGTCGATCTTGACGGGTTCGGCAAGAAATTCCCCTGGCAGCTTTCGGGCGGCATGCAGCAGCGCGCCTCCATTGCCCGCGCGCTGGCGTTTGATGCCGATATCCTGTTGATGGACGAACCCTTTGGCGCGCTTGATGAAATCGTGCGCGACCGGCTGAACGAGGAATTGCTGAAGCTCTGGGCGGCGACCTCGAAAACCATCGGCTTTGTCACCCATTCGATCCCCGAGGCGGTGTATCTGAGCACCAAGATCGTGGTGATGAGCCCGCGACCGGGGCGCATTACCGATGTGATCGAAAGCACCTTGCCGCGTGAGCGGCCGCTCGACATTCGCGACAGTGCCGAGTTTCTGGAAATCGCGCACCGGGTGCGCGAAGGCCTGCGTGCGGGGCACGCCTATGACTGAGCGCCGCGCCCTGACCAAAGCAGCGGGGGGCCGTCTGCCCCCCGCACCCCCCGAGGGTATTTGTGCGAAGAAGACGGGGGGTGCGCGATGAGGTCGGTGCTGCCCATTCTGACAGTGGTGCTGGCGATCATCGTGCTGTGGTATGGCGCGACGGTGGCGCTCAATGCGCAATGGACGCGCGATCAGGCGGCACGGGCGGGGGTCGAGGTCGGGTTCAGCGAGATCGTGCGCGATACGCTGGCGCAGACGCGGCCCAAGCTGCCGGCGCCGCATCAGGTGGCGGCCGAGCTTTACCAGAGCACCTGGGTCGAAGAGGTGTTCGGGCGGCGCGGCATCGTGGCCACCGGGACGCTGTCGAACCGCAGCCTGATCTATCACGGCTGGGTGACGCTGAGCGCCACCATGCTGGGCTTTGCCTTTGGCACCGGGCTTGGCATTCTGCTCGCCATCGGCATCGTGCATAGCCGCGCGATGGACATGAGCTTTATGCCATGGGCGATTGCGAGCCAGACCGTGCCAATTTTGGCGATTGCGCCGATGGTCATTGTGGTGCTGGCGTCTATTGGCATCAAGGGGTTGATACCAAAGGCGATTATCGCAGCATACCTGAGTTTCTTTCCGGTGTTGGTGGGCATGGTCAAGGGCTTTCGCGCGCCCGATGCGATGCAGTTGGACCTGCTGCGGACCTATAGCGCCAGTCGCGCGCGCACCTTCTGGCAGCTTCGTCTGCCCTCGTCGGTGCCCTATCTGTTTGCCTCGCTGAAGGTCGGCATTGCGGCGGCGCTGGTGGGCACGATCGTGGGCGAACTGCCGGCCGGGGCTTCGGCCGGGCTCGGGGCGCGGTTGCTTTCAGGCAGCTATTACGGGCAAACGATCCAGATCTGGGCGGCTTTGCTGGCGGCCGCGACGCTGGCGGCGGGGCTGGTGGTGATCGTCGGCGCGATCGAGCGGGTGGTGCTGGGGCGGATGGGGATGCGGTCATGATCTGGGCCTGGGGATCGCTGGCATTCTGGGCGCTGGCCACCGCGCTCAATGTCTGGCTGGCGCGGGCGCATAGCCGCAACCGCGCCGTGAGGCTGTTCATTCCGGCGCTGTTCGGCGCCACGCTGCTGCTGGTCTGGGAAGGGCTGGTCCGGTCGCTGGGGGTGAGCCCGGTGATCTTGCCGCCGCCCTCGATGATCGGCGTGCGCATTGCCGAAAGCCTGCCGATCCTCTGGGCCGATTTCAGCCAGACGATCCTGAAAGGGGCGCTCTCGGGCTACCTGATCGGCTGCGGCGTAGCGGTGGCGGTGGCGGTTCTGATTGACCGCAGCCCGTTCTTGCAGCGCGGCTTGCTGCCGGTGGGCAATTTCGTCGCGGCCTTGCCGATTGTCGGCATTGCGCCGATTCTGGTGATGTGGTTCGGCTTTGACTGGCAGTCGAAAGCCGCTGTGGTGGTGGTGATGGTGTTCTTTCCGGTGCTGGTGAACATGGTCGCGGGCCTCAAGGCAACCGACGCCTTGCAGCGCGACCAGATGGCGACATGGTCGGCCAGCTACTGGCAGGGGCTTTTCAAGCTGCGGATGCCCGCGGCGATGCCGTTTCTTTTCAACGGGCTGAAAATAGCGACCACGCTGGCGCTGATCGGGGCTATCGTTGCCGAGTTTTTCGGCAGCCCGACGCGCGGTATGGGGTTTCGCATCTCAACCGCTGTGGGGCAGCTTGATTTGCCGCTGGTCTGGGCCGAGATTGCGGTGGCGGCATTTGCCGGGTCGGCCTTTTACGGGCTGGTCGCGGTGATCGAGAAGGGGGTCACCTTCTGGCATCCCTCGCAGCGGGGGCGTGCGTGAGAATAACCAAGGCCGGGGCAAACCCCGGCACTTCAACCAGGGAGACTGCAATGAAAAGACTGATGACAAGCGTGTTCGCGCTGACCGCAATGGCCGGGTCAGCCTATGCGGCCGACAGCGTGACGCTGCAATTGAAATGGGTCACGCAGGCCCAGTTTGCGGGCTATTATGTGGCGCTGGAAAAGGGCTTTTACGACGAGGAAAACCTTGACGTCACGATCCTTGCGGGCGGCCCCGATATTGCCCCGACGCAGGTGATCGCAGGGGGCGGCGCCGATGTGGTGATCGACTGGATGCCGCCGGCGCTGGCGGCGCGCGAAAAGGGCCTGCCGCTGGTGAACATCGCGCAGCCCTTCAAATCGTCGGGCATGATGCTGACCTGCCTTGCCGAAACCGGCATCAAGACCCCCGCCGATTTCAAGGGGCACACGCTGGGCGTGTGGTTCTTTGGCAACGAGTTCCCGTTCCTCAGCTGGATGAGTACGCTGGGCCTTTCGACCGCAGGCGGGGCTGACGGGGTGACGGTGCTCAAGCAGGGGTTCAACGTTGACCCGTTGCTGCAAAAGCAGGCCGACTGCATTTCGACCATGACCTATAACGAATACTGGCAGGTGATCGACGCGGGCATTGCGCCCGACCAGCTCGTGACCTTCAAGTATGAGGACCAGGGCGTGGCGACGCTGGAAGACGGGCTTTATGTCCTTGAGGCGAACCTTGCCGATCCGGCTTTTGTTGACCGCATGGTGCGCTTCGTGCGCGCCAGCATGAAGGGCTGGAAATACGCCGAGGCCAACCCCGACGAAGCCGCGATGATCGTGCTCGACAATGACGAGACCGGGGCGCAGACCGAAGGCCACCAGAAACGCATGATGGCCGAGGTGGCACGGCTGACCGCGGGGTCAAACGGCGCGCTGGACGAGGCCGATTTCAACCGCACCGTGGCCACGCTGATGGCTGGCGGGTCTGACCCGGTCATCACCGCGCTGCCGGTCGGCGCCTGGACACACGCGATTACCGATCTGGCGCTGAACTAAGCCGGAATCGGGCGAAAATGGGGGGCGCGGGCAGCAGCTTGCGCCCCTTTCGCTTGGCAATGACCCAGATCAGTGCGCCATGCGGCAAGCTGTGGTAAGCTGATCCTGTCCCGAAGTGGCGGGACCGTAGCAAAGGGGAAGGTCGTGACGAAACTCATTGGTTCCCGCAAGATCGGGCGCGCGCTTGGCATCGCGGCGGCGGTTGTGCTGGCCGTCACTGTCTCGGGTTGCGCGATCTGAGGCGGGGTTGCCGGGGGCCTGCGCATCGGCGCGCACCCCCGGTGGCTTTAGGTAAAACTGTTTGACCCGGCGATGCGGGGCAGATGTAAACGATCTTCCGAAGCCGTTTGATTTTGCCGGTTAATCCTGTAAAATTGCGGGCGGAGGATGGTACATTTGGCCCGCACACCCCTGACCGGCACCCGCATTCGCGAACGGCGCACCGCGCAGGGGCTGCGGCAGGCCGATCTGGCGCGCGCGTCGGGGGTATCGCCCGCCTATCTCAATCTGATCGAGCACAACCGTCGCCGGGTCAGCGAGGCGCTGCTGGAGCGTATCGCGGGGGCGCTGGGGCTGAATATCGAGGCGCTGTCGGAGGGCGCCGAGGGGGCGCTCTTTGATGGTCTGCGCGAAGCGGCCAGCGCCCAGGGCGGCGCTGCGGCCGCCGCCGAAACTGATCGGATTGAAGAATTTGTCGGCCGCTTTCCGGGTTGGGCCGCGCTTTTGGCCGATCGGCAGGCGCGGGTGGCGGCGCTGGAACGCACGGTCGAGGGGTTTTCCGAGCGCATGGCGCAAGACCCGTTTCTGGCCACCACCTTGCACGAGGTGCTTTCGGCGATAACCTCGCTGCGCTCGACCGCCGCGATCCTGGTCGAAAACGACGCCATCGACCCGGTGTGGCGCACGCGTTTTCATCGCACCATTCATGAAGAAAGTCTGCGCCTGTCTGACACTGCCGAGGCGCTGGTGGGGTATCTCGACACGCTCGACGAGGCCGAGTCCGGCCTCTCCTCGCCGCAGGAGGAAGTTGAGGCATGGCTGACACGCCACGGCTTTCATCTGGCGGCACTTGAAGCTGCGCGGTTGCCTGCGGCCGAGGCGATGATCGCCGGCGTGCCCGAGCTTGCGAGTTCTGCTGCACGCACACTGGCAACCGCGCATATCGCGCACGCCCATGCCGATGCGCAGGCGCTCCCGCTCGGCCCGTTCCTGCATGCGCTGGCCGAAGATGGGCCCGACCCGGCACGGCTGGCCGCGCGCTTTGGCGCGCCAATGCCGCGGGTGTTTCGCAGGCTGGCGTGCCTGCCTGCCTCTGCCGGGCAGCCGCCGATGGGGCTGGTGGTTTGCGATGGGTCGGGCAGTTTCACCTTTCGCCGCCCGATGCCGGGGTTTTCGGTGCCGCGTTTTGGGGCCGGCTGCCCGCTCTGGCCGCTTTATGAGGCGCTGAGCCGCCCGATGCAGCCCATTCGCGCGGTGATCGAGGTGGCCGGGCGGGTGCCGCAGCGATTTCTGAGTTACGCCGTGTGTCAGCCGGTCCTGCCCGGCGGCTTTGACGGGCCGCAGGTGCTGGAAGCCATGATGCTGATAGTGCCCGCGCCGCCCGAACGCAGCTTGCCAGACCGCGCGGTCGGGGTTTCATGCCGGATCTGCCCGCGCATTGCCTGCCCGGCGCGGCGCGAGCCGTCGATCGTGGCCTGATCGGCACGTGCAACGGGTTTTGACTTTCTTGCACGGTGCCGCGATAGTCAGCCCACACGGTCGGGCGGGGAGGCACGATCCGGGATGCGCGACAAACATATTGTTCTGATCGAGGACGAACCCAACATCGCCGAGGCGATCAGGTTCATCCTGTCGCGCGAGGGGGTGCGGGTGACGCACCATGCCAGCGGGGCAGGGGCGCTGGCAATGTTGCAGGCGGAACGGCCCGATGTGCTGGTGCTTGATCTGATGCTGCCAGATCGCTCGGGGCTGGAGATTCTGGCCGAGCTGCGCGCCGCACCCGCGTTTGCGGCGCTGCCGGTGCTGATGTTGACAGCGCGCGGCCAGAACCGCGACCGCGAGGCCGCCGAACGCGCCGGGGCGAGTGCCTTTCTGGCCAAGCCTTTTGCCAATGCCGATCTGCTGGCGGTGGTGCGCGAGCTTGCCAGAGGGGGGGCCTGATGCCGCACAACCAACCGCTGTTTCTGGCGCGGCGTTCCTATCGGCGGCGGCGCATGATGGATGCGGTGCGGCTTTTGCCGGCGTTCGGCGCGGTGCTGCTGATGCTCCCGCTGCTCTGGCAGCCAGCCGACACGCCCGAGCCGGATACGGCGCACGGGCTTGTCTATCTTTTCGCGGTCTGGTTGGTACTGATCGTTGCCGCGCTGTCGCTTTCGCGCGGGCTGGCACCCGCCCTGTTGGCACCCGAAGAGCCGGTTAGCCCCGGCACCGAAGCGGATGCAGGCGGCGAAGGCGGGGCGGGCTGAGCAATGCCATTCAACATCCTTGTTGCGGTTTCGTTGCTCTATGTCGTGGTTCTGTTCGGCGTGGCCTTTGTGGCCGAGCGGCGGGCGCGCGGCGGTCTGGCCGGCTGGCTGCGCTCGCCGCTGGTCTATACGCTGTCGCTTTCGATCTACTGCACCGCGTGGACGTTTTACGGCGCCGTTGGCTATGCGGCGCGGTCGGGGCTTGAGTTTCTGACCATCTACCTTGGCCCGACGCTGGTCTTTGTCGGCTGGTGGTGGGTGCTGCGTAAGCTGGTGCGGATCGGGAGGGCGCAGCGCGTGACCTCTATTGCGGACCTGATTTCAAGCCGCTACGGCAAGTCGAACTTTCTCGGTGTGCTGGTCACGCTGATGGCGGTGCTGGCCTCGACCCCGTACATCGCGCTGCAATTGCAGTCGGTCACGCTGTCGTTCGGGGTCTTTGCCTCGGATACGCCCGAAGGCTGGGCGCTGCCCGATCAGGGTGCCACGGCGCTCTGGCTGGCGGCGGGGCTGACGCTGTTCACCATCCTCTTTGGCACCCGCAACCTTGATGCGAACGAGCGCCACCATGGCATCGTGATGGCCATCGCGGTTGAAGCGGTGGTCAAGCTGGTGGCGCTGCTGGCGGTAGGCATCTTTGTGGTCTGGGGCGTGGCGGGCGGCGTAGCTGACGTTCTGGCCCGCATCGACGCCTCGGCGATTTCCGACTGGAACCTGAAGCCGGGGCGATGGGCGGGGCTGACCTTCGTTTCGGCCGCGGCAATCCTGACGTTGCCACGGATGTTTCAGGTGATGGTGGTGGAAAACGCCGATGAACGGCACGTTGCGACCGCCAGCTGGGCGTTTCCGCTTTACCTCATGCTGATGAGCCTCTTCGTGGTGCCGATTGCCGTGGTCGGGCTAGAGATCATGCCCGCGGGGTCGAACCCTGACCTTTTCGTGCTGACCATTCCGTTGTCGGCCGGGGCGGGCAAGCTGGCGTTGCTCGCTTTTCTGGGCGGGTTTTCGTCGGCGACCTCGATGGTGATTGTCGCGGCAATCGCGCTTGCGACGATGGTTTCGAACCACATCGTCACGCCGCTCTGGCTGGCGCTGCGGGTCGGCAGCGCGCGCGCGCCGGGCGATGTGCGTGGCATCGTGCTGATGTCACGGCGTCTTTCCATCGGCGCGGTGCTGGCGCTGGGCTATACCTACTACCACCTGTCGGGCGGTTCGGCGGCGCTGGCAGCGATCGGTTTGATTTCCTTTGTCGGCGCGGCGCAGGTGCTGCCTGCGATGATCGGCGGCATCTACTGGCGCGGCGCCACCCATGTCGGTGCGGCGATGGGGCTGATCACCGGTTTTGGGATATGGCTTTACTGCCTGTTTCTGCCCTCGTTTGGCGCCGACGGGCTGATTTCGACGCAGGTCATGGCCGAGGGGCCGTTTGGCATCGGCTGGCTGCGCCCACAGGCGCTGTTCGGCATCGTCGGGCTTGATCCGCTGTTGCATGCGCTCTTCTGGTCGATTCTGCTGAACACCGCGACCTTTTTGATCGGGTCGCTGGCCAGTTTTCCGGGCCCGATGGAACGGCTGCAAGGGGTTGCGTTCGTTAACATTTTTGACCAGTCGAGCGGCCCCGGAGGTTGGGTGAAATCGGCCGCCGAGGCGGAAGATCTGCTGTCGATGTCGCAGCGCATCCTTGGCCCGGAAGAGGCGCAGCGGTTTTTTCAGGCGCAGGCGGCGGCGCAGGGCAAGCTGGGGTTTCTGCCCGACCCGACGCCCGATTTCATCGCGCGGCTGGAACGCCAGTTGGCGGGGTCGGTGGGGGCTGCCACGTCACATGCGATGATCGCGCAGCTTTCGGGCGGCGCCACGGTCTCGGTGCAGGATCTGATTGCGGTGGCGGGCGAGGCGCAGCAGATCAAGGAATACTCGGCCCAGCTTGAGGCGAAATCCGACGAACTGGCGCGCACCGCGCGCGCCCTGCGCGAGGCCAACGACAAGTTGACCGATCTGAGCGTGCAGAAAGACGCCTTCCTGAGCCAGATCAGCCACGAATTGCGCACGCCGATGACCTCGATCCGGGCGTTTTCCGAGATCTTGATGGAGGTGGATCTGCCCGACGAGATGCGCACGAAATACGCGGGCATCATCCACGACGAGACCCGGCGCCTGACCCGGCTTCTGGATGATCTGCTTGACCTCAGCGTGCTCGAAAACCGCAGGGTGCAGTCGAATATCGGTGTGGCGAACCTGCATGACCTGCTTTCAAAGGCGGTTACATCGGCGTCGAACACGCGGCCGGATCGGGCCTTTGTGGTGCAGCGTGATGCCGCAAGCGAGCACATGCCGGTGTTTACCGATACCGACCGCCTGCTGCAGGTGTTCATCAACATCGTCTCGAATGCGCGCAAATATTGCGACGCCGAGCGCGCGGTGCTGCGCATCGAGGTCAAAAAGCGTGGCCGCATTGTGGAGATTGATTTTATCGACAACGGCTCGGGGATACCGAAGAAATCGCAAGCCCTGATCTTCGAGAAATTCGCGCGGCTGACCGATACCAGCCACGCCGGGGGTGCGGGGCTTGGGCTGGCGATCTGCCGCGAGATCATGGCGAACCTTGGTGGCAGCATCGACTACCTGCCGGGGCAGGGCGGGGCGGCCTTCCGGGTAAGGCTGCCGCTTAAGCGCGCTAGCTAAGCGGTTGCGCCCCGATCAGGCGGGGCGCGCGATCAGGCTGCGGTCAAGTGCGGCCAGCCAGTTTTCATGGGTCAGCTTGCGCATCAGTTGGGCATTGAACCCGTGCGCCTCAAGTGCTGCCTGCAACGGCAACAGGCCCAAGACATTGCCGATATCCTTGGGTGTGGTGGCGCCGTCGAAATCGGAGCCGAGGCCCACGCGGTCTTCACCCAGCCGCGAAATCAGGTGGTCAAGGTGGCGCAACACCGGCTCAAGCGTCATCTCGGGCGATTTGCGCCCGTCGGGGCGCAGGAACACGGTGGCAAAGTTCAGCCCCACGATGCCGTTGCTTTCAGCGATCATCGCCAGTTGGCGGTCGGTCAGGTTGCGGGCGCCGGGGGTGATGGCATGGGCGTTGGAATGGGTTGCGACCAAAGGCGCCGAACTGATGGCCGCAACATCGTTGAAGCCCGCCTCGTTCAGGTGCGACAGATCGAGCATGATGCCAAGCGCGTTGCAGGCGCGCACAAGGGCCTTGCCCGCATCGGTTAGACCGGGGCCGGTATCGGGGCTGCCCGGAAAGCGGAACGGCACCCCATGGCCGAACGCCGTGGGCCGTGACCAGACCGGGCCAAGGCTGCGCAACCCCATGGCATAAAAGGCATAAAGCGCGCTGAGATCGGGGTCGATGGCCTCTGCGCCCTCCATGTGCATGATCGCGGCAATGGTGCCCGATGCCATGCAGGCGCGCACTTCGCCCGCCGTGCGGCAGACCTTGAAGGCGCCCTTTGCGGCGCGTTCCATCCACAACAGGTGCCCGGCCATCGCCAGTGCCACCGGCTGCGCCGCCTCGTGCCCGATCAGGTCTGGCAGCGGCAGATCGTAGGGCGGCGCATCCATCATCGCCTCGAAGTCAGGCGAATCGTGGGCCTCGGGCGAGGGGATGTAGATCGCGAAAAAGCCGCCGGCAAAGCCCGCGCGCTGCATGCGCGGCAGGTCGAGGTGGCCTTGGCCGTCGCCCTTCAGCCAGATTTGCTCGCGCCGTTCGGGCGCGCGCAACAGGCGCAGCAGAAAATCGTTGTGGCCATCAAAAACCGGGTTTGCCATGGGGTCCTCAGGGGGCGGCGCGGGTGAAGCCTTCGGAGGCCGCCAGCAGGTTACGGGTATAGTCTTGCGCGGCGTGGTGCGCCTGCAATTCGGCGCGGGTCAGCTCTTCCACGGTCTGGCCGTGCTGCATGACGATCAGCCGCTCGCACATATGTGCCACCACCGCAAGGTCGTGGCTGACAAGCACATAGGTCAGGCCGCGCTCGCTGCGAAGCCGGTCGAGCAGGTTCAGCACTTCGGCCTGAATCGAGGCATCAAGCGCCGAGGTCGGTTCATCGAGCAGCAGAATCTTCGGCTCCAGGATCAGCGCGCGGGCCACCGCCACACGCTGGCGCTGGCCGCCCGAAAGCTGGTGCGGAAAGCGAAAGCGAAAGCCTTGCCCAAGCCCGACATCGTTCAGCGCGCGTTCCACCCGCGCCTCGCGGTCGGTAAAGCCGTGAATCGCCAGCGGTTCTGACAACACCTTGTCAACCGTGTGGCGCGGATGCAGCGAGGCATAGGGGTCTTGAAACACCATCTGCGCGCGGCGGTAAAAGGCCGGCGGGCGCGGCGCCGTGAGGGTCTGGCCATCAATGCGGATCGACCCGGCAGAGGTTGGCGCCAGCCCGCAGATCGCGCGCAGCACGGTCGATTTGCCCGAGCCGCTTTCGCCGACGATGCCGAAGGCCTCGCCCTCGTCCACCGCAAGCGAGACCCCGCGCACCGCGTGAACCGGGCCAAAGCGCACATGCAGGTCAGATATGTCGATCAGTGGCATCAGCGCGCCCAAGCCTCGTCTCGTTGCAATGTGGGCAGCGGGCGCTGGTCTGCGTCAATGCGCGGCAGGCAGCCCATCAGCCCGCGCGTGTAGGGGTGCTGCGCCTGTGCAAGGTCGGCGGCGCGCAACTCTTCAACCACGCGGCCCGCATACATCACCAGCACCCGGTCGCAAAAGCTCGAAACCAGCCGCAGATCGTGGCTGATGAAGATCAGCCCCATGCCGCGTTGGGTGACCAGATCATCGAGAATGCGCAAGACCTCGATCTGCACCGTCACATCGAGCGCCGAGGTCGGTTCATCGGCGATCAAGAGGTCAGGCTCGGTGATCAGCATCATGGCGATCATCGCGCGCTGGCCCATGCCGCCCGAAAGCTCATGCGGGTAGGCGGCCATGACGCGCGCCGGGTCGCGGATCTGCACCGCCTCCAGCATCGCCACGGCGCGGTCGCGCGCATCGGCGCGGCCCGAGGCCACGCGCCGCGCGGCTTCGGCCAGTTGCCGCCCGATCGTCATCACCGGGTTGAGGCTGAACTTGGGGTCTTGCATGACCATGCTCATGCGCGCGCCGCGCAAGGCGCGCCAGTCGCGCGGGCTGGCGGCGCGCAGATCAATGCCGTCAAATTCCAGCCGGTCGGCGGTGGCGCGGCCGGGCAGGGGCGTCAGGCCCAGAATCGCGCGCCCGGTCTGGCTTTTGCCCGATCCGCTTTCGCCCACGATGCCCAGCCGCTCGCGCCCCAGCGTGAAGCTGACATTGCGCACCACGCTTTGCGGGCCTTGCCGCGAGGGGTAGGTGACGGTGAGGTTGTCAACGGCCAGCAGGGTCATTTGTGCGCCTTCGGGTCAAGCACATCGCGCAACCCATCACCCAGAAAGTTGAAACCGAGCGAGACCACAAAAATGGCAAGCCCCGGCATGGTCGCGACCCACCAGTGGTCAAGAATGAAGCGCCGCCCTCCAGCGATCATCGCGCCCCATTCGGGCTGCGGCGGCTGCGCGCCAAGGCCAAGAAAGCCAAGGCCCGCGGCGGTCAATATGATGCCCGCCATGTCAAGTGTGACGCGCACGATCACCGACGAAAGGCACAACGGCACCACATGCCCCCAGATGATGCGCGCCGAGTGCGCGCCTTGCAGGCGGATTGCATCAATATGGTCGGCGGTGCGGATGGTCAGCGTTTCGGCCCGCGCGAGGCGCGCATAGGGCGGCCATGAGGTGATGGCGATGGCGATGATCGCGTTTTCGATGCCGGGGCCAAGGGCTGCGACAAAGGCCAGCGCAAGGATCAGGCGCGGAAAGGCCAGAAAGATGTCGGTGATGCGCATCAGCACGGTATCGACCCAGCCGCCGTAATAGCCCGCCGTGGTGCCGACCAGCAGGCCGATCGGCGTGGCAATGACCGCCACCAGCGCCACCACCAGAAGCGTGATGCGCGAGCCATGGATGATGCGGCTGAGAATGTCGCGGGCCTGATCGTCGGTGCCCATCGGGTGCTGCCACGACGGCGCCAGCAAGCGCTCGGTGCGCAGGCTGCCGCCCACGATCGGGTCTTGCGGGGCAAGCCACGGCGCCAGCAGCGCCACCAGCACCAGCGCCAGCACGATGCCAAGCCCCACCATCGCCAGCCGGTTGCGCCTGAACGCGAGCCACGTGCGGTAGGTCTGCCCCATCCGCGCCTGACGGCGCGAGCCGGGTTGCTCGGTCAAAAGCCATTCGCGCGTGCTCATCTGCGGCGCACCCTCGGGTCTAGCAACGTGTAAAGCAGGTCGGAAAGCAGGTTCAGCCCCACGAAGATGGCGCCGATCACCAGCGTGCCGCCCAGCACCGCGTTCATGTCTGCATTTTGCAGGCTGTTGGTCAGGTATTGGCCAAGGCCGGGCCATGCGAACACGGTTTCGGTCAGAACCGAGCCTTCGAGCAGCCCGGCGTAGGAAAGTGCGATCACCGTCACCAGCGGCACCGCCGCATTGCGCAGCGCATGCACCCAGATGATGCGCCACTCGGCCACGCCCTTGACGCGGGCGGTGATGATGTATTCCTGCGCCAGTTCTGCCAACATAAAGCTGCGCGTCATGCGGCTGATGTAGGCGAGCGAATAGTAGCCCAAGAGCGCGGCGGGCAGGATGATGTGCGACAGCGCATTGCGGAACGCATCCCATTGGCCCTGCATCGCGCTATCCCACAGCATCAGCCCGGTGCGCGGGGTGATCGCGTATTCATAGCTGATATCAATCCGCCCCGGCCCGGCAACCCAGTGCAGGCGGGCATAAAAGATCAGCAGCCCCAAGAGGCCCAGCCAGAAGATCGGGGCGGAATAGCCGATCAGCCCTACCACCCGCACGATCTGGTCGCTCAGCTTGCCTTGCCGCACGGCGGCCAGAACACCCAACGGTATTCCGAATGCGGTGCCGATGATGATGGCGACCGTGGCCAGTTCCAGCGTTGCCGGAAACACCCGCGCGATATCTTCCACGATCGGCTTTTTCGTCAGGAAACTGGTGCCCAGATCGCCCGACAGGATCTTCTGCAGATAGATCCAGAATTGTTCGTATAGCGGTTTGTCGAGCCCCAGCTCGATGAACACGCGGTCATAGACCGATTGCGAGGCGCGGTCGCCCACCACCGCCAGCACCGGATCGACCGGCACCACGCGGCCGATCAGAAAGGTCACAAGCAGCAGCCCCAAAAAGGTCAGCGCCACGCTGGCGAAGATCTTGATGATCTTCCAGAGCAAGGCGGGAAGGGCGCCGTGGCGCCCCTCCCCTGATGCGGTATCAGTCATTATTTGGTCACGGCCTTGAACGAGTTGTCGTTGAACGACGGCCCGACCACAAAGCCTTGCACGTCGGCGCGGCGCGCCATGACCTCGATTTCCTGGAACATGATCACGAAGGGCGAGTTCGCCTGATGTTCGGCTTGCAGGTCCAGATACATCTGGGCGCGCTTGTCGGCATCGGCTTCAAGCACCGCCGCGTCGGTCTTGGCGGTCATTTCGGGAATGTCCCAGGCATTGCGCCAGGCGAGCGGCTTTGAGGTCGCGTCGTCGGCGTTGTCGGGGTTGCGCGCGAAGGTGTCGGCGTTGGTGTGCGGGTCCTGATAGTCGGGCCCCCAGCGGCCGATGTAGATGTCGTGGTTGCGCGCGCGGTATTTGGTCAGCGTCTGCTGGCCATCGCCGGGGATCAGCTCAAGCTTGATGCCCGCAAGCGCCATGGTCTGCTGAATCGCGGTGCCGATGGCGGTAATCTCATCGGTGTTGCGGGTATCCATCGTCACCGTGAAACCGTCGGGGTAGCCCGCCGCCGCCAACAGATCCTTGGCCTTTGCCACGTTCAGCTCAAACGGCGTATCTTCCAGCGCGCCCAGAAAGCCGCGCGGCAAGAACGCCTGATGCACGGTGACGCGACCCTTCATGATGGTGTCGGCGATGGTCGCGTAATCGACCAGATACTTCATCGCCTGCCGCACTTCGGGAATCGCGAGGATCGGGTTTTTCTGGTTCAGCCCGAGATAGTAGATTGAACCTTTCACGCCAGAATCAACCGCGAGGTCGGGGTTTGCGGCCAGCACGTCGATGCTGTCGGCCGAAACGTTGCGGGCAATGTCGATATCGCCCTGTTCCAGCAGCAGCCGCTGTGTCGCCGGCTCAGGGATGTGGCGGTAGATCGAGCGCGCCATGGCAGGTGCGGCGCCCGAATAGTTGTCGTTACGCTCGAGCACGACAACCTCGTTGGCGCGCCATTCGCGAATCGTGAAGGCGCCCGAACCGGCATAGGCGGTCTTGAGCCAGTTGTAGCCAAAATCGCCATCGACGGCGTGTTCGGTCACCAGTTTTTCGTCGACAATGAAGCCAACGGTGGCGGTCAGGCAGTAGAGCACCAGCGTCGGCGCATAGGCCTTGTCGATTTCGTATTCAAAGGTCATCGGCCCGGTCTGGCGGATCATCGCATCGACGTTGTCGGCGGTGAACCCGAACTGGGTAAGGATGAAGGCGGGCGATTTGTCGAGCTTCACCGCGCGCTTCAGTGAAAACACCGCATCAGAGGCGGTGATCGGGTTGCCCGATGCAAATTTCATGCCGTCGCGGATGGTGAATGTGTAGGTCTTGCCGTCGGGCGAGATGTCCCATTTTTCGGCGACCACCCCGAAGATGTTCGACACGTCTTTTACGTCGTAGCCGATCAACCCCTGATAGGAGTTGCCGAGCAGCTCGGAGGCGGTGAACTCAAACACTTCGGCAGGATCGAGGCTGATGATGTCATCAATAGCCCAGGCCTGAATGAGCGTGTCGGGCGGCGTCGCGGCGCGTGCCACGGGCGCCAGCAGCGCGAGTGACGCGACCAGCGCGGCCCCGACCAGTTTTGGCAGATGTTTCATGAATAGCTCCCAGCTTTGTTGGACGTTCATTCTATTTTCCGGCCGCGCGGAACGCGGTCGGCGCTGTCCATCCCGCAGGTTAGCGCTGCCAATCACGCGATTGTCAAGCCGCCAGCGCAACTTCGCGCCCGCTTTGGGCCGGGCACGGGCGTGCCGCCCTGCGGGTGCTGGCCACGCATCACCGCCATGCCCGCCTGCGTGCAGGCGCGCAGGCGGGCAATGGCTTGATAGAACGCGATGAATTGCCGGATGAGTGCTGGAGCGGGCGGCGGGAATCGAACCCGCGTCTCTAGCTTGGAAGGCTAGGGTCTTACCATTACACAACGCCCGCGTCCTAGCCGATAGCTAGTCCACGTCCGCCATCGCGTCAAGGCGATGCGCGCGCGGGCCGCACGCGCCTCAGCGCCAGTTTTCAACCAAGGCGCGCAGCAGATCGGCGCGGCTGATCTGCCCGACAAGCTGGCCTTCGTGCAGCACTGGAAAGCGGCGGTAGGGGCTGGCCAGAAACCGTTCGACCGCCGTGACCAGGTCGAGATCGACATCCAGCGTATCAACCGGCGTTGACATGTGGCGCGCCACCGGGCTGCCCCATTCCTGATGATAGGCGGCATGCAGGGCCGCGCGCAGACAGTCTTTCTTTGAAAGCACCCCGACCAGTGTGCCTTCGGCATCGACCACCGGCGCACCCGAGATCCGCTTTTCCAGCAGCACGGTCATGGCGTGCAGAATTTCCATTTCGGGGCGCAGCACGATCAGCTCGGTGGCCATGTAGTCACCCACCCTTGGCCGCGCGCTGCCGGGTGTGGTTGGCGCGGTCATGGCGCGGCCTCGCCATCATGGCGGCGCGGGCACGCCGCGCAGGCGCCGCCCGCGTGGCACGAAAGCCCGCCGCAAGACCCCTTGATCGGCGGGCGCCCCGCAAGCACCCCGATAGACAGGCCCGCAATGGCCAGCACGAAAATGGCAAGGGTCAGCAGAAAGGCCAGCATGATCCGATCCTACCCGATGATGCGCGCCGAAAACCCGGCGGTGGTGATTTCACGAAACGCCGCGCCGTTGCGCAGCACGAACAGCGCGGCAATGTTGGCCGCGCCGGCAAAGGCCGCGCCGCGTTCCGGCCCCATCGCGAAGAGGGCCGTTGCCATGGCGTCGGCCATGGTGGCACTAGCGCTAAAGACCGAGACCGAGGCTAGCGCGCTTTGCGCCGGCGCGCGCGTGGCGGGGTCGATGATATGGCCATAGCGGCGCCCGCCGTGGCTGTACCCGTTGACCCGGTCGCCCGAGGTTGCCAGCGCCTCGCCCGCAAGCTCTACCACGCGCAGCACCGCGCTGCCTGTCGCATCGGGGCGTTCAACGCCTGCCCGCCAGCGCCGCCCGCCGGGGTGCAGGCCGCGCGCCTGCACCTCGCCGCCCAGTTCCACAAAGAAATCGGTCAGGCCAAGCGCCTCCAGCGCCGCGACGATCCGGCCAAGGGCATGCCCCTTGGCAATGCCGCACAGATCAAGCGTGAGGTCGGGGCGCATTTTGCGCAGTGCGCCCTCATGCAGGGCGATGTCGGCATGGCTGCCGCCGCTGAGCCGCGTTATCGGCCCAAAACCGTAGCGCCCCACCAGCCCGCCCACGGTCGGGTCGAAGGCGCCGCCGCTTTGCTGCGCCACCGCCAGCGCCACTTGCACCGTCGCCAGCGTCTCGGGCGATAGTGCTTGCCAGTCGGTGCTGTCAGAGCGGTTGAACCGCGCCACCTCCGACGCCGGGTTGAAGGGCGACATCGCCGCATCAACCGAGGCCACGATGGCGGTGACCGATGCGGCGATGGCGCCGGTGTCTGCCCCGGCGGGCACCGTGATCTGCCAGCCCGCGCCAAAGGCCGGGCCTTGCAGCACCAGAAGGTCGGGCGCGGCATGAAGCGGCCCGGCCAGCAGCGCCGCCCCGGTTCCGGCCAGAAATCCTCGCCGCGTGCACCCCATTGCCTAGCCTCCGAAATCGTCGTTGAAAATGTGGTCGGCATCGACCCCCAGATCATCCAGCATCGCCAGCACCGCCCGGATCATCATTGGCGGGCCGCAAAGATAATAGTCGCAGGCCTCGGGCGCGGGATGGTCGGCCAGATAGCGGCGCGCCACGACCTCATGCACAAAGCCGGTTTCGCCATGCCAGTCGTCGCCGGCGGCGGGGTCGGAAAGGGCCACGGTCCAGCTGAAATTGGGGTGATCGGCCTCAAGCCGGTCGAATTCGTCCTTGTAGAACAGATCGACCTTGCTGCGCGCGCCATACCAGAAACTGATCTTGCGCGGGGTGCGCTTGACCAGCAGTTGATCGGAAATGATCGCCCGCAGCGGCGCCATGCCGACACCGCCGCCGATGAACAGCATCTCGCGGTCGCTCTCATGCGCGGCAAAACTGCCGAACGGCCCGGCCAGCCGCACCCTGTCGCCCGCCTTGACCCCGAACAGCCACGATGACACCACCCCCGGCGGCGCGCCCGGCCTGTCGGGGGGCGGCAGCGCCAGACGGACCAGCAGCACGATGCAGCCGTCGCCGCTTTCTGGCGTGTTGGCAATCGAATAGGCGCGCGCGGTGGCGGTGTTGCTGACCGAGGCAAGCGCGCGCAGCCCCATCGCCTCCCACGCTGCAAGATGTTCGGGCGCAATGTCATAATCGGCATAGCGCAGCGCATAGGCCGGCGCGGTGATCTGCACGAAGGCGCCGGGGGTAAAGCTGAAATCGGCGTCGTCGGGCAGCGCCAGCACGATCTCGCGGATCAGCGGCGCCACGGTGCGGCTGCTGACCACCGTGCAGGCCCATTCCTGCGCCGAAAGCAGGCTTTCGGGCAGCGTTAGCGCCATGTCGCCACGCAGGCTGACCTGACAGGCAAGGCGCACCCCGTCACGGATATCGGCGCGGCTAAGCAGCGCCGCCTCGGTGGCAAGTGCGCCGCCGCCGCCCTCGGTCACCGTCACCCGGCACTGGCCGCAACTGCCCGCGCCGCCGCAGGCAGAAGGGATTGTCACCCCCGCCTCGGACAGCGCCCCCAGCAGCTTGCCGCCGAGCGGCGCCTCAATGTCGTGCCGACCGTTGACCCGGATCGACACCTGCCCCGTAGGCAGCAGCACCGCGCGCGCGCTTAGCACCAGCACCACCAGCACCAGCACGATGGCAACAAAGACCAGACTGCCCAGCCAGATTTCGGTCATGGCGACGGCACCCCCACAAAGGCCGAAAACCCCATCGACATCAGCCCGGTGACCACGAAGGCCAGCCCCAGGCCCCGCAATCCCTGCGGCGCGTCGGCATAACGCAGCCGTTCGCGGATGGCGGCGAAGGTGACGATCGCCAGCGCCCAGCCAATGCCGCTGCCCGCCCCGTAGACCATGCTTTCGGGCAGGCTCAAGCGGCGTTCCACCATGAACAGGCTGCCGCCCAGAATGGCGCAATTGACGGTGATCAGCGGCAGAAAGATGCCGAGCGCGCGATGCAGCGCGGGGGCATAGCGGTCAAGCGTCATTTCAAGGATTTGCACGATGGCGGCGATGACACCGATGAAGGATATCAGCTTCAGAAAGCTCAGGTCCACTTCGGGCAGGCCCAGCCAGCCCCAAGCGCCCTCAATCAGAAATCCCTGAAAGATCATGTGGTTGATCGGCACCGTGATGGCCTGCACCACGATCATCGCAAGCCCCAGCCCCAGTGCCGTTTCAACCCGTTTTGACACCGCCAGAAAGGTGCAGATGCCCAGAAAGAATGACAGCGCCAGATTTTCGGCGAAGATGGTGCGCAAGAACAGCTCGGTCATCGCGCCACCTCCTGCCTGCCGGTGCGCAGCACAAACTCGTCAGGTTCGGCCTGACCGGGGCGCAGGCTGCGGATCGCCCAGACCATGCCGCCGATGATGAAAAAGGCCGATGGCGCCAGCAGCATGAACCCCAGCGGCTGAAACCACCCCCCCGCCGCGACGGTCGGCAGAACCTGCACCCCAAAGAGCGCGCCGGTGCCAAGCAATTCGCGCAAGAACGCGACGATCAGCAGCACCAGCGCATAGCCCAGCCCGTTGCCCAGCCCGTCAAGCAGGCTTGGCCAGACCGGGTTGCGCATGGCGTAGGATTCTGCCCGCCCCAGCACCAGACAGTTGGTCACGATCAGGCCAACGAAAATCGACAGCCGCTGGCTCATCTCATAGGCGAAGGCGCGCAAGACCTGATCGGCCACGATCACCAGCGAGGCGATGATGGTGATCTGCACCACCAGCCGGATTGATGCCGGAATATGGCGGCGGATCAGGCTGATCACCACGCTGGAGGCAACCAGAACCGCGATCAACGCAAGGCTCATGGTCAGCGCGGTGGCCATGGCGGTGGTCACGGCCAGCGCCGAACAGATGCCCAATATCTGCACGGTAATCGGGTTCTGGTCGATCAGCGGGGCGGTTAGCGGGGTTTTGCGCATGTCACTCTTCCCCTGCTTTCAGGCGCGCCAGAAACGGGCCAAAGCCCTCGGCCCCGAGCCAGAACCCGACCAGATTGCTGACCCCGGTGCTGGAGCGGGTGGCGCCTGTGATGCCGTCCACCTCGAACGCGCTGGTGGCGGTGCCGCGCACCACGCGGATCACCACGTCGCCTGCCGCATTGGCAACCTGCCGCCCAGCCCAAAGGCCGGTCCATTCGGGGTTGGTGATGCGGGTGCCGATGCCGGGGGTTTCGCCCTGTTCATGTATCGTCAGCGCGGCGATGGTGTTCAGATCGCCTTCGAGCGCAAGAAACGCGCGGATCGTCGATTGATAGCCGGTGCCATAGACCGGCAGCACCACCAGCGCCAATCCTTCGGGGCCGCGCAGCAGGTAGACCGGGGCGCGGTTGGGCCGTCGCCCGATGCCGGCGGTGTCGGCCTCGGGCGGCAGGGCGGTGCTTTGCGCGGGGTCGGTTTGCGCCGCGACATAGTCGAACGCGGCGGCATCGGCGCCGCGCTCGATCATGCCCGTGCGCAGATCGACAAGCACGGTTTGCAGCGACTGGGCGCCGCTGGCGCGCAAGATCTCGTCAAGCCCCGGCAGCGCCGCGACCATCGCCGCCAGATTGGCCGCGCGCGCCGCCACCAGATGCGCTTGCTGGCGCGGCTTGAGCAAAACCGACGTGACCGAAACCGAAGCGGCGCAGACCAGCGCCACCAGAAAGGCAACGCCCAGCGTCTTGATGCGGCTTTCGTTCGGCAGGCCGAGGAAACGGCGCCAGAGCGTGCCTTCAGCCACGGCGCCCCCTCCTTTGCCGAACGTTGACCCAGACCACGCCCTGATCGATCAGCGGCGCGAAGATGCCCGCCAGCAGTGCCGCGAAAACCAGCGCATGCAGCGCCCCGGCGCCCGATGTGCCCAAGCCCACCACCAGCCCCCCAGCCAGCATGCCGTAAAGCCAGCGCCCCGGATTGGTCGATGCGCTGGCAACCGGGTCGCCGATTGCAAATACCAGCGCCAGCACGAGGCCCGCGCCGATCAGCGCCGCAAAGCCGAAGGGCGGCGCCAGCAGCAGCACCATTGCCAGCACGCCAAACCCGAAGCCGACGACGATGCGCCATGAAAGCACACCCACCACCAGCAACAAAAGCCCGCCCGCAGCCGCCGCCGTGGTCAGCACCGGTATCGGCGCCGCTGCGGGCGGGGCGGGAAAGGAAAACAGCAGGAAGGCCAGCGCAACCACGGCGGGGCTGAGAAAGTTGCGCCCGCGCCCGCCAAACACCTGCTCGCCCAAGACCACCCCGAACGACAGCGCGACCGCCTGCTGCCAGAGCGGCACTGCCTCGGGCACAAGCAGCACGAACAGCACCGCACCCGGCACCCCGTCCCAGCCAAAGCCCCGGCGGCGCAGCAGGGCAAATATGGCCGGCCAGCCAAGGGCGATCAGCAGCGCCAGCGCCAGCGGTGCCAGCATCAGTGTGCCGCGCGCCTGCAATGCTGCCGCCAGCGGCAGCGCAAGCGCCAGCGCCGTCAGCGCGGTGATGCGGTTCGCATCCCACAGGCCCGCGATCTGCACCGCGTTGTCGCCGCTGGGCGGGGCAGGTCTGTGCGCGCTCATCGCGTGCCCTCCTCGTCCAGTTCGGTCAGCACCCCGCGCAGCAGCGCGCCGTAATCGGCGCGACCGGGGCAGAGCCATGTAAGCAGCGCAAGGTCTTCCTCAAGCAGCTCAAGGCAGCCCAGCCGCGCGGCGGTTTCGACATCGCCCACGGCCAGTGCCCGCATCAGCGGCGCCGGCAGGATCGCCAGCGGCATCGCCCTGTCAAACGCCTCAAGCGGCAGCGTTGCGCCGGCGGGCGCGGCCGGCAACCAGTCGAGCCAACGGTGCCAGAAGGGGCGCGCTGCAATCTTGTCGCCGTGCAGGACGGTCACTTGCGTGTCGCGCCGCCCGAGGTAGGCCGCCTCGCGCCCCGACAGCACCGAGCCTGAAATCAGCCGCACACTGTCGCCGCGCGTCTGCCCGACCAGATCAGCCAGATGCGCGCCGAGCGGTGCTGCCACCAGCGCAGGCGCCTCCATGCCCGGACCGGCAAGCGAAACCACTCTGGTTGCCAGCACCTGCCCGGTGGCCAGCAGGTGGCCGATCGCGGCGACCTCCTGATAGCCGACCTGCCAGACCTGCGCGCCCGCCCCGACCGGCATCAGATGGTGGATATGGGTGCCCGCCAGCCCCGCCGGGTGCGGGCCTTCGAAGGTCG
The DNA here is from genome assembly GCA_019429405.1 of Paracoccaceae bacterium. GTDB lineage: Bacteria > Pseudomonadota > Alphaproteobacteria > Rhodobacterales > Rhodobacteraceae > UBA6213. Next base: position 47,116 of record JAHYIZ010000003.1, read on the forward strand.
CAAGGCGGATGCGCCCGGACTGCGGCACTAGCGCCGCACCGGGCGCCTGGCAAACGAACACCGGCCCGTCCGTCAGCCGGGCCAGCGCATCGAGGCCGCGCGCGAAGGCATCGCCCTGCGGCGCCAGCACCGCGCGCGCGTCGGCGGCCAGCGGGTTGGTGTCCATTGCCGTCACGAAAATCGCGTCAGGGCTGGCCGCCGGGTCAGGAATATGGCCGAAGGGACGGGTCAGAAACGCGGTCCAGGCGCCGCTTTGCAGCAGCAGGGCGCGCAGCGCCGCCGCATCGGCCAGCGCAGGGCGCGGATCAAACGCCATTGGTTCGGCGGCCCCGGCATCGACCGCGATGATCAGCGCATCAATGCTGCGGCGCGGGCCGCGCGTGATGCCGGTGATGCGCCCTGCGGCGGGCGATACCACAGCAATCTCGGGGCGGCGGCGATCAACAAAGACGGTCTGACCGGGTTGCACCGCATCGCCAATTGCGACCCTCAAATCGGCCTGCACAGCCGGATAATCGCGCCCCAGCACCGCAACCGAAGCGACGTCACGCGGCGCGGGCTCGCCCCGCGGGGCCGCGCCCATGTCGATGTCGATACCCTTGCGCAACCGGAAATGCACGCCACAGGCCCCCGAATGACCGCGCCCCGCACCACGCCGAATGCCAGACCAAACCCGGCAGGGAATCGCCGCTTCGGCGCGCGGGGCCTTTGCGGCATGGTCGCATGGGTTTGCGACCCGGCCTATGACCTCGATCAAGGCGTGGAACGGTGCTGGCTGCTATGGTTGCAAAGTCGCGTTACTGAGGGTGAGCAAAATGAAAGCGCACACAGTTTTTGCGGCGGCGTTTGCGGCGTTTGTGGTGTTCGCCGCGTCAGGCGCCGGGGTTTCAGCGCAGGTCGCGCTGGATATTCACAGCGCGTTGGGTGTGGACTGCACCGATTGCCATGCCGAAGACCCGCCGCTGCTGGCCCCGCCAGACGCGGTTTGCATCGCCTGCCACGGCACCATGATTGATGCCCCGCCACCGGTCGCATTGCCCGGCCCCGACCCGCACCGCTCGCCGCATCTTGGCCCGCGCGAAGTGCCGGTTTGTGCCGAATGCCACCGCATCCATCGCCCCTCGGAAGTCAGTTGCGCTATCTGCCACCAGGGGTTCGAGTTCAACTTCAAGTGACCTTTCGGCCTTGCTGGCCGGAATGGGCCATACCCAAGGAGGATGTCATGTCAAAAACGTATCATGTGAACGTCAGCCGCAGGGCCGTGCTCGCAGGGGCCGGCGCCGGCGCGGGCCTGATGGGAATGTCAGGGGCGACACTTGCCAGTGTCAGCCTGCTGCCCGCGCCCGACACATCTGAAACCTACGACGTGGTGGTGATCGGGTCGGGCATCGCGGGTTGCGCCGCCGCCTTGCAGGCCGCCGAAGCGGGCGCCAAGGTGGTGCTGCTCGAAAAGATGCAGAGCCTCTGGATGGGCGGCAACTCGCTGCTGGCGGGGGGCGGCTTTGCAATGCCGCTTGAAGCCACCGAGGCCAGCCGCCGCGTTTTCGTCGAGGAATACGAGGCCTATTGCCTCGGGCGCGGCAACAGCATGATCTTCAAGCTGATGGCCGAAAACATTGACGATGACCTGGCGTGGTTGCAGGCGAACGGCGTCGCCTTCGAGGCGCCGACCCCTTGGCCGCCGAACCAGATCCGCATGGCGATTGCGTCGCCGGGGTTCTTTTCCGGGATGCCGCATGTGTTTCGCCGCATGCGCACCCGGTTGCCAGAGCTTGGCGTGGAGCTACGGTTTGAAACCAAGGCGCAGCAACTTGTCATGAACGACGCCGGCGCGGTTGCCGGTGTGCGCGCGGTCGGGCGCGCAGGTGTGGTTGACTACCTCGGCAAATCGGTGGTGATCGCCACCGGTGGCTATGCGGGCAACACCGCCCTGCTTGAGGCCTATTCCGACCCCAACGCCGGGGCGATGATGGTGCGCGGCATCAAGCACGCCACCGGCGACGGGCTGTTGATGGCGCAGCAGGCGGGCGCCGGGCTGAAAGGCATGGGCGGGCTGATGGCGCTGCACATCGCTGCCGTCGACGGCGTAGAAACCGCCGCCGGGCAGCCCGCGAGCGTCGTGCCCCATGCGATCAGCATCAACCGCGAGGGCAAGCGCTTTGTCGATGAATCAAAAGGTTATGTGAACCACGGCAAGGCCGTGCTGAACCAGCCCGGTCAATCGACATCGCTGGTATTCGACCAGACTCTGCGCGACAGCGTGGCCGAGGGGGTGATGACGACCTTCGCCCGGCTGGGTCTGACCGTGCATCAGGCGGAAACGCTGGAAGGCCTTGCCGCGCTGATCGGGGTGCCCGAAGCGCAGTTCGTGCAAACAGTGGCCGAATTCAACGCTGCTGTGGTCGGTAACGCGGCACCGGGGGCGACGCCGCCCAAGGAAATGCTGGCCAATCGGATCGAAACCCCGCCGTTCTATGCCTTCAGCCCGCTGGTGCCGGGGATCACCCTGACCTTCGGCGGCATCATGATCAACGACCGGGCGCAGGCGCTGGAAGCCGACGGCAGGGTCATTCCCGGCCTTTTTGCGGCGGGCGAAGGTGCGGGGGCTGCGTTCTTCCATGACTACATCGGCGGTGGCTCGCTGACGAATTGCCTGGTCATGGGGCGGATCGCCGGGCGGCAAGCCGCCGCTTAGCGGATGCCGGCTCTGCTGCACAAGTCGGGTGATGGCTCGCTGGCCCCCTGCGCGATGGCGTGGGGGGCCACACGCAAGAAGGCCTTGGCCCGTAAATCGCAACTGGACCTGTCGCGGTTTTGTGCCGGTCTTTTGAGAGCATGATGTGCAGCAATGGCGACGCTATGGGCCGAGGAAGAACGGATGAGTTCAGCACGGATGCGGTGCGGACCGCGCTGGCCTGCGGCCTTTTGCGGCGTCAGGGTGGCGTTGTTGCAGAATTCTGAATGTCGAGGATTCACATCGCGAATCCATGCGGTTCGATCGGAGGCATGAGCAAGCCATCTCCCGCCCGCTACCGCACCACGAACTGGTCCAGTTACGCCGCTTCGCTGCGCAAGCGCGGGTCACTGCTGATCTGGCCGGACACAAGGAGATGACCTGACTCGCGCCGCATGACGGCAGCCCCGGTCGGCCTGCGGTGTTGTCCGAATGAGGAGGATAAGAAAACGGTCCGGGGGACCGTTTTCCCGACGAATACGATCCAGGACTCCCTGACCATCAAGGGTGAAGGGCGTCCCGGAAACATGCAAGTGGCATGTTTTCGCCCTGAATGGGCGGAGCCCCCGGACGGTTCAAGGTAAGCGCGACGCCGACCACCTCCTGCCATTCTTGACCTGATCCGGCCATTTTGCGCGCAGGTGTTTCGCGGAGGTATTGGATTTGGCGAGAGGCGGCAAAATAGGCGTCCATTTGGACGGCTCGATGGGCCAAGCGGCCGGCGTCGGCGCACGAAGGCCGATCAGGCGCGGATTGCGGCGGAAAGCATGATGCCGGGGGTGACGGTGGCTGATGTTGCGCACAAGCATGGCACGACGCGCTGGCAGATTTATGATTGGCGCAAGCAGATACGCAAAGGGAACCTGGTGGTGCCCGAGAGCGTGGCGGCCTTGCCGATGTCTGCTGAACTGGTCGCCGAGGCTTCCGCGACCGAAGCATCGCCTCCGGTTGGCCGGTCCGACCTCGAGATCATCGTGGGCGATGTCGTGATCCGCGCGGGTGCCGACGCCGATGAAGGCCAGTTGACGCGGGCGATCCGCGCGGCACGGGCTGCATCGCAGTGATGTTCGGGCAAGGCGGGCCGGTGAAGGTCTACGCGGCGACGCGCCCCGTTGATTTTTGCAAGGGCATCGATGGCCTGGCGCTTGCGGTGCAGGAGATGTTCGGGCTGGGCCCGTTCTGCGGGGCGGTCCCTCGCCATGGGGCTTGAACCAGTGGCGCACCATGGCTCGATATTCCGCCCAAAACGGGCCGACCGGATCAAGCTGCTGGTCTGGGACCAGACGGGCATGGTTCTGGTTCACAAGCGGCTGGAGGGGGGCCAGGTTCGTCTGGCCGCAGGTGCAGGGCGGGGTGATGCGGGTGCAGGCGCATGCCCCCGAGCATGTCGTGCCCGGCGGTCTGCCCACGGAGCTGTTCATCGCCTGGATCATCGTTGCGAAATTCGGCGACCATCTGCCGTTCTATCGGCAAGCCGAAATCTTCAAGCGGCAGGGGATCGATCTCGACCGCGGCACGCTCGGCAACTGGGTCGGCCGCGCCTGTTTCCACCTGATGCCGATCATCCATCACATGAAGGCTCATTTGCGCGGTGCAGACCGCATCTTCGTGGATGAGACCCGCGCGCCAGTGCTGGAACCGGGTCTGAAACGCACCAAGAGCGGCTACTTCTGGGCCGTCGTGTCCGACGATCGCGGCCATGGCGGCGCCGGCCCACCCATCGTGCTGTTCCACTACGCCCCCGGCCGGGGCAAGGAGCATCCGCTGAAGTTCCTCGCCGGGTATCAGGGCCGCTTCCTGCAATGCGATGCCTATCAGTCCTACAACGCGATGACCGAGATCGCGCGCGACAACGGGCCGTGGCAGCTGGTCTATTGCTGGACGCATGTGCGCCGCCGCTTCGTGAAGCGCTTCGAGAGTGACGCCTCCCCCATCGCCGAAGAGATGCTGCGTCAGATCGCGCTGCTCTACCAGATCGAGAAGACCGTGCGCGGCACGGATGCGAACGTGCGCCTTGCCGCCCGGCGTGAGCATTCCGCCCCGATCATCGCGGCGCTGAAACCCTGGCTGGAAGCCCAGCTCTCGCGCATCCCGCAGAAATCTCAGCTGGCCGAGGACATCCGCTACACCCTCGCGCACTGGTCCGGCCTGATCCGTTTCCTTGAGGATGGCACCATCGAGTTGGACACCAACCCGGTTGAAAACCAGATCCGCCCGATAGCCCTCACAAGAAAAAATGCGCTCTTCGCGGGCAACGAGATCGGCGCCGAGAACTGGGCCATGCTCGCCTCGCTGGTCATTCGTCGGAACAACAGCGCCCCACGCTGTCGTTTTTTCCGCCTCATCCTGCAAGATGGCAGACGTGAGCCGGGTCAACTACATCGCAGCCACGCTGCGTGCCATCCTCGACGGCCATCCCAAAAGCCGCATCGACGAACTGATGCCGTGGCACTTCGATCAGCCGGTAGGCACGAGTTCGACCTGCTCTGCGCCGACCTTGGCATCGAACACCGCCTCGCCCCGCCTGCGCACCCGCAGACCAACGGCATGGTCGAGCGCTTCAACGGCCGTATCGAGGAGGTGCTTCAATCGCACCACTTCCGCTCGGGCGAAGAATTGCAAACCACGCTGCACCGCTATGTGGCTCTCTACAATCAGCAGCTGCCCCAGTCTGCCTTGGGCGGCAAAGCGCTCTTGCAGGCGATGAAGACCGGCACAAACTGAAGCCGGAGCTGTTCAGAAAACAGCCTTACTACCTTCCGGGATGTGACAACTAGATCGGCAATAGAATCCCCTGATCTGAAAATTGTTCAATGATTGCAAGGGTATATGGCGGAGAGACAGGGATTCGAACCCTGGGTGGGCTCTCACCCACAACGGTTTTCGAGACCGCCGCATTCGACCACTCTGCCACCTCTCCGCGGTAGGGCCGTCATGAGGGCGGGATTTATCGCGCCTCGTGGGGGCTTGCAACCGCTATTTGCGACCTTGCGTTTCGGGCCTCAGCGCATCCGCAGGGCGCCGTCGAGGCGGATCACCTCGCCGTTCAGGTAGCCACATTCGATAATGAAGGCGGCAAGGGCGGCGTATTCGGCAGGCTCGCCCAGGCGACGTGGAAAGGTGACCTCGGCGGCGAGGCTTTGCTGCACTTCGTCGGGCAGGCCGGCCATCATCGGGGTGGCGAAAATGCCCGGAGCAATGGCGCAAACCCGCAGGCCCTGGCTGGCCAGATCGCGCGCCAAAGGCAGCGTCATGCCCGCGATGCCCGCCTTCGAGGCGGCATAGGCGGCTTGGCCCTTTTGCCCGTCAAAGGCGGCAATCGAGGCGGTGTTGATGACCACACCGCGCTCGGGGCCGTCATTGCCGGCCATTTCGGCGGCGGCGAGGCGGATCATGTTGAAACTGCCAATCAGGTTGATCTCGATGGTGCGCGCGAAGCTTTGCAGGCCATGCGGCCCGGTGCGGCCCAGCACGCGCTCGCCTGTCGCGATGCCGGCGCAGTTGACCAGCACGTTGAGGCCGCCCATCGCGGCCTTGGCGGCGCCAATTGCGGCGGCGGCGCTGGCCTCGCTGGTAACGTCGACCTCGGCGAAACCTGCGCCGATTTCGGCGGCAAGCGCGGTGCCACGCGCCACATCACGGTCGACGATCGTCACCCGCGCCCCCGCGCCGCGCAGGTGCCGCGCGGTCGCGGCACCAAGCCCCGAGGCGCCGCCGGTCACTATCGCCTTCACATCACCAAGCCGCATCGCATCCTCCGGTTAACTGAACGGTTGTTCATAAACTAGCGCGACGCGCCGCCGGGTGCAAGCAGGCTACCAGCGCCCCGAAGCACCGCCGCCAGACGACGAACCGCCGCCAAAACTGCCGCCCGACGACGAGGACGACCGAGAAGTATCGGGAATCGTGTAACTCTTGGTTCGGCTCCAGCTGCAATGGGTGCAATGGGTGATGGTCTCGCCCTGGCCGCGGGTGCTGTCGGTCGGCTGCACCAGCACATGCCGTTCGCTCGTCAGCCCGCGCTGGCCGCATTCGGGGCAGGTGCGCACCCGGTTGACAATCTGCCCGATGCGGCGGCGAAAAATCAGGGCCACAATGCCGAGTCCGAACAGGATTTCAGAAACCACCACGCCAATCGCCAGCCCGGCACCACCGCTGTTAGGCGCGCCGATCGGCACCGCGCCTTCGCGCAGCGGCAGCCCGGCCCAGCGCCGCGCGAGATGGTCGGCGGCCGCGCGGGTGCCCGCAAGGATGCCAAGGTCATAGCGGTCAGCGCGAAATTCGGGCAGCATGACGTTGTTGATGATGTCCTGCGCGGTCAGGTCGTATTCGGGGTTGTAGCCCGACCCAAGCTCGATCCGCATTTCGCGGTCGTCACGCACGACCAGGATCAGGATACCGTCATTGCGCGCCGCGTCGCCGATGCCCCAGGCGTTGAAGAGGCCGGTGGCGAAGGCCTCGATCGAGGGCGAAGGGTCGTAGGCCCAGCGGGTCTCGATTGTCAGCACGGTCAGCTCGACCCCGGTCTCGGCGCGCAGCGCCTCAATCTCGGCGATGACCTTCGCCGCAGTGTCGGCTTCCAGCAGATTGGCGTAATCGTTCAGCGTATTGGTGACATGCGCCGGGTAGGGCTCGGCCGCGGCGGCCAAGGGCGCAAGCGCCAGCGCGAGGGCAAGCAAAAGGCGTTTCATGGCAAAAACTCCGATACAACCTCGGCGATCATCCTAACATCTTCCGCCGTGCAATCAAACTGCCCCACCTGCACCCGGATCACATAGCGCCCGGCGTGGCGGGTCTGCGTCAGGTAGATGCGGCCATCGGCGTTGATCTGCGCCAGCAAGGCCTCGGTGGCGCTATCGCCCGCAGTCAGCGCAAAGCTGAACAGCGAGAGCGAAGGGGGGGTGACGATCTCGACCCCTGGCAGTGCCGCCAGCGTCGCCGCCGCTTCATTCGCCCATTCCACATGGTTGCGAATCCGCGTCCGCAGCCCTTCGAGACCATAGGCGCGCATCAGGAACCACAGCTTCAGCGCCCGGAAACGGCGCCCCAAAGGCACGGTCCATTCGTTGAAATTGGTGATCTCTTCCTGCCCCGGCGTTTCCAGATACGCGGGCCGCAGCCCCAGCGTGCGGATTTGCGGGCCGGGATCGGCCAGAAATTGCACCGCGCAATCGAACTGCGCGCCAAGCCATTTGTGCGGGTTCATCACCACCGAATCCGCCGCCTCGGCCCCCGCCCACAGGGGGCGAAACTCGGGGCAGATCATCGCAGACCCCGCCCAGGCGGCATCGACATGGCTCATCAGCCCCTCGGCGCGCGCCAGTGCCACCACCTCGCCCACCCGGTCGAAAGCGCCCACCGAGGTGCCCCCGGCGCAGGCCACTACGCCGATCGGCAAGTAGCCTGCGGCACGGTCGGCGGCGATTGCCGTGGCAAGTGCCCCCACCCCCATCGCGCCGCCTGCGTCGGTGGCCACCTTCACCAGGTTATCTTGCCCGATCCCGGCCAGCCGCACCGCCTTGTCAACCGAGGAATGCACCTGATCGCTGGCATAAAGCCGCATCCGTGGCGCGCCTGACAGCCCCTTGGTCAGCCCCTCCCAGCCCAAGGCTCGCTCGCGCATCGTCAGCACGGCGGAAAGCGTCGCGGTGGTGGCGCTGTCATGGATCACGCCGCGCGTAAAGGGCAGCCCCAGCGCCCCCGCGAGCCAGCGCACCATCACCGCCTCCATTTCGGTTGCCGCGGGCGAGGTTTGCCACAGCATCGCCTGCGCCGCGATGGCGTTGGCCAGTTGCTCGGCCAGCATCGAGGCGGGGGCGGCGTTGGCCGGGAAATAGGCGAAAAAGCGCGGGTGCTGCCAATGTGTCATGGCGCCGGGCACAAGGCGCTCAAAATCGTCCCAGATCGCCTGCATCGGCTCGGCGGCCTCGGGGGCTGCCTGCGGCAGCATGTCGGCGATGCTGCCGGGAGCGATGTCGGGCCGCACCGGGCGGTCGCGCAGGCTCGCGTGATAATCGGCGGCCCAGTCGGCGGCACGTTTCGACCAGATGCGCAGGTCTTCATGGTTCATGGCACGTCTCCTTTGCCCGATCTGTGCACGCCGGCGGCGCGAGTGCAAGGGGTCGGCGGGCCTTGCATTCATCCTGCAAACTACACATCATGCGGAAAAGTGGCAAAGAACAGGATATGGGATGGCAATAGATGATATAGACCGCAAAATACTCGGTTTACTGGCCGAGGATGCCCGCCAGCCCCTTGCCGCAGTTGGTGCTGCGGTCGGGCTTTCGCCCTCGGCGGTGAACGAACGCCAGCGCCGGCTGAGCGGGTCAGGTGCGCTGCGCGCCATCCGCGCCGATGCCGACCCGGCAGCGCTCGGCCTGCCGGTGCGCGCCTTCGTTTGGCTGGCCCTTGCGCCCTTGGCCGATGAAGGCGCATTCCGCGCTGCCATCCCGGCCCACTCAGAGGTGACCGCCTGCCACCATGTCACCGGCCCATGGTCCTACCTGCTGCAAATTCAGGTGGCCGATCTCGCTTCGGTCGAGGCATTCCTTGCCCGGCTCAAGGCCGAAGGCTGGCTGGCTCGGTCCGAGACCATACTGGCGCTTTCCGAGGTGGTGGCACCGCCCTTCCGCTTTCGGGGGGCGTGATGCTCTTTCTCAAGGCCATGGTGATGGGGCTTGCCATTGCCGCCCCGCTTGGGCCGATCGGCGCGCTTTGCATCCAGCGCACGCTGGCGCGCGGGGTCTGGGCGGGGCTGGCCGGGGGGCTTGGCACCGCGCTGGCCGATGCGCTTTATGCAAGCCTTGCGGCGGCGGGCTTTGCCAGCTTCGCCGCGACACTTTCCCGCGTTTCAGCGCCGCTTGCGCTGATCGGGGGCGCGTTCCTGCTTTGGCTCGCGTGGAAGGGTTGGCCGCGCGGAACTGCCGCAGCGCGCGCCGCCGCCGCCCCTCCTGCCCGCGGCCTTGCCGCCACCACCGCCATCACCTTTGCCCTGACCATGGCCAACCCCGCGACCATCCTTTCCTTTGCCGCCATTTTTGCCGGACTCGGGCTAGCCGAAACCGCCAGCACCGCCAGCGCGGTGCAAGTTGTGGCGGGGGTCTTTGCAGGCTCAATGCTCTGGTGGCTGGTCCTCGCGGGCACGGTGGCGGCACTCCACCACCGTCTGCCATCCGCCTTCGCACACTGCGTCGCGCGCGGCTCCAGCCTGATCATGGCGGCGTTCGGCCTTTGGGCGCTAGCGCTCGCCTTTGCCTGAGGTTGCGACAAGCCTCCGCCCCGGCATGGTTCAGGGCAGCAAGCCCTCGGCAAAGGCGCGCAACCGCCCCAGCGCCGCCTCAAGCAGCCCGTCCTCTTGCGTCAGCGCGATGCGCAGATGCCCCGCCGCTGCCGCGCCGAAGCTTTCGCCCGGCATCACCCCGATCCGCTCCTCGGCCAGAAGCCGATGCGCGAAGGCGTCGCCCGAAAGGCCGGTGGCGCGGATGTCGGCCATCACATACATCGCCCCCGCCGGGTGGATCAGCCGCACCGCCTGGCTGCCACCCAGCACGCGCGCCGCAATATCGCGCCGGCGCCGATAGGGGGCCGCGTTGCGCGCCTCGACCGCCGCACCTTGACGCAGCGCGAAAAGCGCCGCGTCCTGCACGAAGCCCGGCACGCCGTAGGTGGTGTTGATCGCCAACTGGTGCAGCGCCTCGACCACATCTTCGGGGCCGACGATCCAGCCGATCCGCGCCCCGGTCATGGCGTGGCTTTTGGACAGAGATCCGATCACCAGCGTGCGCGCGGCCATGCCCGGCAAGGCGCGCGGGCTGAGGTGTGTGCCCTCCCACACCTGCGTGTCGTAGACCTCATCGGAAATCAGCCACAGATCGCGGCGCTGGCAGACCTCGGCCACGCCTTCCAGCGTATCGCGCCCATAGATCACCCCGGTCGGGTTGTTGGGAGTGTTGATCAGCAGCGTTTTTGCCCCCGTCGCCCGTGCCGCGGCATCGAGTGCCGCCGCCTCTGGCTGAAACCCGCATTCGGGCCGTGTCGGCACCACCACGGCGCGCGCGCCGCCCGCGCGAATGGTGCCGGGGTAGGTGGGGTAGTAAGGCGCGACATAAAGCCCGGTGTCGCCGGCATCGAGCAGCGCCATATGCGCGGCAAAAAGAGCGGCTTGCCCGCCAGGGGTGACGATGACCTCTTCGGGCCGCGTCGTAACCCCGCTGCGCGCGGCCACCCGTGCCGCAATTTCGGCGCGCAAGGCCCGTTGCCCGGCGATGTCGGTGTAGCCGGTGTTGCCGCCCACGGCGCTTGCGTTCATCGCCGCCAGAATCGCCGGGTCAGTCTTTGCGTCCGGCTCGCCGATCGTCAGCATCGTGACTGCTTCGCCAGCAGCGATCATTTCACGCGCCCGAAACAGGATCGCCCAGCCGTCGCCGCCTTCGCCCGCCATATGCGCGTTGCGCGCTGCCAGTTGCATCTGTCATCCTCTCGAAATTTGGCGCCAAGCCATCATGAAACCCGCCCGCCCGCAAGGGGCAGCGGCGCTGGCCTCCGGCGGGGATATTTTGACCAAGGCAAGCCACATTTGCCTTGGAGGAAATATCCCGGGGGGTCGAGGGGGGCAGCGCCCCCCCGCCTGCGGTGGGGGTTCAGGCGTCGGGCGGCAGCAGGCCGAGACCGCGCAGGTAGATGCCGATGCCCGATTCCAGCAGGTCTTCGGCGGAATAGGGGCTGCGGGTGCCGGGGGCCGTGCGCGCGTAAAGTTCGACCACACCGTGGCTGAGCGCCCAGACATGCGCTGAAAACATCGCGGCCGGGGGGCGGCGCTGCGCAGGGATGTGTTGTGACAGCAGATCGGCGGCGCGTGTCAGCACCGTTTCGGCGCGCGTCGAGGCGGCGGCGAGTTCGGGTGTGCGGTTCGGCGAGATGCCGGATTCAAACATCGCCATGTAATGCCCCGGAAACTTGCGGGCAAAGGCAAGGTAGGCGCGCCCGGTGGCGCCGAAAGCCGCCAGTGCGGTGGGCGCGCCCCCCGCGAAGGCGTGCTCCAGCAGGTCTGCAAAGATCGCGTAGCCCTGCCGCGCGCATTCCGCGATCAGGTCTTCACGCCCCTCAAAATGCCGATAGACCGCTGCGGGTGTCACCCCGGCCTGCTTGGCCGCCTCGGACAGGGTAAACCCGGTCGGCCCGCGCTTTTCGATCAGGCCCAGCGCCGCCTCGACCAGAGCCTGGCGCAGGTTGCCGTGGTGATAGCCCTGCTTAGTCATGCCAAAGCCCGAGCCCCCCGGCGATGGCGCCATCGCGCGCGCCGATCGCGGCAAGGTCGCGCCCCTTGTAATCGACCGCGTGCAGCACGGTCTGAATCGCGGCAATGCGGGCGCGGGCCTTGTCATCCGACCGGATCACCGTCCAGGGTGCATGCGCGCTTTCGGTGCGGGTCAGGGTTTCGCCGATGGCGGCGGTATAATCGTCCCACTTCTTCAACCCTTCAACGTCGATCCAGCTAAGCTTCCATTGCTTCAGCGGGTCGCCCTCGCGGTCGAGAAAGCGGCGCAACTGTTCGGCGCGACCGACATTGAGCCAGAGTTTCACCAGCACGATGCCTTCGTCGATCAACATCTGCTCAAAGGCGGGTACCTGGCCGAAAAAGCGTTCGCGCTGCTCGGGCGTGCAAAAGCCGAACACCTGCTCGACCACGCCGCGATTGTACCAGCTGCGGTCGAACAGCGCGACTTCGCCTGCCGCCGGAAGCCAATCGACGTAACGCTGAAAATACCACTGGCTCGCCTCGCGCTCCGTCGGCTTGGAAAGTGCCACGATATAGGCCTGCCGGGGGTTGAGGTTTTCGCGCACCCGTTCAATCGTGCCCCCCTTGCCCGCCGCATCGCGCCCCTCGAACACCACGGCAAGACGGCGCCCGGTGTTGCGCAAATCCCACGCCATCTTGACCAGCTCTACCTGCAGCGCGGCCATGACGGGTGCGTATTCAGAGGCCTTCATCTCACGCGGGTAAGGGTAGCCGGGATCGAGAATATCCTTGCGCCCGGCCTTGGCGATTGCCTCACGAAGGGGCTTGGGGGCGTCTTTGGCAAGAAAGCTGGTAATGTCGCCGACAAAGGGAATTTCGCTGGTCATGCTCGCCTCGATACTGAAACCCTGGCCAGTATGGCGGCTTCATGCGGGCAAGGCCAGAGCAGCGCGCGTGACCGCGTCAACCATGGCTTTAGGGTCGGTGTGGTGGATCATGTGGCCGCGATCCAGCAGCAGTGTCAGGCGTGCGCCGGGGATGAGCCTTGCGGCCGCAACCGAGTGGCCTTCATGGGGCACCACGGCATCGGCGGTGCCGTGCAAAAGCTCAACCGGCAGCGCCAGATCTGGCAGCTCGGCGCCAAGCTGGCGCAGCGATGGGGCAAGGACCGACAACTGCTTGGCCACGGCGCGAAGGTTCGCGCGCCGCAGTGTCAGCCGCGCCGCGCTGTACTTGAGGTATCCACGCGGCATTTGCGCGGGCGCGAAGGCCCGGCCTGCGAAACGGCGCACCAGTGCAGAGGGGGTCCAGGAGGTGGCGAGCAGCGCGAAAAGGCGCCGGAGCGTGGGTGATTTTGCAAGCCCGCGCAGCCACGGCACCGCGAACGGTGCGGGCATCAGCGGCCCGGCGATCAGCACCAGTGCTGCGGGGCGCACCGGTAGTGCTGCGCCGCAAAGCGCCCAGGCGGTCGCCACGGTTGCCCCGTAACTGTGCCCGACCACGATGGGCGCGCGCAGGCCGAGCGCATCGGCCGCCTGTGAAAGCGCCACCGCCTGCGCCTTAGGCACGGCGATGCGCTTGAGCCGCGCGGTATGGCCGCATCCGGGCCGGTCCATCAGGGTTACCCGAAAGCTCTGCGCAAGCGCTGCGACCAGCGCCTCGGGAAAATCGCGCAGATTGGTGCCCGCGCCGTGCAGCAATACGATGTCAGGGCCGGCCCCCCGCTGCACCACATGCACGACGCCGCCTTGCACTGGCACCAGTTGCCCAAGCGGCGGGTAGAGGCGCGCGATGCGGGCCTCGATTTCCCGTGCCCGCACGCTGGTATATGCCCCGAAGGCCGCAAACGTTAACGCGATAAAGGCGATGCTATAGGCCAATGCGATCCAGATCGTAGGGGGTGGACTGATAAATCTCGTTGATCCAGTTACCATAAAGCAGGTGCGCGTGGCTACGCCAGCGGTTTGACGGCGGCTGGCTGGGGTCATCGCCGGGGTAATAGTTCTGTGGCACGTTGATCAGCCTGCCTGCCGCCACGTCGCGGTCGTATTCTTCTTTCAGGGTGCCGCTGTCATATTCGAAATGGTTGAAGATGTAGAGCGCGCGGTGGGCGGCATCTTCGAGCAGGCACGGCCCTGCCTCACCCGAAGCCAGCAGCGTGCGCAGGGCGGGCAGGGCATCAACCTCGGCCTGCCGCACTTCGGTCCAGCGGCTGACGGGGATCACGAATTCGTCCGAGAAACCGCGCAGATAAGGCGAGGCGGGGGCCAGACTGCGGTGGCGAAAGCAGCCGAAGGCCTTGGCGGGCAACAGGTGCTTTTTCAGCCCGTGAAAATGATAGGCCATCGCCATACCGCCCCAGCAGACGCCGAAGGTCGATTGCACATGGCTTTGGGTCCAGGCGAAGACCTCGGTCAACTCGCGCCAATAGGTGACGTCCTCAAAGGGCAAATGCTCAATCGGGGCGCCGGTAATGATCAGGCCATCGAACTTTTCGCCCGAGGCGGCGACCTCGGCGAAGGGGCGGTAGAAGGCCTCCATATGGTCTGCGGCGGTGTTGCGCGTCTCGTGGTCGGTCATGCGGATCAGCGACAGGTTGATTTGCAGCGGGGTGGCGCCGATCAGCCGGGCAAACTGGTTTTCGGTCTGAATCTTCTTGGGCATCAGGTTGAGAAGGCCGATCCGCAGCGGGCGAATGTCTTGTGTGGCCGCACGCCCCGGCGACATCACCATGACACCCTCACGCGAGAGAATGTCAAAGGCGGGCAGGGTTTCGGGCAGGGTGATGGGCATTCGGACGGTCTCCTTTGGGCGCCGAGATAAGCGGGCTAGGCGTGCGCCTCAAGGGCGTGGGCAATCAGCTCTTCAAAAGCGTGGGGCGAGCGCAGGCGGGCCACTTCGGACGCGGCAACCTTGATGCCCCAGTTTCGCGCCATGGCACTATAGCGCGGTTGGCGGTGCGCCAGCGCGCGCCGGTAGGTCCAGCGCACGAAGGCGTCGGGGTCAACCCGGCCCGGCGGCTGGCCGGTTTCGGCGTGGTAATCGGCCCATGCCGCCTCAAGAAAAGCGGGCTGGTAATACATCGGCTTGGGGGCGCGGTCGAAGCGGCGGGCCAGCTCTTCGCTGTGCTCATCGCTGCCCTCGATCCAGACCATCAGCATATTGGCGGCAAGCGCGGTCAACACCGGGTCGGCGGGGTCATCGGGTTCGACCACCTCGCAGATCGAGCCGCCGCTGTCGCAGACGAAATGTTCATAGCCGTAAAGATCATGCGCGCGGTCTATGAACGCGGGGGTGTCGAGCAGCGCCGCGATTTCGGCCAGCCGGTGCTGGTCTTGCCGGTGCAGGTATTCCTCAAAGGGCAGGCCACCGCGTGCCGGATCGCCCGGCTTGCCAAGGTAGGTCGACAGCGGGGCGAGGTTGTCGAACGTGATGTTCGAGGCGATGTAGACGGAATCGGTCAGCAACAGCTCGCGCAGCAGCGGCACCTTCATCGCCTCGCGCTTGAAATTGTCGGCGATGTGTTCGCCCATGTAGCGGGTTCCGATGCGGTAATCGACCGAGTAGTGGAACCATTCGCCGGTGCCGCGCAACATGCTGGCGACATGGGTCTTGCCCAAGCCCGACATGCCGAACAACAGCACCTTCTTGCGCGGCGCGGCGCGCCATTCGGCGGCGGATTGATACATCATCGCAAGGCCCTTTCGCTTGCCGCCCGTTTAGCGTGGCAAAGCCTGCCCGTCACGCGGTTTTGCCGGTTGGGCGGGCTTTGCCGGGGCGCGGTTAAGCGCCATCAGCCCCACCGCCAGCATGCCAAAACCCGCAAGCGCGTTCCAGCCCAGCCGCTCGCCATAGACCCAGGCGCCCGCGAGGATCGCCACTGGCGGTATCAGCAGCGTGACCAGCGACAGATTGCCCGCCCCCGCCAGCGCAAGAATGCGGTAGTAGATCAGATAGGCCAGCGCCGAACAGCCAAAGGCGAGCCACGCAATGCCCGCCCAGACCGAAGCCGCCCAGTCAAAGCTTGGCACGCCATCGATCAGCAGCATCGCGGGCAGCATCCAGACCGTGCCGCCGGTCAGCATCCCGGCTGCCGCCACCTCGGGGCTGAGGCCGCGGATCGCGCGGCGTGCATAGGCACCAGCAAAACCGTAGGAGATTGAGGCGCCCACCACCGCCAGTTGCCCCGCCGAGGTCAGCGTGAAGCCCATCAGCGCCGCGGGCCCGATTGCGATTACCACGCCCGCAAACCCGATTGCCACGCCCAAGGCCTTGTTCAGCGTCAGCCGCTCATCGGCAAAGACCGCCGCCGCGATCACCACCGCAAACACGGCGGTCGAGGCGTTCAGGATGGAGGCAAGGCCCGACTCGATGTGCTGTTGCCCCCAGACGATGAGCGAGAAGGGAATCGCGTTGTTCAGCGCGCCCATGATCAGAAAGCGCAGAACATAGCGCGGGTCGCGTGGCACCGGCAGGCGGCGCGCAAGCACCCAGAGCCAGAGCACCACCGCCCCGCCCACCACGCGCAGGCCAACCACGGTCAGCACGCCCGCGCCGCCAAGGGCGGCGCGGTTCGACAGAAACGAGGTGCCCCAGATCAGCGCCAGCGCGCCCAAAAGCAGCCATGCAAGCGGCGATATGCGGGTTTGTGTCATGCTCATGCGCCCTAGCTAGGGCCGCTCGCGCCGCCGCGCCACCCGGAACTTGTGCTGATTACACTTTCGCGCTGCGTCCCCGGCTTTCGGCGCGGAGGTTCAGCCATGTCGCGGCAAAGATGATCGCGCCGCCCGCAAACACCGCAATTTGCAGCGGCTCGGCATAAAGCACCATGCCGACCACGCCGATGATCGGCAGGCGCAGAAAGTCGATCGGGACCACCACCGACGCTGGGGCAATGGAAAGCGCGCGCGTCATGCAGTAATGCCCGCCAAGCCCGGCAACGCCGATCAGCACCAGCCACGGCGCGCTGGCGGCGGTGGGGGCGGCGATCTGGCCATCATGGCCTGCAAGCGCCAAGCCGAAGGCAAGCTGGAACACCGTCATCCAGAACATGATCTCGATCAGCGGCGCCACCCGCGTCAGCCGCTTGGTGGCAAGTGCTGACCCGGCAAAGCCCACCGCCGCCGCCAGCGCCACCAGCACGCCCGGCGAAAGCCCGCCCACCGCCCATGGCTGCGCCGCGATCAGCACCCCGGCAAAACCCAGACCCGCCGCGATCAGCCGCACCGCGGTGAAGCGCTCGCCCAGCACCAGCGGTGCGGCCAGTGCCACCATGATCGGGTAGGAAAATTCAACCGCGAACAGTTGCGCCAGCGGGATCAGCGTCAGCGCATGGAACCACAGGTTCTGGCCCGCGAAATGAAAGGCGTTGCGCAGGCCGTGCAGTGCCAGCCGGTGCGGCCGCAAGGCGCCCATGTTGCGCGTGCCAAGCGCCACCGCCAGCACCAGCGCAAGCCCGATGACCGAGCGGTAGGTCATGATCTCGAAGGTGTCATGCGCGCTTGCGACCATGCGCCCGGCCACTGCCATCGCGCTGAAGGCAGCCATTGCGCCGCCCATCCACAGGGCGGCGGCAAGCGGGCGGGGCGCGTGAGGCATGGCTGACCTGCGGTTCGTTGCCGGGCTTCTTCGCGCGCGGCTGCGGCCTTGTCCAGTGCCGCTGTTTCGGGGCTTTTGTAACCTGCGGCTTTCTGGCAAGTCAGACACAGGCAAGACTGCGAGGCAAGAATGGCGTTCATCCCACCCAAACCGGTTCCCAAGGGGCTCTGGCGGCGCACTCCGCCGGCGATCTTTCCGCCGATTCTGGGCTTGCTTGGCCTCGGTCTTGCGTGGCGGCGCGGTGCCGCCGACTTTGGCGTGCCGGGCGAAGTGGTGGAATTGGCGCTTGGCGGGCTGACATTGCTGGCGCTCTACGCGGCGCTGGCCTACGCGGGCAAGTTTGTGCGCCGTCTTGCGGTGCTGTCTGACGATCTGCGCATTCTGCCGGGCTATGCCGGGGTCGCGGCGGCGTTGCTTTGCCTTGAGCAACTGGTTTCGGTCATCGCCCCCTATGCACCCGTTTCGGCGCTGCTTTTGTTCTGGACGGTGCTGGCGCTGCACGTCGGGCTGCTGGGGCAGCTGGTGCTGCTGCTGGCGCGCGCGCCTGCGCAACAGCGCCGCGTCACGCCGGCGTGGCACCTGCCGTGGTCGGGGCTGGGGGTGACGGCACTTGCTGCGCAGCACATCGGCCTTGCCACGCTGGCGCTCTGGCTGTTCTGGCTGGCACTGGGGCTGTCGGTGTTGATCTGGGCGGCATGTGCCGAGCAGTTCCGGCGCGAACGGATGCCCGCCCCGCTGCGCCCGTTGCACGCCATTCACCTTGCGCCCATGGCCTATATGGGGGCACTGGCGGTGGAAATGGGGCTGACCGGCACCGCCAACGCGCTGGCGGTGCTGTCGGGCGCCTTCGCGCTGGTGCTGCTGGCGGGTGCGCGCTGGCTGTTGGCGGGGGGGTTCAGCCCGCTCTGGTCGGCGCTGACCTTTCCCACTGCCTCGGTGGCGGGGTTCTGGCTGATGCACGGCGGGCGGGCGCATCTGGCGGGCGATCTGATGCTGGTGCTGGCAACGCTGTTGACCTTCCCCATCGCCTTTGCCGTTCTGCGCGACTGGGCCTCGGGGCGGCTTGCAATAAAAACCGGCGCCGCGGTGGCCTGAGGGCTTGCCAAAACGCGTCATGCGTGAAACAGGGAACCGCCAAACGAAAGCTGCCAAGGAGGCATTCCATGCAGATTCGCGAGGCCCTCACATTTGATGACGTGCTTCTGGTTCCCGCAGCATCTTCGGTGCTGCCATCCGAGGCGGATGTGGCTACATTCGTGACCAAACTCATTCGGCTGAACATCCCGTTGCTGAGTTCCGCGATGGATACCGTGACCGAGGCCAAAATGGCGATTGCCATGGCGCAGGCGGGCGGCATGGGGGTGATTCACCGCAACCTCGATATCGAAACGCAGGCCAATGAGGTGCGCCGCGTCAAGCGTTTCGAATCGGGCGTGGTGTTCAACCCGATCACCCTGACCCCCGACCAGACCCTGGCCGATGCCAAGGTCTTGCAGGAACGCTATAACGTCACCGGCTTTCCGGTGGTCGATGCCGAGGGCCGGGTGGTCGGTATCGTCACCAACCGCGACATGCGCTTTGCCACCGACGAGCGCACCCCGGTGCGGGTGATGATGACTTCGGACAACCTCGCAATGCTGACTGAGCCTGCCGACCTTGAAGAAGCCAAGGGCCTGATGAAGGCGCGGCGCATCGAAAAGCTGCTGGTGACCGACGGCAAGGGCAAACTGACCGGCCTCTTGACGCTGAAAGACACCGAAAAAGCGGTGCTGAACCCGCATGCCTGCAAGGATGAGATGGGCCGCTTGCGCGTGGCCGCCGCGACCACGGTGGGTGATGCGGGCTTTGCGCGGTCAGCCGCGCTGATCGAGGCGGGGTGCGACCTGATCGTGATCGACACCGCGCATGGCCACTCCGAAGGGGTGGCGCGCGCGGTGGAGCGGATCAAGGCGCTGTCGAACTCGGTGCAGGTGGTTGCGGGCAATGTCGCCACTGCCTCGGCCACGCGGGCGCTGATTGCCGCCGGGGCCGATGCGGTGAAGGTGGGCATCGGGCCGGGCAGCATCTGCACCACGCGCATCGTCGCAGGCGTCGGCGTGCCGCAACTGACCGCGATCATGGATGCGGCGGGGGCGGCGGGCGACATTCCGGTTATCGCCGATGGCGGCATCAAGTATTCGGGCGATTTCGCCAAGGCAATTGCCGCAGGCGCGAGCTGCGCCATGGTCGGCAGCGCGATTGCGGGCACCGATGAAAGCCCCGGTGAAGTCATTTTGTATCAAGGGCGTAGCTTTAAAAGCTATCGCGGCATGGGCAGCCTTGGCGCGATGGCGCGGGGCAGCGCCGACCGCTATTTCCAGAAAGACGCGGCCTCTGACAAGCTGGTGCCCGAGGGCATCGAGGGGCAAGTGCCTTACAAAGGGTCCGCGGCGGCGGTGGTGCACCAGTTGGTCGGCGGCTTGCGCGCCGCGATGGGCTATACCGGCAGCCGCACGATTGCCGAGATGCGCGCCAATTGCGAATTCGTGCGCATTACCGGCGCCGGTCTCAAGGAAAGTCATGTGCACGATGTGCAGATCACTCGCGAAAGTCCGAACTATCGGGTTATGTGATGCAACACAGGGCGTTGGTGACCATTCTTGATGCTTTACATGAAGGTGGGCGGCGGTGACGCCCGCGGCCCGCGTCGCCGCCGCGATCGACATTCTGGACCGCCACCTTGGCGGCGAGGCCGCCGAGGCCGCGCTGACGCAATGGGCGCGTGCCAACCGCTATGCGGGGTCTGGCGACCGTGCCGCGGTGCGCGACCATGTTTATGACGCGCTGCGCTGCCGGCGGTCCTACGCGGTGCTTGGCGGGGCGCTGACCGGGCGCGGCCTGATGCGCGGGCGCTGCGCCGCACAAGGCATTGACGCGGATAGTATTTTCACCGGATCGCGGTTTGCCCCAGAAGCCTTGACCGAGGCCGAACGCGCGCCGCCTGTCGCCCCCGTCGGGCTTGACGCGCTCGATTGCCCCGACTGGCTGGCGCCTGCGCTGCGCGCATCGCTTGGCGATGATTTCGCGCCCGTGATGGCGGCACAGCGCCAGCGCGCGCCGCTCTTTCTGCGCGTCAATGCGGCGCATGCGACGCGGCCGGAGGCGATTGCGGCGCTGGCCGCTGATGGCATTGTGGCCAAGCCGCGTGACGAGGTGAGCTTTGCGCTGCAAGTAACGGAAAACGCGCGAAAAGTCGCGGTATCAATGACCTACGCGCAAGGCGTGGTCGAGGTTCAGGACCTGTCGTCGCAAGCAGCGGTTGCGGCGCTGCCTCTGCGCCCGGGCATGCGCGTGCTCGACTATTGCGCGGGTGGCGGTGGCAAGTTGCTGGCGATGGCGGCGCGTGCGCCCGGCGATTATTGCGCGCATGATGCCGACCCCGCACGGATGCGCGATCTGCCCGCGCGCGCCGCGCGCGCCGGGGTGGCGCCGCGCCTTGTGGATCCGGGGCAGGCGCCGGGCGGGCAAGACCTCGTGCTGGTCGATGCGCCCTGTTCCGGCTCGGGCACATGGCGGCGCACGCCCGAGGCGAAATGGCGGCTGACTGCTGCGCGTCTGGCCGAACTGGTGGCGGTGCAGCGCAAGATTCTGGCCGAGGCGCAGGCACATGTCAGCGCCACGGGTGTTCTGGCCTACATGACCTGCTCGCTGCTGCGGTCTGAAAACGAAGATCAGGCTTCGCATTTTCTTGCTGCGAACCCCGGTTGGCGGTTGGCGCAGGCGCGACGTTTCAGCCCGCTTGGCGGCGGTGACGGCTTCTATCTGGCGGTGTTCGCCCGAAACGGGCATGATGGGCACACGCAGGGGTTGTATATGGTATCGGCTTAATCCCCCTTTAAGCTTTTACCGGCGCAATGACTGCGAGCGAATCTGCCGCAGGAGCCACGGTTGACGCACCCGCTGACCACGCCCACCCCGATGACGCAAACTGCGCTCGCGCTTGCGCCGGGCCGGTTTTGGCTGATGATCGCGGCGTTGGCGGCAGCGGGCATGGCGCTTGTGGTGCCCGAACGCTGGCAGATGCTGCTCTGCTTTGCGGTGGCGGGCGGGCTGGTGGCGACCGCGTGCCTGCTCTGGCTGCTGGCTCACCTCCATGGCCGTGGCCAGGCCGCGATGCAGCGGCAACTGGCCGAATTCATTGCGCATGATGCAGCACCCAGCTTTACCACCGATGGCGACGGCAGCATCGGTTTTCAAAACCACGCTGCGATGGCGCGGTTTGGCGCGCGCGGCGGGCAAACGCTGACGCAGGCGCTCTCGGAAGTGTTCGCCAACCCGGCTGCCGTGCTGTTTCGCTTGCAGGGCAAGGCCGCAGCCCTTGGCGCGGCACACGAAGACCTGGTCACCCGGCGCGGCCACGCGCGGCTTGCGGTGCACCGGGTCGGCGCAGGCGGTTTTTTGTGGCGGCTGGAAGAAATGGACGAGCATGCCAACGGCGCGCGCAGCGGCCATACGCTCAGCCTGCCGATGCTGACCGCATCGAAGAACGACACCATCCTTTACATGAACGAGGCGATGCTGCGGCTGGTGGGCGAACGGGTGCGCGCCCTCGACAGGATTTTTTCCGAATTGCCGCTGCGCTCGGGTGAGGAACATACGATTGCCACAGCCAGCGGCGTGACGCGCGCTGTCGTCGCCGAGGTTGCGGCCTCGGCTGGCCGACGCGAAATCTATCTGTTGCCCTCCGCGACCGGGCGCACCACGGCATCGGACCCCACCTCGTTTGATGCGCTTCCGGTGGCGCTGATGCGGCTTGCGCCCGACGGTCTGGTGCTGGCTGCCAACCGCACGGCGCGGGCTTTGCTGGGCGACGTTGACGCCAACGCGCGGTTTTCGGAGCTTTTCGAGGGGCTCGGGCGCCCGCTGAATGACTGGCTTGCCGATGCGCTTTCGGGGCGCGCCGACCGCCGCCCCGAAGTGTTGCGCGCGCGCCAGAGCGAGCGCGAAGTGTTCCTGCAGGTCTCGCTTGCGCGTGTGGTCGAGGATGGTCGGGCCAGCCTTGTGGCCGTACTTTCGGATGCGACCCAGCTCAAGACGCTCGAAGCGCAGTTCGTGCAAAGCCAGAAGATGCAGGCGATCGGGCAACTCGCGGGCGGGGTTGCGCATGATTTCAACAACCTGCTGACCGCGATCTCGGGCCATTGCGACCTTCTCATGCTGCGCCACGACAAGGGCGACCCGGATTTTTCTGACCTCAGCCAGATCAGCCAGAACGCAAACCGCGCCGCGAGCCTTGTTGGTCAACTGCTGGCGTTTTCGCGCAAACAGACGCTGAAGCCGCGCATCATCGACCTGCGCGACACGCTGTCGGACCTCACGCATCTGCTGAACCGGCTGGTCGGAGAAAAGGTGCGTCTGCTGCTGACCCACGCCCCTGATCTGGCGCCGATCCGCGCCGACAAGCGCCAGTTGGAGCAGGTCATCATGAACCTCGTGGTCAACGCCCGCGACGCGATGCCGGGCGGCGGCGAAATTCGGATAGAAACCGAAGCGTTGAACCTGACCGCCGAGTTGACCCGTGACCGCGCAACGCTTTCGCCCGGCAACTATGTCGTGGTGCGGGTGATCGACGAGGGCATCGGCATCGCGCCCGACAAGATCGCGAAGATCTTTGAGCCGTTCTATACCACCAAGCGCGCCGGCGAAGGCACCGGATTGGGCCTGTCGACCGTCTACGGAATCGTCAAGCAAACCGGTGGCTATGTCTTTTGCGATTCGGTGGTGGGGTCGGGCACCTGTTTCACGCTCTATTTTCCGGCGCACGATCAACTTGAGACTGAGCCGGAGGATATCCACGAGGCACCGGCCCCGCGTGCGACCTGCGGGGCGCAGGCCTCGGTGCTGCTGGTTGAAGATGAGGCCCCGGTGCGTGCATTTGCAAGCCGCGCGCTGAAGCTGCGCGGCTACACCGTGTTCGAGGCCGAGACCGGCGAGGAGGCGCTGCATATTCTTGAGGACGAAACGTTGCTGATCGACGTGTTTCTGAGTGATGTCATCATGCCTGGCATGGACGGGCCGTCCTGGGTGCGCGAAGCGCTGAAGGCGCGGCCCGCAACCCGCGTGGTGTTCGTTTCGGGCTACGCCGAGGATGTGTTTACCGACGGCCGGCCGCCGGTCCCTGGCGCGGTGTTCCTGCCAAAACCCTTTTCGTTAAGCGAGTTGACCGA
Source organism: Paracoccaceae bacterium (assembly GCA_019429405.1). GTDB lineage: Bacteria > Pseudomonadota > Alphaproteobacteria > Rhodobacterales > Rhodobacteraceae > UBA6213. Next base: position 70,892 of record JAHYIZ010000003.1, read on the forward strand.
AACCGTGAGCAAGCAGCTGCGCAGATAACCCGTGCCGCCGGCCCCGCAGCCCTTCGTGCGGCCTGGGCGTGCCATTCAGGACGTTTCGCCTGCCCTGACACGCGCGTAAAGCGCGTGGTCCTCGGCCATGTGGGTTTGCAGGCGCTCGCGCAGCGGCGCGGCCAGCCTGGTCTCGCCCTTGGGCGACACATTGACCTGCGGCAGCTGGATTTCGAAATCGAGCCGCGCCTCCAGAAAGCTGACCAGACGCCCGATGTCTTCGTAGCAAAAGAGCTTGTCGACGCCCAACGTGCCATCGGCAAGGCTGAGGAACCGCGCCTGAGAGCCAAGCTGTGCGTAGGGCGGCTGCGGTCGCGTCATATAGGCGCTTGCGAACTCATCAAAACTCAGCCCCTCGGTCGAGTTGGGGCTGCCCGAAATATCGTCGCGCTGACGGAACCTGTACCAGCTGCCCAACCAGTCCTGCGGCTCGCGCATCAGCGCCACCACGTCAAAACGCGCGCCCGAGGCGGTCTCGAGATAGGGCGCAAGAAACCGGCGAAAGCGCTGGGCGGTGGTGTGTTTCAAGGCAGGCGGGCGCTGCACTGCGATGGCCGCAAGCGGCTCCAGGGCAACCGAAAGCGCGGTGGAACCGGTTTTTGGCGTGGCCAGAAGCACCAGTTTTTGCTGCCAGAATATAAGCATGGAACCCACCGACGAAATTTTCCCATACCTAGCCGGGAAGCCAGGCAGCGTAAACCGGATCTTAACCATCTTTACCAAGACTCACCGCGCAAGATTTGAGTTGAATTGTTCTGGTTTTGGCCTCATAGCTTGCAGAACAAGACAAGAACACGCGCCCCGGGGCATCTGGTTGCCGCACGGCGCGCCCTGTGGGATAAGGATCAGGCAATGGCAACGACGGCAGTATTTGACATGAACGACAAGCGCTCGGCAGACAAACAAAAAGCGCTCGATTCGGCGCTGGCACAGATCGAGCGGCAGTTCGGCAAGGGCTCGATCATGCGGCTCGGCTCGGACAATCCGGTGATGGATGTCGAGGCGACCTCAACCGGCTCGCTGGGGCTCGATATCGCGCTGGGCATTGGCGGCTTGCCAAAGGGGCGGGTGATCGAGATTTACGGGCCCGAAAGCTCGGGCAAGACCACGCTGACGCTGCATGTGGTGGCCGAAGAGCAAAAGAAGGGTGGCGTCTGCGCCTTTGTCGATGCTGAACACGCGCTCGACCCGCAATATGCGCGCAAGCTGGGGGTCAACCTCGACGAGCTCTTGATTTCGCAGCCCGATACCGGCGAACAGGCGCTAGAGATTGTCGATACGCTGGTGCGTTCCGGCGCGGTCAATCTGGTGGTAATCGATTCGGTCGCGGCACTGACCCCGAAATCGGAAATTGAAGGCGACATGGGCGACCATCAGGTGGGTGCGCAGGCCCGTCTGATGAGCCAGGCGATGCGCAAGCTGACCGCCAGCATCGGGCGCTCCAACTGCATGGTCATCTTCATCAACCAGATCCGCATGAAGATCGGGGTGATGTTTGGCAGCCCTGAAACCACCAGTGGCGGGCAAGCGCTGAAATTTTACGCGAGCGTGCGGCTCGACATCCGCCGCACCGGCTCGATCAAGGACCGCGACGAGGTGGTTGGCAACACCACCCGCGTCAAGGTGGTGAAGAACAAGGTGGCGCCGCCGTTCAAGCAGGTCGAGTTTGACATCATGTATGGCGAAGGCATCTCGAAGGTGGGCGAGCTGGTCGATCTGGGGGTGAAGGCCGGGGTGGTCGAGAAATCGGGCGCCTGGTATTCCTACGGCGATGAGCGCATCGGGCAGGGGCGTGAAAACGCCAAGCAGTATCTGCGCGATAACCCCGCCATGGCTAACGCCATTGAAGACAAGATCCGCGCCGGTCACGGGCTCGATTTTTCGGCCACCGAGGTCGATGAGGCGGTGACCGAGGAATAGGGCGCAGTTTTGGCGCACCGGACGGCTGGGCTGCGTGCCCGGCCGCTTTGCTTTCTGGACAGGGCAGGGGCCGGGCGCTAAACGATGGGCGAACCGCCCGAGATAGGCCCCCGACATGCCCAGCCTTAATGACATCCGCTCGACCTTCCTGAATTTTTTCGAACGCAACGGTCACCGCGTGGTGCCGAGCAGCCCGCTGGTGCCGCGCAATGACCCGACGCTGATGTTCACCAACTCGGGCATGGTGCAGTTCAAGAATTGCTTCACCGGGGTCGAGACGCGCGACTACAAACGCGCAACCTCCGCGCAAAAATGCGTGCGCGCCGGCGGCAAGCACAATGACCTTGATAATGTCGGCTACACCGCGCGCCACCACACCTTCTTCGAGATGCTGGGCAACTTCAGCTTCGGCGATTACTTCAAGGCCGAAGCAATTGAATTTGCATGGGAATTGCTGACCAGCGATTTTGGGCTGGCGAAAGACAAGCTGACCGTCACCGTCTACCACACCGATGACGAGGCGGCGGCCCTTTGGAAGAAGGTCGCGGGCCTGCCGGAAGAGCGTATCATCCGCATCGACTCTGATGACAACTTCTGGCGTATGGGCCCGACTGGCCCCTGCGGCCCCTGCACCGAGATTTTCTATGACCACGGGCCGAGCATCTGGGGTGGCCCGCCCGGCAGCAAAGACGAAGACGGCGACCGTTTTATCGAGATCTGGAACAACGTCTTCATGCAGAACGAGCAGATGCCAGATGGCAGCCTGCGCAAGCTTGCAATGCAGTCGATCGACACCGGCATGGGGCTGGAACGGATCGGCGCGCTGTTGCAGGGCAAGCATGACAACTACGACACCGACCTGATGCGCGCCCTGATCGAGGCCAGCGCGCATGCGACCAGCGCCGACCCCGACGGCCCCGGCAAGGTGCACCACCGCGTTATTGCCGACCACCTGCGCTCGACCGCGTTTCTCATCTCCGACGGCGTGACGCCCGGCAACGAGGGGCGCGGCTATGTGCTGCGCCGCATCATGCGCCGCGCCATGCGCCACGCACATATGCTGGGCACACAAGACCCGGTGATGCACAAGCTGGTGCCGACGCTGGTGCGCCAGATGGGCGCGGCCTACCCCGAGCTGACGCGCGCGCAGGCCCTGATCGAAGAAACGCTGAAGCTGGAAGAAACGCGGTTTCGCACCACGCTCGACCGCGGGCTGAAGCTGCTCGATGAAGAACTGGCGCGGCTGCCCGAAGGCGGCGCGCTACCCGGCGCCGCAGCGTTCAAGCTTTATGATACCTACGGCTTCCCGCTTGACCTCACGCAAGATGCGCTGCGCGAACAGGGCCGCGTGGTTGAGGTGGCGGGGTTCGATGCCGCGATGGCTGAACAGAAGGCCAAGGCGCGCGCCAGCTGGGCCGGGTCGGGCGAGGCCACCGATGCGACGATCTGGTATGAATTGGCCGAAAAGCACGGGGTCACCGAGTTTCTGGGCTATGATACCGAGGCGGCCGAAGCGCAATTGCTGGCGCTGGTGGTCGATGGCGCCGAGGTTGAGCTTGCCAGCGGCGCCGTGCAGATCGTGGTGAACCAGACCCCCTATTACGCGGAAAGCGGCGGGCAGGTGGGCGATAGCGGCATCATCCGCACCGAAACCGGCATGGCCGAAGTGACCGACACCAAGAAGGTCGCCGGGGTGTTTATTCACATCGCCGAACTGCGCGAGGGCGAGATCAGGCGGGGTCAGCCGGCGCGGCTTGAGGTGAACCACAACCGCCGCAGCGCGATTCGCGCCAACCATTCGGCCACGCATCTGTTGCACGAGGCGCTGCGGCGCGCGCTTGGCACCCATGTGGCGCAAAAGGGCAGCCTGAACGCGCCTGACCGGCTGCGGTTTGATTTCAGCCACTCCAAGGGGCTGACGGCGGCAGAGCTGGCCGGGGTTGAGGCCGAGGTGAACGAATATGTGCGCCAGAACGCGCCCGTCGATACCCGCATCATGACGCCGGATGACGCCCGCGCCATCGGCGCGCAGGCGCTCTTTGGCGAGAAATATGGCGATGAAGTGCGCGTGGTCTCGATGGGGCAACTCACCGGGTCGGGCAAGGGCGCCGATGGTGCGACCTATAGTCTTGAGCTTTGCGGCGGCACCCATGTGGCGCGCACCGGCGACATTGGCGCTTTCGTCGCCTTGGGTGACAGCGCGTCAAGCGCGGGGGTGCGGCGGATCGAGGCGCTGACCGGGCAGGCGGCACTTGACCACCTGAAGGTTCAGGCAGCGCGGCTGGCCGAAATTGCCGCCACGCTCAAGGCGCCGCTGGCTGATACCGCCGAGCGCGTGCGCGCCCTGGCCGAGGAACGGCGCGCGCTGGCCAATGAACTGGCACAGCTGAAACGCGAGGCGGCACTTGGCGGTGGCGCCGGGCAATCTGGCGCAGATGCAAAAGAAATCAACGGAATACGCTTCATAGCTCAGGTGGTTTCGGGGGTTTCCGGGCGCGATTTGCCGGGGCTGGTCGATGCGCTCAAGGCGCGCGTTGGCTCGGGTGCGGTGCTGATCGTGGCCGACACTGGCGGCAAGGCGGCGGCGGCGGCGGGGGTGACCGACGATCTGACCGCGCGGCTTTCGGCGGTTGATCTGGTGCGCGCGGCGGCCGAGGCGCTTGGCGGCAAGGGCGGCGGCGGGCGCCCCGACATGGCGCAGGCGGGGGGCGCTGACCCAACCCGTGCGCCGCAGGCGGTGGCGGCGGCGGAAGCCGTGATAGGAGCATTGAAATGACCGAAAAGCCCACCCCCACCGCGCTCTGGATCGCGCATGTGCATGTGACCGATGCTGCCGCATACGGCCGCTATGCCGCCGCCGCAGGGCCGGCGATTGCGTCCTTTGGCGGCGTCTTTCTGGCGCGCGGCGGGCGCTACGTGCAGCTTGAGGGCCGGGACCGGCCGCGCAATGTGGTGGCGCGGTTCCCGAGCCTTGAGGCGGCCCATGCCTGCTACCTGTCGCCGGCCTATCAGGCGGCACTTGCGCATGCCAAGGGTGCGTCGGAACGCGATCTGATGATTGTCGAGGAAGTCACACCCTGACACTTTGCCGCGATTTGGGGTTCCGGCCTTCCACATTTTGAATGTATCATGGTTCCAACGCGGCGCTACAGCTGCGGGCAGGGGGCAAAGGCAAGCAATGTGCCGTTGGGCGGCCTATATCGGGCAACCGATCTATCTTGAGGAAATCATCAGCAGGCCGGGTCACTCGCTGATCCATCAAAGCCATTGCGCGACCGAATGCCATTCGTCGATCAACGCCGATGGCTTTGGCATTGCGTGGTATGGCGCGCGGCCCGAACCGGGGCTTTACCGGGATGTCATGCCTGCCTGGTCAGACCCCAACCTGAAATCGCTGACCGCGCAGGTACAATCGGGCCTGTTCCTTGCGCATGTGCGCGCCTCGACCGGAACCGCCACCAGCCGCAACAACTGCCATCCGTTCGCGGTCGGGCGCTGGAGCTTCATGCATAACGGTCAGTTTGGTGGCTATGACAGCTACCGCCGCGACGCCGAAATGTTGATCCCGGATGCCCATTACCCCAACCGCAAAGGCGCCACCGACAGCGAGGCGCTGTTTCTGGTGGCCTTGGGCGAGGGCCTGGACACCGACCCGAAGGGCGCGATGGAGCGTGCGACGGCACGGCTGGAGGCACTGGCGCGCGCGCGCGGCGCCGCCCCCTTTGTGCGCCTGACCTGCGCCTTTTCCGACGGCCGGCGGCTTTACGCAATCCGCTATGCCACCGACGATCTGGCCCCGACGCTCTACCATCGCTGGTCCGATACACGCGCGGGCCGCGCCGTGGTTTCCGAGCCATTGGAAACCGGCGAGGGCGGCTGGGAACCTTTGCCGCAGGGCGCGTTCTGCACCTTCGACGGCGCAGAAATGCGGGTCGAGCCGTTCTTGCCGGCCGCGGCGGCCAAAGCGGCCTGAACGGCGCGCGCCTGCGCCGGTGCCGCTATTGCAGGTAGGGCATCGGGTCCACGCTGTCAAAACCGTCGCGCACCTCAAAATGCACAAAACCCGGCGTGCCCGCGCGCACCTTGGCAATGGCCTGCCCGCGCGTCACGCGGTCGCCCTTGGCCACCGTCAGCGCGTCGATGTTGGCATAGACCGTCAGCAGGTTATTGTCGTGGCGGATCACCAGAATCGGCACGCCATCGGTATCGCGCGTGATCGCGGCAACGGTGCCTGCTTCGGCGGCGCGCACCGTGGTGCCGGGGCTCGCGGCAATGTCGACGCCGTCATTCTTTTTCTGCTCGTAGGGCCGAATGATTGCGCCGGTCACCGGCATTGCCATCCGCGCGGCGGTGGTGGTGCGCGTGGCGCCAAGGTCGGCGGCGGGCGGGGAGGCGACGGCGCTGCTGGCCGCCGGCGGATTTGCTGCAGGCAAGGGCTGCGCCGCCGAGGGCGGCACCGGGGTGGCTGAGCCCTGACCCGGCGCCGAGGTCAGTGGTGCTGCGGCGGCACTGCGCACCAGCGGCGCCGGGGTCGGGATCATCAGATACTGGCCCTCGCGCACCGAAAGATCGGCAGGCAATCCGTTCCAGTCAGCCAGCGAGCGCACATCGACGCTGTAATAGCGCGCGATCGAATAGGCGGTCTCGCCCCGCGCCACCTTGTGGCGGATCGGCTCGCTGACGGCGGGGGCGGTGGTGGCTGCGGGGGCGGCACCGTTCGTAGTGGCGCGGTCGATCGCCCCGGTCGCGAGTGCCGTAATGTCAATGCGGTCGGTGGCGGCGCCGGTGGCGGCGGCTACGCGCCCCGGAAGCGCCAGCACCTCGCCCCCGTTCAGCACGGTCTCGGGGCGCAGCGCGTTGTAGCTTGCCAGTTCGGCGGCCCCAACGCCGACACGGTTCGCGAGTGCCGCCACGCTGTCGCCGCGCCGTGCCACCACCACCTGATAGGTCGGATACGAGATCACGCCGCGCGCATCTGGCTCGGGCCGCTGGTTCACGGCCTGCCGGACTGCTGCCGAGGTATCAAGCCCGGTATTGCCGAAATTGCGCAGGTCGAAATCAAACTTGCCATCGGCGTCGCAGCCGGCAAGGGCCAGCAAGGCGGCGCCTGCAATCAGGCTGCGGGTGGTGGCGTGCGAAAATGTTGGCATCTGCTCTGTCCTCGCTTGCGAACGGGCTCTGTTGCCGGGCCCTTGGAAAACCGCCTAGTCGTAGCTTACACCCTCTACCAAAGGCACAAAACGCACTGGGCGCAACTCGTCATATTCATACCCCGTCTCTGAGCGGCGCACACGGATCAGGCTTTGCACCGCATCCGACTGCCCCACGGGAAGCACCATGATACCGCCGATCTTCAACTGCGCCAAGAGCGGCCCGGGCGGGTCTTCGGCGGCGGCGGTCACAAGGATACGGTCGAACGGCGCCTGATCGGGCAGGCCACGGCTGCCATCGGCGGTGATCGCCACGATATTGCGGATGTCGAGTGCCGCAAAAATCTCTTCGGCCTCGCGCACCAGGCGGCGGTGGCGGTCAACCGTGTAGACCCGTCGCGCAAGCTGCGCCAGAATCGCGGCCTGATAGCCAGACCCGGTGCCGACCTCCAGCACGGTATCGCGCGGCCCGACCTCCAGCGCCTGCGTCATCAGCCCCACCACCGAGGGCTGGCTGATGGTCTGGCCGCAGGCGATGGGCAAGGGCATGTCTTCATAGGCGCGTTCGGCAAACAGGCCGCGCACGAACAGCCCCCGGTCCACCGCCTCCATCGCGGTCAGAACCCGTGCATCTGTGACCCCGCGTGACCGCAGCGCGAACAAGAAGCGCATCTTGCGTTCGGCGATGGCGCCATCGTGGTCGCCCGCGTCGCTCATTCCAGATGAGCCTGCAAATCGGCCAGTGCGTCATGCGCGGTCAGATCGGCCCGCATCGGGGTGATCGAGATGAAGCCGTCAAGGTTCACCGCCACGTCGGTGCCGGGTGCGGTGGGCAGGTGCTGCGGGCCGCCGGTGATCCACAGAAACTTGCGCCCCGAGGGCGAGATATGCGGCTTCACGCCAAAGAACGTGTCGGTGCGCCAACCCATCGCCGCCGCCTTCATGCCGCGCACCCCGGCGGCCGCGATGGGCGGAAAGTTGACGTTGTAGAAAAACCGGTAGTCGCCGCCATCCCAGCGCCCCTTGTCCAGAAGCTTGCGCACCACCGCAGCCCCATGCACGCGCGCCGCCTCGAACGGGTCGGCCAGGTCTTCGGTTTCGGGGCCGAGAAACTGGCTGAGCGCAATCGCCGGAATGCCTTGCAGCGCCGCCTCCATGGCGCCGCCCACGGTGCCCGAATAGAGCGCGTTTTCGGCGGCGTTGTTGCCGCGATTGACGCCCGAAAGCACAAGGTCGGGCCGCGCGCCCTGCAGCACGTCATAAACCCCCGCCAGCACACAATCGGCCGGGCTGCCCTCGGCGGCATAGCGCCGCGGTGCCATCTTGGCGATCATCATCGGGTGGGTGTAGCTGATGCAATGGCCCACGCCCGATTGCTCAAAGGCTGGCGCTACGGTCCAGACCTCGCCCCCAGGTCCCGCGATCTCGTGCGCGATCTGCTCCAGCACGACCAGACCCGGCGCGTTGATGCCATCGTCATTGGTAATCAGAATGCGCATGAAATTCCCCGGTGTGATGCTGTCTGATTAGACCGGGTAGCCGCAGTCGTAAAGCGATGATGGGCTTGCCTTGGGTCAAATATCCCCGCCGGAGGCAAGCACGGGCCGTGCAGCGCTCCGCGGGGGATATTTGACCCAAGGCAAGCCGCAATCAGATGAGCGCGAGGACGCGCGCGGCTTCGGCTTTTGCAGTGCTGAGTGCGCTACGGTCTTCGCCGGGAAAGAAGCGCGCGCGCGTGGCGGTGGGCATGGGGGCCGGGGTTTCGATCAGCACACGCGGGCCGATTTTCGCGCATTCGGCCTGCCAGCTGCGCGCGAGCGCGATTTGTGCGGCCTTGGTGGCGCCGTAAGCGCCGAAGAATTTTTGCCCGCCGCGCGGATCGTCAAAAAACAGCGCCGTGCCGTTGCCTGCGCGCAGCAATGGCTCGACAAGACCGATCAGGCTGGCGGTGGCGGTGATGTTGCACGCGACCGACTTGGCGAGGTCTTTGGCCGCGATGTGGCCTGCGGGGGTCAGCGATTCCGCGTGAATTGCCGTATGCGCCCAAAGTTGCAGCCCGCCCCAGCGGGCGGCCAGCGACTGCGCCAGATGCGCCATCGCCTCGGGGGTGGTCACGTCCATCGGGGCCAGCGTGGCGCTGCCGCCTGCGGCCTGGATGCGGTCGTCAAGCTCTTCAAGCCCGCCCGCGGTGCGCGCCACCGCGACCACATGCCACCCCTGCGCGGCCAGCGCCTCGGCGAGGGCCGCGCCCAAGCCGCGCGAGGCGCCGGTGACGAGGGCGATTTTCGGGGCGTTTGGCGGGATGTCGGGCGCGGTGTTCATGCGCGAGCGTTTCGCATTCTACCGCTGCCCGCGCAAGGGGGAGCGTTGACATCTTGCGCATCTGCGGCATAACTGCGCGGACCCTGACCCTTTGCACGAGGCCCTCGATGACGCTTTCCAAGGCACTTCTGCCGACCCAGACACTCGCTTCCCGCGCCCTGATGGTGCTGGGCGGGTCGCTCTTCATCGCGCTTTCGGCGCGTGTTGCCGTGCCGATGTACCCGGTGCCGATGACCCTATCAACGCTGGCGGTGCTGCTGGTCGGGTTGACCATGGGCTGGCGTCTCGGGTTGGCCACGGTTGCCGCCTACATCGCCGAAGCTGCCGCCGGTCTGCCAGTTCTGGCCGCAGGTTCGGTTCTGGGCGGGCCGACCACGGGCTTCATTCTTGGCTTCCTGCCGATGGTGGCGCTGGCGGGGCTTGCCGCCGACCTTGGAGCGCGCCGCTTTGTGCCCGCACTTGCCGCCTCGGTTGCGGCTTCACTGCTGATCTATGTGCCGGGCGTGCTCTGGCTTGATGCGGTCACGGCGCTGAATTTTTCAGGCGCCATCGAAAAAGGCATGATCCCGTTCGTGGCCGGCGACATAGTGAAATCGGTGCTGGCGGCGCTGGCGATCTCGGGTGGCTGGGCCTACTTGGGCCGCGCCCGCGGCTGAGCACGCAGCAAGCGAAGATCAGAAAACCGGGGTGCCGCTGCGTGCGCCCCGGTTTTTTCATGCCCCGCGGCAGCAGCGAAATGCAGAAGGCCGAGGGTTTCCCCCCGGCCTTTGACATTTCGCGGCGGTCAGCGTTGCGCGACGGGAACGTAATCGCGCGTGGTCTCGCCGATGTAAAGCTGGCGCGGGCGGCCGATCTTCAGCGCCGGGTCGCCGATCATTTCTTTCCACTGTGAAATCCAGCCGACGGTGCGCGACAGCGCGAAGATCGGCGTGAACATCGCGGTCGGAAAGCCCATCGCCTCTAGGATGATGCCCGAGTAGAAATCGACGTTCGGGTAGAGTTTCTTCGAAACGAAATACTCGTCTTCCAGCGCGATGCGCTCCAGCGCTTTCGCCACGCGCAGGGTTTCGTTGTTGTGAATACCCAAGAGGTCGAGCACCTCGTCGGCGCTTTCCTTCATCACTTTGGCGCGCGGGTCGAAATTCTTGTAGACGCGGTGGCCAAATCCCATCAGGCGGAACGGGTCGTTCTTGTCTTTTGCTTTAGCGACGAATTCGGGAATGCGGTCCACCGTGCCGATTTCGCGCAGCATTTCCAGCGCCGCCTGGTTGGCGCCGCCATGCGCCGGGCCCCAGAGGCAGGCGATGCCCGCCGCCACGCAGGCAAAGGGGTTGGCGCCCGACGAACCGGCAAGCCGCACGGTCGAGGTCGAGGCGTTTTGCTCGTGGTCGGCGTGCAGCATCATGATGCGGTCCATCGCCTTGGCGAGCACCGGGCTGACGGTGTAGTCTTCAGCCGGAACCGAGAAGCACATGTGCAGGAAGTTCGAGGCGTAATCGAGGTTATTCTTCGGGTAGACGAAGGGTTGGCCGATTGAATACTTGTAGGCCATCGCCGCGATCGTCGGCAGTTTGGCGATCATCCGCATTGCGGCCACTTCGCGTTGCCATGGGTCGTTGATGTCGAGGCTGTCGTGGTAAAAGGCCGACATCGCGCCGACCACGCCCACCATGGTGGCCATCGGGTGGCTGTCGCGCCGGAACCCGCGGAAGAAATAATGCATCTGTTCATGCACCATCGTGTGGCGCGTGATGCGGCCTTCAAAGTTTTCCATTTGCGCTTCGGTCGGCAGCGAGCCGTTCAAAAGCAAGTAGCAGACTTCGAGAAAATGCGATTTTTCCGCCAGTTGTTCGATCGGATAGCCGCGATACAAAAGCTCGCCCTTGTCGCCGTCGATAAAGGTGATGGCGCTTTCGCACGATGCGGTCGAGGTAAAGCCGGGGTCGTAGGTGAACACGTCCGCCTGCGCGTAAAGCTTGCGGATGTCGATCACCTCGGGGCCAACGGTCGGGCTGAGGATGGGCAGCTCGTAGCTCTTGCCCTCATAGCTTAGCGTGGCGGTTTTTTTCGTATCTGCCATGTCGTTCCCTTTTGCTGTTCCCGGTCTGGCCGAGAGTGTTCCGATATCCCGGTGCAGCCGCTCAGGCTGCCTGATCGTTCAGCCGTGCGAGCGTCTCATCGCGGCCCAGCACCAGCATCATGTCAAATACGCTGGGTGTTACCATGCGTCCCGCGAGCGCCGCCCGCAATGGCCCGGCAATTTTCCCAAGACCAAGCCCGTGCGCAGCTGCTACGGCAGAGACAATAGCCTCCAGCTCATTGCGCACCCAGCTAGCATCTTGCAATTGCGGCGTCAATTCGCGCAGTATACCACGGGATACCGCGTCGAGCGCCGCCGCCGCTTTCGGCTCCAGCTCCAGCGGCCGGGATGCCAGAACAAAGTGCGCTTTTTCAAGGAGTTCCGGAAATGTCTTGGCGCGCTCCTTGGTGCAGGCAAGCGCCTTTAGCAAACCGTCACGTTGCTGTGCGGTCAGCGCGGGGCGCGCGACGGCCGTCAGATATGCCTCAATTTCAGGCAACAACCTTTCGTCTGCCGCCTTGGCGATGTGGTGACCGGAAACGTTTTCAAGCTTCTTGAAATCAAGTCGTGCCGGGGCGCGCCCGATTCCCGCCAAATCGAACCATGCAAGCGCCTGCGCATCGTCAAAAAGCTCGTCATTGCCATGGCTCCAGCCAAGCCGGGTGAGGTAGTTGCGCATGCCCGCCGCGCAAAAGCCCATCGCCTGATATTCCTCCAGCCCGACCGCGCCGTGGCGCTTGCTCAGCTTCTTGCCATCGGGGCCGTGGATCAGCGGGATATGGGCGAACACCGGAACCTGCCATCCCATCGCCTGATAGATCTGCACTTGCCGCGCCGCATTGGTCAGGTGGTCATCTCCACGGATGATATGAGTTACGCCCATGTCGTGGTCGTCGACAACCACCGCCAGCATGTAGGTGGGGGTAGCATCGGAACGTAAACAAACCATGTCATCAAGCTGGTCATTGCGGAAGGTGACCGTGCCCTGCACCGCATCCTCGATCACCGTTGCACCGTCACGCGGCGCCTTGAGGCGGATCGCATAGGGCGCGTCGGGGTGGGTTGCGGGGTCGGCGTCGCGCCACGGGCTTTGATAGAGCGTCGAGCGGCCCTCGGCACGCGCCGCTTCGCGGAAGGCTTCGATGTCTTCTTGCGTCGCAAAGCACTTGTAGGCGGTGCCATTTGCAAGCATCTGGCGCGCGACCTCGGCGTGGCGTGCGCGTCCGGCAAACTGGCTGACCGCCTCGCCATCCCAGTCAAGCCCCAGCCATGTCAGCCCGCGCAGAATAGCGGCGGTCGCTTCGGGGGTTGACCGTTCACGGTCGGTGTCTTCGATTCGCAGCAGAAACTTGCCGCCGCGGCCGCGTGCGTAAAGCCAGTTGAACAGCGCCGTTCGGGCCCCGCCGATGTGCAGATAGCCGGTGGGTGAGGGTGCAAAGCGGGTGACGACCGGGGCTTGCGGGGCGGAGGACATCGGGAATTAACCTTTCGGTAACCATGAGCCGGGTAGGCTTTCGCGCTGATCCTTAGGCAAGGATGCTCGGAGAAACAAGAAGTGGCTAGCCTTGCCGACCCCGACCTTGCGTACCCCGCCCCCCGGCGTTTCGGCCCGTCTGCGCAGTGGGGGGGCTTGCGGCACCCTTTGGCCGCGCTCGCGGCGGCGCGGGGCGATATCTTCCTGTGGCTGCCGATCTGGCTTGGCACGGGCATCGGCATCTGGTTCGGTTTGGCGTGGGAGCCGGGCAGGGCGGTTTACGCCAGCGTGGCCGCCGCAATGGTGCTCGGGGCCATTGCGTGGCTGCGCGGGCCTGACGCGGGGCGGCTGGTTGCCGCAGCGCTGACCGTTGCCGCGCTCGGCTTCCTGCTTGCAGGCGCGCGCGCCCACACCCTTGCCGCGCCGGTGCTCGGGTTTCGCTATTATGGCCCGGTCGAAGGCCGGATCATCTCGATTGACCGATCGAGCGGCGACTACATCCGCCTCAAGCTCGATCAGGTGGTGCTGGCTAGCGTGGCCCCGGCGCGCACCCCCGCAACCGCGCGGGTGGCGCTGCACGGCGACCAGTCGCAGCTTGCGCCCGAGCCGGGCCAGCGCGTGATGATGACCGCCAACCTGATGCCCCCCGCCGGGCCAGCCTCGCCACAAAGCTATGATTTTCGGCGTAATTCCTGGTTTGCGCAGCTTGGTGCCGTGGGCTATGTGCGTGCCCCGGTGCTGCTGCTTGAGCCGCCCGCGCCGGGTGACTGGCTGCTGGCCGGGCACCGTACGCGCATGCGCCTTTCGGCAGCGATTCAGGCGCGGATACCGGGGCAGGCGGGGGCGGTTGCAGCGGCGCTGATGACCGGCGACCGGTCCGGCATTGCCGAGGCCACGAATGTCTCGATGCGCGCCTCAAACCTTTACCACATCATCTCAATTTCGGGCCTGCACATGGGCATGCTGGCGGGGTTCGTCTTTGCGGCGCTGCGCTATGGTCTGGCCTTGGTCGGCAACCTGGCGTTGCACCTGCCGGTCAAGAAGATTGCGGCGGCGGTGGCACTGCTGGCGGCAAGCATCTACCTGTGGCTTGCGGGGCCGAACGTGGCCACCGAGCGTGCCTATGTAATGGCCGCGACGATGCTGGTGGCGGTGCTGCTTGACCGGCGGGCGATCAGTTTGCGCACGGTGGCGGTGGCGGCGCTGGCGCTGCTACTGATCAACCCGGAAGGGCTGATGGACCCCGGATTCCAGATGTCGTTCAGTGCCACGATCGCGCTGATTCTGGTCTATCGGCCCTGGGCGCGGGTGCAACACCTTGTGCCGGGGCTGCTAAAGCCGGTGGCGATGCTGGTGCTATCTTCGCTGGCGGCCGGCTTTGCCTCGGCGCCGATCGCCGCGGCGCATTTCAACCGCATGCCGGAATACGGGTTGTTGGCAAACCTGCTCGCGGTGCCGGTCATGGGCACGGCGGTGATGCCGGCGGGGGTCATTGCGGCGTTGCTGGCGCCCTTGGGGCTTGCCGGGCCGCCGCTATGGGTGATGGAGCAGGGCACGCGCTGGATGATCCTTGTTTCCGACTGGGTGGCGGGGCTCGATGGCGCGCTGATCTCGCTGCCGACCCCCCCCGAGGCGGTGTTGCCGCTGATGGCCGTGGCGGCGGCGTTGATGGTGTTGGCACGCGGTGCGGCGCGCGGGGCCGGTTTTGCCGTGGCAATCGCCGTGGTGGCTCTTTGGGCCGGGGTCGAGCGCCCGGCCTTGCTGATTGCGCCCGAGGGCGAACTGGTCGGGCTGATGACCGCAGACGGGCGCGCGATGTCGAAATCGGGTGCCGCCTATGTGGCGGAAACCTGGATGGCGGAAGACGGCGACGACGCCCCGGTTGAAGCGGCATCCGCCCGCGCGGGCTGGGACGGCCCTACGGGCAGCCGCGAGGCGGTGCTGGCAGGGCGGCGCGTGGTGCACCTGACCGGCAAGGGCGCGGCAGACCGGGTCGCGGCGGCTTGCACCGGCGGCGCGATCGTGGTGCTGGCGGCCGCAGCGACCGAAACCGCACCCGGCGATTGCCTGCTGTTCGACCTGACGCGCTTGCGCCAAAGCGGCGCGGTCGCGATCACGCCCGCAGGCGATGCGCTGCGGGTGGTAACGGTTGCTGAGACGATTGGCCCGCGGCTTTGGGCGCGCTAGGCCTAGTAGCTGCGGATCAGCCCGACCAGACGCCCCTGCACCTTGACCTGATCTTCGCGCAGAATGCGGGTTTCATAGGCGGGGTTGGCGGCCTCCAGCGCGATCATGCCGTTCTTGCGGCGAAACCGCTTCAGCGTCGCCTCAAACCCCTCGACCAGCGCTACCACGATATCGCCGTTGTCGGCGGTCGCCTGCTGCCGGATCACCACGATATCGCCATCGTTGATGCCCGCGTCGATCATCGAATCGCCCTTGACCTCTAGCGCGTAATGTTCGCCGCGCCCCGTAAGCATGGTTTCAGGCACCGTGATGTGGTGCGAAATTTCCGAAATCGCCTCAATCGGCACACCGGCGGCGATCCGCCCCATCACCGGCAATTCGATCACCCCGGCCGCGACCGGCAGCGCGCCGCGCGGCGGCTCAACCCTGTCGCCCGCAATCACGCGCGGGTTGAAACCGGGGCGCTCCATCGCCTCGGGCAGTTTGACAATTTCGATGGCGCGGGCGCGGTGCGCGAGCCGGCGGATGAAGCCGCGCTCTTCCAGTGCCGTGATCAGCCGGTGGATGCCGGATTTTGACCGCAGCGCCAGCGCATCCTTCATTTCGTCGAAAGACGGCGGAACCCCGTCACGCTGCGTGCGCTTTTGAATGAAGTCCAGCAATTCCAGTTGCTTGCGCGTCAGCATCGACACCCCTCCGCAGCTATGTTCGACCTATGTTCTAGCCGCGTTCCCGTTTCGTGTCAACCGGCCGGATCAGAGCGGCAGGTAGTCCACCCAAGCGCCCGCCGCGCGCGGCCCGTCGCCCGCCGGGCGGATCAAAAGCGCGTCGGCCTCGGTCAAAAGCCGCAAGATCGCCGAATCCTGTTCGGCGAAGGGGGCGATCATCGGCGCATCGCCTTCGGTCAGGCGCGCGCGCATGTAATGGGTGCGCGGCCCGTTCGCCGCGACATCTTGCGCAAGGCGCGTACGCCGCGGCGCATGGCCCCCCGGCAGGCCCTGCATCGCGGCGAGCAGCGGCACCAGAAAGAGCCGCGCGGTGACAAAGGCCGAAACCGGATTGCCGGGCAACCCCAGCATCGCCGCATTTCCCATTCTCCCGGCCATCAGGGGCTTTCCGGGGCGCATCGCCACCTGCCAAAAGGCCCGCGCCATGCCCAGTTCGGCGGCGACCTTGCCGACCAGATCATGCTCGCCCACCGAGGCGCCGCCTGAACTCACGATCACATCGGCGTCTGCGGCGAGCGCGAAGGCCTGCCGCAGCGCCGCCTCGCTATCGCGCGCGATCGGCAGCAGGCGCGCCTCGGCGCCAGCTTCTTCAGCCATGGCCGCCAGTGCGAACGAATTGGAACAGACGATCTGGCCGGGGCCGGGCGCCTCACCGGGCATCACCAGTTCATCTCCGGTGGCGATGACCGCCACGGTCGGGCGCCGCGCCACGGTGACGGTGGCCACGTTCATCGCCGCGAGAAGGCCAAGGTGGCGCGGCGTCAGCCGCAGGGGGGCTGCGACGGTTTGGCCTTCGGCAAAGTCCTGCCCGCGCGGGCGGATATGGCGGCGCGCATCAAGCGCGGCGGGCAGCGTGATGTGGTCGCCCGCGCGCTGCACATCCTCTTGCATCAATACCCGGTCGGCGCCCTGCGGCACCGGCGCCCCGGTAAAAATGCGAACCGCCTCGCCCGGCCCGAGCGTGCCGTCAAACCCATGCCCGGCGCCGGCCTCGCCGATCAGGCGAAGGGTGCGGCCGGGGTGGTGGTCCGCCGCCGTGATCGCGTAACCATCCATCGCAGCGGCATCAAAGGGTGGCTGAGTCAGCGTGGCCACTGCGGGTGCGGCCAGCACCCGGCCAAGGGCCGCGCGCAGCGGCACGGCCTCGCTGCGCACCGGCCCGCAAAGCGCCAGAACCCGCGCCAGAGCCTCTTCAACCGATATCATCACAACGCCTCGTAACGACCTGATTTACCGCCATCTTTCAGGGTAACGCGAACCGCCTCTATGCGCATGGAACGGTCAGCAGCCTTGAGCATGTCGTAAACCGTCAGCGCCGCCACCGAAACCGCCGTCAGCGCTTCCATTTCAACCCCGGTCTTGCCATCGGTCTCAACCGTCGCGGCGATGCGAACACCGGGCAAGGCGGCATCGGGTTCCAGTTCAAGCGTCACATGGGTCAGCGGCAGCGGGTGGCAGAGCGGAATGAGCTCGGCGGTGCGTTTTGCCGCCATGATACCTGCAAGCCGCGCCACGCCCAGAACGTCGCCTTTTTTGGCGCTTCCCGCCTGCACCAGTGCCAGCGTTGCCGCCGCCATCACCACGGCGCCTTTGGCCACGGCCACCCGATGCGTGACGGATTTGCCTGCAACATCAATCATATGCGCTTCACCCTTCGGGTTGAAATGGCTCAGGGTCATGGTGTTTCCAAAAGCGCGCGGGTGGCCGTCGCCACATCGGTTTGCCGCATGAGGCTTTCGCCGATAAGAAACCGGCGCGCGCCGATGGCGGCCATGCCCGCAAGGTCGGCGGCGGTAAAAAGCCCGCTTTCGCAGACCAGATCGCGCCCCGGCGGCAGATGTGGCGCAAGTTCGCGCGTTACATCAAGAGTAACCTCGAAGGTTTTGAGATTACGGTTGTTTACACCGATCAAGGGTGAGCGTAGACGCAGCGCGCGGTCAAGTTCGGCACGGTCGTGCACCTCGACCAGCGCATCCATGCCCCAGCCCGTGGCGGCGTCCTCCAGCTCGGCCGCCAGACCATCATCGACCGAGGCCATGATGATGAGAATGGCATCGGCGCCCCAGGCGCGAGACTCGGCAACCTGATAGGGGTCGTGCAGAAAATCCTTGCGCAGCACCGGCAGGGTGCAGGCGGCGCGGGCGGCGACAAGGTATTCGGGCGCGCCCTGAAAGCTTGGCGCGTCGGTCAGCACAGAAAGGCACGCAGCCCCCCCCGCCTGATAGGCGCGTGCCAGCGCTGGCGGGTCAAAATCGGCGCGGATCAGGCCTTTCGAAGGGCTCGCCTTCTTGATCTCGGCAATCAGCGCGTAGCCCTTGGCGGCCTTGGCGGCCAAAGCGGCAGCAAAGCCGCGCAGCGGCGGCGCCGTGCGCGCCTCGGCCTCAACCTCGGCAAGCGGGCGCGCGCGTTTGGCGGCGGCGATTTCGGTCAGCTTGTAGGCCTTTATCTGTTCGAGAATATCCATCATCAGCCCGCAATCGCCTTGAGCGCTGCGAGCTTGGCGGCGGCGGCGCCCGAGTCGATGCTTTCGGTCGCCCGCGCCACGCCCTCGCGCAGATCGGCGGCGGCTTCGGCCACCACCAGTGCCGCGGCGGCGTTCAGCAACACCGCATCGCGGTAAGCCCCTTTTTGCCCGGCCAGAAGCGCGCGGAACGCGGCGGCGTTTTCATCAGGTTCGCCGCCGATGATCGCCTCGAAGGGATGCACCGGCAGGCCCGCCTCTTCGGGGTGAACTTCAAATTCGCGCACCACGCCGCCTTCCAGCGCCGCGACCCAGCTTAACCCGGCAATCGAAAGCTCATCGGTGCCGTCCGAGCCGTGCACGAGCCACGCGCGGTCAGACCCGAGTGCCGCCAGAACCTCGGCCATCGGCCTGATCCAGGCGCGCGAAAACGCGCCGGTCAATTGCCGTTTGACCCCGGCGGGGTTGGTCAGCGGCCCCAAGAGGTTGAACACCGTGCGGGTTCCAAGCTCGCTGCGCGTTGGCATCACATGGCGAATGGCGGGGTGGTGCATGGGCGCCATCATGAAGGCGATACCAGCGGTTTGTAGCGCCTTTTCAGCCACTTCTGGCCCGCTCATCACGTTGATGCCAAGCGCGGCAAGGGCGTCTGCCGCGCCCGATTTCGAACTGAGGTTGCGGTTGCCGTGCTTGGCAACCACCACCCCGGCCCCGGCCACCACAAAGGCGGTGGCGGTCGAGATGTTGAGCGTGCCCTTGCCGTCGCCCCCGGTGCCGACAATGTCCATCGCGCCTGCAGGCGCACGCACCGCGTTGCACTTGGCGCGCATCACGCGGGCGGCGGCGGCGATCTCGTCAACTGTCTCGCCGCGCACCCTGAGCGCCATGAGAAAGCCGCCCATCTGGCTTGGCGTCGCGGCGCCCTCAAAAAGTGCTGCAAACGCCGTCTCGGCTTCGGCGCGGGTCAGCGGGCGCTCGGCGGCGATGCCGATCAGGGGGCGGATGTCACTCATGCGGCTACCTTGGCGCGGACGCCCGCGGCGGTCAGAAAGTTGCGGATCAGGGCATGCCCGTGTTCCGAGGCGATGCTCTCGGGGTGAAATTGCACGCCTTCGATCAGGTGCTCGCGGTGGCGCAGGCCCATGATGGTGCCATCTTCAAGCCAGGCGGTGACCTCAAGGCAGGCGGGCAGGGTGGCGCGATCAACGATCAGGCTGTGGTAGCGCGTGGCAAGAAACGGCGAGGGCAGGCCAGCAAAGACACCCGCGCCCGCATGGTGGATGGTGCCCATCTTGCCGTGCACGATCTCGCCCGCCCGCACCACGCGGCCGCCAAACGCCTCGCCAATCGCCTGATGGCCGAGGCAGACGCCCAGCAGCGGTGTGCCGGTCTCGGCGGCGGCCAGCGCCAGCGGCAGGCAGATGCCCGCCTGCGCGGGGTCGCAGGGGCCGGGGCTGAGCACAATTGCCGCCGCACCCATTGCCATCGCCTCTTGCACGTCAAGCGCGTCATTACGGCGCACCACCACATCGGCCCCCAACTCGCCGAAGTAATGCACGAGGTTGTAGGTAAAGCTGTCGTAGTTATCGATCAGAAGCAGCATGAAGGCGGATTTCCCCAAGGCGGGCCGGATTCTGGGTGAACCGGGGTTTGCGTCGGGCTATAGATGGGCAGAGCCGTGCGGCATGGTCAAGGGCTGAGCGGCGGGCAAGGGCAGGCGAGGGCAAATATGGGGCGCAGCATTCTTTCCGGGTCGGTGCTGGGGGCGATTCTTTCGGCTCTGGTTCTGGCGGCTGTCTCGCTGATGCTGCCTTTGGCGCCGTCGCCTGCGCCCGTTTTGCCTGATGCGGCCGTGCCCGAAGCGCATTTGCCCGAAGCTTCGGTGCCCGACGTGGCCGTGGCCGATGCCGCGCCCGATGTGGCCGCGCCTGATGCGGCCGCGCCGCAGCCCGAAACGCCGGCGCCGCCGCCCACGGCCGCCACCGCGCCCGATCCGGCCCCTGCTGCCCCGGCGCTGCCCGTGCCTGCAACCGCCGAAGCGCCTGCCGCGACCGTTGCCAGCGCGCCTCTGCCGGATGCGCCTGCCGAAGCGGCTACCGAGGCGGCGCGCCCGGTCATTGTCGAGGTGCCGGCCGGGTCTGAATTTGCGCGCGCGCCCGGTGATGCGCTGGCGCTTCGGCCCAGCGTCGAGGCCGCGCCGACGGTTGCCAGCGCCCCCGCAGCACCCCTTGCCGCGCCCGAGGTGGCACCGGCCCCCGCAGGCACCGACCCCGGCCCCGCCCCGGCGGCGCCAAGTGGGCCTGCCGCGCCCGGCGCACCTTCGCCCGAGGCGGGCCGCATCGTGTTGCCGCAAGCCGAACAGCCGCTGCCGGTGCCGCCGCCGGGCGAGGCGCTTGCGCCCACACTGCCTGCGGCTGCACGCACCGATCTGCCCGCCGTGCCCGATGTTCTGCTGCCGCCTGTCGCCCCCGGTGCGGCGCTGCCCGCGCCCGAGGCCGACACCGCCCCCGGCCCTGCGCCTGCGCGCGTGCCGACAACCCCGCCGCCGCAAACGGCGGCCTTACCCGACATCATTCTGGTGCCCGATGCGGCGCCTGCGGCACCCGCCGCCGCGCCCGTGCCGCAACCGGGCTTTGCCGGGGTTGCCGCCACCCCCGGCTTTGGCAATGCGCCGGGGATTGCGGTCAACCGTCTGCCCTTGATCGGCGCCGAACCGGCGCCCGTGGCCGAGGCGCTGGCGCCGCCGCAACCGCCGATTGAGGCGTATCGTGCCGAGTTCACCGGCACCGGGGCACCGCTGCTGGCGCTGGTGTTGCTTGACCCTTCAGCGGAAAGCGACCTTGCCGCGCTCAGCGCGCTCGGGCTGCCGCTGACCATCGCGATTGATCCGACCCGCGACGGTGCGGCGGCCGATGCGCAAAGCTTCCGAGCCGCAGGGTTCGAGGTGGCAATTCTTGCCGCGCCGCTGCCAGCGGGCGCGACACCCGGCGATCTGGAGGTGGCGCTTGCTGCATGGCACCGTGTTGTGCCCGAGGCCGTGGCCGTGGTCGAGCCGCCGGTGCCGGTGATCCAGGGCAACCGCGGCCTTGCGCAGCAACTCGTCTCGGCGCTCGCGCGCGAAGGTCTTGGGTTGGCCACACATTCGGGCAAGGGCCTGAACGCCGCCGAGCAACTGGCATCCGCAGCAGGTGTGCCGCAGGTTCTGGTGTGGCGCGTGCTTGATAGCGAGGGCGACACCGCCCCGGCGATCCGCCGCTACCTTGACCGCGCGGCGTTTGAAGCGGCGCGCGGGCAGGGCGTGGCGGTGATGCTGCATGCCTGGCCAGAGTCGCTTGCAGGCTTGGCTGACTGGCAAAGGCGCCGCGACGGCGGGCCCGAGCTTGCGCCGCTTTCGGCGCTGGCGCTGGCGACGGGCGCGTTTTAGCCGTTGCCGCGCCGCACAAACAGGCCCGCATCCTCGGCAGCCCTGCGCAGGGCCTTTGATTTGTTGACCGATTCCTGCCATTCGGCCTCGGGGTCGCTGTCGTAGACAACGCCGCCCCCGGCCTGGGTGTAAAGCTGGCCGTCCTTCAGCACCGCCGTGCGCAGCGCAATGCACATGTCCATTTCGCCGTTGGCGGCAAAATAGCCCACGCCGCCGCCATAGATGCAGCGCTTTTCCGGCTCCAGCTCATCAATGATCTGCATCGCGCGCACCTTGGGCGCGCCCGAAACGGTGCCCGCAGGCAGCCCGGCCAGCAGCGCTGACAGCGCATCCTGCCCCTCGGCCAGTTCGCCCACCACATTTGAGACGATGTGCATGACGTGGCTATAGCGCTCGATGATGAATTGCTCGGTCGGGCGCACGGTGCCGATGCGCGCCACGCGGCCCACGTCGTTGCGCCCCAGATCGAGCAGCATCAGATGTTCGGCGCGCTCTTTCGGGTCTGCCAGCAGTTCGGCCTCAAGCGCGCGGTCTTCATCGGGTGTTGCACCGCGCGGGCGGGTGCCTGCGATCGGGCGCACCGTAACCTCGCCCGCGCGCAGGCGCACCAGAATCTCGGGGCTTGCGCCGATGATCTGGAAGCCGCCGAAGTTGAGAAAGAACATGAACGGCGACGGGTTGGTGCGCCGCAAGCTGCGGTAGAGCGAAAACGGCGGCAGACGAAACTCTTGCGCCCAGCGCTGGCTGGGCACAACCTGAAAGATGTCGCCAGCGCGGATGTAGTCCTTCGCCTTTTCAACCGCTTGCATATAGGCGGCCTTGGTGAAGTTCGACCGCGCCTCGCCCACCGCTTCGGCCTCGCCCAGATCGCGGTCGGCGGCGGCGGGGGTGCGGTCTAGGTCGCGCAGCGCGTCCATCACACGCTCGGCGGCTTGCGCGTAGGCCGCGCGCGCGCTTAGGCCCGAACCGGCCCATGCGGGCGCGCAAACGGTGACGTCGCCCTTCACGCCATCAAGCACCGCCACCACCGAGGGCCGCATCAGCATGGCATCGGGCACGCCCAGCGGGTCGGGGTTGACGTCGGGCAGATGCTCGACCAGCCGGATCATGTCATAGCCGAGATAGCCGAACAGGCCCGCAGCGCTGGCGGGCAGACCTTCGGGCATCTCGATGCGGCTTTCGTCGATCAGCGCGCGCAGGCTTTCAAACGGGTGCCCCGGCAGCGGCAGAAAGGTGTCGTCAAAGCGCGCCTGCCTGTTGATCTCGGCCTGTTCGCCGCGGCACTGCCAGATCACGTCGGGCTTCATGCCCACCATCGAATAGCGCCCGCGCACCTCGCCGCCGGTGACGCTTTCCAGCATGAAGCTGTTCTTGCTGGCATCCGCCAGTTTCAGCATCAGCGATACCGGCGTGTCGAGATCGGCGGCAAGGCGGGCATAGACCAGCTGATTCCGCCCGGCGTTCCAGCCCGCCTCGAAGTCTTCAAAAGATGGGTTCAGCGCGACCACGGTGTTCTTTCCGCCTATTGCATCTGCGCCTGCACCGCGGCAATCGCGGCGGCATCGATGCGCAATCCGGCCTCGGCAAGTGCGGCGCGGCCGTAAAGGTCAACCAGATCGCGTGCGAGCGACTGTTCAATCTGGGCCGCCAAGGCGTCGCGGGCAGCAAGCGTGGCTTCGTCGTCATCGGCTGTGGCATAAACCGCGTCGAGCACCAGCACCAGAACCCGGCCTTCAGCGTCGATCACGCGCGCCTCGCCGGGCTGCATCGTGAACGCGGCGGCGGCGACCGCAGCGGGAACGTCTGCAAGGAAGCCTCCGCGCGGCAGGTTGCCGACGGTGGTGGTGATCAACCCCTGCGCGCTCAGCGGCGCCCCGGCACTGACTGCGGCCACGGCGGCTTCGGCACGGGCCAGCAACCGCGTGTGAATCTCGTTGGCCACCCAGGCATCGCGGACCGCATCGGCCACGTCTTCATAGGCGATCAGCGCGGGCGGGTTGATGGCGGTCACCTGAAACGCATAGACGCCGCCATCATCAAGGCTGGCAAGTTCGGGAAAGTCGGCGGGCGTCGCCGCCGCAACGGCGGTGCGGAACCCCTCGTAATCGGCAATGCCCTCGCGCGCGTCGGCCGAAAACCGGATCGTGCCGGCCTGCATTTCGGTTTCGCTCGCCATGTCGGCAAGCGTGGCGCCCCCGGCAAGCAAATCGGCATAACCTTCGGCGCGTTCGGCCACCAGACGCCGCGCGGCATCAACCGAGGCCTCGGCGGCCAGCAGCTCGCGCGCCTCTTCAAACGGAATTTCCTGCGCCGCGAGCACGGCGTTGAGCGCATAGAGCGCTGGGCCAAAGATCGAGGGCATGGGGCCCAGCAGCGCAGGCGCCTCGGCGGCAAAAACCGCCTCGCCCGCGTCGCCCAGATCTTGCTTGGTCACATCGCCAAGGTCGACATCCGCGCGCGTCAGCCCGCGTTCGGTGACAAGATCATTGAATGTCGCCTGACCGGCATCGAAACGGGCCTTTGCGGCCAGCGCCTCTTCCTCGTTCGGGTACACCAGCTGTTCGACCAGTCGCCGCTCGTCGAACACGAATTCGTCGATCCGCGATTGGTAGAGCGCGCGCAGCGTGGCGTCATCGGGCGTGGCCTCGTCGCGCAGCATCGCGGGGGTCAGCCAGATATAGTCAACATCGCGCGTCTCGGCGCTGGTGAAGGCCTCAGGGTGTGCGGTGTGAAAGGCGCGCAGGTCGGCTTCGCTCGGCTCGGGCAAGGCCTCGGTCAGATCGGCCGCCGTCAGTTCGGCGTGGCTGAGGCTGCGGGTTTCGGCCTGCCAAGCGGCCAGGGTTTGCGCCAGAACCTCAGGCGCCTTGGCACCGCCCACCACCGCCGCCAGCAGCATCGAGCGCGCAGCGTCGGCGCGCAACGCCGTTTCAAACTGGGTTTCGGTCAACCCCTGCTGGCGCAAGGTCAGGGTGTAATTCTGGCGGTCAAACCCACCATCAAGGCCGCGAAAGGCCCCCGCACCCAGAATCTGGCGCCGCACTTCCTCATCGCCCACCGAAATTCCGATTTTGGCGGCCTGATCATCAAGTGCTGCATTGGTGAAAAGCTGCGCCTGCACAGCACGGTCAAGCCCAAAGGCAGTGGCCATCTCGAGCGTGACCTGCTGGCCGATCTGCGCCGAAAAGGCGTTGATTTCATTGGAAAGGGCGCGGGCATAGTCATTGACCGTAACTTCGGTGTCGCCAACCTTGCCGATTGCCCGCAGCGAGCCAGAAAAATTGGTGAGCCCGAACCCGCCCAACCCCAGCACCAGAAGCGCCATCAGCACCCAGACGACGGTGTTTCTGCCTTTTGAACGCAATGGGCTCGACATGGGCGCTGGCCTTTCGCAAGAGAGACGTTTGGCGGTGTTTAGGCGTTCGCGCGCGCGCGGGCAAGGCTCAGATCGTCAGCGCGGCAAGGCGCCCCATCAACTGCCCGATGCCCGCCACATCGACGTTGGCAAACGCGATGCGCAGCTCACGCGCGCCCGCGCCCTCGGGCATGAACATGGTGCCGGGCAGCAACAAAACGCCCGCCTCGCGCACCAGCGCGCGCGCAAACGCAGGCGAAGGCAGTGGCGAGGGGTGTTCCACATAGGCGAAATAGGCGCCCACCCCCAGCGTGCGCCAGCCGGGCAGGGCGGCCAGCCCCGCCCGCATCGCCGCGCGGCGCGCAAGGATCTCGGCGCGTTCGCCCGCCACCCATTGCCTGAGGTTGCGCATGCCCCAAAGCGCTGCGATCTGGCCAAGCTGGCCGGGGCAAATGGCGACGGTGTCGAGAAATTTCTCGACCTCGGCCAGCCGCGCGACACTCGCCACAATCGCCCCCACCCGGTGCCCGGTCAGCCGATAGGCCTTGGAAAAGGAATAGAGGTGAATGAAGGTTTCGTCCCAGTCGGGGTCGCTGAACAGATCATGCGGCGCGCCGTCTCTGCTGTCAAAATCGCGGTAGGTTTCGTCAACGATCAGCGCCAGACCGTGCGCCTTGGCAAGAGCATGAAAGGCGCGCAACGTCGCCGCCGGGTATTCCACCCCGCCGGGGTTGTTGGGGCTGACCAGCACGATGGCGCGCGTGGCCGGCGTTATCAACGCGGCCGCCGCCCCCGCATCGGGCAGTAACCCCGGCCCGGTCGCTAGCGGCACCGCGCGCACGCCCTGCATGTCGAGCCACATTTTATGATTGAAATACCATGGGGTTGGAAGGATAACTTCATCCCCAGCCCCGGCCAGTGTTGCCATCGCCGCGCAAAACGCCTGATTGCAGCCTTGCGTGATCGCCACCTGCGCGGGCGCAATTTCGCCGCCATAGGCCGCCGACCATTGCGCCGCCAGTTCCTCGCGCAGCGCCCCCATCCCCAGCACCGGCCCGTAAAGATGCGCCTGCGGATCGTTCAGCGCCGCTTCAGCAATCGCCTGACGCAGCGCCAGCGGCGGCGGGTCAACAGGGGCTGCCTGACTGACGTTGATCAGCGCCCGGTCAGGCGCAAAATGCACCCCCTCCAGCCAGCGCCGCGCTTCCATCACCGGCGGCGCAAAGGTGGCCGCAACTGCCGGGTTCAAGGGTCTTGCCGCCATCGCGCCGCTCCTGCTTCTTCATCGTCCAAATACCCTCGGGGGTCCGGGGGCAGACAGCCCCCGGCTGCGCCGTCAGCCGCGCCGCGCGGCCTTCAGGCTCTTCAATTCCTGCAAGACCAGCCAGATCACCACTAGGTCAAACACCGACAGCGCCAGCATCGCGACACTTCCCGTGACCCAGAAATGCTCCAGTTGCCACAGAATGAAGCCCGCGAGCACCAGCACCGAGGCCGGATAGGCCCAGCCGATCCCCGCCAGCAGCCCCGCCACCACCGCCAGCTTCAGCGCGCCGTGCCCGATCAGGTACAGCGCCCAGAAATGTTGCGTCTCGATCGAAAACCCGCGCGCCAGCCCAAGCGCCCACCCGGCCACCATGTCGGCGGGGTCTTCGCTCAGCTCGGCGCGCGTCAGCATCTGCGCCATGCGCAGCACCCAGTCGGCATGGATCAGCCAGATTGCAACCCCCGAGACCAGTTCCCCGGCAGCAAACAGCCCCTTGAGCACGACGCTCGCTTCAAAAAGCGCGTGCAAGCGTCGCCGCGTGGGGGTGGCGGCGGGCATCGCGGTCAATCGGTGCCGCGAAACGGCTGCACATATTGCAGCGCCATATCCCACGGAAAGAAGATCCAGGTGTCTTGGCTGACCTCGGTGATGTAGGTATCGACCAGCGGCTTGCCCTTGGGCTTGGCGTAGACGGTGGCGAAATGCGCGCGCGGGTAAAGCCGGCGCACCAGTTCCAGCGTCTTGCCGGTGTCCACAAGGTCATCGACGATCAGAATCCCGTCGCCATCCCCCATCAGCTCGACCTGCGGGCTTTTGGTCACCAGCGCCTCGGGCGCCTGTGCCTGATGGCTGTAGCTTTTCACCGAAACGGTATCGACGACGCGAATGTCCAGCTCGCGCGCCACGATCATGGCAGGCACCAGCCCGCCGCGCGTGATGCCGACCACCGCGCGCCATGCGCCAGCCTCGCCCGGCCCCTTGCCATCGAGCCGCCATGCCAGCGCGCGGGCATCGCGGTGCAACTGGTCCCAGCTGACGTGAAAACCCTTTTCATGCGGCAAACGCTCGGTCATCTCAGGCCTCCTTGCCGTTGCGCCCGGTCGCGGTGTCGATATCGGGGGCATCCACCGCCTTCATGCCGACGACATGGTAACCCGCATCGACATGCAGCACCTCGCCGGTGGTGCCCGAGCCGAGATCTGAAAGCAGATAGAGCGCGGCCTTGCCGACCTCTTCTTGCGTCACGTTGCGACGCAGTGGGCTGTTGAGCTCGTTCCATTTCATGATGTAGCGGAAATCGCCGATGCCGCTGGCGGCGAGGGTCTTGATCGGCCCGGCGGAAATGGCGTTGCAACGGATACCGTCCTTGCCAAGGTCTTCGGCGATGTAGCGCACGCTGGCCTCAAGTGCCGCCTTGGCCAGACCCATGACGTTGTAATGCGGCATCACCCGCTCGGCGCCGTAATAGGTGAGCGTCAAGAGGCTGCCGCCCGGCCCCATCATCGCCGCCGCGCGCTGCGCAACAGCGGTGAAGGAATAGAC
Source organism: Paracoccaceae bacterium (assembly GCA_019429405.1). Taxonomy (GTDB): domain Bacteria; phylum Pseudomonadota; class Alphaproteobacteria; order Rhodobacterales; family Rhodobacteraceae; genus UBA6213. Next base: position 98,838 of record JAHYIZ010000003.1, read on the forward strand.
CGAAATATCCATTGTCATGCGAAAGTTCGCGGCGGTCGTATCAACATAGCGTCCGCGCAACTCGGTCTTGTCGGAAAACCCGATCGCATGCACCACGAAATCGAGGCTGCCCCAAATATCCTTGAGATGTGCGAAAAGCGCATCGAGCGACCCCTCGTCGGCGACGTCACATTCCACCATTTCGGTGGCGCCGATGCTGGTGGCCAGCGGCTCGACCCGCTTTTTCAGCTGCTCTCCCTGATAGGAAAAGGCAAGCTCGGCGCCTGCGTCGGCACAAGCCTTGGCGATGCCCCAGGCAATCGACTTGTCATTGGCCAGGCCCATGATGAGCCCCCGCTTGCCTGCCATCAGTTTGCTTGACATCCGCACTCCCCGCCGTTGCTACTCAGGTTCGCAAGCATTAGGCGAAAGCATGCAGGGCATCAAGGCGACAACAGCGGGGGCAAGATGAGCGACCGAAGCGGAATATTCGTGGGTGACGACCCATTTGCGATTGCGCGCGCGTGGCTGGCCGAGGCGGAAAAATCGGAGCCAAACGACCCCAACGCAATCGCCCTCGCCACCGTTGACGCTGGCGGGATGCCCAACGTGCGCATGGTGTTGCTGAAAGAGATCGAGGCGCAGGCCTTTGTGTTTTATACGAATTATGAGAGTGTGAAGGCACAGGAAATCGTCTCGGCGGGGAAAGCCGCCTTTGTGCTGCACTGGAAAAGCCTGCGCCGGCAGATTCGTGTGCGGGGCGAAGTGACGCGCGAGGACGGGCCGCAGGCCGATGCCTATTTTGCCTCGCGCAGCCTCAAAAGCCGCCTTGGCGCCTGGGCTTCGCGGCAAAGCCAGCCTCTGGCTTCGCGCGGGGCGCTGATGGCCGAAGTGGCGCGGGTGACGGCGCTGCACGGGGTGTCGCCGTCGCGACCGCCGTTCTGGGGCGGGTTCCGAATTCAACCTATAGAGGTGGAATTCTGGGCTGATGGCCCTTTTCGGTTGCATGACCGCTTTCGCTGGCAGCGTCAGAGCGTCGCGGCGGAATGGTCTGTGACCCGCCTCAGCCCTTGATTTTCGCGCTTCGCGAATGGCGAAAGTAAGGTTTTCATTACTTTTGGGTCTTGAATCCCTCCCGCAACATGTGAGAGTGCGCTCGCCTGAATTGAGGCGGTCGAAAGCAGAGCACATGACTCAAGATACCACGGAATTGCGTAAGGTGACCGGCCAGGTCAAGTGGTTTGACCCTGCCAAGGGATTTGGTTTTGTGCTTGATGCCGAAGGCGGCCCCGATATTCTTTTGCATGCCAATGTGTTGCGCAATTTCGGTCAGGGTTCGGTTGCCGATGGTGCGCCAATCGTGGTGCTGGCGCAGGTGACCCAGCGCGGCGTGCAGGCGGTCGAGGTGATCGAGATTTCGCCGCCCGAGATGGACCGTCTGGCGCATATCGAGGACCTTGACGATACCTCGGCAGCGCAGATTGCCGCCTTGCCACTTGAGGCGGCGCGGGTAAAATGGTTCGACAAGATCAAGGGCTTCGGCTTTGCCAATGTGTTCGGTCGCAGCGAGGATGTGTTCATTCACATCGAAGTCTTGCGGCAATCGGGGCTTGCAGACCTGGCGCCGGGCGAGGCGGTCGCGCTCAAGGTCATCGAGGGCAAGCGCGGGCGGATGGCCGCGCAGGTGCTGGCGTGGGAAACGGCGTTGCGAGGAGCGCAGGGGTGAAGCGATTCGGGTTTGTGTGCGCGGCGCTGGTTGCGCTCTGGTCTGTGCCCGCCTGGGCGGTGCAATGCCACGACGATCTCGCGCTTTTCCGGTTTCCCGGCGGGCAGGCACAATTCACGGTTGAAATCGCCGATGACGTCGCGGAACGCGCGCAGGGCCTGATGCACCGCGCCAGCCTGCCAGCCAGCGCGGGAATGCTGTTCATCTATGAGCACCCGCAGGCCGCCGCGTTCTGGATGAAGAACACGCTGTTGCCACTCGACATGATTTTCATTGATGCGACCGGAACGGTGACGAGGGTGCACGCAAATGCCCGCCCGCTGGACGAGACCCCGATTCCCGGTGGCGATGGCGTGCTGATGGTTCTGGAAATCAACGGCGGCCTGGCCGCGCGCGTCGGCATTCGGCCCGGTGCTGAACTTGCGCACCCGCGACTGGCGCAGGCGACGGCGGCATTTCCCTGCCAGTGACCCTTTCCCTTGCGGCGCAATCCCGCTAGGAATGCTCGCGTCGGGGTGTGGCGCAGCCTGGTAGCGCGGCTGCTTTGGGAGCAGTAGGCCGCAGGTTCAAATCCTGTCACCCCGACCATTTCCCCTCATTTTGCCTGCGGCGTTTTTGCACGCTGTTGTTGCGCAGCCACGGCTGATCTGGCGGGCCAGGTTGGGTCTTGGCGGGCACGATCTGTGGATGAACTTCATCCAGTCTGTCAAAAAACCGTTTCAAATTGGCCGTATCAAAGGGAAATGTCGCAGCGCCGTTTCGGTGCCTGGGCTGTTGCCGCTTGTGGATGAATCAAAAGGTTAATTCGGGCCCACCGCGTGGCGCCCGCGTCAACCGAAAAATCACACATGGCGCCCTCAAAACTTTGTTGACCGGCTCTGGTAAACCCGTCAGGTTGTGGAGGCCGACTGAAAAGCCACCAGATGTAGTGGTGGCGCGGTCGGCACAAAGCTCGCAATGAAACCTGGCCCGTTGCTGGAAAGGGCCTGGGGCCTTGCACTGTTTGCAAGGGACGGCGGAGCTTTGTCGGACATGTCGGAAAAAAACTGGGACGGGGCAGACCATGAAATTCGAGCGTAAATTTACCGATGAAGCGACCGGCGCCTATGGCGAGATCGACTTTGCCACAACCATTTCGGAAATTCGCAATCCCGATGGCACAGTTGTATTCCGCAATGAGCATGTCGAAGTGCCCTGCGGCTGGAGCCAGGTTGCCTCCGATGTGCTGGCGCAAAAGTATTTCCGCAAGGCCGGCGTTCCTGCGCACCTCAAGCGCGTCGCCGAGGACGGCGTGCCCGAGTTTCTGTGGCGTTCCGTGCCCGATGCCGAGGCGCTATCGGCGCTGCCCGAGCGCGAGCGATTCGTGGGCGAAACATCTGCCCGGCAAGTGTTCGACCGCATGGCCGGCGCCTGGGCCTATTGGGGCTGGAAGGGCGGATACTTTTCAACCGAGGGCGATGCGCGCGCCTATTACGATGAAATGCGCTACATGCTGGCACAGCAAATGGCGGCGCCCAACAGCCCGCAATGGTTCAACACCGGGCTGCACTGGGCTTATGGCATCGACGGCCCGAGCCAAGGCCACTATTACGTCGATTTCAAAAGCGGCGTTCTGACCAAATCCGATAGCGCCTATGAGCACCCGCAGCCGCATGCCTGCTTCATCCAGTCGGTCAAGGATGATCTGGTCGGCGACGGCGGCATCATGGACCTGTGGGTGCGCGAGGCGCGGCTGTTCAAATACGGCTCGGGCACCGGCACCAACTTTTCCAGCCTGCGCGGCGAGGGGGAAAAACTGTCAGGCGGCGGCAAATCGTCGGGCCTGATGGGGTTCCTGAAAATCGGCGACCGCGCGGCGGGGGCGATCAAATCGGGCGGCACCACGCGGCGCGCGGCGAAAATGGTGATCTGCGACATGGATCACCCCGACATCGAACAGTTCATCAACTGGAAGGTGATCGAGGAACAAAAGGTGGCCAGCCTTGTCGCGGGCTCCAAGATGCATGAGCAGAAGCTGAACGAGATCTTCACCGCCATTCGCACCTGGGATGGCAGCATGGCGGATGCCACCGACCCTGCAAAGAACGCTGCCCTGAAAGCCGCGATCCGCAGCGCCAAAAAGGTGATGATCCCCGAAACCTACATCAACCGCGTGCTGCAATATGCACGCCAAGGCCACACCAGCATCGAGTTTCCGACCTATGACACCGATTGGGACAGCGAGGCCTATATTTCGGTCTCGGGGCAGAACTCGAACAACTCGGTGCGCGTGACCGACGCGTTCTTGCAAGCGGTCAAGGATGATGCCGACTGGGCGCTGCTGCGCCGCACCGATGGAAAAGTCGCGAAAACCCTGAAGGCGCGCGATCTTTGGGATCAGGTCGGCCACGCCGCCTGGGCCTGTGCCGACCCCGGCATTCAGTTTCATGATACCGTGAACGCGTGGCACACCTGCCCGGAAGACGGCGCCATTCGCGGCTCGAACCCGTGTTCGGAATACATGTTCCTCGATGATACGGCCTGCAACCTCGCATCCATGAACCTGCTGACCTTCTACAAGGGCGGCAAGTTCGACGCCGAAGCCTATATGCACGCCACCCGTCTGTGGACCGTGACGCTGGAAATTTCGGTCACCATGGCGCAGTTTCCGAGCCGCGAGATTGCGCAGCGCAGCTATGATTTCCGTACGCTGGGCCTGGGCTATGCCAACATCGGTGGCCTCTTGATGACCATGGGGCTGGGCTATGACAGTAACGAGGGCCGCGCGCTCTGCGGTGCTCTCAGCGCGATCATGACCGGGGTCAGCTACGCGACCTCGGCCGAAATGGCACGCGAGCTTGGCGCCTTTCCGGGCTATGCGAAAAACGCGCAGCACATGCTGCGGGTCATTCGCAACCACCGCCGCGCGGCCCATTCCAAGGTGCGCGGCTACCACGGGCTCGCGGCGCTTCCGGTGCCGCTGGATCACGCGAACTGCCCCGATGAAACCCTTGTTTCGCTTGCAAAAACCTCGTGGGACGAAGCATTGCGGCTGGGCGAGGCGCACGGCTATCGCAACGCGCAGGTCTCGGTCATCGCGCCCACCGGCACGATCGGGCTGGTGATGGATTGCGACACCACCGGGATTGAACCTGATTTCGCGCTGGTCAAGTTCAAGAAATTGGCCGGGGGCGGCTATTTCAAGATCATCAACCGCTCGGTGCCCGCGGCACTTGACAGCCTTGGCTACGGTTCGGCCCAGATCGAGGAAATCATCGCCCATGCCGTCGGCCACGGCAGCCTCGGGCAGGCGCCCGGCATCAACCACACCTCGCTTCTGGGGCATGGTTTTGGGGCGCGCGAGATCGAAAAGCTAGAGGCCGCACTGCCTTCGGCCTTCGACATCCGCTTTGTCTTCAACCAGTGGACGCTGGGCGAAGATTTCTGCGCCAAGACGCTGGGCATTCCCGCCGCGAAACTGGCCGAACCCGGCTTTGACCTGCTGCGCCACCTTGGCTTCACCAAAGCGCAGATCGACGCCGCCAACGACCATGTTTGCGGCACGATGACGCTGGAAGGTGCGCCGTTCCTGAAACCGGAACACTACAAGGTGTTCGATTGCGCCAATGCCTGCGGCAAGACCGGCAAGCGCTACCTTTCGGTCGAAAGCCACATTCACATGATGGCGGCAGCGCAGAGCTTCATTTCGGGCGCAATCTCGAAAACCATCAACATGCCGAACACGGCGACGATTGCCGATACGCTGGCGGCATATGAGCTGAGCCACAGCCTTGGCATCAAGGCCAACGCGCTTTACCGCGACGGCTCGAAACTCAGCCAGCCCCTGGCATCGGCGCTGGTCGAGGATGATGACGAAGCCGAAGAAATCCTTGCCACGGGCAGCCAGCAGCAAAAGGCGACCGTTCTGGCCGAAAAGATCATCGAAAAGGTGATCATCAAGGAAATCGTGCGCAGCCACCGCGAAAAGCTGCCTGAACGGCGCAAGGGCTATACGCAAAAGGCGGTGGTGGGCGGCCACAAGGTGTATCTGCGCACCGGCGAATATCAGGACGGCCAGCTTGGCGAGATCTTCATTGACATGCACAAGGAAGGCGCGGGCTTTCGGGCGATGATGAACAACTTTGCCATCGCCATCAGCGTCGGCCTGCAATACGGCGTGCCGCTGGAAGAATTTGTTGACGCCTTCACCTTCACCAAGTTCGAACCGGCGGGCATGGTGCAGGGCAATGACAGCATCAAGAACGCAACCTCGATTCTCGATTATGTGTTCCGTGAGCTGGCGGTTTCCTACCTTGACCGCACCGATCTGGCGCATGTGAAACCGCAAGGCGCCAGCTTTGACGACCTCGGCGGCGGCAAGGATGAGGGCAAGCGCAATTTCTCTGAACCGTCGGAATCAGCGGCCGCGAAATCGCTCGACGTGCTGCGCCAGATTTCCTCGACGGGCTACCTGCGCAAGCGGTTGCCGCAGGAACTGGTGGTGTTTCAGGGCGGCATTTCGGGCAATACCGCCTTTCAGGGCGGCGATGCGCTGAATGCGCTCAACACGCTGGTGCCCGAAACCGCGCAATATTCGGCCTCGGCCTCGGCCACCGCGATCGTGTCGGGCGTGGTCAGCATGGATGCCCGCGCCAAGGCCAAGATGCAGGGCTATGAGGGCGAGGCCTGCGGCGAATGCGGCAACTACACGCTTGTGCGCAACGGCACCTGCATGAAATGCAACACCTGCGGCGGCACCTCGGGGTGCAGCTGAGCAAGGGTCACCGGGGCGGGTGCGCTCGCCCCCAGACGACGTTCAGGCCGCAGGCAGAAAAACCCGAGCGGTCAAGCATGAGCCTGAACGGCGAACCTGAAGGGGCGGGGCAACCCGCCCCCATTTTCTGGCGGCTCAGATGCTGCGATCAGCCATCAACTGGCTGCGAAACATCGCAGGAACGGCGGCGGCATCGCGGTAGCCCGTGGCGCGCGCCAGCGCCATCAGCCCGGTGACAGGCGCCGGCATGTGCTCAAGCAGCGTGCCGGCGCTGCGCAACATGCCTTCGGCGTTGTCGCGCCCCAGCACCGAATAGCCGGGGTAAACCGTGCCAAACCCGGCAAGCCCTTGACGGAAATACGAAAAACGCAGCATCCGCGTGGCGGGAAACATGGTGATCAGTGTCACCCCGTCTTCGGCGCGCAGAAAGATGCCGTGGCACGGGTGCATCGCTGGGCGCGCGTGGTCACCCAGATGCGGGCTGACCATATGCGGCTCGTAAGACTTGAGGCGCGTCACCAGCCCGTCGCGCCAGACCCGCGCCAGCGACACCACGGCACGATCCGGCATCAGAAACGACCGCCGCCAGAGCCGATAGATGCCGCTCGGCAGCAGCGCCTGATCAAGCCGAAAATCCAGCGGCGCGTCGATCACCTCGTGCAGAACCCGCGCCAGTTCATCGCTCATCCGCGGCGGTTCTTCCGGCTGCAGGGGTTCGAGCAGAATGCGCCCATCGACGCCGAAATGGCGACAGATATGGTAGAGCACGTCCGGGCGTGGAAAGGCGGCGCCGGTCAGGTAGCGGTTGAGCTGGGTGCGGCCAATGCCAAGCGCCCGGCACGCAGCGCTGACCGACCCTTCGCGGGCGCAAAGCAGGCGCAGGTTGCGCCCGAAAATCTCGCGAAGTTCAAGGTTGCCGGGCTGGTCCGCCGCAGCGCTTGCGGCCCCGCTTGGCGCGCCGTTCGGTAATTTTTGCATCCGCTTTCCATACCCGCCGCGGCCCCTTGCCACGTTTCGTGCCAGTGTGACTCAAAACTGGAACAATGGTGACCCGATCTTTTGCATGAACTGCGAATTATTGGCCGGAATAGGGCGCCGCTGCCACAGGCCAATTCTTGCACGCCGGGCCGCATCACCCCTATACGGCGCAAAAAGCGAGGGTAGCGCGAATGTTGGGCGTAGTCGTCTGGTGTGATGCGGCCGCCGTGGGTGCGGTGATCTGGTGCGATGACCACGCGCAACTGGCGTATTTCAAGGCCTGCGAAAGCCGATCCGGCCCCCAGACCAGGCTGCATGTCGGCGATCTGGTGCAGTTTTCCGTCCGTGAAAGGTCGGGCGTGCGCTTTGCCCGTGATCTGCGCATTCTCGCCAAAGACGTGATGCCCCGGCTGCCCGAGGCGCTTCATGCCGCCGCCGCGCAAGCGGTGCCGGCGCGCGCCGCGCCGCGTTTGCGCAGCGTCGGCTGATCAGACCCCGCGCGACAGCGCCGCAACCCCGGTGCGCGCGACCTCGACCAGCCCGAGCGGGCGCATCAGATCGGCAAAGGCGTCGATCTTGGATGGCGTGCCGGTAATCTCGAACACGAAGCTTTCCAGCGTGCTATCGACCACATTGGCCCGAAAGATATCGGCCAGCCGCAGCGCTTCCACCCGTTTTTCGCCGGTGCCCGTGACCTTGAACAGCGCCAGTTCGCGCTCTACCGATGGCCCTTCCACGGTCAGATCGTGCACCTCATGCACCGGCACGATGCGCCCCAACTGCGCCTTGATCTGCTCGATCACCGCCGGGGTGCCGCGCGTTACCACGGTTATGCGGCTGCGGTGCCCGGTATGGTCCACCTCCGCCACGGTCAGGCTGTCGATGTTATAGCCACGCCCCGAGAAAAGTCCGATCACCCGCGCCAGCACGCCCGCCTCGTTATCGACCAGCACCGCCAGCGTGTGGCTTTCAGAGAGCTGCGCATTGGGGTCGCGCAATTCATAGGCCGAGTGGCTGGTCGCGCCCTTCTTGATGTTCAGTGCCGCCATGATCTCGCTCTTTCTTCTTTGTCCAAATACCCCGGGGGGTCCGGGGGGCTGGCCCCCCGGCGCCTTCCTCAGACCAGCACTGCGCCGCCCGCCTGAATCGCGCCCTCGGTTGACGCATCGCCCATCAGCATTTCGTTATGTGCCTTGCCGCTCGGAATCATCGGAAAACAGTTTTCGTGCTTTTCGATCAGACAGTCGAAAATCACCGGCCCGTCATAGGCCAGCATTTCCTCGATCGCGGCGTCGAGCTTGGCCGGGTCCGAACAGCGGATGCCCTTGGCGCCGAAGGCCTCGGCGAGTTTCACGAAGTCGGGCAATGCCTCGCTCCAGCTCTGGCTGTAGCGCTCGCCATGCAGCAGTTGCTGCCACTGGCGCACCATGCCCAGCCGCTCGTTATTCAAGATGAACTGCTTCACAGGCAGGCGAAACTGCACCGCAGTGCCCATTTCCTGCATGTTCATCAGGAAACTCGCATCCCCCGCGATATTGATCACCAGCGCCTCCGGGTGCGCCATTTGCACGCCGATGCTGGCCGGCAGGCCGTAGCCCATGGTGCCAAGCCCGCCGCTTGTCATCCAGCGGTTTGGCGCCTCAAAGCCCAGAAACTGCGCCGCCCACATCTGGTGCTGGCCCACGTCGGTGGTCACATAGCGGTCGCGCCCCTTGGTCAGCGCCTCCAGCCGTTCCAGCGCGTATTGCGGTTTGATCACCGTGGCCGAGGTCTTGTAGGAAAGGCATTTCTTCGCCTTCCAGCCCTCGATCTGGCCCCACCACTTTGCCAGCCCCGGCTTGTTCAGCTTGCGCCCGCGCGATTTCCAGACATTCAGCAGGTCTTCCAGCACATGCCCGACATCGCCGAGAATCGGCAGGTCGACCTGGATCACCTTGTTGACCGAGCTTGCGTCGATATCGACATGCACCTTGGTCGAGCGCGGGCTGAAATCCGCCAGCCGCCCGGTGATGCGGTCGTCAAAGCGCGCGCCGAGGTTGATCATCAGATCGCAGCCGTGCATCGCAAGGTTGGCCTCGTAAAGCCCGTGCATCCCGAGCATGCCCAGCCAGTTCTTGCCGCTGGCGGGGTAGGCCCCGAGCCCCATCAGGGTTGAGGTGATGGGAAAGCCGGTGGCATCGACCAGTTCGCGCAAAAGCTGGCTGGCAGCGGGGCCAGAGTTGATGACACCGCCGCCGGTGTAAAACACCGGGCGCTCGGCGGTTTCAATTAGCTCGGCCAGCCGGGTGATCGCCGCGATGTCGCCCTTGACCTTGGGCTGATAGCTTTCCACCCGCACCGTTTTCGGCCCGGTATAGCTGCCGGTGGCAAATTGCACATCTTTGGGGATGTCGATCAGCACCGGGCCGGGGCGCCCCGAGGTGGCAACGTGAAAGCCGCGGTGGATGGTTTCGGCCAGCTTGTCGGTATCCTTCACCAGCCAGTTGTGCTTGGTGCAGGGCCGGGTGATGCCCACGGTATCGGCTTCCTGAAAGCCGTCGGTGCCGATCATGAAGGTGGGCACCTGACCCGACAGCACCACCAGCGGGATCGAATCGAGCAGCGCGTCGGTGAGCCCGGTCACCGCGTTGGTCGCCCCCGGTCCCGAGGTCACGATCACCACACCGGGCTTGCCGGTGGATCGGGCATAGCCTTCGGCGGCGTGCACGGCGCCCTGTTCGTGGCGCACCAGAACGTGGACAATCTCGTTTTGCTGGAAAATCTCGTCATAGATCGGCAACACCGCGCCGCCGGGGTAGCCAAACACCACCTCGACGCCCTGATCCTTGAGCGCCTGAACCACCATTGCCGCGCCGGTCATCGTGCGTGCCATCGAAATCTCTCCATCCGCCTTGCGGCACGAAAAAGCCCCCGTTTCTGGCGGGGGCGCATGGTAACCGAAAGGGTCTGCCGCTAGCGGCCCATGCGCCTGATCCTGCCTGATACGACGTTTGCGGCCATATGCCTTGCCATCCCGTGCGTTCGCGGCGGACATTAGGCGGGGTGTTTGGGGGCGTCAACCGACAAATGCTGAATATTATGTCGCCACGGCAAAAAAAGCTTTCCGAATATTGCGCAGCAATGGCATTTGCGCGTAACAAACGCAATTCAAGCCCAGGGCAGGGCGACGAGCGGCAGTCGCGCGAAACGCCCGGCGCGCGCGGTTTTGGTGCTTTCCCCGGTCATGGCTTTCCGGCACAGTTGGCGTGGCGCGGGCGGCGCCATGGCCGGGGGCTGTGCGTAACGCGTTGGGCCCGGCAGGTTTGGGCTGGAAATGTTGACGCGCGCGCCTCGCTCGGCAATACAGACACAGCCACCGGGGCGTTCCGGTGAAAGAAAAGACGGGGGGAAACATGCGCGGATTACTTGCCTTATCGCGCGGCATCGATCAGATGAACGAGGTTATCGGCAAAGCCGTTTCCTGGCTGATTTTGGTGGCCGTTCTGGTCAGCGCGACCAATGCCGTTGTCCGCAAGACGATGAACGTCTCGTCAAATGCCTGGCTTGAGCTGCAATGGTATCTTTTCGGCGCCGCCTTCCTGCTGGCCGCCGCCTATACGCTGAAGCAGAACGAACATGTGCGCATCGACATCGTCTACGGCGCCATGTCGCGCCGTGTGCAGCACTGGATCGACCTGCTGGGGCATCTGTTCTTCCTGATGCCGTTCGTGATCCTCATGCTCTACATGCTGACCCCCTACGTCATGAAATCGGTTCTGAACGGTGAGGTTTCCAACAACTCTGGCGGCTTGGTGATCTGGCCGGCAAAATCGATGCTGTTGATCGGGTTCATCCTGCTCGGGTTGCAGGGGGTGTCAGAAATCATCAAGAAAATCGCGGTGATGCGCGGCATCATCCCCGACCCCACGCCGTTCATTTCTTCGCATGAGGCCGCGGAGCTGGAAGCCAAGGCGCTGGCCAAGGAGCTTTCCAAATGATCGAACTCATCGCACAGAACATGGCGCCGATCATGTTTGTGGCTCTGATATTCTTCCTGCTTGCAGGCTACCCCGCGGCATTCGCGCTGGCGGCCAACGGTTTGTTGTTCTTCGTGATCGGGGTCGAGCTTGCGCCCTTTTCCAACAACTCGATCAACCTCAGTTGGCCGTTGCTCAATGCCATGCCCGAAAGGTTCTGGGGGGTCTTGTCGAACGAGACATTGCTTGCGATTCCCTTCTTTACATTCATGGGCATCGTGCTCGAACGATCTGGCATGGCCGAAGACCTGCTCGACACCATCGGGCAGCTGTTCGGCCCGGTGCGCGGCGGCCTTGCCTATGCGGTGATTATCGTCGGCGCGCTCTTGGCGGCGACCACCGGGGTCGTTGCAGCCTCGGTCATCGCCATGGGCCTGATCAGCCTGCCGATCATGTTGCGCTACGGCTATGACCGCAGGCTTGCATCGGGGGTGATCGCGGCGTCGGGCACGCTGGCGCAGATTATTCCGCCCAGCCTTGTGCTGATCGTGCTGGCCGATCAGCTCGGCCGCTCGGTGGGTGACATGTATCGCGGCGCGATGTTGCCGGGGCTGGTGCTGACCGGGCTTTACCTTGGCTATGTCATGGTGATGTCGTTCATTCGGCCAAAATCGATGCCGGCGCTGCCGAAAGAGGCGCGCACGCTGGGTTCGGGTGTCAGCTCGCTGTTGGTCATGCTCGTGCTGGCGGTCGCGATCTTCTATTTCGGCCGCGATTGGCTGGATGGCGAACATGGCAAGAATGCGGGCATTCTTGCGGCGGCGCTGGCGGTGACTGTCATCTATGTGGTGGCAATTCTGGACAAGGGGCTGAAGATCAACCGCATGTCGCGGCTGGCACAGCAGGTGATCATTGTGCTGATCCCGCCGCTGGCGCTGATCTTTCTGGTGCTTGGCACGATTTTTCTGGGCATCGCGACGCCGACCGAAGGCGGTGCGATGGGCGCGGTGGGTGCACTTGTTCTGGCGGGCGCGAAAAAACGGCTGAGCTTTGAGGTGATCCGCTCGGCGCTGGCATCGACCACGCGGCTTTCGGCCTTCGTGATGTTCATCCTTCTTGGTGCGCGGGTGTTCTCGCTGACGTTCTACGGCGTGAACGGGCATCTCTGGGTCGAGCATTTGCTCACCTCGCTTCCGGGCGGCGAGCTTGGCTTCCTGATCGTGATCTCGCTTATGGTGTTCCTGCTGGCCTTCTTTCTCGATTTCTTTGAGCTGGCCTTCATCATCGTGCCCTTGCTGGCGCCCGCTGCCGAAAAGATGGGGATCGACCTGATCTGGTTTGGCATCATCCTTGGCGTGAACATGCAGACCTCGTTCATGCATCCGCCGTTCGGCTTTGCGTTGTTCTATCTGCGCTCTGTGGCCGCACGCGTGCCCTATATCGACAAGGTCACGGGTCTGACCATGGCGCCGGTGAAAACCAGCCACATCTATTGGGGCGCGGTGCCGTTCGTGTTCATCCAGATTGCGATGATCGCCATCGTGATCGGCTTCCCCGGCTTGGTGATGCATTACAAGGGTCCGCAGGTCGACCCCTCGACGGTGACCTTCACCCTTCCCAGCATGCCGGGCCTCGACGGTGGCCTTGGCGGGCTTGGCGGCAGTATGAACTTCGGTTTGCCCCCGCCCTCGAACTGAGCCATTCGGCGCCATTCGGTGCCATGCTTGCCGGCGGCCCAAGGGTCGCCGGTTTTTCTTTGGCTTCAATGGGGCGCATTCACCCCAATTCACGAACAGCTGCAGCACCGTCTTTTCGTATTTTGCGAAACCTGTGGCGCGCTTCGGGGGGCATACGAAAAGCCCCGCGGATCGCTCCGCGGGGCTTCGGTCTGGTCGTCAGTGCGTCGGCTCAGATATTGCCGTTGCGCTGCTGGATCATCATGAAGGTGTCGTAGTTGTACTCGGCCACCTGCGCCCAGAGGTAGTTCTGGCCGCGGAACTCCTTGATCGAGCCCCAGATTTTCTTGAAGCCGGGGTTGGTGGCTTCCATCTCGGCGTAAACTTCGTTCGCCGCAGTAAAGCAGGCCTGCAGGATTTCCGGGCTGAACGGGCGCAGCTGCGTGCCTGCGCCCACCAGCGATTTCAGCGCCGCCGGGTTCAGGTAGTCATACATCTGCAACATGTTCGCATCGACCGCCTGGCACGCGGTGCGCAGCAGCGACTGATAGGCCGCAGGCAGCGCTTCAAACTGCGCCTTGTTGAACATGAAGTGGACGGTCGGGCCACCTTCCCACCAGCCGGGATAGTAGTAGTAGGGCGCGACTTTGTAAAAGCCGAGCTTTTCGTCGTCATAGGGGCCGACCCATTCGCTGGCGTCGATCGTGCCTTTTTCGAGCGCCGGGTAAATGTCGCCGCCGGCGATCTGCTGCGGCACCACGCCGAGCTTTTCCATGACTTTGCCGGCAAATCCGCCGATCCGCATCTTCAGCCCCGAAAGGTCGGCAACGGTGTTGATTTCCTTGCGGAACCAGCCGCCCATCTGCACACCGGTGTTGCCGCCGGGGTAGCCGATGAGGCCCTGCGCGCCCAGAAACTCGTTGTAAAGGTCGATGCCGCCGCCGTGGTAGTGCCAGGCGTTGATGCCACGCGCCGACAGCGAGAACGGCACCGCAGCGGCCAGCGCCCAGGTCGGGTCTTTGCCCCAGTAATAGTAGCCAACCGTGTGGCAGGCCTCGACCGTGCCCGCCGCAACGGCGTCGGCGGCTTGCAGGCCGGGCACCAGTTCACCCGCCGCGAAGGGCTGGATGGTAAAGTTGCCGTCGGTGGCTTCTGAAACCATGCGAGCCAGAACCTCGGCCGCGCCATAAATGGTGTCGAGCGATTTCGGGAACGACGAGGTCAGGCGCCAGGTCACCTTGGGCAGGTTTTGCGCAAGCGCAGGCGTGGCCAGCGTGGCGGCGGCTGCAGCGCCAGCCCCGCCTACGGTAGCTTTGGTCAGAAATGAACGACGATCCATGTGGGCTCCTCCCGTTGACGATTTGACCGGGGGCGCCACACTCGTTGGCGCGGCGCCCTTAAAGGGTCAGGCGAAACCATACAGAGCAGAATTGATCTGTCCAGCAGGGGCGGGCAGATTTTTGCATTGGGCGCGAGATTTACACGACAAACCGGTGAACGCCCTTTGCCTTGGCAATTCAGTCTGCCGGGCTTTCGGCGGTGTGCGGCAGCTCGATCCGTGCCACCTGTTCCGCGATCGGGTCGATGTTCAACGGGTGCGTGGCGCCGCTGTGCGCGGCGATGTCACCAATCGGCTGCCAGACGCCGCCCTTGTAAATCTCGAGCGCGCCAAAATTGGCTTTGTAGCCCATCTTGCGGCTGCCGGGCACCCAGTAGCCAAGGTAGACATAGGGCAGGCGGGCACGGCGTGCGATTTCGACATGGTCGAGGATCAGGTAGGTGCCCAGCGAATCCGCCTCGCGGGCGGGGTCGAAAAAGCTGTAGACCATGCTCAGCCCGTCATCGAGAACATCGGTCAGGCTGACGGCGGTCAGCGGGCGCGGCGCATCGGTGCCATCCGCGCGCAAGCGGTATTCGATCACGCGCGTTTTCACCGGGGTTTCCTCGATCATTGCGGCGAACTCGAAAATATCCATGTCGGCCATGCCGCCATCGGCGTGGCGACTGTCGAGGTAGCGGCGAAAGAGCTGAAACTGCTCGTCGGTGGCCCAGGGGCTGGTGGCGGTGCGCTCGAGGTCGTCGGTACGCCTGCGCACCCGCTTTTGCCCGCGCGTGGGAACGAAATCCGCAACCCGAATGCGCGCCGAAAGGCACGCCGCGCAGTCGGCGCAAGAGGGGCGATAAAGCACGTTCTGCGAACGCCGAAAGCCCTGACGCGACAGCGCATTGTTCAATTGCTCGGCATCGTCACCCTGAAGTGCTGTGAACAGTTTTCGCTCGACCGGCCCGTTGAGATAGGGGCAGGGCTGCGGCGCGGTCACATAAAACTGCGGTGTCAGGGGCGGCGTGTGGCGCATTGGTCCGGTGCTCAGTCAGCTGGCTTTGCGCGAAGGCTAGCAAACCGTCGCCACGACGCCAAGCACCTTGACACGAACGTGGCCCCGACCTTGCGGGCGGGGCCAGTATTTTTGCGCCTGAGCGGCATCAATACGCGCCAGAACCCTTGGTGGCATCTTGCTCGGCCGGGTCGTTCGCGGGGGCATCGGCGGCGGCCGCGCGCGCGCGCTCGGACAGGTACTGGTCAAACTCGGCCTTGTCGCGGCTTTCGCGCAGGCGGCGCAGGAAGGCCTCAAACTCATTCTGCTCGCGTTCGAGGCGGGCAAGGGTGTCGGCCTTGTAGGCGTCAAAAGCGGCGTTTCCGGTCAGACCGCCCATGCGCATGTCGGCGTGGCGGTGGTGACAGTGGCGGGTGCCATGATGTGCGAACATGCGCTTGCTCCAGATCAGATAAGCCAACACGGCAAGGCCGAGCGGCCAGAAAAAGATGAACGAAACCACCATCAGCGCAATCCAGGCGCCACGACCACGGGCGTCGAACCAAGCCTCGGTGCGGCGGAACCAGTTGCCCGCGCCGGTGGCGGCAGGGTGCGAGGTTTCGGGGTGGACATAGGCAGACATCGGCATGCTCCATGCGGAGGGTTGAAAGGAATGTGAAGCACGTTCACATGCAGCCAAGATCGGCACTTTGGCCGCCCCATTCAAGAGCCGATGTAAATATTTTTTACATGGCGCCCCCGGCCCCCTTCAGGCGGTGAAATCGGCCACTGTGGCGCCGCTTGCGCGGATGAGGTCTGTCGGGGCAATGGCAAAGATGTGCCGCGGGGTGCCGGCTGCGGCCCAGACCAGCGCGAAATCGGTCAGGCGCGGGTCGATGAACGTGCGCACCGGCGCTAGATGGCCGACCGGGGCAACGCCGCCAATCGCAAAGCCGGTCTCGGCGCGAACAAGCCCGGCATCCGCCTTTCCCAGCGGCTGCCCGGCCACAGCGCTGGCTTTTTCGACGCAGACACGGTTGCCGCCTGCGGTCACGAACAGCACCACATGGCCCGAGGCCTCGCCGCGAAAGATGATCGACTTGGCGATCTGATCGACGGCGCAACCCGCCGCCGCCGCGGCCTGCTCGGCGGTGCGCGTTTCGGCGGCCATTTCCAGCACCTCAGCGCGCACGCCAGCCAAGGCCAGTGCCGCCTTTACCCGCGCCAGACTTTTGCTCATGCTCCGTTCCTGCTTCAGATCCAAATATCCCCGCCGGAGGCATCTGCCGCCGCCGAAGGTGCCTCCGGCGGGGATATTTGAGCTGAAGCATTTATGCAAACCGTCGTTGACCTTGCGCGCCCGCCGACTAGTCTTGCGTCATGAGCTTTGCCGCACGCCTGACCCGGTTGCCGATCGCGCATGAGGCCGACCGAGGGGCCGATGCTGCGGCGCGCTTTGGCGCGCTGGCGCCCGAGGTGCAGGGGCTGATTGCGGGCGCGGCAGGGTGCAGCCCCTATCTTGGCGGGCTGGTCATGCGCGAGGCGGAATGGCTGGAGGCCGCGCTGACGGGCGCGCCAGAGGCCGCGCTGGCCGAGGCGCTGAGCGCCCCCGGCGCGGCCGCCAGCGATGCGCTCGGGGCCGCGCTTCGGCAAGCCAAGCGCCGGGTGGCGCTGCTGGTCGGGCTGGCCGATCTGGGCGGGGTCTGGTCGCTGGAGCAGGTGACCGGGGCTTTGACCGCGCTGGCCGACCGCGCCGTGGCACTTGCGATGACGCGGCTGGTGGGCGACGAGATCCGGCGCGGCAAGCTGCCCGGCGCGACGCCAGACGATGCTGCAACGGCGGGCGGCATGGTTGCGATTGCCATGGGCAAGATGGGCGCCGGCGAGCTGAACTACTCGTCAGACATCGACATCATCTGTCTTTTTGACGATGCCCGCTTTGACGAGGGTGACGTGCACGAGGCCCGCGCCGCGTTCATTCGTGTCACCCGCAAGATGGCCGCGATGCTGAGCGATCTGACGGCTGAGGGCTATGTGTTCCGCACCGATCTGCGCTTGCGCCCTGATGCGTCGGTGACGCCGGTCTGCATCTCGATGTCGGCCGCCGAGGCCTATTACGAGGCCGAGGGCCGCACCTGGGAGCGCGCAGCCTACATCAAGGCGCGGCCCTGCGCGGGCGACATCGCGGCGGGTGCGCGGTTCCTGAACGCGCTGACACCGTTTGTCTGGCGCCGCCACCTCGATTTTGCCGCGATTCAGGATGCGCATGACATGCGTCTGCGCATTCGCGACCACAAGGGCCTGCACGGCGCCATCAGCCTGCCCGGCCACAACATGAAGCTGGGCGCGGGCGGTATTCGCGAGATCGAGTTCTTCACCCAGACCCGGCAACTGATCGCGGGCGGGCGTGACGCCAGTCTGCGCGACCGCACCACTGTGGGCGGCCTTGCGGCGCTGGCGGCCAAAGGCTGGGTCACGCCCGAGATTGCCACCGAGCTGACCGCCCATTACCGCGCGCATCGCGAGGTCGAGCATCGGGTGCAGATGGTCAACGATGCGCAGACCCATCTCTTGCCCGCCACGCCCGAAGGGATGGCGCGGATCGCCCATATGATGGGCGCGGGCGACGTAGCGGCGTGGGAGGAGAGCCTGCGCACGCGTCTTGAGCGCGTCGAGGCACTGACGGGGGCGTTTTTCGCACCTTCCGAGGCGAGCACCGTGCCCGCGATGACACCTGCGGCGCGCGCCATTGTCGACGGCTGGCGCAGCCACCCGGTGCTGCGCTCGGCCCGTGCCGCAACCGTCTTTGGTCGTGTCGAGCCCGAGATCCTGCGCCGGTTTGCACGCGCTGCCAACCCCGATGAGGCGCTGCGACAGTTCGACGGGTTCCTCGCGCGGCTGCCTGCGGGGGTGCAACTCTTTTCGCTGTTTGAGGCAAACCCGCAGCTGATCGACCTGATCGTGGATATTTGCGGCACCGCACCCGGCCTTGCGCAGTATCTTTCGCGCAATGCGGGTGTGCTCGACGCCGTGCTCGGGGGCGATTTCTTTGCGCCATGGCCGGGGCTGGCTGCGCTGCACAAGGCATTGGCCGGGGTCTTTGACGCGCAGCCGGATTATGAAAAGAAGCTCGGCGCCGCGCGATCCTTCGTGAAGGAATGGCACTTTCGCATCGGTGTGCACCATTTGCGCGGGCTGATCGACGCCGCCGAAGTCGGGCGCCAATATGCCGACCTTGCCGGGGCCGCGCTGGCCGCGCTCTGGCCCGAGGTGCAGGCTGAATTTGCGCGCAAGCATGGGCCCTGCCCTGGGCGAGGGGCCGTGGTGCTGGGCATGGGCAGCCTTGGTGCCGAACGGCTCAACGCGGCATCCGACCTTGATCTGATCGTGATCTATGACCCGGCTGGGGTCGAAGCCTCGGACGGCCCGCGCCCGCTTGCGACGCGGCCCTATTACGCGCGGCTGACGCAGGCACTGCTAACCGCGATTTCGGCGCCAATGGCCGAGGGGCGGCTTTACGCGGTCGATATGCGGCTGCGACCGTCCGGGCGGCAAGGGCCGGTGGCAACTGCGCTGCAGAGTTTTTGCGCCTATCAGATGGACGAGGCCTGGACCTGGGAGCATCTGGCGCTGACGCGCGCGCGCGTTCTGGCCGGGCCGCCCGAGCTTGCCGCCGAGGTCGAGGCGGCGCGGCTCGCGGTGCTGGCGGCAAAGGGGCAGGGCGCGCAAGTGTTGCCTGATCTGGCCGCGATGCGGGCACGCATCTTTGCCGCGAAGGCCCCCGACGGCGATTGGGAGGCCAAGATCGGCCCCGGCCGGCTGCAGGACATCGAGCTTTTGGCACAAAGCTTTGCGCTGCGGGTGGGTGCGCCTGCGCGGCGGGTCGAGGCACAACTGCGCGCCGGGTTGCGCGAGGGCCTGATCGGCAAGCCCGCGTTCGAGGCGCTTTCCAGCGCCTACCGGCTTTTCTGGCGCGTGCAGGCGGGCGGCAGGCTTTTGACCGATCGCCCGCTCGACATGGCGGCAATCGGCGAGGGCGGGGTTTCGTTCATGCTGCGCGAAACCGGCGAGCCTGACCTTACGGCGCTGAAGGCGCGCCTCGATGCCGCCGCGCAAACGGTGCAGGGCATCGTTGATGCGGTTCTTGCTGCGGCTGCGGGGGCAGGGCGGGGGTAACGATGGCGTGCGCGATGATGGACCTGGCGCTGGCTGACCCGAAGGGGCTTATTCGTGAAAGTTACCGCATTGAGGGGATCACGGCGCCCGAGTGCCGCTCTATCTTTCTTGATTGGGCGCTCAGCCTTGCGGTCGGGGTCGATGCGCAGGCGGCGATGCGCGCGGTGCTGGCGGCCTATGGCACCGGGATGGAGGTTCACCCGATGACCGTGGTGCTTTGCGAAGGCCTGGCCGCAGCCGCTGGCCCGCGCGGGCGGCGCGGCGGCTGGGCCGGGCGGGCGCGGCGCTAACAGGGCGCTGAAATAGTCCTGCGGTCGACAGCCTGTCACGCCCCAGGTCGGAAACTGTTTCTCACCGCGCAGCCACAGGTCTGGCCCGGGTGTCAGCCCGGGCCGCGCCCGACCCTCTCTGCGGAAGGGCGCTCTGGCGATGGCGCCTATCGCACCGGCGACAGGGATGCTTTTGAGCGTGGCGTACCGGGCCGGCGTTATGAGGCGCCCTCCCAGGCTCGGGCGCGACCCTCATCGCCGGGAACCGACGTCGGGACCAGAAACAGTTCCCCCCTCAGGCAATGCCGGATTCCGTTTTTCAGCGGCCTGCTAAAGTGCGCTGCGAATACCCAGGTCGCGTCAGCGGGGCAGGGCGGCGGCCTCGGCGGCAAGGCGGGTGATACCGGCCCAGTCGCCTGCTGCCACCAGCGCGTCGGGCGCGACCCAGCTGCCGCCGACACAGAGAACATTGGCCAGCCTCAGATAGTTCGGCGCCGATGCTAGCCCGATACCGCCGGTGGGGCAGAACCGCACCTGCGGCAATGGCCCGCCCAGCGCCCTGACCGCCGCAGCGCCGCCGATAGCTTCGGCCGGAAAGAATTTCTGCACGCTGTAGCCCCGTTCGAGCAGCGCCATCACCTCTGAGGCGGTGGCCGCACCGGGCAGCAATGGCAGGCCGAGCTCTTCGCAGGCACGCAAAATGCGCTCGGTCGCGCCCGGTGAAACGCCGAACTGCGCGCCCGCCGCCTTGGCCGCAGCCACATCTTCGGGCGTCAGCAACGTGCCCGCCCCGACCACGCCCCCCGGAACCTCTGCCATCGCCCGGATCGCCTCAAGCGCGCAAGGCGTGCGCAGCGTGACCTCAAGTGCTGGCAACCCGCCTGCCACCAACGCGCGCGCCAAGGGGGCCGCATGGGCAAGGTCGCGCACCACGAGCACCGGCACCACGGGCGCAAGCGCGCAGATTTCGGCGGCGCGGCGGCTTTGCTCGGCGGGGGGCATGGCGGTCCTTTCGTGCGGCAGGTGCAAAACGCCGCCGGGGGTGCCGGCGGCGCGGTTAGCGCAATCATCGCATCTGGCCGCCGCCGCCGCAAGCGGCCGCTACATGCAGCCGTCGATGTCGGTGGTCGGGTCGCAGGGCGCGTTCGGGTCGGTCGAGGGTGCCACAAAGGCGGGTTCGGCGGAGGCGGCCGGTGTCGCATCAAAGCTGATTCCGGTGCCCATGTCGGGGGCGCCGAAACTCAGCACCACATCGGCGGCTTCGGCCAGATCGAACACGTTGAAAGCGTTGATCTTGGCGATGCCGTCGATCATGTCTTCAATGTCGATGCCCTGATTGAGCAGGCAGGTGCGGCAGGTCGAAACCCGCGCCCCCGCCGCCATCGCCTGCGCCAGCATCGCGGGGCCATCGACGCCATAGGTGCCGAAGATCGGGCCGTTGCCCGCGCCCTTGCGCCCCAGATCCAGCCCCGACGCGGCCAACACGATATCGACAGAACGGCCGGATTTGGCGGCGGTAATGGCCAGATGCAGGCCCATGCCTGCGGTCGGCATGGCACCGCTGGAAATCATCATCACATATTTTGCAGGTGCTGCGGTTTGTGCGAATGCCTGCATCGGCAAAAACGGCAGCATGAGCGCCAGAAGGGCGACGATGCGCAGGGGGGAGAAGAGTTTCATGGTGTCCTCGCAGGTCCGGGGGAAATCGGCAGCAGGTTAAACCTGCATTTGCGCTGCAACAAGACGCCTCGCCTGACGTTAATTGTCGCGCCCCCCCGCGCAGGGTCAGATTATGACCGAAGCCCCGGCATCGGAGGCGCCAACGTTGCGGCGAAACACCTCAAAGAGCTCGCGCCCGACGCCCTGCGCATTGGCCGAAAGATCGGGCACGGCCGGGGCGCGGCTGGCAAAGCCTTCGGTCAGGCAATCGAGCCGCCCCGCGCTTGCATCAAGGCGCAGCACATCGCCATCGGCAATGCGCGCCAGCGGCCCGCCTTCGGTTGCCTCGGGGCACACATGAATTGCGGCGGGCACCTTGCCTGACGCGCCCGACATGCGCCCATCGGTCACCAGCGCCACGCGCAGGCCCCGGTCTTGCAGCACCGACAGCACCGGGGTCAGCCCGTGCAATTCTGGCATGCCGTTGGCGCGCGGCCCCTGAAAGCGCACCACCACCACCACATCGCGCGTGAACTCGCCGCGCTGGAACGCCGATTTCACCGCATCTTGGCTGGCGAACACCCGCGCCGGGGCCTCGATTATCTGGCGGTCGGCGGGCACCGACGAAACCTTGATGACGCCGCGCCCAAGGTTGCCCGCAAGCTGGCGCAGGCCGCCGGTCGCCGCGAAGGGGTTGGCGGCGGGGCGCACGATCTTTTCGTTCAGGCTGGCGGCGGGGCCATCTTGCCAGACCAGCACGCCGTCGATCAGCTTGGGGTCCTTGCGGTAAAGCGCCAGCCCGTCGCCCGCGATCGTGCGCGCGTCCGGGTGCAAAAGTCCGCCATCGAGCAGCTGCCCGATCAGAAACCCCAGGCCCCCTGCCGCGTGAAAATGGTTCACGTCGGCCAGCCCGTTGGGGTAAACCTTGGCCAGCAAGGGCACCACATCAGAGACCGCGTCGAAATCTTCCAGATCGAGCATGATGCCCGCCGCGCGCGCCATCGCGGGCAGGTGCAGCACCAGATTGGTTGACCCGCCGGTGGCCATCAAGCCGACCAGACCGTTGACGAAGGCGCGCTCATCCAGCAATTCGCCTGCCGGGCGGTAATCATTGCCAAGCGCGGTGATCTCGGCGGCGCGGCGCGCGCCGGCCAGCGTCAGCGCCTCGCGCAGGGGCGTGCCGGGGTTGACGAAACTGGCGCCAGGCAGGTGCAGCCCCATGAACTCCATCAGCATCTGGTTGGAGTTGGCGGTGCCGTAAAAAGTGCAGGTGCCGGGGCCATGGTAGCTGGCCATTTCCGCCGCCATCAATGCCTCGCGCCCGACCTCACCGGTGGCGAATTGCTGGCGCACCTTGGCTTTTTCGTCATTCGGCAGGCCGGTGGTCATCGGCCCTGCGGGCAGGAACACTGCCGGAAGGTGGCCAAAACTTGCCGCCGCGATCACCAGACCCGGCACGATCTTGTCGCAGACGCCAAGGAATACCGCAGAATCGAAGGTGTTGTGGCTGAGCGCCACCCCGGCGGCAAGTGCGATCACATCCCGCGAGAACAGCGACAATTCCATGCCCGCGCGGCCCTGCGTAACGCCATCGCACATCGCGGGCACGCCGCCCGCCACCTGCGCCGTGGCCCCTGCGGCGCGCGCTGCGCGACGGATCAGCTCGGGGTAATGCTCATAGGGCTGGTGCGCCGAAAGCATGTCGTTATAGGCGGTGACAATGCCGATGTTCGGCCCGCGCGCGGCCGCCAGCGCGCCCTTGTCGTCGGTCATGGCCGCATAGGCGTGGGCTTGATTGCCGCAACTCAGATGCGCGCGCGCCGGGCCTTGCGCCCCCGCTGCCCGGATCTTTGCCAGATATTCGGCACGGCTGGCAGCGGAACGGGTGCGAATCCGGTCGGTGACGCGGGCAATGGTCGGGTGCAACGGCATATGGGCCTCATGGTCAGGGTCTGGGCTTCATATAGACGGTTAGCGCTAACAGATCAATTCGTTTCCGAATCTGCGCCAATATCCTTGGATTTGAACAATAATTGCCAAGGTTTTGACATAGACGCTGCGCAAAAACGGTGCAACGACCAAAAAGGGCAGGGACAGGCCATGACCATCATCCGTTTTCTCACCTCGGTTGCGCTGGTTGGCGCGCTCGGCGGCTGCGCAACACTTGAACCCGTATCGCGCAGCACCACCGAACCGGCAGCGCTTGGAGCCGCCAGTCAGCCGCTTGCCGTAGCCACCGCGCCCCGTTACGCGATCATGGGGATCACCGTTCGGGTGCCCGAAACGCTGAAAGTGTCCGAGGCGAACCTTTACTATCCGATCGCCGATATCGTCTGGCGCGGCGATGCGCGTGGCGACCGCTACGCGCAAGTCAAGTCGATCTTTGACACTGCGCTGGCGCAGGGCACAGCGGCGATGACATCGGGCACCCCGGTGCAGCTTGAAGTCGAGGTAACGCGATTCCACGGGCTGACCGAAAAGGCCCGCTATTCGGTGGGCGGCACCTATGCGATGAAGTTCCTCCTGACGCTGCGCGACGCGCGCACCGGTGCAATCATTGATGGCCCGCGCGAAGTGGCGGCCGACATGCCCGCCGCAGGGGGCGAGCGCGCCCTGGCCGAGGAAGCCCGTGGGCTGACGCCGAAGCTGGTGGTGACCGCGCGACTGGCAGAGGTGATCGCGGCCGAACTTACCCGCGCGCCGGGGCAGGCAGAACCCAAGCGCAGCTTGCTGAGCGCACTGGTTCGCCCCGCCGACTAACTTCGCACACCGCATTCATCCATTTCGGCAGCAGAACGCTGCACCCGACACACCCGCTGTGCCGGGTGCTGCGCTGTTTCAGCCTGCGCGAAAATGCTTGGCCAGCTTCAGCCCCTGACCCTGATAATTCGAGGCGATGCCGGCGCCATAAAGCCGCTCGGGTGCTGCCGCCATACGCTCATAGACCAGCCGTCCGACCACCTGCGCGTGTTCGAGCACAAAGGGCGCTTCGTGGCAGCGCACCTCCAACACCCCGCGCGACCCGTGGCCGCCCGCCGCGCCGTGGCCAAAGCCGGGGTCGAAAAAGCCCGCGTAATGCACCCGGAATTCACCCACCATCGCAAGGTAAGGTGCCATCTCGGCGGCATGGTCGGGCGGGATCGTGACCGCCTCGCGGCTGACCAGAATGTAGAAGGCGCCGGGGTCGAGGATGATGCGCCCGTCGGACGAACGGATTTCCTCCCAGAACTCGCTCGCGGGGTAAAAGGCGACGCGATCAAGGTCGATCACGCCGGTATGTGGCTTGGCGCGGTAGCCCAGAAGGTCGCCGGTTTCGGGGCGCAGATCGACCGAAAAGCCAAGGCCGCCGTCGATCAGCGGGGTTCCGCTCACCAAAGGCTCTTCGGCATGCAGGCGGGCCAACTCGGCGTCGGTCAGCACCGCCTGGCCCGCGCGAAAGCGGACCTGGTTCAAGCGCATGCCGGGGCGCACCAGTACCGAGAACGAGCGCGGGCAGATTTCGGCGTAAAGCGGGCCGTTGTAGCCGGGCGCGATGCGGTCGAACTCGGCGCCGTCATCGGTGACAAGGCGGGTCAGCAGATCAAGCCGCCCGGTCGAGCTTTTGGCATTGGCAACGGCGGTGATCGCGGCGGGCAGGGCGAGGCGCTCCATCA
This sequence comes from Paracoccaceae bacterium, assembly GCA_019429405.1. Taxonomy (GTDB): domain Bacteria; phylum Pseudomonadota; class Alphaproteobacteria; order Rhodobacterales; family Rhodobacteraceae; genus UBA6213. The sequence goes on from JAHYIZ010000003.1 coordinate 123,978, forward strand.
AGGGCACAAGGTAGACGCAGCCCTTTTCCAGCACCGCGCCCGGCGCAAGGTCCATGCGGTGCATTTCAAACTCGGGCAGGCGGTTTGCTACGCGGTTGCCCTTGCCCGGCAGAAACGAGGCGCGCACCCGGTAGGCCACGCTGCCCAGCCGCAGATCGAGGCTGGCGGGCTGCAACTGTTCCGGCAAAACGGGCAGGTCGGCGGCAATTTCGCCGCGCGCGATCATCGCGCGCAAGGCGTGGTCCGGCAGCACCCCTGTGGTCATTGCGCGCCCCCCTCTGACTGGCCGCTTTCCAGTCGTGGTCCCAGAAAAGCCAACGCCCACCGCCGGTAAGGGCGATGGGCGTTTTGGGTAATGGTCGGGCCGGAGAGATTTGAACTCTCGACCTTCCGCCCCCCAGACGGACGCGCTAACCAGGCTGCGCCACGGCCCGACGAGGCGCATATAGTGCGAAGTCGGCGCCGGGGGCAAGCGACAAAACGCATCGCGCCGGTCAGCTTTGTGCCAAGACCGCCAAGCGGGTGCGCAGCGCCACCGCCCGCGCGTTCAACTGCGCCAGAACCGCCGTGTCGGCAGGGGCGGCGAGGGTGTGCAGCCGTTCGCGCCAGAGCGTGACGGCAGTGACCTTGGGGGCCGGCATCGGGCGCGGGGCCGGCGCGGCGGGCTGTTCGGGCAGCGCCTCGAACAGCATCGGCGCAAGCCCGGCAAGCGTGTTGGCGGCAGAAGTTGCCGCTTCAGGTTCCGGCGCCGCGCTGGTTTCGACGAGCGAGGGGGCTTGCGGCGCGGGGGCTTGCGGCGCGGCGGGGGCTGCAACCTCGGCACGCCGCACGATCGCCGGCTTTCGCGGCAGCTTTGCGGCAACGGGCGCCGCGGCATCGGGTGCGGCCTGCGCGGTGTCGCCCGGTTGCAGGTTCGCCTGTGCCGCCACATGCTTGACGCCGTCTTCGCGCAGGATCTTTTGCACGCCGCGAATGCTCACCCCGCGCTCATGCAAAAGCACCTTGATCCCGGCCAGCAAGGCAAGATCCGAGGGCCGATAATAGCGCCGCCCTCCGGCCAGTTTCACCGGTTTGACCTGCGAAAACTTGCTTTCCCAGAAGCGCAGCACATGCGCGGGCGTGCCAAGCGCCTCTGCCACCTCAGAGATCGTTCGGAAGGCATCGGCCGCTTTCGTCATGGCGCGCGGCCCCCCGCTCAGCCTTTGTTCCCGGCCGCCACGCGGTCTTTCATCAGATGCGAGGGGCGGAACGAAAGCACCCGGCGCGGGCTGATCGGAACCTCTTCGCCGGTCTTGGGGTTGCGGCCCATGCGCGAGGTCTTGTCGCGCACCGAGAATGTGCCGAAGGATGAGATCTTGACGGTTTCGCCCGCCACCAGCGCATCGGAAATGCGCGTCAGGACGCTCTCGACCAGTTGCGCGCATTCGTTGCGCGACAGTCCGACCTCGCGAAATACGGCTTCGGACAGGTCCATGCGGGTCAGGGTCTTGCCAGTCATGCCTTCACACTCCCCAAGGCTCGTTTCAGGCAGGATGGTCGTTTTGAAAACCCGAGTCAATATCAATGGCTTGCCGGCGGGCGTTGAAGCCCGCTTACCAGCGCAACACCACCGCGCCCCAGGTCAGCCCGCCGCCAATCGCCTCGGTCACGATCAGATCGCCACGCTTGATCTGGCCCCGGTCACGGCCCACCGAAAGCGCCAGCGGGATCGAGGCGGCAGAGGTGTTGCCGTGGTCCTGCACCGTGACCACCACATGATCCATCGACACCTGCATGCGCTTGGCGGTGCCTTCTATGATGCGGATATTGGCCTGATGTGGCACGATCCAGTCGATGTCGCCCTCGGTCAGCCCCGCCTTTTCCAGTGCGGCTTCGGCGGTAGCGGCAAGCTTTTCAATGGCATGGCGGAACACCGCGTTGCCCTGCATGCGCAGATGCCCGGCCGTGCCGGTGGCCGAGGGGCCTCCGTCGACATACAGCAAATCGCGGTGGCGCCCGTCGCTGTGCAGATCGGTGGCCAGAATGCCCCGGTCGGCCGCGGTGCCGCCCGCCGCTTCGGCCTCCAGCACCAGCGCGCCCGCGCCATCGCCAAACAGCACGCAGGTGGCGCGGTCGTTCCAGTCAAGAATGCGGCTGAAGGTTTCGGCGCCGATCACCAGCACCCGCGCCGCCTGTCCCGAAAGAATCAGGGCGTTGGCATTGGCGAGCGCGAAGACGAATCCGGCACAGACCGCCTGCACGTCGAAGGCAAAGCCGGTGGTGTTGCCGACGCCGGCCTGCACCATGGTCGCAACCGACGGAAAGGTCAGATCGGGGGTCGAGGTAGCGACGATGATCGCATCGAGCGCTTCGGCGGCGATGCCCGCATCGCGCAATGCGGCCTCGGCGGCACGGGTGGCCATCTGCGACGTGGTTTCACCCTCGGCGGCGATATGGCGCCGCTCGATGCCCGAACGGGTGCGAATCCACTCATCCGAGGTTTCCAGATGCGCCTCAAACTCGGTATTTTCCATGACGCGGGCGGGCAGATAGTGCCCGACGCCGCGCACAACGGCCCTGATGGTCATGTCGCAGTCTCGCTCCCCACCTTGCCCTTGGCGCCATCCTGCCTGCTCTGTGACGCAAGGGCAACCCGTGCCGCGATGCGTTCACGAAAGCCGCTTTGCGCCAGTTGGCAGGCCAGCCGCAGCGCTGCGGCAACGCCGGTGGCATCGGCCGAACCGTGCGATTTCACCACGGTGCCGTTTAGCCCCAGAAAAACCCCGCCGTTGACCTGCCGCGGGTCGATGCGCGCCTGCAAGCGCCGCAGCGCGCCAAGGCTCATCAGCCCGCCAAGCCGCGCCAGCCAGCCGGAATTCAGCGTTTCGCGCGTCAGCGCGCTGATCAGCTTGGCCGTGCCCTCGCCGGTTTTCAGCGCGATGTTGCCGGTGAATCCATCGGTCACGATCACATCGACCCGGTCCGAGGGCAGATCGCCGCCTTCGACAAACCCCACATATTCAAAGCTGCCCGCTTCGGCGGAACCCGCCAGCAGTTCGGCGGCGGCTTTCAGCTCGGCGTGGCCCTTGTGCTCTTCGGTGCCGACATTCAGCAGCCCCACCCTGGGCCGCGCCAGCCCAAGCCCGTTGCGCGCGTAAGAGGCGCCCATCATGGCATATTGCAGCAGGTCCGCCGCCTCGGCTTTGATATCGGCGCCGACATCGAGCATGACATTGTAGCCCGCCGGGTTGCGCGAGGGCCACAGGCAGGCGATGGCCGGGCGGTTGACGCCGGGCAGGCGACGCAGGCGAATCATCGCCACCGCCATCAGCGCGCCGGTATTGCCGCACGAGACCGCAACCGGCGCCTCGCCTGCGCGCACCGATTCGATCGCCGACCACATCGAGGTTGCCTGACCCGAGCGCATGACCTGGCTCGGTTTGTCATGCATGGTCACCACCTCGGCGGCGTGGCGCAGCGTGACGCGCCCGGCAAGGTCAGGATGGCGCGCCAGAATCGGCGCCAGTTCCGCCTCGGGTCCATGCACGATGAAATGTGCCGAAGGCAGGCCGGCGGCCGCCAGGGCCACCCCCGCAATCACTTGGGCGGGGCCAAGGTCGCCGCCCATCGCATCGACCGAAATGACGACGCTGCCCGCCCCTGAAGGCGCGACAGCGACGGTTGTGGGTTCCTGCATTGCAGGCATGGCCTACCGGGCCCGCGCGGCTTACGCCGCGTCGTCGTCGGATTCGACGGCAGTCTGGGCGATCACTTCGCGCGAGTCATAGTGGCCGCAGGCACCGCAAACGTGGTGCGGACGCTTGAGTTCGCCACAGTTCGGGCACTCGGCGGGGTTTGCTGCAACCAGCGCATCATGCGAGCGGCGCATGTCGCGGCGCGAACGGGTGGTGCGGTTCTGTGGGACGGCCATGTCTCAACCTCGGCTTTCGGGGGCCCATGGCCCTGTATTTACTTGGGTATCAACAACAGCGCCGCGGGGCGGCGCAAGTGCGAACCCAATCTCTGAACGAAGCCGGGAAAATAGCGGGATTCTTTGCGGGCGCAAGCCCTTTCTTGGGCCCCGTCGCCGCCTCAGCGCTCGTCGGTCTCGTCGGAACTGCCTTTCAGCAACTGCGCCAGTCCGGCAAAGGGGCGCAGGGCATCGTCACGCATCGGCGCAAGGCCCGAGTCGGTTGCCTCGACGGCGCCGAATTCGGCCCCCGGCGCGCGCGGATAAAGCGGCAGTGCCAGCTCCAGCGCTTCCAGCATCACCATGCCAAGGTCGATCACCTCGGGCAAGGGTTCGGCGCTGACATCCTCGGGGATCTCGGCCTCATCAGCGGCGGGTTCGGGCAAGTCGGCCAGCCAGCGCCGCTCGACCGGCTCTTTCAACCGGGTGGTGACCGGGGCCAGCGTTACCACGCAGGCCTGCACCACTTCGGCGTCAAGCTCGGCCTCAAGCTGCCAGTCTCGCCGTCCGCGCGGCGTCAGCGTACCGACAAAGCGCAAGCGCGCCAGCGTGACAACGCCCGCCCATGCGGCGATCAGCGCGCGCGCTTCGGCATCGGGGGCAAGCACAAAGCGCGTGGGCTTGCGCTGCGCCAGATCCGCCGGGCGCAGCGGGTGGGTAAAGGGCGGCGGCAGGTCGGGCATCGGCATTTCCTTAGCGACAAGAGCAGACAACGGGCCCTGCCGAGGGTTTCACGCCCCCCGCATGGCCCTCGCGCCGATATTCGGTCACTGCGTCCTTGAGGGCAGGGCGCGACTGATGTAATCGGGATAAAAGGCTTGGCGCCGCAAGGCAAGAGGGGGTTCGGGGTGAGCAACGGTTCCGTGACACGGCGCGGCGCGCTGGTCCTTGCACTGGCAGCGCTCGTGCTTTCTGCGGGTTGTGCCGCGGTGTATCGCAACCACGGCTATGTGCCGACCGACGAAGACCTCGCCAAGATCGTGGTCGGCAAGACCACGCGCGACGAGGCCGCTGCGGCGGTCGGGCGGCCTTCGGCCGAAGGCCTGCTGCAAGGCTCGGCGTGGTATTACGTCGGCAGCCGCTGGAAACACCTTGGCCCCTTCGCCCCGCAAGAGATCGAGCGGCAGGTCGTGGCAATCAGCTTCACTGCGCGCGGCGTCGTCAGCAATGTCGAGCGTTTCGGGCTTGAAAAGGGCGAGGTCGTCACCCTGTCGCGCCGCGTCACCGACAGCAACATCAAGGGCGTCAGCTTCATTCGCCAGATGATGGGCAATATCGGCAACTTTGCGCCGGGGCAGTTCTTCAACTAGCCGGTCTTCAAAGCACCGCAGCCTCAGCCCTTGTCAGGCTTGAAATCAAGCGCCACGCCGTTAATGCAATAGCGCAACCCCGTGGGCCCCGGCCCGTCGTCGAAGACATGGCCCAGGTGTGCCGCACATGCGGCGCAGCGCACCTCGGTGCGGATCATGCCGTGGCTGGTGTCGCGCATCTCGTGCACCGGCGCATCGGGCAGCGGCGCGCTGAACGCGGGCCAGCCACAACCCGATTCGAACTTGGCGTCAGCAGCAAAGAGCGGCGCCCCGCAACACACGCAGGCAAAGGTGCCGGCGCCGGGGGCAAAGCCCGCATGGCTGAACGGCGGCTCGGTCGCGGCCTGCCGGGTGACGGCATAGGCCAGCGGCGAAAGCTTTGCGCGCCACGCGCTGTCGCGGTCTTTGGGTGTTTGGGTCATCGCGCCTCCTTTCCCTTGCGGCCGCGCTGGCATAGCTTGCCAGCAGCGCGCGCCCGCTGAATATAGGGCGCGTCCGCGTTGTCACCAGAGGTAAGGGTCAGCCGATGCAGCCACTCCGCAAGGGCCGCCTGATTGCGCGCCTTGCCCAAACTGCGCCCGACCTCGCGCGCGCGCAGGCGCTGCGCTGGCGCGCGTTCCGCGCGGCGGGGCAAGGGGCGGCGGCCACCGAGGGGCGCGACGAAGACGCCTTTGACGCCCGTTGCCTGCATTTGCTGGTCGAAGAGGCAGCCCCCGGCGGTGCGCTGCTGGCCTGCTGCCGCCTGCTGCCGCTCGCCAGCGGCGGCGCGGTTGCCACAAGTTACGCAGCACAGTTCTACGACCTTGCGCGGCTCGCCCGCTATCCGGGGCCGCTGCTTGAGGTCGGCCGCTTCTGCATCCGTCCCGGTAGCCCCGACCCCGACATCCTGCGCCTTGCCTGGGGCGCGCTGACGCGGCTGGTCGATGCGCGCGGTGTGGCGATGCTGTTCGGTGCTTCGTCCTTTGCGGGCACCGACCCCACCCCCTACCTGCCGGCCTTTGCCCATCTCGCCGCCCACCACCTCGCCCCCGACCGCTGGATGCCTGCGCCGAAAGCGCCGGAGCTCCTGCACTTCGCCACGCCAGCGCACCCGGCCCGCGTCGCGCCGCCCCCACCGCAAATTCCGCCGCTTCTGCGCAGCTACCTTGCGATGGGCGGCTGGGTTTGCGACCACGCGGTGATCGACCGCGAGATGAACACGCTGCACGTCTTTACCGGCGTCGAAATTGCGGCCATCCCACCCGCCCGCGCCCGCCTTTTGCGCGCGCTGGCAGCCGATGCGCCTGAAAGCGTGCCCGCCTGACCCCGGCTTGCGCCCGGCTTAGCTGCAATTTGCCTTGGCGAAATATCCTCGGGGGGCACGGGGGGCAGACCGCCCCCCGCCTTTGCCGCTGCCACGCCCGGTTGACGTTTCGCCCGCCGCCCGCTAGCCCCCGCACATGGCACGCGCACCCCTTTTGCAACTCTCCCGCATCGGCCTCGGCTTTGGCGGTAACCCGCTCTTCGCGGATCTCGACCTTGCGGTGCAGCCGGGCGACCGGCTTGCGCTCGTGGGGCGCAACGGTTCGGGCAAATCGACCCTGATGAAAGTCATGGCCGGGCTGGTCGAACCCGACGCAGGGTCGCGCGTGGTGCCCCCGGGCGTGCATGTCGGCTATATGGAGCAGGAACCCGACCTGTCAGCCTTCTCGACGCTGGGCGATTTTGCCGCCTCTGGCTTGGGCGACGATCAGGCCTACCGCGTGGCGATGGTGGCCGAGGGGCTGCATTTTGACCCCACCGCCCCGGTCGCCACTGCCTCGGGCGGCGAGCGGCGGCGCGCGGCCCTGGCCAAATTGTTGGCCGAGGCGCCCGACCTGATGTTGCTCGATGAGCCCACCAACCACCTCGACATTCAGGCGATCGGCTGGCTTGAGGCCGAACTGGCCCAAACCCGCGCCGCCTTCGTGCTGATCAGCCACGACCGCACCTTTTTGCGCAGGCTCACGCGCGGCACGCTCTGGATCGATCGCGGTCAGGTGCGCCGGCTTGAACGCGGCTTCGATGGCTTTGAGGATTGGCGCGATACCGTCTGGGCCGAGGAAGACGAGGCCCGCCACAAGCTCGAACGCAAGATCAAGGCCGAAGCGCGCTGGGCGGTGGAGGGCATATCGGCCCGGCGCAAGCGCAATCAGGGCCGCGTGCGCGCGCTGGCCGCGCTGCGCGCTGAACGCAGCGCCATGATCCGCCGCCAGGGCACCGCCGAAATGGCGCTCGATGCGGGCGCCACCTCGGGCAAGAAGGTGATCGAGGCGCGCGGTCTGGCCAAGTCTTATGACGGCAGGCAGCTGGTCAAGAACTTCGATCTGCGCGTGCTGCGCGGTGACCGCATCGCCTTTGTCGGCCCCAACGGTGTTGGCAAGACCACGCTGTTGAAAATGCTCACCGGCGAGCTGGCGCCCGACGCAGGCACCGTCAGCCACGGTACCAACCTTGAAATCGCGGTGTTCGATCAGGCCCGCGCCACGCTCGATTTCTCGATGTCGCTCTGGGACGGGCTTGTGAACGACCCCGACATGCGGGTGTCGGGCCGCTCCGATCAGGTCATGGTGCGCGGCCAGCCCCGGCATGTGGTGGCCTACCTTAAAGATTTCCTGTTCGACGAAAGCCAGGCCCGCGCCCCGATCGGCTCGCTTTCGGGTGGCGAGCGCGCCCGGCTGCTGCTGGCGCGGATCATGGCCAAAAGCTCGAACCTGCTCATTCTCGACGAACCCACCAACGATCTTGACGTGGAAACGCTTGACCTCTTGCAAGACGTGCTGGGCGAGTATGATGGCACCGTGCTGCTGGTCAGCCATGACCGCGATTTCATCGACCGCGTCGCGACCACCACGATTGCGATGGAGGGCGACGGGCGCGCCACCGTCTATGCCGGCGGCTGGTCCGATTATCAGGCGCAAAAGGCCGAAGGCATGGCCGCTGCCAAGCCAGCGCCTGCGGCGGGCGGGGGGGCGCCAACGGCAAGCGGAATCGCGCCTGCGGCGGGCGGGGGCG